>CBIHNN010000012.1:0-87130 GCA_966211315.1 uncultured Micromonosporaceae bacterium | reverse complement strand
ACTTCTGCCTGGCCTATCCCCCGGTGGGTCCGCTGGGGCCACCGGGGGGGTCGACGCGTGCGGCGCGGCTTTACACGCCCGGGGGGGTGGAAGGCCGCGCCGCGTCACCGCTCCGCGCCCCGGCGGGCTGGCATGTCGAGGTGTCTCAGGGCGTCGGCGCCGTACCGTCGCTAGTCGAGGTGCGCCACGATCAGCACGCGTCGCCCGGCCGATGCGCCGGGCAGATCGGCGAGCAGATTGATGCCGGTCAGCCGGGGGAACAGGCGCAGTCGGCGGAGGAACGAGGAGCGCCCGCCCGCGTCGCTCACTCCGAGCACCCACCGGCGCGTGAACAGCACCGACCTCACCTGCCAACCGGCCGTAGTGAGCTGTTCGGTGACGTACGACTGGGCGCGATGCATCTGCGCCGGGTGGTGCCGGCCGCGTGGGGCGGCCGCCAGTGTCGCGACGTCGGCGGCCACGCGGCTCGCGTCGGCGGCGCCTTCCAGCGTGGCATCGGGCAGCGCGCCGTCCCGGGTGGGCGACGGCTTGGCCCACGGGCCGCGCCTGCCTGTGCCGCGACGGGTGGATCGCCCATCCTGCCCCCTGGCCTCGGGTTCAGACTGCTTTTGACGCAGGCCGAATCTTGGCACACTCGTGGCGGTCGTGGGTGCGGGTGGCTACATCCTCGCGGCGATCACGTCGGTCGCCCTGGTCGCCGATCGCTCCCGGTCACTGGTGCTGCGCTGAGCAGCTCTCACGACGGCGGCAGCAGGTGATTCGTACCCTCGGGAGTGCCCTGCGGGGTATCGTCGGCGCGGCGCCCAGCGCGACCGTGAGCGGCTGCCGCCCCCGAGGTCCTCGAAGCCGACGTGCTGCGGTAGGAGCGGGGTGACGGTTCGCCGTCCGCACCGGCTTCGGCCCGCGTGCCGGCCACGCCGTACCGATGGTTTCGCACCCCCGCCCCGCATCCGGGCCCGGCGAGAGGTGAACGAGCTGCCCGACCGGAGCTGTGGTGCGCGACGGCCACGGCCGGCCTCACGCCTCGGCAGGCGGCGGTCCGCGTGGCGAGCCCAGGCGCTCCGCGGGCCGAACCGAACGAGAATCAGACGTGCTGCTCGACGCTGGTCCGATCGAGCCAGGCGACGCCGACGCAAGACCGCGAAGGCGGCCTCCAGCCACCAGATGGAGACACGATGAGCAAGGCCACGAGGACGGACAAGCAGCCGCCTGCGTTGCACGGTGCCGACATCCGCGAATTGATCCGCGTGCAGGGCGCGCGCGTGAACAACCTCAAGAACGTCAGCATCGAGATCCCGAAGCGCCGGCTGACGGTGTTCACCGGCGTGTCGGGCTCGGGAAAGAGCTCGCTGGTGTTCGGCACGATCGCCGCGGAGTCGCAACGGCTGATCAATGAGACGTACAGCGCTTTCGTGCAGGGCTTCATGCCGACGCTGGCGCGGCCTGAGGTCGACGTACTGGAAGGGCTGACGACCGCGATCATCGTCGATCAGCAGCGGCTGGGTGCCGACCCCCGTTCGACGGTCGGCACCGCCACCGATGCCAACGCGATGCTGCGCATCCTCTTCAGCCGCCTGGGGATACCACACATCGGCTCTCCCCAGGCGTTCTCGTTCAACGTCGCCTCGATTAGTGGAGCGGGTGCGGTCACCATGGAGCGCGCGGGACGGACCGTGAAGGAACGTCGCGAGTTCAGCGTCACCGGCGGCATGTGTCCGCGCTGCGAAGGTCGGGGCACGGTCTCCGACATCGACCTCAGCCAGCTCTTCGACGACTCCAAGTCGATCGCGGAGGGTGCGTTCACCATCCCCGGCTGGAAGTCGGACAGCTGGTGGACCGTGCGGATCTACGCCGAGTCGGGCTTCCTCGACCCGAACAAGCCGATCCGGAAGTTCACCAAGAAGGAGATGAACGACTTCCTCTACCGGGAGCCGACCAAGGTGAAGGTCGAGGGGGTGAACCTCACCTACGAGGGGCTGATCCCCAAAATCCAGAAGTCGTTCCTGTCCAAGGACAAGGAGGCGATGCAGCCACACATCCGGGCGTTCGTGGACCGGGCGGTCACCTTCACGGCCTGTCCCGAATGCGGCGGCACCCGGCTCAGTGACGCCGCCCGGTCCTCCAAGATCAAGGGGATCAGTATCGCCGATGCGTGCGCGATGCAGATCAGCGACCTGGCCGAATGGCTCGGCGGCCTCGCGGAGCCGTCGGTCGCGCCGCTGCTCGCCAAGCTGCAACATGCGCTCGACTCGTTCGTGGAGATCGGGCTGGGCTACCTCTCGCTCGACCGGCCCTCGGGCACGCTGTCGGGCGGCGAGGCGCAGCGCGTCAAGATGATCCGTCACCTCGGCTCCTCGCTCACGGAGGTCACCTACGTCTTCGACGAGCCCACCATCGGTCTGCACCCCCATGACATCCAGCGGATGAACAAGCTGCTCCTGCGGCTGCGGGACAAGTGCAACACGGTGCTCGTCGTGGAGCACAAGCCGGAGACGATCGCGATCGCCGACCACGTCGTCGACTTGGGACCCGGCGCCGGCGCGGCGGGTGGCACCGTCTGTTTCGAGGGCACCGTCGAGGGGCTGCGGGCCAGCGGCACGCTCACCGGCCGCCATCTCGACGACCGGGCCACCCTCAAGGAGACGGTGCGGACGCCCACCGGCACGCTGGAGATCCGCGGCGCGACGGTGCACAACCTGGTCGACGTCGACGTCGACATCCCGCTCGGGGTGCTCGTCGTCGTCACCGGCGTCGCCGGCTCCGGCAAGAGCTCGCTCGTGCACGGGTCGCTGGTCAACGGTTCCGGAGCCGCCGGCCGGGGTGTCGTGTCGATGGACCAGGGCGCAATCCGCGGCTCGCGACGGAGCAACCCGGCGACGTACACGGGACTGCTCGACCCGATCCGGAAGGCGTTCGCGAAGGCCAACGGCGTGAAGCCGGCGCTGTTCAGCTCCAACTCCGAGGGCGCCTGCCCGACGTGCAACGGCGCCGGGGTCATCTACACCGACCTGGCGATCATGGCTGGCGTCGCCACCCTCTGCGAGGAGTGCGAGGGGAGGCGGTTCCAGGCATCGGTGCTGGAATACCGTCTCGGCGGCCGCAACATCAGCGACGTGCTCGCGATGTCGGTGACCGAGGCCGAGGAGTTCTTCGGCGCAGGCGAGGCGCGTACACCGGCCGCGCACGCCATCCTCGACCGGCTCGCCGACGTCGGGCTCGGCTACCTCAACCTCGGCCAGCCGCTGACCACCCTGTCCGGCGGGGAGCGGCAGCGGCTCAAGCTGGCCACCCACATGGCCGCCAACGGCGGCGTCTACGTCCTCGACGAGCCGACCACGGGCCTGCACCTCGCCGACGTCGAGCAGCTGCTGGGCCTGCTCGACCGGCTCGTCGACTCCGGCAAGTCGGTCATCGTCATCGAGCACCACCAGGCGGTCATGGCGCACGCCGACTGGATCATCGACCTCGGGCCCGGCGCCGGCCACGACGGCGGCCGGATCGTGTTCGAGGGCACACCGGCCGACCTGGTCGCCGCCCAGTCAACGCTCACCGGCGAGCACCTCGCCGCCTATGTCGGCACCTGACCGGCGACCGGCACGTCACACAACGCTGTCGAACGCGCTGTGCTTCTTTAGCTGGTTCTTAATGCCCCATTAATTCTTGTATACGGCAGCCGCCTCGCGGACTTCGAGGCGATACAACACGGTCGACCTGCGTTGACGACAGCCGATACGCCGTGAACACTTCAACATCCTCGGCCCACCCCATCCCGGCATTCGGTGGCCTCCGGGCGTGAGGTGAACGCTGGGCATCCCATGCAACGAAGCAGAGGACGAAACGATGAAGAACGGCCTGAGACTAAGCACTATCTGTACCCGGAGGTCGCAACGGCGACGGGGTGTCCTGGTGTGGCTGTCGGTGGCGGTGCTCGTCCTCGGCGGCGGGTTTCTGAGCCAGGCCGTGAAAGCGTCCGCCGCCGAGATCGCCGACGGACTGGCACTGTGGTACGAGCTCGACGACACATCGGGGACCGTGGCGCACGACTCATCCGGGCACGGCCGGGACGGCAAGGTCAACGGTACGGCCGCCTGGGGCGGTGACAAGGACGGACTGACGTTCGACGGCGCCGGTGCCTACGTCGCCCTGCCGAACAACCTCATGCAGGGCATGACGTCCATCACGGTGGCCACCGACGTGTACGTCGACCCGGCGCAGCCGACGCCGTACTTCATCTACGGGCTCGGAAACTCCAGCGGCCGCGACGGTAACGGGTACCTGTTCACCACGGGTGACGACTACCGCAGCGTGATCTCTTCCGGGAACTGGTCGGCGGAGCAGAACACCCGGCCGTCACCGGGGCATGGCCTCCCTCGGGGGGTCTGGAAGCATCTGACGTTCACGCTCAGCGGCAACACCGGCGTCCTCTACGAGGACGGCGCTGAGGTCGGGCGGAACACCGCGATCACCCATACTCCTGGCGGGATCGGCGGCGGCACGACGACCGCCAACTACATCGGCCGGTCCGTGTACGCCGACGACAAGCTGTTCAAGGGAAAGATCCGCGACTTCCGCGTCTACGACCGGGCATTGAGCGGCGCCGATGTGGCGCGGCTCGCGGAGAAGGTGAACCCCGATGTCGCGCGGGCGAACGCTGAGATCGTCGCCAAGGACAAGGCGGAGCTCAGCCTGGGCGCGACGAACGACGTCACGGGTAACCTGACGCCGCCCAAGGCCGGGCCTCACGGATCGGGCATCAGATGGGCCAGCAGCAATCCCGCGCTCATCACCGCCGACGGCGTGGTGACCCGTCCGGCGCGAGGTCGCCCCGACGCCGTAGCCACCCTGACCGCGACCCTGAGCCGCGGAAGCGCCCACGAGACGAAGGCCTTCACGGTCACCGTCCGGGCCGAGTTCGACGACTCGCAGACCGTCAACCGGGCGGCGGCGGCTCTGACCGTTGCGAATCTCAGCGACGTGCGCGGCAACCTCACGCTGCCGGCGACCGGTGAGAACGGAACCACGATCACGTGGAAGTCCGATCGGCCGACCGTCGTCTCGCCGACCGGCGAGGTGCGGCGTCCGGCTCCCGGTTCGGGCAGTGTCACGGTCGTGCTCATCGCCACGGTCCGGAAGAACGGTGCGGAATCGTCACGCACGTTCGTCGCCAACGTTCCGCCGTTGCCGGCCAAGCAGGACCTCGCCGGATACGTGTTCAGTTACTTCACCGGCGAGGGTACGGCGGACGGCGAGCAGCTGCACTCAGCCCTGAGCAACGGCAACGATCCTCTGCACTGGCGGGAGCTCAACCGCGGCAAGCCCGTCCTCACCTCCACGCTGGGCACGAGGGGGGTACGCGACCCGTTCATCATCCGCTCGCCGGAGGGTGACAAGTTCTACCAGATCGCCACCGACTTGAAGATCTTCGGCAACGGGGACTGGAGGGCGTCGCAGCGTACGGGCAGCAAGTCCATCATGGTCTGGGAGTCGACCGATCTGGTGAACTGGACCGACCAGCGCCTCGTCAAGGTATCCCCGGACACGGCGGGCAACACGTGGGCACCGGAGGCGTTCTATGACGACAAGCTCGGCGCGTACGTGGTCTTCTGGGCCTCGATGCTCTACGGAGCGGATGATCCGGAGCACAAGAGCAACTCGTACAACAGGATGATGTACGCGACGACCCGCGATTTCTACACCTTCAGTGAGCCGAAGGTGTGGTTCGACCCGGGGTACTCGGTCATCGACTCCCCGATGATCAAGCAGGGCGACGCCTACTACCGCTTCACCAAGGACGAGCGGAACCGGGATGGGAAAAACGCGCCGTGCGGCAAGTTCGTCATGCAGCAGCGGGCGACGTCCGTCCTCGACACCGCCTACCGGGACGTCCAGAAATGCATCGGCAGCGGTGTGTTGGGGGCCGGGGAGGGCCCGCTGGTGTTCAAGTCCAACACCGGGGACAGGTGGTACCTGTTCCTCGACGAGTTCTCCGGCCGCGGCTATGTGCCGTTCGAAACGACCGACCTGGCTTCCGGGAAGTGGACGCCGGTGGCGAACTACTCACTGCCGTCCAGCCCCCGGCACGGCACTGTCCTTCCGGTCACCAAGGCCGAGTACGAGCGCCTGCTGGCAAGCTTCCCGCCCGGCTGAGTCGCCCCATGCCGTATTCCTGACGGGAGGGGCGGGCGACTGCCCCTCCCGTCAGGCCAGGCTCATGCGTTGTCGGGTTGCCGCCGGGCGCGCTCTGGATGAGGCGGTGGGGGCGGTTCGCGCACCGGCGGGGCACAGGTTGTATTGAAACCTTTGCATCGATGGATGTTCCTGGATATTTTGACGTGACGTCGCGGCGGTCGCCGCCGCGACTCCACGAACATCCTGGGGAGCCCCGCGATGCCCATCCGCCGATGGTGGCGAGTCATCACGATCGGCGCGGGCGTAGCCGCTCTCGCCGCGTCCGCATCCGTAACGGCTTCCGCCGTACCGGCGCCGCCCGCGACGGCGCCGCCCACCAGTCGCGCCGACCGGGCGAAATGTACGGGTACGGCCCCGATCACGTGCCACTACGCCGTGGCGCCCGGTAACTACGACGTCACCGTCGTGCTCGGGTCGGCCACCAAAGCCGCCGTGACCAGCGTGACAGGGGAGCAGCGCCGGACCATGCTGCCAACCGCCACCTCGGCCGCGGGCCTGTACAAGACGTACAGCTTCTCGGTGAACGTCCGCCATCCCGAGGGTGCCCCGACCGACCCGGTCGGCTCCGACGGGCTGGACCTGACGTTCAGTGGGGCCGCCCCACAGCTCAGCTCGATCAAAGTGGTCGCCGCGGAGCCGATGGTGATGTACCTGGCCGGTGACTCCACCGTCTGTGATCAGCCCCATGCGCCGTACTCAGGCTGGGGTCAGCAACTCCCGCAGTACGTCAAGCCGGGGTTGTCGGTGGCGAACTACGCCGACTCGGGCGAGACGTCCGGCAGCTTCTACAACACCAGATCGATGTTCCCCGCGATCACATCCCGGATCAGGACGAACGATCTGGTACTGATCCAGTTCGGGCACAACGACAAGCAGGTGACCAAGGGGGCCTACCAGGCCAACCTCGCAGCGATGGTGGACGGGGTCAAGGCTAAGGGCGGCGTCCCGGTCCTGGTCACACCGCCAGTACGACGATGGTTCACCGGAACCACCCTGAACAGCACCGGCATGCTGGTCAACGGACTCGGGGTCGACCTGCCGGCCGCGATGCGTGAGGTCGCTCATGCGAAGGGGGTCAAGCTGATCGATCTGACGGCCAAGAGCAAGGCGTTGGTCGAAGCGCTCGGGCCGGCCGACTCCGGCAGGCTCTACCTGACCAAGGCCACCGACGGCGTTGACGACAAGACCCACTTCTCGGTGTCCGGCGCCAACGAACTGGCGAAGCTCGTCGTACAGGGCATGCGTGAGATCGACCTGTCCTCCGTGAGCTATCTGCGCTGAACCGCGCGGTTCCCGCCGGCGCCACAGTCCTCGACCCCAGGCGCGACCTGAGCCGCTCAGGAGGCTGACCGGCACGGGGTGCCTCGGCTATCCGAGTTGGGTGGTCGACTGTCTCAGGTCCTCGCCGTTTCGGCCGACAGGAGGTCTGTCAGGTGGACCCGGGCGAACGGTAAGGGCACGGTTCATGCGCGGTGATTCCAGGACCCGGACGCGGCGGCCTTGGGCGTTGGTTCGTCGCCGTCCGGGCCTGCTCGGGTTAACCATCGCCTGTGCCGCCGTCTCGGTGGCGTGGTTCCTGCTCCGCCTGGTGGCGCCCTTCGGTTCGCCGGTGCTGGGCTGGATTCCGACGCCGGTCGTGCCGTTGCTCGCCGTTGTGGCCACCCGGCGCGTCGCGTCCATCGTCGGCATGCCCGTGCCGGCTCGCCGGGTGTGGCGCTGCACAGCGTACGCCTCGACGGCGCTTGTGATCTGCATGTTCACTCTGATGTACGAAACGCAGTTGGGCCCTCGGGCACCCACCGCGCGTCTCGGCCCGGTCTCCATCGCGCTGTTGCTGGCCGCCCTGCTGGTCGCGTTGTGGGGGATCATCCGGCTACCCGTACGCCATCGATCCCGCCATGAGTGGTTCACCGTGGGTCTCGACATCGGCGTCGTGCTGGTCGCGATGAGCCTGCTCACGTGGTATGGGAGCACCTGGAAACAGGCTGGTGGCCAGGCCTGGTGGCTCCTCACGGTGCTCTTCGCCTTTCTCGGGATGCTGGTGGCGATCAAGATCAGTTTGACGGGTTTCACCGGCATCGACTCCGCAGCGATACGGGTGGTGGCCTGCTCGGTCCTGGTCGGCGTGGTGACCGGCGCAAGTACGCCCCTGCTGGCCGGGCGGCCGGACCTGAACAACGTGATGCTCACCGTTCCCCTGGTGCTCGGCGGAGTGGTCTACGCCGCGGAGGTGCAACGTCGGGCGCCCGAGAGGAAGGCCCGCACCGCCGGACGCCGACGACGCGGGTTGCCGTTCAGCCTCCTGCCGTACGCCGCCATCGGCTGCACGGACGCGGTTCTGATCACGGTCTCGAACGACACCCAGGGCGCCACCCGGGTCATGATCGTCGGCTCGGTGGTGATCACCTGCCTGGTGATCGCGCGTCAGATGATCGCCTTCCAGGACAACCGCCGTTACCAGGATCAACTGAGTCACCAAGCATCCCACGACGAGTTGACGGGACTGGCGAACCGGTCACGGTTTCGAACCCGCGCCGAGGCCGCGGTGCAGGCGGGGCCGCCCGGCACGGTCGCCGTCGCGTTGGTGGACCTCGACGACTTCAAGACCGTGAACGATCGGCTCGGCCACACGGTCGGCGACGCGTTGCTGGTCGCCGTGAGCGCCCGCCTCCAGGAGAATGCCCACCCCGGCGACACCGTGTCGCGACTGGGCGGTGACGAGTTCGCCGTGCTGCTGAGCGGAATGAGCCCGGGCGGCAGCAGCCGGGTGGCGGAACGCGTCCTGGCCACGTTGACCAAGCCGTTCGATGCGGCAGGACATCAGCTGCTGATCCAGGCAAGCGTCGGCCTGGCCGACAATGCCGCAAACGCGGACGCCGCGGACCTGCTTCGGCGTGCCGACATCGCCATGTACGCGGCCAAGGAGCGCGGGAAGAACAGATACGCGCACTATGACGCCGAGCTGGAAGCCCGTACGGAGGAACACGCGCAGCTGGCCGCCGAACTGAGTCAGGCGCTGGACCGTGAGGAGTTGCACCTGCTGTACCAGCCGGTTGTCGATCTATCGACGGGCCGGGTGGTGGGCGTCGAAGCCCTGGTGCGATGGCAACACCCACGGGACGGGGCCGTGTCGCCCGTCCGGTTCATCCCGATCGCGGAGCGCACGGGATTGATCGTCCCGGTCGGCGCCTGGGTGTTGCGGACCGCGTGTGAGCGGGGCGCCGACTGGCAGCGCCGGCTCGGTGCGCGGGCGCCGGACCGGATCGCGGTCAATGTGTCGGCCCGTCAGTTGCTGGATCCCGGATTCCCGCAACTCGTTGCCTCTGTGCTGGCCGAAACGGGATTCGACCCGGCCCGGCTGACCGTGGAGATCACCGAGACCGCGGTCTTCGGCGGTGGCCGGGCCGTCGAAGCAGTCACAGCCGTGCACGCCCTCGGCGTGAGCATCGCGTTGGACGATTTCGGCACCGGGCACTCGTCACTCGGCCTGCTGCGTAGCTGCCCGGTCGACGTACTGAAGGTCGACAAGTCCTTTATCGACGGGGTCACCGGCACCGCGAGGCAGGAAGCGATCGCGATCTCGCTCATCGGGATCGCCCAGGCGCTGGGACTGCGCGCCATCGCGGAAGGGGTGGAGACCGCCGCCCAGGCCGAGCGACTCCACGAGATGGGATACCAGTTCGCCCAGGGCTTCCACTTCGCCCGGCCACTGGCCGGCGCCGAGATCGAGAGGATCCTGGTCGGCAGCGGCAGCGTCTCGTTGGACGCCGACATCCCGTTGGCACTGAGCAACCGGTCGTAGGGCAACCGGTCGTAGGGCAACCGGTCGTAGGGCAACCGGTCGTAGGGCAACCGGTCGTAGGGCAACTGCGCCCGACCGACGGCTCACGGCCAGCGCAGCAGCAGCGGCAGCCCCATGAAGTGGGCGTACGGTGTGAACGCCGCCTCGACCCGCATGCGATCCTTGACGCTCAACGTCACCAGCGGTCGTACGTCCACGACGGTGTTCTTCTTCGTCAGGGACCGTTTCCAGGTACCGACGACCCGGCCGTCGCGCACGATCGTCGCCTGGAAGACGCCGTTGCCGCCCGGGATGATCGCCTGCTGATGCCGGGCGTCCAGCATCAGCGACCGGTCCTTGAAGCCGAGCAGGTACTCGTCGAAGGCGGGCAGGGCGAGCACACCGCTGTCGCGTGGCTCGGCGTCCAGCAGCTCCGGCGGGGCGAACATCTGGACGCCGTCGACCTGTACCGTCGTCAGGGCGGTCCCGGCGACGACGATGCCCCGCTTGCAGTCGGCCGCGGTGAGCCCGGTCCAGCCCGCGAAGTCCTTGCAGGTGGTGGGCCCGTGCCCGCGGAAGTAGCGCAGCGCGATGATCCCGAGGGCCTCATCCCGGTCCGGCCGGTACGGATCCGGTACCCACTCGTCCAGCAGCACGAACGTCTGCTCCGTGCCGACGTTCGGGGCGATGCAGGTGACGCCACGCTGGCTGGCGTACCAGAGCATGTGGTACGCCTGCTGCCCCGGCGTCTCGATCCCCGCGCCGACGAGGACCTGGACGCACTCGGCCCGGGTGAGCCGCTTCCCGCCCGCGAGCGCCGCGCCGAGCGCGTCGACACCGCGGTCGGCGAGCTCCTGCGTGAGCCCGATCGTCCCCCGCCGCGCCGCCGCCCCGGCGAGCGCGCGGGCACCCATCAGATCGAGCATCCAGTGCGCGTCCCGCGGCGGCACCAGGTGCACGGTGCCCCGCATCGGCCACGTCCGGATCGCCTCCCGCCGCTCCATCGCCGCCCGTACGTCGTCGAGCGTGCTGCCGGGCAGCCGTACGCCGAGCGACCACAGCCCGCTCGCGTAGTCCTGCGCCTGCATCGCACCGAACCAGGACACGACTCCGGTGACGCCGGTCGGGCGGTCGCCGCCGCCGTCCAGCAGGAGGCTGCGCATCCGTAGCGCCCTCGCCTGCGTGCCGGTCAATTCCACGATGGCCCTCCCAGGACGCGGACGGTGGTGCCGTTTCGGTCGAACGTAGCCGTGTGCCCGTCAGGGCGTGGCCGCGGACGGCGACATCCACCGCACCGGCCGGAGACGCCTCAGCCGGAGCGGGTCTTGAACGTCTACCGGTACGACTGGGGTGTCGTGCTCATCCGTCGCGTGACGTGGTGCCGCAACGTGGCGGCGCTGCCGAACCCGGGGAGGCCGTCGGCGCTCCGGTCGTAGCCGAACAGCTCGCTCCCTCCTCGTCCTCCTTTCATTCTGATCACCGCGGCCGCCTCGGCCCTCTGTCAGCTGCCGGAGACGAGCGGGGCGTCGCGTTTCACCCACGGGAGTGGTGTTGAAGCGCCGGTATGGCAACCTGGTCGGCGTGCCACGGCCCGTCCACGTGACCGGCGGGCCTATCGCGACACGTCGAGGAGGTGGCGGTGGATATCGTCAACAGTTGGTTGTCGGCCATGCCGCCGTTGGCGGTCGCCGCGGTCGTCCTGCTGATCATCGGCCTGGAGAGCATGGGCATTCCGCTGCCCGGCGAGCTGACGCTGGTCACGGCGTCGCTGCTCGCGGCGACAGGCGCGTTCAGTCCCTGGTACGTGGCGGTCGGCGCGGCGACCGGCGCGATCGTCGGCGACTCCATCGGGTACGCCATCGGCCGGCGCGGCGGGCGGCCACTGCTGGAACGGCTCGGCCAGAAGTTCCCCAACCACCTCGGTCCACCGCACCTGCTGCGCGCCGAGCAGACGTTCGCCCGGTGGGGCGTCTGGGCCGTGTTCTTCGGACGCTTCATCGCGCTGCTGCGCATCCTCGCCGGGCCGCTCGCCGGGGCGTTGAGGGTGCCGTACCCCCGCTTCCTCGTCGCGAATGCGGCCGGTGGGCTGGTCTGGTCCTTCGGCACGGTATTCGTCATCGTGTGGGTGGGGGAGAAGGCCGAACGCTATCTGAAGGAGTTCTCCTGGATGGCACTGGTCCTGGCCGTCGTGGCAGGACTGGGCACCACCTGGTTCTTCAAGCGTCGGGCCGGTAAGCGCGCCGCGCAGACCGAGACGGAGCTGGCCGCCGCCGAGGCGGAGATCGACACCGTCGGCGAGGGCACGGTCGAGGCCGGTACGGTCGCCGCGTCAGTCGTGCAGGCCGGAGTCGCCGCGGCCGTCGACAAGGTCCAGCACCGAGACGACTCGCCGCGCCCCGACGGAACCCAGCAGCCCGACTGAGCCCCCGCGGACACCTCGCGTGTGCGGGCTTTCGCGTGCCGGCCCGGACGGTGCAGCGGCAGGAGAGCCGAGCACAGGAGAGCCGAGCAGCGGCAGGAGAGACGATCCAGCAGGGCCCGGTGGCGGCCGGTACCACCGACATGCGCAGGCTCTGCGGCGCCCATGCCGCCGAGTACGGCAACTGGGCGAACACCAACTCGGCCCCCGGGCATCGCCCGGATCGAACTGCGACCGGGGCTGGAGCGCGGGGACCTTCCGGCTGAGCTCGGGGCAGATCTACGGCTACGTCTACACGAAGATGTCCGCGTGCTGCCTTCCCCACGCTCGGTGCAGCACCGTCGCGACTTCGCACAGGCCGAGGGGCCGTGGAGCAGACCGAACACCGCCGGCGCCGCGGCGACGGCGTCGGAAGCCGATTGACGAACGTTGGTCCACCCCGCGGTGTGACCTTGTCGATCGTGGCTTGCGGGCGGGCGGGAACGCGGTTACCTTCGTCGCAGGATCGACGATCATCGACGTCGACGTCGCTCCACCTCCCCCCGCGAAGGCCGAATCGGAGCCCGAATCATGTCGTCTGCCGTCCGTGACCAGATCCCCGTCCTCTGCGCCACCGGCATCGGTGGAACCTCGCTGTCTGCCTTCCACCACGCACTCGTCGCCGTAGACTTGGGCCACTACAACCTGGTCCGGCTCTCCAGCGTCGTTCCGCCGGACACCAGTGTCGACGGGACCGGTAAGGCGCCTGTACCAGCGGGGGAATGGGGCGACAAGATGTACTGCGTGTACGCGGAGCAGCGCGCCACGGAGGTGGGCGAGCAAGCCTGGGCCGGGATGGGGTGGGTGCAGCGGCTCGACGGCAAGGGCGGTCTCTTCGTCGAGCACGAGGGGACCAGTGAGCAGTACGTCGAGCACCAGATCAAGACGAGCCTCGCCGAGCTGGTCCGGGGGGAAGAGGACCTGTACACCGAGGGGGACTGGGTGCTGCAGGGGACCGTCTGCGACGGCGAGCCGGTGTGCTCGCTCGTCATCGCCCCGTACGAGAGCGCGCCATGGGGGGGTGCCCGTTGAGGCTCACCACCGAGAAGACCATGGCCGGTACGCCCGTCGACACCCTGTACGAGGTGTACGCGGCGGCATTCGGGCCGCTGCGGACCCGGGCGGCGGCGCGGCACGTTCTCACGGCGGAGGAGTTCGCCGGGGAGATGGCCGACGACCGTATCGACAAGTACGTCGTCTGGCATGCCGAGGGGCATCCGGTCGGGTTGACCACGTTGACGACCGACCTGTCGGCCGTGCCGTGGATCAGCGACGACTACTACGCTGCCCGGTACCCCGAGCATGCGGCCGGCGGCTTGATCTACTACCTGGGCTACACGCTCGTGCATCCCGATCACGAGTCCGAGGGCATCACCGGGCGCATCATCGCCCGGATCATCCGGCGGCTGCGTGACGAGGGGGCGGTCTGCGGGTTCGACGTGAGCCGGCACAACGACGCCGCGCATCACATCGGCGATTCCATCAGCCGGTTGTCCCGGTCGATGCCGGTCGAGGTCGAACGGGCTGACGTCCAGACCTTTTACGTGGCCGACTTCACCTCCTGCGCCGGGCAGGCCACGCAGCGTAAGGCGAAGAAGGCGACGGCCGCGTGATCGGCACGGTCACGCTCGCGGAACGGCCCGAGCTGGCGGCAGCCGTACCCGGGCTGCCGGCTTCGCGGTGGCCGCGCGTCCGGCGAAGGACGGCCGGCAGTAGCGTGGCAGGTCCGTACTCCTGAGGGGCACGCGTGTCCCGCTCCCGAGTGCCCGTCGCAGCCGTTCGCGGACGGCACCACCGTCAGGGACGCGCTGCCCGGCTGTCCGCAGACCGTAGGCTTGTGGGTCATGGGAGCCACGACAGTCGAGCGGATCACCACGGACCGCGGTGAGCTGGTGTTGCGTGAGGACGCCGGCCACTACGAGGTGATCAGCAACGGCGTCTTCCTGATGGACACCCGCGCGGGGCAGTCCGAACGCCTCCTCGTCGACGCCGCCCTCGACGCGGCCCCCGACGGCGCCACCGTACTCATCGGCGGCCTCGGCGTCGGGTTCTCCCTGGCCCGAGCCGTCCGTTCGGCCAAGCCCGCCGAGATCGTCGTCGTCGAGATCGAACCGGCGATCGTCGCGTGGCACCGTACGCATCTGGCGCGGTTCAGCCGCGGCGCCCTGGACGACCCGCGCGTACGCGTCGTCACCGCCGACCTGGTCGCCTGGCTGCGGTCCGTCGGCGAACGGTTCGACGCGATCTGCCTCGACACGGACAACGGCCCTGACTGGACCGTCTTCGACGGCAACACGGCCCTCTACGACTCCGACGGCGCCGCCCTGCTCCGCGAGCGCCTCAACCCCGGCGGCATCCTGGCCGTCTGGGGCGCCGCCGACAACCCGGCGTACGCCGACCAGCTGGCCGCCGCCGTCGGACCGGTGGTGACCCATCGCGTCCCGGTGACCCGCGGCGAACCCGATGTGGTCTGGGTGGCGCGCCGGACGGGCACGCCGTAGGCGCATGGCGCAACCGCAGGCCGCGGTCACGGCTCGTGGTGCGGGGCAGCACGGGGCCACCGACGCATCCGGCGAGCTGCTCACGATGAGCCGGGCGGCGCCCGCGTGCTCAGGCTCCTCGATCGGGCGCCCTGAAGTCGTGCAGGCGTGGGTCGTCCAGCCAGGACCGTGGACCGGCGTGCCCGACGCGGATTCCGGCCACCCCGGCCGCGTAGGCGAGTGCGGCGACCAGGTCCGTGACGGCCGGATCCCGGGCCACCGCGACCGCCAGCGCGCCGTGGAAGACGTCGCCCGCCCCGGCGGTGTCGACGACGGCGACCGGTGCGACGGGCAGCGTCCCGGCCCGGCCGTCCGACCACCACTCGATCGGGTCGGGTCCGTGGGTGACCGCACCGTGCCGGACCCGCCGCAGCCCGCCCACGGGGTCGCGGAATGCCGCGGAGCACGCGGCGACGGTAGCGTGCGGCAGCAGGTCGGCGAAGACCGGGCGCCACGTCCCGGCGTCCAGCACGAGCGGCCGGCCCGCCCGGTGAGCGGCGCGGGCGGACGCGGTGGCCAGCGCCGGATGGTGCCCGTCGACGACGACAGCGTCGGCCGCCGCGACGAGCCGGTCCAGATCCGGGGGTACGGGCACCACGACGTCCCCGGCGTTCCGGCTGACGATGGTGCGCTGACCGGTGGAATCGAGGATCGTGATCGCCGAGATCGGCGGCGGGTGGGCGGACGACGCAGTGGCGTCGAGCAGGGTGACGCCGTACCGGTGCAGGTCCTCGCGGACGAGGTGGGCGAGCGGGTGGGCGCCGACGGCGGTGACGAGGGTTGCCGTCGCGCCGAGGGTGGCCGCGGTGACGGCGGCGTTCGCGGCGGGTCCGCCGGTGGCCGTGTCGGCGGTGAGCGCCTGGACCTTCTCGTCGACACCGGGGATCCGGGTCACCCGCTGAACCAGGTCGACCGTGGCCAGCCCGACACACACGATGTTCATCCGGCGTCACGCTACCGTTCCGGCCACGACGGCGGGCACGTTCCCCACGGGGTACGCCACGACGAGACCGGGCTCGTCGTGGCGTCGCGCCACCCGGCTCAGCCCTCGACCCGGTGCGACGCCCAGAAGGACGTCAGGTCCGTCGAGCCCGCCGCGGCCTGGGCGGCGGCCTTGAAGTCGGCGACGGTCGAGATGCCGTACCAGTGCGAGGCCGCGTACGACTTCAGCAGGTTCGCCATCGCGGTGCCGCCGATGAGGCGGCGTAGGTCGTGCAGGGTGCACTTGCCGTAGTTGTAGACCACGGTGCCGTACCGGCTGGGGTGCGCGTCCCAGTACGCCATCGAATTGGTCAACTTCTCGGCCGACGACTGCCAGGTGATGCCGCAACCGCTGCCGGTCTTGTTGAAGTACAGGTCGGTGGCGTAGTCGGTGAAGCCCTCGTCGAGCCACGGCGTGGAGTACTCGTCGTCACCGACGATGCCGTAGAACCACTGGTGGGCCAGCTCGTGGGCGAGCGCGGTCGAGTTGACCAGGGCGAGCACGAAGCCGGGGTACTCCATCCCGCCGAACCAGAACCCGTTGTCCAGCACGACGTCCACCTCCCCGTACGGATAGGCGCCGAAGCGGGCGGCGTGGGCGTCCAATGACGACGTCGCGACGGACATCATGGAGTTGGCGCTGCCGGAGGGGATGGCCGAGACCGACCAGACGTTGACGGTGACTCCGCCGGCCGTACTCCCGACGATCTTCTTGAAGGGGCCCGCGGCCCAGGCGAACTCGCGGACCTGGTTCGCCACGGCCCTGGTCTTCGTGCGGCCGGCGGTGCCTGCCGTGTCGGTGGCCGTGCCGGTCGCCGGGACCGCGATCGACGTGGGGTGATCCAGCGTCACGTCGAAGTCGCCGATGACGGCGTAGAACGACTCGCCGTTGTCGGTGTACGGGTCGAGGTGCCAGCCCTTGCCGTCGCGGACCGCAAGGACCGGCAGCGCGTTGCCGATGAAGTAGTACGGGCCGTCGTGACCGAAGCGGTCCACGCCCGCCGGGACCACGATCGAGAGGTCGAACCCGATCGTCCCGGTGGCGTCCTTGGCCAGCGGTGCGGGCAGCGTGACCTTCAGGGCGGTGCAGGCGACGGTCAACGGGCTCACCGTGCCACCGGTCAGGTTGCTGACCGTGATTGGCGTCGAGGGGCACCTGCCGTGTGCGTTGTCCCAGAGCCGCAGGTAGACCTCGGTGAGCGGATCCGCCGAGGCATTACGGAACGTCACGGTCTCGTGTCCGGTCCAGGTGCCACCTCCGGCGTTGGCGGTCAGATTGACCGTGTAGGCCGGCGCGACCGGCGTCCGGGTCGCGTCGAGGGCCGCGGCGTTCGCGGGGGCCCCTGCCGTGGCGGGTCCGAGCACTCCGGCGAGCAGGAGGAGTACGCCGGGCATGGTTCGTTTTCGCATCTGCCGTCCTTGTGGGTCGCAGGTACGCGCGGGTAGCGCATCGATCAGCATGAGTCTCATCGGCCCCGGCCTGCGAAGGGGAAACCCCTTGCGTCCGCTGCCCGTGACCGGCGGGTGCCGTACGGAACAGCACCGAGTGCGCCGCAGGCGAGAAAGATGTCCCCAGCGGTCCAGATCACCTGGTGGTATGAAAATCGCCCCGTTCGGCGTCGGCTATGGACCGTTCGGCGGAGCGGCGGTGTTAGGCATAGGGCTCCCGTGCCCGCCCGACGTACCCCGGGGGACCGCCATGCATTCACGACCGTGCACGACGTGACCGGCCACGGCGCGCTGGTGCCCCCGCCGCAATGGAGCGAGCTGCCGGGGGCGGCACTCGTCGCCGAGAACCTGTCCGTCGAGTACGCGGGCACCCGGGTGCTCACCGACGTGTCGTTCAGCGTGGAACCGAGCACGCTGCTGGCGATCATCGGACCGAGCGGCGCCGGCAAGTCGACCCTGCTGCGGGCGCTCACCGGTATCCGGGCGGCCGACCACGGCCGGGTCCTCGTCGACGGCGTCGACCTGTACCCGGCGTACGACGAGATGCGGCACCGGATCGGCCTCGTTCCGCAGGACGACGTCCTGCACGAACAGCTCGAGGTCGGCCAGGCTCTGACGTACGCGGCCGGGCTGCGCCTGCCCGACACCGTTTCCCCGCAGGAGCGGGATCGGCGGGTCGACTCGGTGCTCGAACAGCTCGATCTGACGGAGCACCGGACGGCACCGATCGCCCGGCTCTCGGGTGGCCAGCGCAAGCGGGCCTCGGTCGCGATGGAGCTGCTCACCGAGCCGTTCCTGCTCTACCTCGACGAGCCGACGGCCGGGCTGGACCCGCTGCTGGACCGCGAGGTCATGCGCGGGCTGCGCAACCTCGCCGACCTCGGCCGGACCGTCGTCGTGGTCACCCACAGCACCCTCTACCTGCATCTCTGTCACCGGATCGTGGTGCTGGCACGAGGCGGCCGCGTCGCCTACGACGGACCACCCGACGGACTGCTCGCGCACTTCGCCGCCGCCGACTACGCCGATGTCTTCACGGAACTCAGCGAGAACGCCGGCGCCTGGGCCGACCGGTTCGCCGTCGAGACGGCTGCCGCTCCCGCGCCGCTGGAACCGGTCACCGCCCCGCTCCCCCCACGGCGAGGCCGGTGGCGGCAGTTCACCCTCCTCCTGCACCGCTCCGCCGCCCTCCTCGTCTCCGACCGGCGTCACCTCACCCTCACCATCGGGTTGCCGCTGCTGCTGGCCGCGATCGTGCAGACCGTTCCGCGGACCGCGGGACTGTTCCTGGCACCCGGCGCGCGGCCGGTCTGGGGACCCGAGCAGCTGCTGGTCATCCTCGTCATCGGTGCGGCATTCATGGGGGTGGCGACGAGCACCCGGGAGCTGGTCTGCGAGCGGGGGATCTACCACCGGGAGTGGGCCGTGGGCCTACGCCCCGGCACGTACCTCGCTGCGAAACTGGCGATGAACATCGTCCTCAGCCTGGGGCAGTCGGCCCTGCTGGGCGGTCTCGGGCTGCTCGGCCGAAAGCTCCCGGGAACCGGGCTGGTCTTCAGTCTGCCCCTGCTGGAGATCGTGCTGGTGCTGGCGCTGACCGCTTTCGCCGCGTCGACCGCCGGTCTGCTCGCCAGCGCCCTGGTGGCACGGCCCGAACACACCATGCCCGTCGTCGTCTTCCTGGTCATGTCCCAGCTCGTGCTGAGCGGAGGCCTGTTCTGCATCACCGACCGCGGCTGGTTGCGGACGATCGCCGTGATCAGCCCGACCCGATGGGGGTACGCCGCCGTGGCGGCCACCGTGGACCTGCACCGGCTGATCCCGTCGGCCGCATCGGACGGGCTCTGGCGGCACGAGCCGGGGCTCTGGTGGTTGGAGATGGCAGCCCTTGCCGGCCTGAGCGTCCTCTTCGCCGCCGGCACCCTCGTCGCCCTTCGGACCAGGGAGCAGCGGCCGCCGCGCCGGGCCCGGGTGACGGATACGTCACCCGATCAAGCGAGGGCCGTTCGGACCGGAGGCTGACGGCCGAAGGTGCAGCATCGTCGGTGTCACCCCCGCTTGACGGTGTACGTCACCATCCCGGTTGGTAGCGTGTTCGCCATCCACCGCAGAGTCACCACCGCAGGGGTGCACGTCGAAACACCGCAGCGGCCCTCGAGGCGAACGGGATCGTCATGACGCTCGTTGAAGGGACCCTCCCGAATACGTTCGGGCCCCTCCTCCCGCACGACCCGCAGCAAGCGGGCCCCTACCGGTTGCTCGGCCGGCTCGGCCACGGTGGGCAGGGCATCGTCTACCTCGGCGAACGCGGTGACGGAGCCCAGGCCGCCGTCAAGGTCGTCGGCATCGACATCCGGCACGATCCGGGGGCGAAGCAGCGGTTCACCGCGGAGATCGCTGCCGCCCGCCGGGTCGACTCGTTCTGCACGGCGAAGATCTACGCGGCCGACGTGGATGGTGACATCCCGTACGTGGCGAGTGAGTACATCACCGGGCCGACGCTGCACCGGCGGGTCGTGCAGGACCGGCCGCTCGCCGGGGACGAGTTGAAGCGGCTCGCCGTCGGCACGGCCACCGCCCTCACCGCGATCCACTGCGCCGACGTCGTGCACTGCGACCTGAAGCCCGCCAACGTGATCCTCGGACCGGACGGTCCCCGGGTCATCGACTTCGGCATCGCGCAGGCCATCGACAGCACACACACCGCCACCAACCTGGGCACGCCGGCGTACATGGCGCCGGAGCGGTTCACCGGGCAGAACGTGGGGCCGCCGGCGGACCTGTGGGCCTGGGCGGCCACGATCGGCTTCGCCGCGTGCGGCCGCCCACCGTTCGGGGTGGACGCGTGGCCGGCCGTCATGCGCCGGGTCCTGGAGGACGAGCCGGATCTGCAAGGCCTGTCGCCATCGCTGGAACGGCTGCTGCGCGACTGCCTGCACAAGGATCCGTCCGCCCGGCCCACCGCCCAGCAGGTGCTGCTGCGGCTGCTCGGTCACCCGCACCTGGCCCGCGAGGCTCGTGACGGTGCCGCTGCCCCGACCGTCGCGATGGGACCGGTGCTCAAGCTCGGCGAGGATGTCGCCGGTGGACTGACCGAGGTGATGGCGATGACCGTGCCGCCGCCGTCGTGGGCTGAGCGGTTCAGGCGGCACGCCACGGACGGGCCGGGGCTCCTTTTCGCGGCGGGGTTCGGGGCGGCCGGTGCCGCCGCGGGCTGGTACGCCATGGCCGCCGTGCTCCCGGCGGCGGGGTTGGGGGCAGCGGCGCTCCTGGCCGCGTACTCAGTGCGGACCATCGTTGCGGCAGTGCTGGACTGACGGCGGCGCTCGTCGGCCGTACACCTGAAAGGTTTTGCATGATTCTCGCTCCATCGCGCGCGCGGCGGCGCACGGCGTACCTGGCTGCGGCGATGGTCGGGGCCGCCGTGATCGCCGGCGGCTTCGTCGTGATCCGCGCCGCCGCGCAGACCGGCTGCGTCACGCTCGACGTCAGCGTCTCCACCGAGAAGGCCCTGCTGCTCGCCGAGATCGCGAAGCGGTACGCGGCCGCGGACCGGACGTTGCCCTCGGGACGCTGCGCCACGATCCGGACCGTCGGGTTCGTCTCCGGCGAGGCCAGCGAGGCGATCGCCGGCGGCTGGACGGCCGAACTCGCCGGAAACGGCGCCGACGGGTCACCGCGGCCCCGGCCGCAGGTGTGGCTGCCCACGTCGTCGATGTGGGTGACGCGGCTGCGGGCCGACAAGGCGTACGCCGGCGCGGCGCAGCTTGCCACACACCTCACCTCCGTCGCGCACAGCCCACTCGTCATCGCCATGCCCAAGGACCTGGCGGGCGCGCTCGGCTGGCCCGGCAAGGACCTGCGCTGGATGGATGTGCTGGGTCTGCCCGGCGACACGTGGGCGAAGACCCACCCCGAATGGGGGAGGTTCAGCTACGCCAAGGACGACCCGCGGCGCTCCACGTCGGGCCTCGCCGCGACCATCGCCACGTACTACGCGGCGGCGGGCCGCCAGTCCAACCTGCGGGTGGAGGACGTGCGCGCCGAGGCGACGGAGAACGCCGTCCGGCAGGTCGAGGCGAACGTCGTCTATCACCCGCCGGACATCATGGACTTCCTGCCGGAGCTCGGTGCCGCCGAGGGCCGCAGCGGCCAGCAGAAGTACGTCAGCGCCGTGGTCATGCAGGAGGAGCTGGCGTACGGCGTCGACCGCGGCAATCCGGACGGTGACCCGGCCCTGATCGACAGCGGTAAGGCGCCCACCGACCAGCTCGTCGCGATTCACCCGTCCGACGGCACGATCGTCCTGGATCATCCGTACGTGGTGTTGCCCGGCGTCGACGCCCTCCAGAAGGAGGCCGCCGACGACCTGTTGGGGTTCATCGAGGAGCCCGCCCAGCAGGAGCTGTTCCGGGCGGTCGGTTTCCGCGACGTGGACAACAACGCGCCGAAAGCTGTGGCGCAGGTGCTGGGGTTCCCCGCCGGTTCCCGGCCGAGTGTGCTGCCCGATCCGTCCGCCGCGGTCATCGACGCGATCGTGGACAGTTGGACGAAGCTCAGCAAGCGGGCCGACGTCCTCGTCGTGGTGGACGCCTCCGGCTCGATGCCGGCGAGCGGCAACAGCGACCACGTCGACCGGATGGCGGCGGCGCAGGCGGCGCTGCGTGCCAACCGGCGGCTGCTCAACCCGGACGACCGGGTCGGGTTGTGGTCGTTCGCCTCGAACCCGAACGACCTGCACCCCGCCCTGCTCGACGTCGACTCCTACGGGCGCGGCGATAAGCTGGGTGCCGCGATCGAGCGTTTACAGGTGGCGAAGCGCCCGTACGACGACACGGCGCTCTGCGTGACGATCCGGGACGCGCACCGGGAGATGCGCGAGCGCGCCGACCCGTCCCGGATCAACGCGGTCGTGGTGCTGACCGACGGTCGCAACGACTACTCGCGCGACCCGTGCACGATGGGTGCGCTGGCCGGCGAGTTGACGGCGGCTGATCCGGAGCACATGGTGAAGGTGTTCGGCATCGGGTTCGGCCTGCGCGAGGGCACCCCGGAATTCGCCGAACTACAGGCGGTCTCGCAGGCCACCGGCGCCCCGACCAGCGTCGCGATCAGCCCCGGCGAGATCGATACCGCGTTCGCCGACATCTTCCGCGCGGTCTCCGCGGGTACGTGACGCCGGCGGTTCCCCGCCCGGCGCGGGTGACGGCCGTAACCGGCCGACCATATATTTGTCGTTCAGCAAACAATCGTGTCGGCGGCCCGCAGCCGGCGGCACGGAGATGAGGCCCCGTGCAGAATCGCCCGCCGCTCACTGTTCTCGTCGTCGACGATGACGACGCGGACGCCCTGATGATCGAGGAGGCGCTGACCGACACCGATGCCCCCACGATCGTGCAGCGGGTCGCCGACGGCCGGCAGGCGGTCGAGTACCTGCACCGCAGCGGCCGGTACGCCGAGGCCACCCGACCCGATCTGATCCTGCTCGACCTCAACATGCCGCTGATGGGCGGCCATGAGGTCCTCGCGCGAATCAAGTCCGACAACGACCTCAAAACGATCCCGGTCGTCGTGCTCACCACCTCCGGCGCGGCCCCGGACGTCGTCGACAGCTACCAGCACCGGGCCAACGCGTACGTCACGAAGCCGATCAACCTGGACGAGTTCGAATTCGTCGTGCGGCAGATCGACCGCTTCTACCGCGACGTGGCCGTCCTGCCCCACTGACCTCAGATCCCACGCGGCCTACCGATCCGGTGAGACGTTCGCGGGTACGAACCCACCGGACACCGCGCTCATCAGGTCGCTGCCGGCGTGCGTCAGTGACCGGCGGTCCCGAACTGGAACACCGTCGTCGAGGCGTACGTCTCGCCCGGCCGCAGCACGGTTGACGGGAACGCGGGCTGGTTGGGCGAGTCCGGGAAGTGCTGTGTCTCCAGAGCCACCCCGTCGCCCTGCCGGTACGCCCGGTTGCTCGTCCCGGCCACGCCGCCGTCGAGGAAGTTGCCCGAGTACATCTGGATGCCCGGCTCCGTCGTCAGAACCGACAGGGACCGGCCGCTCACCGGATCGTCCAGCCGGGCCGCCAGGGTCAGGACGTCGTCGCCGCGATCCAGGACCCAGTTGTGGTCGTAGCCGCGTCCGTGGGCCAGCTGCGGTTCCGGGTCGCGGATCCGGTCGCCGATCGCGGTGGCCGTCCGGAAGTCCATCGGAGTGCCCGCGACCGGGGCCAGTTCGCCGGTCGGGATCAGCGTCGCGTCGACCGGGATGTAGTGGGACGCGTTCAGGGTGAGCAGGTGGTCGTAGACCGTGCCCGTACCCTCGCCCCGCAGGTTGACGTAGCTGTGATTCGTCAGGTTCAGCACGGTCGGCGCGGTGGTCGAGGCGCGGTAGTCGATCCGGAGCCCGTTCGACCGGGTCAGCGTGTACGTGACCGTGACGCTCACCGTTCCCGGGTAGCCCTGGTCCCCGTCGGGACTGGTGTGGGTCAGGACGAGCGCCGGTTCGTCACCGTCGTCGGCTGGTGTGGCGGACCAGATGTGCTTGTCGAACCCGGCCGTGCCGCCGTGCAGGCTGTTCGGCCCGTCGTTCACCGGCAGCGTGTACCGGTCGCCGTCGAGGGTGAACGTCCCGCCCGCGATCCGGTTGGCGTACCGGCCGATGATCGCGCCGAAGTACGGTCCCGGGTTCGCGACGTACCCGTCGAGGGAGGCGAACCCGAGCACCACGTTCGCCGTGCGCCCGTGGCGGTCCGGCACCTCGGCGGACTGGACGATCCCGCCGTACGTGAGGATCCGTACCGTCACGCCGCCGGCGTTGGTCAGGGTGTACCGGTCGACGGCACCCCCGGCCGTAGACCCCCACGGTTCGCAACCGATCACGGTCTTCCCCCTTCACTGCGCAGGCCCCGGCACCGGCCGGGAGTCGGGATGGCGAACGTACCGCCGGCCGGGCCGGGCACGGTCAGCGGGTGAGGCGGGCGACGCGCAGGCCGTCGTAGAGGCTGCGGTAGACGACGCCGACGCGGGGGTTGCCGGCGTCGATCATCATGCCGCCGCCCATGTAGACGCCCACGTGGGACGCGCCGACGACCAGGTCACCGGGCCGGGCCGCCGATCGCGGGATGCCGCGGGCGCGGGCCGCCTGTGCCCGTGACGAGTGCGGCAGCCGGATTCCGGCCCGCCGGTACGCCTGCATGGTGAAACCCGAGCAGTCGAACGCGTCGGGCCCCTGCCCACCGCGGCGGTACGGCTTGCCGACCTGGGCGCGGGCGTAGGCGACGACGGCGCCCATCCCGGTGATCGTGCCGCCGGTGACGCGCGGGACGGCCTGCGGGACCGGCCGCCGCGCGGTGCGCACGCGGCTGTGGACGGCGACTCGGCCGCGGGCCGCCGGGGCCGCGACGTGCGTGCGGGGCGCGGGAGCCGCGCGGTGCCGGGCCGCCCGCCCGGCGAACCCCTGCTGGGGTACGCGCTCCGGGATCGCGGGGATGATTCGCGCGCTCGCCGTCAGGGTCGCCCGCAGTGACGCGAGCCAGCCGTACCGGGCCCGGGAATCGGGGCGACGGTCCGTGCCGCGCGAGACGGTGCGGCGATCGAGCCACCGGCTGGTCAGGGCGTCGGAGCCCGTCCGTGCCGGACTCACCGGTGTGGCGGAGTGCCGGGCCTGCGGTTGCTGGGCCGAGGCGTGCGCGGTGCCGGGGGTCGGGTCGAGGGATGCGGTGATCGCGGCCAAGGCGACGACACCAGCCGCCAGCGTCTGGCGCGGGAACGGACGGAACAGCGGGACCTCCGTGGTCGGTCCGGGGCACGCACGCGAATCCCGACGACGGACGCGACGTACAGTCGGCGTCTGCCGATGACCGGCCGTTGTCGGACGGTGTTCGGGAACCCGGACAGGATCTGCTCTTCGTGGAAGATCGGATCACATTCGCCCGCGTCATATGTGCAATTCGAACGATGTGCCGCCAGACGGTTCTCGAATATGCACGGGAAATGCGGAACAGCGGGCGGGCGGCGATTCTGGTCCAGATCGAGCTGGGACGCTACGTGTTCCTCCATCTTCACCCGACGGTGAATCCGTACGCCGTCTTTGGTGGTGCAGGATGGTGCGCATGGTTCAGCACAGTTACGCGACCGTGGTCACCTGGACCGGCGACCGGGGCTCCGGTACGACCGGCTACCGCGACTACGGCCGGGACCACACCATCACGGCCGCCGGCCCGCCGCCGATCTCCGGCAGTTCCGATCCCACGTTCCGCGGCGACGCCGGCCGGTGGAACCCGGAACAGCTGCTCGTCGCAGCGCTGTCCCAGTGCCACATGCTCTCCTACCTGCACCTCTGTGCGGTCGGGGGCGTGGTCGTCACCGCGTACGTCGACGAGGCGCGCGGTTCGATGACCGCAACCAAGGACGGCGGTCACTTCACCGAGGTCGTCCTCGCCCCCCGGGTCACCGTGGCTGACCCGGCCATGGCGCCGAAGGCCCTCGCCCTGCACGAGGACGCCCATCGGACCTGCTTCATCGCCTCCTCCGTGAACTTCGAAGTCCGGCACGAGCCCGTTGTGGTAACCACGTGAGCGCCCGGCGCATGATGAGCACCACGGTCCAGGCGGTCCGGGAACTGGCCGGTCAGGGCACCTTCAGCTACCCCACGGTGTCGGTGCGTTGCTGTGTTGTCCACGCGGCGACCTGAGCTCGGCTGGTGAAGCCGAGCTTGGTCAGGATGTGCTCGACATGGCTTTCCGCGGTGCGTTGAGAGATGACCAGGGTGCCGGCGATCTCTTTGTTGGACAGGCCTTGGGCGATCAGGTCGGCGATCTGGCTTTCGCGGCGGGTCAGCGGCGTCGAGGTGTCCTTCGGTGGTGGCGCGGTCGGCTCGCGCCGCTCGTCGAGGGCGTAGTCGAGCGCCGCGTTGACGGGCAGGCTGCGGCCGTGGTCGAACGCGGCGGTGAACGCCGCGTCGCCGAGATTCTCGCGGGCCTGCCGCAGGCACGTGTCGTGGTCGCGGATCGAGCTGGCGGCGATGGGCGTGCCCAGATCCCGCAGGGCACCGTCGACGGCGCCGAGCAGGGTGGCAGCGCGCGAATACTGGTGCTGGCCGGCCGCGATCCAGGCCAGCGCGTCCAGGCACAGGGCGATGTTGTACCGGTCCTGGATGCCGGAGGCCCGCCGGAGCCGCAAAGCTTCCCGCGCCCGGCTGGTGGTCTCCGCGAGCCGGCCCTGCCGCCAGGCGGTCACCGCCACCAGCCAGAGCGCCTGCACCCGGTAGGAGATCTCCCCGTGCGGTTCGGTGAGCGCCAAGACCTCCTGGCCGCAGGCCTGCGCCCGGGAGAAGTCGCCGGTCAGCCCGGCGGCCTCCCCGATCGTGAGCAGCACGGCGAGGCGCACCTCCAGGTCCGGCCGCGGCGCACTCGACAGGAGCGTCACCGCCTGCTCGTGCAGGTCCAGTGCGGCGGGTAGGTCACCGCGGTACTGCGCGGCCGTTCCGCGGTAGAGGACGATACGGGCGAGTTCGGGGGAGTTCACGGCCTGGGCGAACTCGTGCGCCTGCTCCAGCAGCCGCTCCGCCGTGCCCAGGTCGCCGTGGTACAGCTCGAAGGTGGCGGTCAACGTCAGTGCCTGGGCGCGCAGGGCGGCCGGCACGTCCGCTCCGGCATGGGCCAGCGCCCGCTCCAGCCACTGTCGGGCCTCGCCGAACTGGTTCCCCACCCACCAGTACGTCCGAGGCAGGGTCGTCAACAGGCGCAGGGCGGCCTCGGCCCGGCTGGGTTCGGCCAGGCTGGGTTCGGCCAGGCTGGGTTCGGCCAGGCTGGGTTCGGCCAGGCTGGGTTCGGCCAGGCTGGGCTCGGCCAGGCAGTACTCGATCGCCGTACGCAGGTTGGCATGTTCGCGGCCCAGCCGCTCCAGCCAGTACGGCTGCCGGTCGCTGATCCACTCGACCCGCGCGTGAGCCGCCAGCTGCTGACACCAGTCACGGTGGCGCCGCCGCAGATCCGCCTGTTCCCCGGCCTCGCCGAGCCTGTCATGGCCGTAGTCCCGGATGGTCTCCAACATCCGGTACCGCGCCGCCTCACCGTCGTGCTGATCACGGACCAGGATCGACTTGTCCACCAGATCGGCCACCAGCTCCAACAGATCCACCTCAGGCAGGAGTTCATCGGCGCACACCTGCTGCACCGCGTCCAACTCGAATCCGCCGGCGAACACCGACAGCCGCGCCCACAACAACCGCTCCGGCTTGGCGCACAGGTCGAACGACCACTCCACACAGGCCCGCAACGTCTGCTGCCGGACCGGCGCGCTGCGACTACCCCGGCTCAGCAACGCGAACCGGTCGGCCAGCCGGTCCAGGATCTGCTCCGGCGCCAACACCCGGACCCACGCCGCTGCCAACTCGATCGCCAACGGCAACCCGTCCAGACGATGGCACAGTTCAGTCACCGCGCCGTGGTTGTCCTCGGTCAGCCCGAACCCCGGCACACCCGCCTGCGCTCGAGCCACCAACAGGGCCACCGCCTCGTACCGACCCAGGTCGGCCGGGCTCGGCCGCTGAGCCGGATCCGGCGCCGACAGCGGCGGCACCGCGAACAGCATCTCCCCGGCGATGGTCAACGGTTCCCGGCTGGTGGCCAGAATCCGCAACTCGGGACAGCTCAGCAGCAGACTGTGAGCCAGGATCGCACTGGCCGGGATCAGATGCTCGCAGTTGTCCAGGATCAGCAGCATCTGCCGGTCGGCCAGCTGCTCGGCCAACCACCGCAGCGGCGAACCACCGCCCCGCTCCCGCAACCCCAGCGTCGCCGCCACCAGATACGCCAACACGTCCGGGTCCTGCACCTGCTGGGCGAGCAGCCCCGGCCCGTGCAACTCGGTGAGATCGACGAACCACACCCCGTCGCCGAACGCCCGCCGTACCTCCGCCGCCACCCGCAGCGCCAGCCGGGTCTTACCGGTCCCACCGACCCCGGTCAACGTCACCAACCGCGACCCGGACAGCAACCGCCTGACCTCGCCCAGTTCCCGGCGCCGCCCGATGAAGCTGGACAGGTCACCGGGAAGATTCCCGACCCTACGCGGGCCCACACCTGGCATAGTGGTTCGACGCTACGCTGAGCACCCACACCCTGTCACCGCGTGGTCGGCCACCCGATGGTGACGGGCGGCCACCGATATGTTCCGGGTGCGGGGAGATGTGCGAGCTGCAGAGGTTCAGTGGCGGCGCCGTGGGTCTTCCGGCCACCACTCGTAGCGCAGGCTGAGTGCCGGTTCGGCGCCGCCGGGCAGGTCGAGGACGAGAGCGATGAGGGTGCGGACGTGGTGGTCCAGCTCCTCGCGGCGCGCGGCGAACGTGTGCGCGCCCTCGAGTTCGGGCACGTCGGCGAGCCAGTGGGCGCCCTCCTGCCAGGCCACCACGCGGTAGACGTGCCCGGTGTCGGTCATTTCTCGAGGGTGACATTCCAGACACGCCGGAGAGGCGGAATCGCGACAATGGATCGCGAATGTCGATGAGGTTCGATAAATTCCGGGGTGATGTCCCACCGCGGCGGGCCCGTCGGCCCGATCGCCGACGAGAGGGAGAAAGCCCACCGTGCGACGCATGTTCGCGGCCATCGCCGCGACGACCGCGCTGACCCTGGTAGCTACACCCGCGGCAGCCTGGACAGCCCCGACTCAGGGGGCCTCCGGAATCGGCGACAGTTACTTTCCCGACTACGGCAACGGCGGCTACGACGTCACGCACTACGACGTCCGGCTGCGGTACGACCCGAAGACGGACAGGCTCACCGGCACCACGACGATCCTGGCCACCGCCATCCAGGACCTGAGCGCGTTCAACCTGGACTTCCTGCTCGACGTCACGTCGATCCGGGTCGACAACCGGGTCGCCGCGGCGGTCAGGCAGGGTGACCACGAGCTGATCGTCACCCCGGTGCGCACGATCAGCAAGGGCCAGAAGCTGACGATCGTCGTACAGTACGCCGGTGTCCCGTCCACGAAGGTCGGTGCCGGCATCACCGCGTGGGTGAAGACGCCCGACGGCGCGCTGGCCGTGGGCCAGCCGGAGATCGCCTGGTGGTGGTTCCCGAGCAACGACCACCCGCTGGACAAGGCCACGTTCGACGTGTCCGTCTCGGTGCCGGACGGCGTCGAGGTGATCAGCAACGGCGTGATGCCGCGGCCGCCCGTCCGCGAGACGCTGGGCTGGACGCGGTGGAGTTGGCGGTCCACCGAGCCGCAGGCGACGTACCTGGCGTTCCTGGCGGTCGGCCAGTACGACATCCAGACCGACACCGCGCCGAACGGCCAGCAGGTGATCAACGCGTACTCGACGCTGCTGCCGCAGGACTTCGCGGACGCGGCGAAGTCCAGCATCGGCCGGACCGCCGAGGTCGTGGACTGGGCGAGCGGCATCTTCGGGCCGTACCCGTTCGAAGCGCAGGGTGGCGTGGTCGCGCCGCCGGACGTGCTGGGCTTCGCGCTGGAGAACCAGACCCGCCCGGTGTACGCGTCCGGCTTCTTCCGCCGCGGCTCCAACATGTCCGTGGTGGTCCACGAGCAGGCCCACCAGTGGTACGGCGACTCGGTGGCCGTGGCCGACTGGAAGCACATCTGGCTCAATGAGGGCCTCGCGTCGTACGCGGAGTGGTTGTGGTCGCAGGCGCAGGGCGACGGGACGGCGCAGGAACTGTTCGACTTCACGTACGCGAGTCACCCGGCGGACGACCCCTTCTGGACGGTGAAGCCCGGCGACCCCGGCGCCGCCACGGTGTTCGACAACGCCGTCTACAACCGTGGCGCGATGACCCTGCACCAGGTGCGCCTGGCGATGGGCGACCCCGCCTTCTTCGACCTGCTGAAGAGGTGGCACGCCGAGCAGAAGGGCGGCACGGGTACGACCGACGAGTTCGTCGTGCTGGCGGAGAAGATCTCCGGCATGCAGCTCGACGACCTGTTCACCACCTGGCTGTTCACGCCGAGCAGGCCGTCGCTGGGGCAGCCGTCGGCGTTCTCGGCTCAGGCGAAGGCCGCGCCGAAGCAGCCGAAGTCGTGGGCTCAGATCCAGGAGTCGCACGCGCTCCTCGTACGACACTGATGGCCGGCCGTGGGGGTGGTGCGGCGTATCGCCCTCGGGGTCGCCCCGAGGTGCGCCGCTGTGCGAGGGTCCCGGCATGAAGACGGCCGTGAATGACGACTGGCACCGTCCCGGACCCACCGCCGACCAGCGGCGCATCGACGTGGTCATCGGCGTGTGTATGGCCCTGGGCGCTCTGTTCAACCTGGTCATGGCGGCCAGCACCGGCTATCTGCAGTCGGCGCACACACCGTCATGGACGGAGCGGATCCTCTGGGCGTGCGCGTTCACGTTGCCGCTGATCCCGCGGCGCCGGTACCCGGCGACGGTGGCGTTCGTGATCGCCGTCATGTTCGTGGCCGCGCAGGTCCGTTCGGTCCCGGAGACGCAGATCGCGTCCGCGGCCCTGTGCGCCGCGCTTTACACCCTGGGCGCGTGGGGCCGCGACCGGGTGGTGGCACGGTTTCTGCGGCTGGGCATCATCGCGGCGATGTTCGTCTGGCTCGCCGTCGCGATCTCGATGGCGTTGTCGGCGGGGACCCTGATCGAACCGACCACTCCCCGCAACGGTCCACTGCCGCCCGAGCTGGCGCTGATCACCGTGCAGGTCTTCACCAACGTTCTGTTCTTCACCTTCTCGTACGTCTTCGGCAACGTGGTGTGGCTGGCGGCGCGGCGCCACCACCTGGTCGAGGAGCAGGCAGAGCAGCTGCGTGAGGCCCAGCGGCAGGTGGGGGAGCGGGCGATCCTCGACGAACGGGTCCGCATCGCCCGTGAACTGCACGACGTCGTCGCGCACCACGTCTCGGTGATGGGCGTGCAGGCATCCGCGGCCCGCCGGGTCCTGGAACGCGACCCGGTGAAGGCCCGCACGGCGCTCGGCGCCGTCGAGGAGAGCGCCCGGACCGCCGTGGACGAGCTGCGCCGCATGCTCGGCGTCCTGCGCCAGCCGGGCACGACGTCGGCCGCGCCGGAGCCGACACCGGCGAGCGCCGACATCGACCGCGTCGAGGACCTGATCGATCGGGTACGCGGCGCCGGACTCGCCGCCGACTTCGCCGTGTACGGCGATCCGGTCCCGCTGCCGGACTCGGTGTCGCAGACCGCGTACCGGATCGTGCAGGAGGCGGTGACGAACGCGCTGAAGCACGCCGGCGTCGCCACCACCGTCGACGTACGGGTCCGGTATCTCGCCGAGGAGGTCGAGATCGAGGTGACCGACGACGGTTGGGGCGGGTCGGCGATCCCGGGCAGCGGCATGGGCCTGCTCGGGATGCGCGAACGCGTCGCCGTGCACGACGGGACCCTCGACGTGGGGCCGCGGCCAGGCCGGGGTTACCGGGTCCGCGCCCGTCTGCCGTCCACCGGCCAGGCGGTGACCGCGTGACGGCGCCGATCCGGGTGCTCGTCGCGGACGACCATCACCTTGTGCGGACAGGGTTTCGCATCATCCTCGAGATCGAGGACGACATCGAGGTGGTGGGCGAGGCGGCCGACGGGGCGCAGGCCGTCGACCTGGCCGCACGCGTACGCCCCGATGTGGTCCTGATGGACGTCGAGATGCCCGGCATGGACGGTCTCGAGGCGACCCGCCGGATCGCCGCGGCGGGCGGCGCGCCGGTCGTCATCCTGACCACGTTCGAACGCGATGACTACCTGTTCCAGGCCCTGCAGGCGGGGGCCAGCGGCTTCCTCCTGAAGAACGGTACGCCGGAGGCGCTCACCGAGGCCGTACGCGTCGTGGCCGGGGGCGATGCCCTGCTGGCGCCGGAGGTGACGCGGCGGGTCATCGCCCGGTTCAGCCGGGCGGGCGCGCCGAACCCGGCGGAGTCGACCCGGCTGACGGAGCTGACCCCCCGCGAACACGAGGTCCTCGTGCTGCTGGCGGGCGGTGCGACCAACGCCGAGATCGCAGCCAGGCTGGTCCTGGGCGAGACCACCGTGAAGACACACGTGAGCCGCGTCCTCATGAAACTCGGGCTCCGCGACCGTACGCAGGCAGTGGTCTTCGCCTACGAACACGGAGTCGTACGTCCCCGACGGTGACGGCTCCTCCCGGCGGACGAGCGGCATGATCGTGCCCGCGCCGGACGCCCCGACGGCGGTTGACCGCCTAGCGTTACCGGTATGACCAACGACCTCCACCTCGACGCGGTGAGCCGCCGCTTCGGCGACCGGGCCGTCCTGCAGGACGTGACGTTCTCCGTGGCGGCCGGGCGGATGACCGGATTCGTCGGTGCGAACGGCGCCGGAAAGACCACGACGATGCGGATCATCCTCGGCGTCCTCGCCGCGGACGCGGGTCAGGTCACCTGGCACGGCCGCCCGCTGACCCGCGAGGACCGGCACGACTTCGGCTACCTGCCGGAGGAGCGCGGCCTCTACCCGAAGATGACGGTGTGCGACCAGCTCGTCTACCTGGGACAGTTGCACGGCCTGAGCCGATCGGCAGCGCGGGCCAACACCGAGGTTCTGCTGGCCCGCCTCGACCTGAGCGAGCGCGCTGGTGATGCGGTGGAGAAGCTGTCGCTCGGCAATCAGCAGCGCGTGCAGGTGGCCGCGGCCCTGGTGCACGACCCGGCGGTACTGATCCTGGACGAGCCGTTCTCCGGCCTCGACCCGGGTGCGGTCGAGGTGGTCCTGTCGGTGCTGCGTGAGCGTGCCGCCCGCGGCGTGCCGGTGCTCTTCTCCAGCCACCAGCTGGACGTCGTGGAGCGGCTCTGCGACGACCTCGTGATCATCGCGGACGGCAAGGTCGGGGTCGCCGGCACCAGCGCCGACCTGCGCGTCCAGTACGCGCTGCCCCGGTACGCCATCGAGGTGGACAGGGACGCCGGTTGGTTACGCGACCAGCCCGGCGTCACCCTCGTCGAGCTGGACGGCGCCCGCGCCGTCATCGACCTCGCCCCGGACACCGACGACCAGGACGTCCTGCGCGCCGCGCTGGCCCGCGGCCCCGTCCGCTCGTTCGGCCCGGTCACCCCCTCGCTCGCCGAGATCTTTCAGGAGGTCAACCGATGAAGTTCCTCGACGCCGTCAAGCTTGTCGCTGCCCGCGAGGTACGGGTCAAGCTGCGCGACCGTGCCTTCCTCATCGGCACCCTGATCACCATCGCCGTCACGATCGCCGGCATCACCCTGCCGTCGCTGATCGCCGGTGGTCCGTCCACTGTGGCCATCGCCGACGGGACGGTCGCGGCGGCGCTCACCGCGAAGGGCCTCGAGGTCAAGGCGGTCGCGGACGACCGGGCCGCTGAGCAGCTGGTCCGCGACGATCAGGCCGACGCGGCCGTGGTGACCGGGTCCAAGGTGCTCGCCATGAAGTCGGCTCCGGACGACGTGGTGGCGGCCTTGAGCGACGGCCCGGAGATCCAGCTCCTCGACGTGTCCGCGATTCCCGAGGCGGCATTGTTCCTGGTGCCGTTCTTCCTGGCCCTGCTCTACTACATCACCGCCCTGAGCTCGGGCATCCAGATCGCGCAGAGCGTGGTGGAGGAGAAGCAGACTCGGATCATCGAGATCCTGGTGGCGAGTGTGCCGGTCCGGGCGCTGCTGGCGGGCAAGGTGATCGGCGGTTCGATTCTGGCCCTCGGCCAGACGGTGCTCTTCGCAGTGGTCGCCGTCATCGGTCTGCAGATCGCCGACATGGGCCCGCTGCTTCCGCTGGTGGCCTCCGCGATCGGCTGGTACATCCCGTTCCTGGTCGTCGGGTTCCTCGCCCTCGCCGCCCTCTGGGCCGCCGTCGGTGCGCTGGTGAGCCGGCAGGAGGATCTGGGTGGCGCCTCCGCGCCGATGTCGTTCGCGGTGATGATCCCGTTCTTCGCGGTGCTGATGTTCAAGAACGATCCATCCGTGATGACGGTGCTGTCCTACATCCCGTTGTCGTCGCCGATCGCGATGCCGATCCGGGTCTTTCTCGGGGAGGCCGCGTTCTGGGAGCCGTTCGCCGGACTTGGCCTGCTGCTGCTCACCGGTGCGCTGTTCATCGCGATGGGCGCCCGCATCTACGAGGGTTCGTTGCTGCGGACCAACGGCCGTACCTCGATCGCCACCGCCTGGAAGAGCCGCGCGAACGCCTGACCTACAGCAGGGAAGGGCCGCTGGTGGCGGCGGCGATGCCGATGATGAGCGATGTCAGGACGACCGGGACGACGACCTTGACCGGGATGCCGGAGTTGTGGAGCCCCGGATCGACGGAATCTAGCGCTGACGAATCGTCGGTCTGTCGTAATCGGTGCCGGCGATGGTGTCGATGATCTGTGCCTCGTCGAAGTCCTCGGAGCCGGGGATCACCGGTACGAACCCGACCAGGATGCCGTTGCGGACGACCTGCGCCTCGAGGCCGGCCGTGCCGTCGGAGTCCCACACCGCCTCGCGTCCGTCGGGCAGCACCACGCGGATGCCGCTGCGGGTGACACCCGCCTGTGCCAGCTTCAGGTGCGCGAACACACCGCGTTGCCGTAGTGCGCCGACGACCCGGCGCGCCCTCTCGGTGTCCATCAGCCGACCGTAGCCACCTCACCTGACTGTTACCTGTCCGTGGCCTGGACAGCTGCTGGACGTGCGGTCAGCTGCTCACGTCGCGTCCCGAGAACCGTGCCCACGCGGCCGCGCCGAACACCACGATGTACGCGCCCGCCGACAGCAGCCCCGGCGTCAGCCCGTCCAGAGAGACCGGCGACCGCAGTAGTTCACCGAAATCCTGCCAGTGCTGCGTCAGCAGGTACGGGTGCAGCCAGTCGACCTGCGGGATGGCACTCAGCACGAAGCTCGTCACGGTCAGCATCGTCACGGCGATCGTGGCGCCCATCGGCTGCTCGGTCAGGGTGGACACGAACAGTCCCACCGCGCCGAGCGCCGACAGGCAGATCCCGAGGTACGCGCAGATCCCGAGCAGCCGTACGAGGCCCTCGCCGAGGCCGACCTGGTCGCCGTTGAGCAGCGTCACGTCGCCGCCGCCGAAGAGCAGCAGCCCGATCAGCAGGCCGGACGCGGCGACGAGTAGCGGCGCGAGGAAGGCGGCGGTGACGATGCCGGCGTACTTCACGGCGAGCAGGCGGGTCCGGTTGACCGGGACGGTGAGCAGGTAACGCAGGGTGCCGGTGTTCGCCTCTCCGGCGACGGCGTCCCCCGAGATCGCGGCGACGGCGATGGGCAGGAACAGGGGGAGCTCCACGGTGAGCGCGGCCAGCGAGACGAAGAAGCCGTTTCCCAGGATCGAGGAGAAGAAGTCGGGGCCCCCGCCGCGGCGGCCCTCATCGTCCGGCCCGGCCACCTTCATGGCGACCGCGATGATGATCGGGACGACGGCGAGGGCGGCGAGGCCGGCCTGGTTACGGCGCCGGCCCAGGATCAGCCGCAGTTCCGAGCCCAGGAAGCGACCCGACACGGCTCGTACGGGTGCCCGTTCAGCCACTGACATCGAAGCCCTCCCCGGTCAGTGCCACGAACATGTCCTCCAGGCTGGGCGCCTCGACGGTGAAGCCGCGTACCGGGATGCCGTCCAGGACCAGCGCCGCGACCACCTTCTCGGGCGCGATGGCGCCGAGCTGGCCGGTGGCCTCGTGCGCCGTGGTGGAGACGGCCGTCAGACCGGCCGCCCGCAGGACGTCCGCGGCCCCGGCCGGCTGGTCGGTCAGCACCCGGGCTTGTGGTTCGGCGTCGGCACGCAGCGCCGCGAGCGGCGATTGGGCGACCAGTTTGCCACGATGCATGACGCCCACGTGCGTGCACACCTGCTCGACCTCGGCGAGCAGGTGGGTGGAGAGCAGGACCGTTGAACCCTCGGCGGCGATCGCCGAGACGAGCGTACGGACCTCGCGGGTGCCCTGCGGGTCGAGGCCGTTCGTCGGCTCGTCGAGGACCAGCAGGTCGCGGGGCTGCAGCAGCGCCGCGGCGATCGCGAGCCGCTGCCGCATCCCCAGCGAGTACGCCCGGAACCGTTTGGTGGCCGCGGCTGCCAGCCCCACCCGGTCCAGGGCCGTGCCGATCCGGGCGTCCATGGTCCGGGGTTCGGCGGTACGGTCGGCCGCGTCCAGCCGTCGCAGGTTGTCCCGCCCGGACAGGTACGGGTGGAACGCCGGCCCCTCGACCAGCGCCCCGACCCGCGGCAGTACGACACCGGCACGGTCCGGCATGGGTTCGCCGAGCAGCCGGTGGTCGCCCGCGGTGGGCCGGATCAGCCCCAGCAGCATCCGGATCGTGGTGGTCTTGCCGGAGCCGTTGGGGCCGAGGAAGCCGTACACCGCGCCGCGGGGGACCGACAGGTCGACGGCGTCCACCGCGACCTGCCGGCCGAACCGCTTCGTGAGCCCGGACGACTCGACCGCGGTGTCGCTCACTTCGCGGCCGCTTCGTAAAGCTTCTCCGGGGCGACCGCGCCGACGATCAGCCGCTGGTCGTCGGTGATCAGCGCACTGAACAGCGTGCCGGTGAGCAGTCGGCCAGTGCCCCAACTGCCGCTGACCTTGGGTAGCTTGTCGAGGACTCCGGTCAGCTGGTCCGCGGCGCCGCCGGGGGAGGCCGGTGCCGCGGCCGTATCGGCGGGCAGTCTTACGACGGCGACCGAGGTCCAGCCCGTACCGACGATGGTGGACCGGCCGGCGTTGCCGGCACCGGGCTTGCCGGCACCGGGCTTGTCGGCGGCGGACCGGGCGTCGCCCCTGTCACCCGACTCGGCGGGCAGCGTCTGCTCGTTGATGGTGGAGCCCGGCGGCGGGTTGAAGGAGAACTGCTGGTTGTCCGGGACGGTGAAGGAGACCTGCTCGAACCCGACCCGGAACGCGGCTTCGGCGCCGTCGCCACGCGGGAACACCTGGACCCGCAGCGGTATGTGGTGCTCGGCGTCGATCGCGAGCCGGACCTGCCCGATCAGCGAGGCGCTGTCCTTGGGCGCCAGCACCAGCTCGTACGCGGACCGCCCGGCGACGCTCGCGGCACCGGTCGTGGTGACCGAGGTGGACGGGTCGATCGCCTTCAGCACGGCGTCGGCGGCCTGCTGCGGCGTCGTCGGCATGCCGTTCGGCGCCGGGTGCGCCTGCTCGGCGGTGGAACCGGTCGGCTCGGTGGGCAGCCGGTAGTGGGTGGCGGTCTTGTCGCTGCTCCGCCACAGCCAGACGTCCTGACCGTTGCGGATCACGTCGCTCTCGCCCAGCGTACTGAGCAGGGCCATCCGGGCCTTCTGCGGACCGGCGTACCAGACCCGCAGGGTGTTGGTGCCCGACAGCAGCTTCGTCATGTCGGTGCCGGCCGCGCCGCTGCCGCCGAGGTTCGGCAGCGCGGGCAGGCCCAGATCGGACCGCTGCACGACGGTGCCGGACATCCCGTCGACGTGGGCCCCCTGTAGGTCGACGAGCAGCTGTTCGGCCGTACGCGCGGGCAGAGTGGGGTCGGCGTTGGCGACCATCGTGCCCGCGGCTCCACCTCCGACGACGAGGATCGCTGCGGCGGCCGGGACGACCCAGCGCGTCGCGGGACGTGACCTGAACGGGGACATGTCATCCACCTCCTGGTGTCATGCTGCTCCCAAGGGGCTGTGAAGGCGCTGAGAACCCTGTGGCGCGGCCGTGCCGGCATGCCATCGTGGTCAGGTGCGGTTGCTCGTGGTGGAGGATGAGGAGCGCCTGGCCACAGCGCTTCAACGAGGTCTGCAGGCTGAGGGCTTCGCGGTCGACGTCGCCGGGGACGGCCAGGCCGGGCTGGATCTCGCGCGCGGCGGAGGGTACGACGCGATGATCCTGGACGTGATGTTGCCCAGGCTCTCCGGTTACCGGGTGGTGCGGCAGTTGCGTGCCGAGCAGGTGTGGCTGCCGGTGCTGATGCTGTCGGCCAAGGACGGTGAGTACGACGAGGCCGACGGCCTGGACTGCGGCGCCGACGACTACCTGACCAAACCGTTCTCGTACGTGGTGCTGCTGGCCCGGCTGCGGGCGCTGCTGCGGCGGGGGCGACCTCAGCGGCCGACTGTCCTGGAGGCGGGCCCGCTGCGGCTCGACCCGGGCAGCCGGAAGGTCACCCTGGACGGCGCCCAGGTGTCGCTCACCGCCCGCGAGTTCGCCGTCCTTCAGTACTTGATGCACCGGGCCGGGCAGGTGGTGTCGAAGACCGAGCTGCTCGACCACGTCTGGGACGCCGCACTCGACACCGCCCCCAACGCGGTCGAGGTGTACGTCGGGTACCTGCGCCGCAAGCTGGGACGCGAACTACTCGAGACGGTCCGGGGAGCCGGCTACCGGCTGGCCGGTGGCTAGCCCCGCCCCGCGGCCCTGGGGGCTGCTGCGGGGCTGGGCGCGGCTGCGGGGCTGGGCCCGGCGGCTGAGCCTGCGGGCCCGGTTGATGCTGGTCGGTGTCCTCGGCCTCGCCGTGATGTTCACGGTGGGCGGGGTGGCGCTGGTCGGCGCGCTCGACGTGGCGCTGCTGCGGACCGCCGACGCGGACTCCCTGGCCACCGCCGACGCGATCGCCCGGCTCGTCGACGCGCAGGAGCTGAGCAACCCACTGCCGGTGCCCACCAACGACGTACGGGTGCAGGTGTTGGACACCCGGGGGCGCATCCGGGCGGCATCGGTCGGTACGGACGGGCTGGTTCCCGTGCTCTACACCGACGAACTTCGCCGGCTTCCCGATCGGGAGGGCCGGTTCATCCCGGGCGAACGGATCGGGCTGCCCGGCCTCGTCCGCGTGGTCACGGTGACGGCGGGTCCGGCGCAGGACCGGCAGCGGATCCTCGTGGCCCGCTCCACGGCGGCGCTGACGCAGAGCGTACGGCTGTTGCGGCTCACCCTGCTCATCGCGTTTCCGCTGCTCCTTGCGACGCTCGCCGCCGTCGCCTGGCGGGTCGTCGGCGCCACCCTGCGCCCGGTCGAGGCGTTGCGCCGCGGCGCCGAGGCCATCGCCGCCGGGGGAGGAGGGCGTACCGGCGCGGACGGGCGGGCAGGAGACGAGCGGCCGGGGCGGTTGCCCGTACCGGCGTCGGCGGACGAGATCCACCGGCTCGCGGTGACCCTCAACGACATGCTGCGGCGGCTCGACGGGTCACGGCGGCGGCAGCGGGCGTTCGTGGCGGACGCCGCCCACGAGCTGCGCAGCCCGCTGACGAACATGCGGACCGAGCTGGAGGTGGCGCAGCGCCTCGGCGACCGTACGGACTGGCCCGCGCTGGCCGCGGACCTGCTCACCGACGTGCACCGGCTCACCCGGCTCGTCGACGACCTGCTGCTGCTGGCCCGCGCCGACGACGCGCCCGACGCCCGCGTGATCCCCTCCGAACCCGTCGAGTTGGGCGACCTGCTCGCCGAGGTGACCGCCCGTCATCCCACCGTCCGGCTCGAACGTCCGGTGGCTCCACTCAGGACCACTGCCGACCGGGACGCCCTGGCGCGTGTCATCGGGAATCTGCTCGACAACGCGGTCCGCCATGCCCGCAGCGCGGTTCTGGTGGCGGCGGTGAGCGGGGAGGCGTACCACGTTGTCACCGTGACGGACGACGGACCCGGCATCCCCGCGAAGGACCGTGAGCGGGTCTTCGACCGGTTCACCCGCCTTGATGACGCCCGGGCCCGCGACGCCGGCGGCTCCGGTCTGGGCCTCGCGATCGTCCGCGAGCTGGTCCGCCGCGACGGTGGCACGGTCACCCTCATCGACGCGGACCCCGGGGTCCGCGCGGAGATCCGCCTGCCCGTCGCGTGACCCTCAGCGCGGCGGGTGGTACGGCCGGTAGGCGGGGACACCCGTCGCCCACCCGGCACACCGGGTGCAGTTGTCTCGTCCAGCGTCTCCTGCCGGACGGCGGAGACGGACGGAATTGTTGACGACGCAAAGATGTTGTGGCGTACGGTTGTCGAACTCGAGCACAGGAGCGAGCCATGCAGTTCGGGATCTTCACCGTGGGTGACGTCACGCCGGACCCGACGAACGGCCGGGAGCCGACCGAGGCAGAGCGGATCAAGGCGATGACCTCGATCGCGCTGAAGGCCGACGAGGTCGGCCTCGACGTCTTCGCGATGGGTGAGCACCACAACCCGCCGTTCGTGCCGTCGTCGCCCACCACCATGCTCGGCTGGATCGCGGCCCGGACCGAGCGGCTGCTGCTCTCCACCGCCACGACGCTCATCACCACCAACGACCCGGTGAAGATCGCCGAGGACTACGCGATGCTGCAACACCTCGCCGACGGCCGCGTCGACCTGATGATGGGCCGTGGCAACACCGGCCCGGTCTACCCGTGGTTCGGGCAGGACATCCGCAAGGGCATCCCGCTCGCTGTCGAGAACTACGCGCTGCTGCACCGGCTGTGGCGCGAGGACGTCGTCGACTGGAAGGGCACGTTCCGCACGCCGTTGCAGTCCTTCACCTCGACGCCGCGTCCGCTCGACGGCATCCCCCCGTTCGTGTGGCACGGCTCGATCCGCAGCCCGGAGATCGCCGAGCAGGCCGCGTACTACGGTGACGGCTTCTTCGCGAACCACATCTTCTGGCCCAGGGAGCACACCCAGCGGATGGTCGCGCTCTACCGGCAGCGCTTCGAGCACTACGGCCACGGCGGCGCCGATCAAGCCATCGTCGGCCTGGGCGGCCAGGTGTTCATGCGGCGCAACAGCCAGGATGCCGTCAAGGAGTTCCGGCCGTACTTCGACAACGCGCCCGTCTACGGTCACGGCCCGTCGCTGGAGGAGTTCAGCCGGGAGACCCCGCTGACCGTGGGCAGCCCGCAGCAGGTCATCGACCGCACGCTGGGCTTCCGCGACTACGTCGGCGACTACCAACGGCAGCTCTTCCTGCTCGACCACGCCGGGCTGCCGCTCAAGACGGTCCTCGAGCAGCTGGACCTGCTCGGCGAGGAGGTCGTACCCGTGTTGCGCAAGGAGTTCGCCACCCTCAAGCCGGGGCACGTGCCCGAGGCGCCGACGCACGCGTCGCTCCTCGCCGCAGCGCAGGTGACGGCATGACCAACGTCGTCGTCCTGTCCGCCGGCCTGCGAACGCCGTCGTCGACCCGGCTGCTGGCCGACCGGCTGGCCGCCGCGGTCGCGTCGCGCGGCGTCGAGGTCGAGGTCGTCGACCTTCGCGAGTACGCCCAGGAGATCACGAACAACCTGCTCACCGGGTTCCCGTCGGGTGGCCTGCGGGATGTGGTCCCGCGGGTCCGTACGGCCGACGGCGTCGTCGCCGTCACACCGATCTTCAACGCGTCGTACAGCGGGCTGTTCAAGTCGTTCGTGGACGTGCTCGACGAGGGCACGCTCGCGGGGAAACCGGTGCTCATCGCGGCGACCGGTGGTACGGCGCGGCACTCACTGGCCCTGGAGTTCGCGGTGCGGCCGCTGTTCGCGTACCTGCGGGCGGCGGTCACCCCGACGGCCGTGTTCGCCGCGCCCGAGGACTGGGGCGCCGACGACACCCTGCGGGCGCGGATCGACCGGGCGGCGGGGGAGCTGGCCGACGCGGTCGCGCACCGGCCGGCGGCGGAACCGGTCGACATGTTCACCTCGTTCGAGCAGCTGCTGGCCGGGGACTGACACCCGGTTCGCACCCGTACGGCGCCGCACCGGCGATCAAGAGGGCGGCGCCGTACTCGATGAATACGGGGTGACGTCGAAACCGCGTAGCCTCGTGACGGGCTTGGCGCTCAGCGCGACCCTGCTCGTGGCCGCTCTCGGCGCGGCGCCGGCGCAGGCCGCGGACGCCGCCCTCGCGTCGAACCCGTCGGCCACGGCCCGCCGGCTCCGGATCATGCCCCTCGGCGACTCGATCACTCGGGGGCTCGGCTCCTCGACGCAGAGCGCCTACCGGACGGAGCTCTACCGCATGCTCGGCGCGGCCGGGCTCCGCGTCAACTTCGTCGGATCATCCTCGGACGGCTCCGGCGGTGACCCGAACCACGAGGGCCACTCCGGCTGGCGGATCCAGGAGATCGCCGCCGAGGTCGACGGGTGGCTCGACGACTACCGGCCGGACGTCGTCCTGCTGCACATCGGGACGAACGACATGCGTTCCGACCTGTCCAGCGCCGGCGCCGCCGACAGGCTCGGTGCCCTCATCGACCGGATCACCACCGACCTGCCCGAGGCGGAGGTCTTCGTCGCCCAGATCGCCGGGGCCCGCAACGCCGCGGATCAGCGGCGGATCGACATCTTCAACTCGGCGGTCCCGGGCATCGTCGCCACCCGCCACGATCGCGTGCATCTGGTGGACCAGCGCGGCGTCGACAGTTTCGCGATCCGCGACAACTTCCACCCGAACGACGCAGGCTACGCGATGATGGCGTGGACCTGGTACCGCGCGATGGAGCCGGTGCTCAACACCAGCGCCAGTGGTTGGCCGACCGCCGGGAACCCGTACGCGGCTCAGCGGCTGTGGGCGTGCCGGGCGGTCGCATCACGACCCGACGACTGCCGCTGGTGGTACCGCCGTTCCGTCGTGGACCCGGCGACCGGCCAGTTGGTCGCCGTACGGCAGACGCAGCGGTACCGGACCGAACGCTACGCCGCCCGGGCCGGCGGCACGGTGGTGGCCCGTACCCGATCAGTGCTCACCTGGTCGAACGTCTGAGGACGGTCAGCTCGGCTCGGCGGAGGGCCGGGCCAGCCTGCCGGACAGCCAGTCGAACGCCGGAGCCGACAGCTTGCGCCAGACCGGCTGGGTGTGACCGCCGCTCTTGACCAGCGCGGTGGTCAACGACAACGGTGGCTTGACCAGCCCGACGATCTTGTTCATGTAGTCGAGTGTCTTGCCGTCGTCCCGCGCGCTGCCCCACCACAGGGAGACCGGTGGCTGAGGCAGGTTATGCAGCCGCCAGGCCGGGTCGTTGTACGTCTTCTCCGTGCCGTCTCCGATGCTGATCTCGGCGTTGCCGTAGCCGGAGAGGCTGGCACCCGCGATGAACTTGTCCGGGTGCCGCAGGGTCAGGTTCATGGCGCAGAAGCCGCCGGCGGAGTAGCCGATCAGCCCCCACGAGTTGCGGTCCGCGCGGGCCCGGAACCGCTTCACGGTGTCCGCGGGCACGTCGACGGTCAGGTACGTCTCGGCCTTCATGCCGGAGGTCAGGTCGGTGCACTCGGTGTCGCTGGTGCCGGACGTCGTCTGCCACGCGAACAGGACGATCACCGGGGCCATCCGGCCCTCGCCGATCTCGAGGTCGAGGTAGGACTGCGCCTGCAGCCGGTCCATCCAGATGTGCGGCGAACCCGGGAACCCGTGCAGCGCCACGATCACCGGGAAGCGGGTCTTCGCGTGCGCCGGGTCGTGGTACGCGGCCGGCAGGTACGCCCACGAGTCCAGCGTGACGCCGCTCGCCGCCCCCTTGATCTTGTACGCGACGACCGTGCTCTCGCGTGATCCGCGCGGTGGCGGCCGGTCGGACGGATCCTCCTGCTCCACGATCCTCGGCTTCGCCTTGCTCAGCGGCTCGGGCAGCACTGTCGGTACGGGGGCCGGCGCGGGCGGCAGGTCAGAGGTCGTGCCCACCAACGCACCCCACGTCTGGTACGCCTCGACCTCACGGTTGACCCAGACGCCGACGGAAGCCAGCATGCCGAGCAGGCACCCGGCGACCGCGGCCGACCGGACCACGTAGCGCAGCCTGCGGCCCGGGTGGCGGTCCCAGGTCAGACTCAACGCGACGATCGACCCGACGGCGATCCCAAGCATGATCAGCTGTACCGCGAGGCTGTTCGGACCCATCACGGCCTCCGGGTAGTCATCACTTGCCCGTGGGCGTGAACGGAGTGAGCACGGCGGGCGGTGCGAGCGGCGCCGGGGTCTGGGCGCACGCCCAACGCAGCGCCGTCGCCCACTCCCGGCCGTCGGCACTCCTCAGCTGTACGGCACCGGCGGCGTTACCCGTGGACCTCTCCGGGCCGCCCGGATCGAGGCCCGGAGGGCCCGGTTCGCAGAGGGACGACGGGTGGCAGCGCAGGGCTATGTCCCCGGCAACGTTCTCAGCGGTGTCGTGCCTGCGTCCGGCGGGCTGGGCCGGGTGCACGACGGCCACCGGGATGTCCTTCGGCACCTGTGCCTCGGCCGGTACGGTGGCACCGGCGGTGTCGGCGACGAGCACCAGACTGGTGAACCGGTTCGGGGCCACCGCGATCACCTGGACCGCCTTGACGGCTTCGTCGATCGGCGCCACCAGCGCCCAGAGGAAGCCGTGCACCCGCAGGTCGTGGCTGATCTCGGTAGGGATGGTGACGCCCAGGTCGGTTGCGGTGGTCTCCTGCGACACCGGAGTCACCAGCATGACTGCCGGCGCGCCGATCTCCTTCGCCAGGGCGCCGGCCTTCGCTGTGTCCCACTTCTGCTTGGCCCCGGTCAGCGCCAGCACCACCGGAAACGACGATGTCGATTTGGCCAGGTACGCGGCGGGCGCGGTGAGTGTGGGCGCCCCGCCGAGGTTCCAGGCTTTCCATCCTGCGGGCTGCCACGGCGCCACGGCGTCGCCGTCCCGCTCGGTGTACTGCCGCAGGTACCCGTCGAGCAGGCCGTCCGGTGTCGGCGCGACGATCTCGCTCTCGTTCTCCGCGGTCACGGTGAGGGACTTCCACGTCGGGTAGAACTGCTCCGACCGGTTGACGATGAGCCCGGCGGTGAGAACGAGGAAGACCTCGGTGAGGAGGACACCCAGCACCCTGCTGACGTGGCGCCACCGGCCGTTGCGGCGCCAGAGCAGTACCGTACCGGCGGCGACGGCGAGTGTGATCGCGGCTGAGAGCGCGATCAGCCGGATTGAGATGAGCGGCATCGTGGAGTGGACCGGCTCCTACGAACGGACCAGGACGGGAGCCGGGTCCGCGTCCGACTCCGATACGGGGTCGGGAGTCTCGTGCCTCACCGCGCGCGCTGACGAGGTACGCCGGCCGGACGGCAGGAACGACTCGGCCTGCAGCGCGGCGACCGCGATCCGGGGCAGGTCCCGGGCGGTGGGGAAGCAGAGGTAGCGCGGCCGCCACTCCGGCTGGTATTTCGCGTTCGCCCGGTAGAGCGACTCGATCTGCCAGAACCGGGAGGCCAGCCGGAGCGTGCGTACCCACATCCGCAGGACCGGACCGGCACCGAGGTCCTCGGCACGGGCGAAGACGGAGCGCAGAACCGCGAAGTTCAGCGACACCCGCTTGACGCCCAGCTTCGCGGCGGCCTGCAGCACGCTGACGACCATGAACTCCATCAACCCGTTCTCGGCCGTACGGTCGCCGCGCATGAGGTCGAGAGAGAGGCCGTCGGGACCCCACGGCACGAAGTGCAGGACACCGCGCATCCGTCCGTCGGCGTCGCGGCAGAGCACGATGAGGCACTCGCTGTCGGCCGGGTCGCCCATCCGGGACAGCGCCATCGAGTACCCGCGCTCGACCTGACCGTCGCGGAAGCTCGCCGCTGCCACCGAGGCCGCCTCGACGGTCTCCTCGGGCAGGTCGGCCTGGCGGGCAATGGTGCAGGTGTAGCCGGCCCGCTCCACCCGGTTGACCGCCTGGCGTACGGACCGCATGGCGCGTCCCTGAAGCGTGAAGCCGGGGACGTCCACGATCGCCTCGTCGCCGAGCTCCACGACGTCGAGCCCGCTGCGCCGGTACACCTTGCCCGCGGCGTTGCTGCAGCCGAGAACGGCGGGTGTCCAGCCGTGGGCGACGCAGTCCTCGAGCCAGGCGTTGATGGCCTGCGGCCACGCCTCCGGGTCACCGATCGGGTCGCCGGAGGCGAGGCTGACACCGTTGATGACGCGGTAGCCGAGGACGGCCTTGCCGGACGGTGACCACATCAGGGCCTTGTCGTCGCGCAGCGCGAAGTAGCCGAGCGAATCCGCAGTGCCGTGCCGGGCGAGCAGCTCGCGCAGCCGGTGGTCGTCGTCGTCGGTCCGCAGCGCCACCCGCGCGCCGGGACGCAGCAGCAGGACGAGCGCGACGCCGAACGCGAGCAGTCCGAAACCGCCGGTCGTCAGGCTGACCGCGTCCTCGGCCATCTGGCTGCGGAAGTGCACCGGCCCGGTGATGCCGAGCAGGCCCAGCGCCGAGTGCTGCGCCCATGCCACAACGCCCGAGTCCACCACCAGGCGGTGCGCCCGTACGGCGATCTCCGCGAAGCCGAGCAGGAAGCCGGTGGCGGCGAAGCCGCCCAGGGCGAGGAAGGCGCGCACGGTACTGCGCGGGTTCGGCTTGGCTTTGAACCGGCGCCGGGTGACGATCAGGAGGGTGAGCAGGGCCGCCGACAGCGCCGCCGCGCCGAAGTCGGCCGCGCCGATGCCGATGCCCTTCATGAGGTGCAGCGCGACGCTGGCGGCGGCCAGGGTGACCGACACCTGCCAGGCGCGGTGTTTGCCGCGGCGCAGGCCCGCGCCGAGGTAGATCAGCAGGACGCCGACGATGACGATCGCGGTCCGTGCGGTCAGGACGGCGTCTACGGGTACGAGGTCCGCTACCACCGCCCAGCGGCGGGTGCCGCGGGGAAGTAGCCCGGAGATGACGTCGATCAACCCTGCCGCCTGCACCAGACGGGCAAGGCCGGCCTTCGTGATGGACGGGCGCGGGCGGTAGCCGTCGCGCTCCTCGGCGGTCGAGTGAAGTGAAGTCACGTCAGCATGCTCCGGATGAGGTGTTGAAACCCGTGTGAGTTCTGCGGGGAGATCGACGTACGCATGGGTCGGATTTCTGACCGTGACTACATTCTGTGATCAAGCGACACATATGCGTGTTCATGTCGCCCTCCCCGTGAGCGGGTCGACGCCGACCCTGGTGACTACTATCTGTAACGGCCGCCAGAAGGGCCATCGACTTTTCGGGCGATCCGGTGTGATGTTCCGCGGCGATGTTGCCATAGACGCGCCGGAATGGTGCACCCTGCGTGCGAGACGTACGACACCGGCGGCCCACGGACGGATCCGTGGACCGCCGGTGCGGGTCGAGGACTGGTCAGCTCCGGGCCGGAACGGACTCCGGCTCGTCGTCCAGGACCCCCCGCGTGAACTGCGCGTCGTGCAGCGCCCGGTACGCCCCGTCCGCCGCCAGCAGTTCCTCGTGGCTGCCCTGCTCCACGATGCGGCCCTGCTCCATCACGAGGATCAGGTCCGCGTCCCGGATCGTGGACAGCCGGTGCGCGATGACGAAGCTGGTCCGGTTGGAGCGCAACGCCGCCATGGCGTGCTGGACCAGCACCTCCGTACGGGTGTCGACCGAGCTGGTGGCCTCGTCGAGGATCAGCAGCGGCGGGTCGGCGAGGAACGCCCGGGCGATCGTGATCAGCTGCTTCTCGCCCGCGCTGACGTTGTTGCCCTCCTCGTCGATCACCGTGTCGTAGCCGTCGGGCAGGCTGTGGACGAACCGGTCGACGTAGGTGGCCGTCGCTGCCGCCCGGATCTCGTCCTCCGTCGCGTCCGGCCGCCCGTACGCGATGTTGTCCCGGATCGTTCCGCCGAACAGCCAGGTGTCCTGCAATACCATGCCGATGCTCGAGCGCAGCTCGTCGCGGCGCAATGCGGTGATGTCGGTACCGTCGAGCGTGATCCGGCCGCCGTCGAGCTCGTAGAACCGCATGATCAGGTTCACCAGGGTGGTCTTGCCCGCCCCGGTCGGCCCGACGATGGCGACGGTCTGACCCGGCTCGGCGACCAGCGACAGGTCGTCGATGAGCGGCTTGTCGGGCTGGTAGCGGAACGCCGCGTGCTCGAACGCCACCCGGCCGCGCGGTTCGCCGGCCTGGGCGGGCGCCGGTTCCGGGCTCTGCTCGTCGGCGTCGAGCAGGTCGAAGACCCGTTCGGCCGAGGCCACACCGGACTGCAGCACGTTCGCCATCGAGGCGACCTGGGTGAGTGGCTGGGTGAACTGGCGGGAGTACTGGATGAACGCCTGCACGTCGCCCAGCGACATCGCACCCGAGGTGACCCGGAGCCCGCCGACGACGGCGATCACCACGTAGCTCAGGTTCCCGATGAACATCATCGACGGCATGATGATTCCCGAGACGAACTGGGCCCCGAACGACGCCTCGAAGAGCTTGTCATTGCGGTCGGCGAACGTCTGCTCGACCTCACGCCGCCGGCCGAAGACCTTGACCAGCTCGTGCCCGCTGAACGCCTCCTCGATGTGCGCGTTGAGCGTGCCGGTGTGCGTCCACTGCGCGATGAACTGCTTCTGCGACCGCTTCGCGATCTGCCGGGTGACGATCATCGACAGTGGCACCGCGACGAGCGCGATGAGCGCCAGCAACGGCGAGATCACGAACATCATGGCCACGACGCCGACGACGGTGAGGAGCGACGTCAGCAGCTGGCTCAGCGTCTGCTGGAGAGTCAACGCGATGTTGTCGATGTCGTTGGTGACCCGGCTGAGCAGTTCGCCGCGCGGCTGTTCGTCGAAGTACGGCAGCGGCAGCCGGTGCAGCTTCTCCTGTACGTCGGAGCGCAGCTGGTACACGGAACGCTGCACGACGCCGTTGAGCAGGTAGCCCTGCAACCACAACAGCATGCTCGACGCCACAAAGAGGATCACGGCGATCGCGCTGATCCGGGTCAGCGCGGCGAAGTCGATCCCGGCCCCCGGCACGAAGTCGATCTTCGCCAGCATGTCGGCCATCGTGCCGTTGCCGTTGGCCCGTGCGGCCGCGACGGCCTGTTCCTTCGTCACTGTGGCGGGGACCCGCCTGCCGATGATGCCGGCGAAGATGATGTCCGTCGCCGTGCCGAGGATCTTCGGCACGAGCACCGACAGCGCCACGCTGCCGACGCCGAGCGTGATGACCGCCAGCAGCGTCGCCCGGTACGGCTTCAGCCGCGCGATCAGCCGCTTCGCCGACGGCAGGAACGTCATCGATTTCTCGGCGGGCATCCCCGCGCCCATCCACGGCGGGCCGGCGGTGCGCTGCCCTGCCGCGGGCAGGCGGGCCGGGGTGGGACCGCCGGGCTTGCCGCCGTTCGGGGGTGCGGCCCCGTTCTGAGACGCCGTCCCGTTCTGTGAGGCTGGCGCGTTCTGTGTGGCTGGCGCGTTCTGAGACGCTGGCATGTTCTGTGGGGTGGCGCCGTCGCTCGTGTCGGTCATGCCGCTGCTCCCACGGTCTGCTGTGATTCGACGATCTCGACGTAGGTCTCGCATGTCGCGAGCAGTTCCTCGTGGCGGCCCGTGCCGACGATCCGGCCGTCCTCGAGGACGATGATCTCGTCGGCGTCGATGATGGTGGAGACGCGCTGCGCCACGATGATCACCGCGGCGTCCGCGGTCACCGGTCGCAGCGCCGCCCGGAGCCGGGCGTCCGTTCCCAGGTCGAGGGCCGAGAACGAGTCGTCGAAGAGGTACACCTCCGGGCGGTGCACCAGGGCCCGCGCGATGGCGAGGCGTTGGCGCTGACCGCCGGAGACGTTCGTGCCGCCCTGCGCGATCGGCGCGTCGAGGCCTTGGGGCATGGCGGCGACGAAGTCCTTCGCCTGGGCGATCTCCAGGTACCGCCAGAGCTCCTCGTCGGTGGCGTCCGGGTTGCCGTAGCGCAGGTTGCTCGCGACGGTCCCGGAGAAGAGGTACGGCTTCTGCGGCACGATGCCGATCCGGCCCCACAGAGCGTCCTCGTCGAGGTCGCGTACGTCGACCCCGTCGACGAGGACGGTTCCGCTGGTCGCGTCGAACAGTCGGGGGATGAGCGAGAGCAGCGTGGACTTGCCGGCTCCGGTACTGCCGATGATGGCCGTGGTGCGACCGGCGCGCGCGGTCAGGGAGACGTCCCGCAGTACGGGCACCTCCGCCCCCGGGTACTGGAAGCCGACACCGCGCAGCTCGACGGTGCCGTGCTCGCTCAGATCGGCGACCGGCCGCTCGGCCGGGACCACCGACGAGTCGGTGTCGAGGACCTCGGTGATGCGTTCGGCGCAGACCGCCGCGCGCGGCACCATCATCAGCATGAACGTCGCCATCATGACCGACATGAGGATCTGCACCAGGTAGGTGAGGAACGCGGTCAGTGAGCCGATCTCGATCTGACCGTTGTCGATGCGCTGCGCGCCGAACCAGAGCACCGCCACGCTGGATGCGTTGAACACGAACATGACGACCGGGAAGATCATCGCCTGTAGCCGGCCGAGCTGAAGCGCGGTGTCGGTCAGGTCGGCGTTGGCCGCGCCGAACCGCTTTTTCTCGTACGGCTCCCGGACGAACGCCCGGATGACCCGGATGCCGGTGAGCTGCTCGCGCAGCACCCGGTTGACCGCGTCGAGGCGCGTCTGCAGGTTCCGGAAACCAGGCACCATCCGCCGGGTGAAGAGCCCGATGAGCAGGATCATCAAGGGTACGGCGACCAGCATCAGCCAGGAGAGGCCGACGTCCTCGCGCAGCGCCATGATCACGCCGCCGACGCACATGATGGGTGCGGTGACCAGCATCGTGCAGGTGACCACGACGAGCATTTGGACCTGCTGGACGTCGTTGGTGTTGCGGGTGATGAGCGACGGGGCGCCGAAGAGCGCGACCTCGCGGCTGGAGAACCCACCGACCCTGTGGAAGATCGCGGCGCGCAGATCGCGGCCGAAGCTCATCGCCGCCTTGGCGCCGAAGTAGACGGCGGTGATCGAGCAGGCGATCTGCAGCCCGGAGATGAGCAACATCCAGCCGCCGACCCGCAGGATGTAGCCGGTGTCGCCGTTGGTGATGCCCTTGTCGATGATGTCGGCATTGAGGCTGGGCAGGTAGAGCGAGGCCATGGTGCCCACCAGTTGCAGCACCACGACGAGGGTCAGTAACCCCGTGTACGGGCGCAGGTGAGTGCGCAGGAGGCGGATCAGCAACAGTGCTCCCCGTGTTCGTTGGTCGGTGTCGTCGTGTCGTGGCGCCGGGTGCCATCCAGCAGGACCGCGGTGATCTCTTCCGGGCTGAGCAGCTGATGGTCGGTGATAAGGGGATGCGATCCGGCGAATGTCAGCAACCGGATTAACCGGATCACCTCCCCGACCGGCAGCCGGAAGCTTGCCGCGTCCGGCTCGATCAGGGGTCGAACGGCGTCGAGGAGTGCCTGATCGCGCTGCTGATGAGCGGCCCGGTGGATCTCCGCCTCCTCGGGCGACGGCGGCCGGTGCATGCCGAGATTGATCAGCAGGTTGAAGACGGTGACGAGCTGATGCTGGATGACGGTGATGAGCGCGGTCGTGCGTTCCCGCAGCGGCAGGCTCCGGTCGATCGCGGCGAGCGCGGCGAGCGCGGGCTCAGGGTCGAGGGCCTTCTCGACGGCGGCCCGGACCAGGGCTTCCTTGTCCGGGAAGACCCGGAAGATGGTGCCCTCGGCGACGCCCGCGGCCTGGGCGATCTGCTTCGTGGTCACCTTGGGGCCGTACTGGGCGACGAGCGGCAGCGTCGCCGCGATCAGCATCTCGCGACGCTCGTCGGGCGGCAGGGGGCGGGCCCGGCCGGGTTGGCAGACCTCCCCGGGCGGCCCGGCAGGGGGCAGCGGCACGCTGGCGAGGATAGCTGAGTGAGTCACTCACTCACTACCTCGCCGCGCGGGTTCAGCTGTCGGCTACACGACGTGGACAGTCGAGCGGCGGCAGGCGCCGACCGTGACGATCTCGCCGGGCACCCGGGACACCGTGGCGGGCGCTCGCCGTGTGCGGCGGGACGTGTAAGGGTGGACGCCATGAACCGTGCGGGCGCGCCATGGGCATGATCCACGTCGTCGGCCTGGTGCTGCACCCGCGCCGGGACTGTGCGCCGGCCGTCGACGCCATCCTGAGCTGGGCCGCCGAGCGGAACGCCACCGTACTGGGTCTGCCGGACGAGATCGGCCGGATCGACTGCGCGGCCGTGGCGGTCGATGTCGACCAGCTGGTGGACCGGTCGCATCTGCTGGTCAGCCTCGGTGGGGACGGCACGATGCTGCGCACGATGCGGCTGGTCGAGGGACGTAAGACGCCGGTGCTCGGGGTCAACGTGGGGCGGCTCGGCTTCCTCGCCGAGGTGGACCTCGCCGACCTGCCGGACGCGCTGTCGGCGATCGACGTGCATGACTACACGGTCGAGCCGCGGACCGCCGTACGGACGGTGCTGCCGGGTGGTGAGGCGGTGACCGCGTTCAACGACGTCGCCCTGGTCCGTACGCCGGGCGACGGGCTCGCGGCGGTCGGGCTGGTGGTGGAGGGCCGCAGCTTCATCCGGTACGCCGCCGACGCCGTGATCGTGGCGACACCGACGGGTTCCACCGCGTACAGCTTCTCGGCGGGCGGCCCGATCGTGTCGCCGCGGGTCGAGGGGCTGATCGTCGGGGCGGCCGCGGCACACTCGTCGTTCAACCGGTCGCTGATCCTGTCGCCGGACGAGGAACTCGTGCTCGAGGTGTTGCCGACCAGCGGGCAGCTGGCCGTGGAGGTCGACGGGATCGTCCAGGGTGCCGTCGCCCCCGGTGACCGGCTCGGCGTGGAGCCGATCCGCGGCGCAGCCCAGGTCGTCCGATTCGGCCGGACCACGTTCTACGAGCGGGCCCGGCGCAAGCTGCAGGTCGCGGGCAGCGCTCAGGTCGGCGCCGGGGATACGGCCGACGCCGTCGTCGTGGACAACATCGAGGCGTCCCAGTACGAGATCCGCATCGGTCCGGACGTCGCGGGTTTCCTGAACTACCGGCGCCGCGGCGGCACCGTCGAGCTGCAGCACACCGAGATCGACCAGACGTACGAAGGGCGGGGGCTGGCGGGCCGGCTCGCCGACGGCGCGTTGCGGGCGATCCGGTCCCGGGGTGACCGGCTCACGGTGACCTGCCCGTTCGTGACGGGCTACCTGGAACGCCACCCCGAGAACGCCGATCTCCTGGCGCCGGCAGTGGGAGGACAGTGACGATGGGCCGCCCGGCCGTCCTGACCGTCGACGACGACCCCGCGGTCTCCCGCGCAGTCGCCCGTGATCTGCGCCGCAAGTACGGCGAGACGCACCGCATCCTGCGCGCCTCCTCGGCGCCGGAGGGCCTCGGCCTCCTCAGGGAACTGAAGTTGCGCGGAGGACGGGTCGCCGTCCTGCTCGCCGATTACCGGATGCCGCAGATGAACGGCATCGAGTTCCTGGAAGCCGCGATGGACCTGTTCCCGCGGGCCCGCCGGGCCCTGCTCACGGCGTACGCGGACACCGACGCGGCGATCGCCGCGATCAACGTGGTGGACGTGGACCACTACCTGCTCAAGCCGTGGGACCCGCCGGAGGAGAAGCTCTACCCGGTCATCGACGCTCTGCTGGAGGCCTGGGAGGAGACCGGCGACCGTGAGGTCGAGGACATCCGGGTCGTCGGCCACCGGTGGAGTGTGCCGTCGTTCAAGGTGCGCGACTTCCTGGCCTGCAACCTGGTGCCGTACCGCTGGTTCGGGGCGGACGAGCCCGAGGGCCGCCGCCTGCTGGAGGCGGCGGGCCGCGGGCCGGAGTCGATCCCGCTACTGGTGACAGCCGACGGTACGGCGCTGGCCCAGCCGACGAACCAGGAGGTCGCCGCCGCGGTAGGGCTCTCCACGGCGCCCGGCCGCGACTTCTACGACCTCGTCATCGTCGGCGGCGGCCCGGCCGGGCTCGGCGCCGCGGTGTACGGCGCGTCCGAGGGCCTCAAGACTGTCCTGGTCGAGAAACGGGCGATCGGCGGGCAGGCCGGACAGTCGTCGCGCATCGAGAACTACCTGGGCTTCCCCGACGGCGTCTCCGGCGCCCAGCTGACAGAACGGGCGCGCCGGCAGGCGGGCAAGTTCGATGCGGAGCTGCTGACGACGCGCGACGTCGTCGGGCTGGACGTACGCGGCTCGTCGAAGGTGCTGCGGTTCGCCGACGGCGGGGAGATCTCCGCGCACACGGTGATCCTGGCGACCGGGGTGGCGTACCGGCCGCTCGAAGCCGACGGCGTTGCCGACCTGACCGGGCGCGGCGTCTACTACGGCTCGGCGTCCACCGAGGGCCCCGCGTGCGCCGACGCGGACATCTACATCGTCGGCGGCGCCAACTCCGCGGGACAGGCTGCGCTCTTCTTCTCCCGGTACGCCCGCACGGTGACGCTGGTGGTGCGCGGCGACTCGCTGGAGGCGTCGATGTCGTCCTACCTGATCCAGCAGCTCACCGCGATCGGGAACATCCTGGTGCGGACGCGGACCCGGGTGATCGGGGCGCACGGCGGCGAGCACCTCGCCGAGGTGACCCTCTGCGACGGCAAGGACGGTACGCAGACAACGGTGCCGTGCGGCTCGATGTTCGTGTTCATCGGGGCGGAACCCCGGACGGACTGGCTGGGCGACACTGTGGCCCGTGACGAGCGCGGGTTCATCGTCACCGGCCCGGATCTGCTTGTCGGCGGCAAGCGGCCGGCGGGATGGGATCGGGACCGGGATCCGTTCTACCTGGAGAGCAGCGTTCCCGGCATCTTCGTCGCGGGCGACGTACGGGCCAACTCGGTGAAGCGGGTGGCGTCCGCCGTCGGCGAGGGCGCGATGGCGGTCACCCTCGTCCACCGGTATCTGGAGGCGCCATGACCAGCGTCGGACCGGAGCAGCTCAAGGCTCTGTTCCTCTTCGAGTCGCTCAGCGACGAACAGTTGCGGTGGCTCGCCGATCAGGGCGACACGGTGTCGTATCCGGCGGGCACGACGATCTTCACCGAGGGGGATCCGGCGACGACGTTCTTCGTGCTGCTGGAGGGCGCCCTGGCGCTGTCGCGGCGAGTCGGGCAGGACGAGGTCGAGACGGTCCGCTCCCACCAGCGCGGCGTCTACATGGGTGCGACCCAGGCGTACCTGAACGAGGAGAGTGGACCGGCGCGCACGTATACCGCGACGATGCGCGCGATCGAGGACTCCACGTTCTTCGTGATGCCGGCCGAGACGTTCGGCACGATGATCCGCGAGTGGTTCCCGATGGCCATTCACCTGCTCGAAGGCCTGTTCTACGGGATGCGCAGCTCGCAGGCGCTGGTCGGGGAACGGCAGCGGCTCACCGCGCTGGGCGCGCTCTCCGCCGGGCTCATGCACGAGCTCAACAACCCCGCGGCCGCCGCCGTGCGCGCGACCGGGGCGTTGCGCCAGCGGGTCGCGGGCATGCGGCACAAGCTCGGCATGATCGCCGACGGCCGGATCGACCCGGCCCAGCTCCAGGCCCTGACGGGCCTTCAGGAGGCGATCATCGAACGCGCCGCGAAGGCGCCGGAGCTCAGTGCGCTGGAGGCCAGCGACCGCGAGGACGAGCTGGGGGAGTGGCTCGACGAACACAACGTCACGGGTACGTGGAACCTCGTCCCGATCCTCGTCCAGGGTGGCATCGACGTCGAGTGCCTGTCCGACATCGCGGCGAACGTCGACGACGGCCTGTTCGACCAGACCATGCACTGGCTGGGGTACGCGCTCGAGACCGAGCAGCTGATGACCGACATCGAGGACGCCACGGGCCGGGTGTCGTCCCTGATCGCGGCGGCGAAGCAGTACTCGCAGCTGGACAGGGCCGCGTACCAGTGGATCGACGTGCACGCGGGGCTGGACAGCACCCTCGTCATGCTGACCCACAAGATCGGGAAGGAGATCACAGTCGTCAAGGAGTACGACCGCGACCTCCCGCAGATCCCCGCGCACCCCGGCGAGCTCAACCAGGTCTGGACCAACCTGGTGGACAACGCCGTGCAGGCGATGGACGGCCACGGCACGCTCACGATCCGCACGTCCCTGGACGGCGACGCCATCCTCGTCGAGGTCGGTGACACCGGGCCGGGGGTGCCGGAGGACCTGCGTACCCGCGTCTTCGAGCCCTTCTTCACCACGAAGCCGGTGGGTGCGGGGACAGGTCTCGGCCTCGACATCTCGTACCGGATCGTGGTGAACCGCCACCGCGGCGACCTCAGCCTGCGCTCGAAGCCCGGCGACACCTGGTTCACGGCACGGCTGCCGCTGCGGGAACGCTGAACGACGCTCGAACCGGTGCCGTCGCCCGGGTGGCTGAGCCGTCAGCCGCCGAGGATGTGTAGGAGGACGGCGGCCTCGGCGCGCAACCGGATCGCCTCGTCGGGGCGGCCGAGGTGGGCGTACTCGTCGGCGGCGGCGTGGCGATCGGAAGCCTCCGTCCGGATGATCTCCGCTATGTCGGTATCCGACAGGTCGCGGCGGGGCATCTCGGTGGCGCCCACGCCGACGTCCAGCCCCGAGCCGATGGCGGCGGCCGAGCTGGGGCGGTCCGTCGGTGGGAGGGCTTCGGCGTTCGCGATGGCGGCCAGCGCGGAGCGGACGGCCACCACGGTGGCGCCGTCGCGGGCACGCATGGCGGGAACGAGGGCGGCGCGGAGGCGGGTGAGCAGGTTCGATTCTGGCACCGGGTCACCGTACCGCCGGGGTGCCGGACCTGCCTGCGCCCGGCGTCGCCGGTTACGGGGCCTGGGTCCACGTCCAGGTCGACGTGCCGACCCTGTTGCGCGCCTGCCACAGGTTGCCGTCGCTGCCGAGGACGAGGACGACCCGGGTCTGCGGTGCGGTCCGCAGGGCCGTGGCGGCGGGCGCCGAGGTGAGGACCCCGCCGATCCGCTGCCAGCCCGCCCAGCTGGTCGACCCGGACGGGCGGGTGTTCATCCAGAGGGCGTTGTCGGTGCCCCGGACGAACAGGTTCGTCTCGCCGCCGGTCAGTTGCACCGCCGCGGGCGCCACCGCGGATCGGCCGCCGACCCGTTGCCAGGCCCCGCCGACCCGCTCCCAGACAGCGAGGTCCGTGCCGAGGGCGAAGACGTCCTCCCGCGTCGGGCAGCCGCCGCCGTACGGCGACAACGCGGACGGGTCGGACGCCAGCGCGCCGCCCAGGCTGCTCCACGCGCCGCCCACCGGCTTGCGCCACAGCGCGCCGTCCAGGCCGCGGGCATAGACGATCACCGGCCCGAAGCCGTCCCCGACGCAGGTCGCTCCCGGCGCGCCGAGACTCTGGCCGCCGAGCTTCTGCCACGCCAGCCACTCGCCCAGGCCGTCGGAGAAGATCCGGTACCAGATCGCGTTGTCGGTTCCGCGGGCGAACACCCACTCCTCGACGAACTCCGTCGGCGCCTTGGTGACCGTCACCGGGCCGCTGGTCAATGCGCCGCCCAGGTCCGTGTGGGTCGTTCCGGAGACCAACTCCAGCCGTCCGTCAACCTGTTGGTAGAAGACGTCGAGGTGGGGCGTCACCGCGCCGCCGCCGACCGACGCGATCCCGGGTACCCGGCCCGCGGCGGGTCGCGGGCTGGTCGCGGCCGCGTCCGCCGGGGCGGCGACGGCGGCCGGACCGGTCAGCGGCGCGACGAACAGCAGGACCACGGTGGCCAGCAGGCCGCCCGCGCGGACGACATGACCGCCGGAGCGCGGACGCGATGGGATGGACATCAGAGGGCTCCCTCCGTCGTGTGGTCCCCGACGGCAGCGACGCACGCCCACCCCTGCGCACCGAGCGGCTCGGCGCCGTCCGCGGTCAGAGAGAAAAGCCGGTACGCAGGACGTTACGCCTGACCGGCCACCGTGGATACGAGCCGACCGGCCAGAGAAGCCGCAGACCACAGGTGCCGGCGGCCTCGCCCTCGGCGTGGAAGCGACGCAACGGTGACGCGCCCGCGACGACGGCGGCCTGCCGTGGTCCGCCGGGAGGACAGACGTACGACAGGCCGCGGTGCGGGCTCAGGACGGCCGGCTCAGGCGAGCGGTTTCATGCCGTCGAGGATGTCCTGGAGGCTGAACGAGGCGAACCCGACCCGGTCGTCACTCGCCCCGTACGGCAGCCAGAGCCGGTCGTCGTGCAGCAGCCCGCCGCAGGAGTACACGACGTTCGGGACGTAGCCCTCGCGTTCCTGATCGTTGGGTTCGAGCAGGCCGTACGGCAACTCGCCGATGACCCGCTCCGGCTTGTCCAGGTCCAGCAGCATCGCCCCGATCATGTACCGGCGCATCGGGCCGACGCCGTGGGTCAGCACCAGCCATCCCGCCTCGGTCTCCAGTGGCGAGCCGCAGTTGCCGACCTGGATCAGGTCCCAGCCGCGGCGCGGCCTGTGCAGCGGCACAGGCACCGCCCACTGGGAGTTCTCGTCGCGGGTGCTCAGTCCGGTGGTCTCACCGTCGGAGCGGCACAGCGCCAGATGGCGTCCGCCGACCGGGCGCGGGAACAGCGCCATGCCCTTGTTCAAGGCGGCCGGCCCGCGCAGGGCGGTCACCTCGAAGTGCCGAAGGTCCCGGGTGGAGAGCATCCGGCCACCGATGTGCCTGCCGTCGTACGCGGTGTAGGTGGCCTGGTACGCCATCCGCCCGTCCTCCTCGTGCACGAGCACGAACCGGGCGTCCTCCATGCCCTTGCTCTCCATCGAGGTGGCCGGCCAGAGGACCCGCTGGTGCAGCGGTACGTTCGCCGGGAACGTGACCGCGTAGTCGGTCGCGATGATGCGCCGGATGTGCTCCAGCGTCTCCTGGGTGGTACGCCGTCCCATGAGTTCGGTGGGCAGGTGCCCCATGACGTCCTCGACGTCAGCGTCGTCGAACGTGTCCGGCAGCGAGCTCACCACGGTGGCGGCGAGTTCGTTGTCCAGTTCCTCCTCGGCCAGGCCGGCGGCGAGGTGGTCCCGGCGGTGCCGGGCCCCGGTACGCTGCCCGATCATCAGCGGCCCGGTCCGGTCTTCGAGGAACATCTCGGTGCCGGGGCCGAGGACCGCGCTGGTGAAGCCGATCGATGAGATGTGGCCCTCGCCGATCTGCCGCAGACTGATCGCCACCCGCAGCTGGCCGGGTTCGACGTCGGACTGGTCCGGGTGCTCCACCATCGACGGGTTGCACAGCGCCGCGGCCTCGACGGAGAACTCATGGCTGAAGTACGCGCCGATCAGCGTCCGGCGGGTGGGGGACAGCTCGACGCCGGCCGGCACCCGGTGGGCGACCAGTTCGTAGTGGTGCTGGAAGGTGCTCAGGATGTCGTGGTGCCGCCCGGTGAACCGCTTGAGCGTGTCGTCGAGCAGCAGGTTGACGTCGTGCTCATCGAGGCGGGTGATCCGTTCGATGAGGCTGGAGGTCCGGTTCTGGGTTCCCGACCCGTCTTCGCCGGGGACGAACAGTTTGATGACGACCCGGCGGGGGTCGGCGACCAGGTTCCGGTCGAATCGCGTCGTGAACGGCTGGGTCACAGTGCACCGCCCGGTTCGTGGCTCTGGCCGCCGCCGGCCAGCGTCCGTGCGTGCTGGAGTGTGACGACGAGCGCGATGGTGGATTCGGCTCCCTGGTTCACATTAGGCCCGACCGGGGTGAGTCCGTCGAAACCGCCACCCGAATGGGCGTCGTACATGGGCACGCCGCGGTCGTTCTCGCCGAGGAACCAGCCGACGCACCGCCCGATCATGTCGGTCCAGTACGGGTCCCCGCTGGCCGCCGCGGCGGTGGCGCAGGCGTCGGCGAGGTGAGCGACCTCGATCGGCTGCTGGTCGTACACCTCCCGGGGCACCCCCGGGCGCAGCCCGGCCACCGGGATCATCGACAGGTGGCCCTCGGCCCGGGTCTGCAGCTCACACAGCCAGTGCAGCATCCGCAGGCCGCGGTCGAGCAGGTCGGGGCGGCCGAGCAGGTCCCCGGCGGCGATGACGACCTCGGCCAGGGCCGCGTTCGCGTACGTCAGGATGCGCTCCGGCCAGACCCACAGGGAATCGTCGCCGGGCGTACCGACCATGGTGGCCGCGTCGGCGAGCAGCGCGGCCGCCTCCGCGTGGTCGGGGACGGTCCGGAGCACCTCGGCGGCGCCCAGCCCCGCGACCGCCATCGCCCGCGGCCATTCGGACCGCCGGCGGGCGCCCTGGGTGAACGTGACGAGGGACTCCTCGCGGATCCACGGTGCGGCGTTGCGCGCCGCCGCGGTCCCGAGACCCCAGAGCGCGCGGCCCCACCAGTCGCCGGTGCCGGGTTCGTCGTTCCAGCGCCGGTCCAGGCCCATCCGGTTACGGAAGCCGCCGTCCTCGCCCTGGGCGTGGTTGAGGAAGCCGAGGTAGGTGTCGGCCATCCTCAGCAGGTCGTCGCCGGGGTCGGGTTCGCGGCTCACCACGAGCAGGCCGCGGCCGACGTCGTCGACGCAGTAGCCGTGTTCGCGACGCGGGATCGAGTGCCGGGCGTGCTCGAACAGGGCGGTGTCGTCGGTCATCCGTTGCAGGTGCGTCCACATCGGCGCCGGCGCGGACCGGCGCGCCGGCGCGATGGTGGACTGGGTAGCGGTCACGCGGGGACCGACGCCACGGCGGGCGTCTGTTCGCGCAGTAGCCGCTCGGCGACCATGGCGTACCGGGCGGCCACGGCCGGCCAGCGCAGCGTCGGCGCGTCGGTTCGTGCCGACAGGCTCGCCGCCAGTTTGGCGTCCGTCAGCACGCGGCGTACCGCGTCTGCGAGCGCCTGCGGGTCCTGATGGGGTACGAGCAGCCCCGGCCCGTCGGTGAGCAGTTCCACGGCGTGCGGGAAGCGCGTCGCCACCACCGGGATCCCGGCGCCGACCGCCTCGATGAGCACCCCGGACGTGACCTGCTCGGTCGAGTCGTACGGCAGCACGACCACGTCGGCGGAGCGGATGAGCCGGCTCAGCGAGGCCTGGTCCATGTAGGAGTCCAGGTGCCGGACGGATGAGCTGACGCCGAGGTCGGCGGCGAGCTTATGCAGCCCGTCCCGGTACACGTCACCGCTGCTGGTGAGCACCTTCGGGTGGGTACGCCCGGCGATGGTGTACATCGGAGCGGGGTCCAGGTCCTTGAGGTGCGCCATCGAGCGCAGCGCCCACTCGATGCCCTTGCCGGGGCCGAGCAGACCCCAGGTGAGCAAGTGTGGGCGGTCCTGCCGGTCGGCGGGTGCGCTGGTGTGGCTGACGGCGCCGTGCGGGATCACGTGCACCTTGCGCGGCTCGACCCGGTAGCCGGTGGTGAGCCGGTTCCGGGCGGTGTCGGTCATCGTGACGACGGCGTCGGCCGCGGCGACGATCTGCTCCAGCAGCGCCTGCTGACGCGGGCTGGGCGTGGTGAGCACGGTGTGCAGGACGACGATGGTCGGAACCTTGACGTTGCGCAGCACCGGCAGCACGTCCTGACCGTCGAGGCCGGGGTAGATGCCGTACTCGTGCTGGACGACGGCCACGTCGAAGCGGTTGAGCGCCGAGGCTGCGGCCCGCCATCCGTTCGGCCTGTCCGTACGCCAGGTGTGCACGATCGGAAGTGCCGACCGTACGGGGCCCGCCGGCGCTGTGTCGTCGGCGCCGTCGGCCAGGCGGACCACGCCGCTCCCACTGCCGCCAGCTGTGAGCTGAGCGGCGAGAGCGGCGTTGAAGGTGGCCAACCCGCACTGGGTCGGCGGGTGGGTGCTCAGAAAGCCGTACGTGGCTGACATTCGTTGCCTTCCTCTTCGGAGGCTGCCTCCCCGCAGCACGATGCCGACTGGGTCCTGTTAGCCGGCGTCCTCACTGACTGAACCGTTATACCTTTTATCGGTATTTGACGGTTTTTCGCCTTTCGACGATACCAATACGCCGCGCTTCAGCGGAGGAGTTCGCGATAGACCCTCAGGTAGTCCTCCACCATGCGATCCGCCCCGAACCGGGCGCGGGCCGTCGCGGCGCAGCGCTCCCGGTCCAGCCGGCCGATGGTTTCCACGGCCGCCACCGCGGCGTCGACACCGGCTACCAACCGGCCCGTCACGCCCTCGTCGACGACCTCCGGCATCGAGCCCCTGGGGTACGCCACAACGGGCGTTCCGCAGGCCATGGACTCGACGACGGAGAGCCCGAACGGTTCGGCGAACCGGATCGGGTGCAGCAGCGCGTGACTCGAACCGAGGATCCGCGCCCGGTCCTGCGGGCCGACCGACCCGAGATAGACGACCCGGTCGCCGTCGATGCGCGGGGCGATCTTCTCCGCGTGGAACGCCGCGTCCTGGACGATCCCGCACAGGATCAGCCGCCGCCCGGCCCGTTCGGCGATGTCGATCGCCAGGTCCGTCCCCTTGTCCGGGTGGATCCTGCCGAAGCAGACCAGGTCGTCCCCGCCGACGGGGTCGGCCGGGAGCGCGGACAGGTCCACGCCGTGGTAGACGGTCGCCAGGTAGTCCAGCTCGGGCGTACGGTCGGCGTCGGAGATCGACACGTACGACGACTTGGCCCTCTGGTACGCCGGCACGATGTTGCGGCCGGAGAACCCGTGCACCGTCGTGAGCAGGGGCGAGTCGCAGTGCTCCGCGAAGGCGAGCGGTAGCCAGTCGAGATGGTTGTGTACCAGGTCGAACTCGCCGGAGCGGCGGAGCGCGTGCGCTACGTGCAGGGCCTCGTAGACCCGGCCGTCCAGGGAACGGTCCTCCTCGTAGCCGGCGGGACAGACGCCGTCCAGCTCCGCCGTGGTCTGCGAGTCGAGCGTGGCGAACAGGGTCACCTCGACGCCCCGCGCGACCAGACCCTCGGTGAGCAGGCTGGTGATCAACTCCCATGGGCCGTAGTGCCGCGGCGGGGTACGCCAGGCGACCGGCCCGAGCATGGCGACCTTCATCGGCGAACGACCGTACGTAACGTGATCATTACGTCATTATGGGCATTATGCCTCGTTCAGGTGCTGGAATGACGACCCCGGTCGACCTCCCCGTTGATGCCCCGTGGTGGCGGGACGCGGTGGTCTACCAGGTCTATCCGCGCAGCTTCGCCGACTCCGACGGCGACGGAGTCGGTGACCTGAAGGGCATCACCGCGCACCTGGACCACCTCACCGAACTCGGCGTCGACGTGCTCTGGCTGTCGCCCGTCTACCCGTCCCCGCAGGACGACAACGGCTACGACATCAGCGACTACCAGGACATCGACCCGCTCTTCGGCACCCTGCGCGACGTCGACGAACTCCTCGCCGCGCTGCACGCGCGCGGCATGAAGCTCGTCATGGACCTGGTCGTCAACCACACCTCCGACCAGCACCCGTGGTTCGCCGCCAGCCGTCTGGGACCCGGCTCCCGGATGCGCGACTGGTACTGGTGGCGGCCCGCCCGGCCCGGAACGGTCCCCGGCACGCCGGGCGCCGAACCGACCAACTGGGGATCCGCGTTCGGGGGGCCCGCCTGGGAGTACGACGAGGCCACCGGCGAGTACTACCTGCACCTCTTCTCCCGCAAGCAGCCCGACCTCAACTGGGAGAACGAGGACGTCCGGCAGTCGGTGTACGCCATGATGCGCTGGTGGCTCGACCGGGGCGTCGACGGTTTCCGGATGGACGTCATCAACTACATCTCCAAGGACACCGCCCTGCCCGACGGCGTCGTCATGCCCGGCGACGCGTACGGGCAGGGGGAGCCGTACTTCGTCTCGGGGCCGCGGATCCACGAGTTCCTCGCCGAGATGCACCGGGAGGTGTTCGCCGGGCGCACCGGGCAACTGGTCACCGTAGGCGAGATGCCCGGGGTGAGCGTCGCCGACGCGCGGTTGTTCACCGACCCGGCCCGGCACGAGGTCGACATGGTCTTCGGCTTCGAGCACATGGATCTCGATGTCGGCGCCGACCGCTGGCAGCTGCGCCGCCTCGACCTGCGCGACCTCAAGCGCTGCCTCGGCCGGTGGCAGGACGGGCTGGCCGTGACCGGCTGGAACAGCCTCTACTGGAACAATCACGACCAGCCCCGCGTCGTCTCGCGGTTCGGCGACGACGGCGCACACCGCGTCGCCTCGGCCACCGCCCTGGGTACGGTCCTGCACCTGCACCGCGGGACGCCGTACATCTACCAGGGTGAGGAACTGGGGATGACCAACGCCCCGTTCGCCTCGATCGACGACTTCCGGGACATCTCCGCGCTCGGCAACTACAACCAGGCCGTGCACGTGGAGGGACGGGACCCGGACGAGGTCCTCCGCGTCCTGCGCGCCCGCAGCCGCGACAACGCCCGTACGCCGATGCAGTGGGACGACTCCGCGCACGGCGGGTTCACCACCGGCACGCCCTGGATCGCCGTCAACCCGAACCATGACCGGGTGAACGCGGCCGCCGCCCGGCGCGACCCCGGCTCGGTGTTCCACTACTACCGCCGGATGATCGCGCTGCGCCGCGCCGAACCCGCCCTCGTGCACGGCGACTTCGTGATGCTGCTGCCCGACCACGAACAGATCTATGCCTACGTGCGGCGGTGGCACGGCGAGGAGTTCCTCGTGCTGGCGAACCTCTCGGGAACGGCCGCCCGGGCCCCGTACCCGCTCGACAACGGCTGGATCGGCGCGGAGACCGTACTGGCCAACGGCCCGGCGCCCGTCCTGGACGGCGGGCCGCTGCTCCTGCAGCCGTGGCGGGCGGCTGTTCTACGGCGGCCGTGACCGGTTCCCGCCACCGCCCCGTTCCTGCCCCGGTCGGCGAGCTCCGGCCACGTCGGCTTCGCCTCAGGCGAGTCGGCGGACCGGGGCGGCGGCGACCGGGTCCGGGATCAGGACGGCGGTCGCACGGGCGGCCAGGCGGGCGGCGTGTGACGGTGCGATCCTGGCACGGCTGATCATCGAGTCCAGGCGGACGATCAGCTCGCTGCGGTGGAACGGCTTGAGCAGGTAATCGTTGGCCCCCGCGGCCAGGCCCGCGCTGATCCGCTGGTCCTGGGCGTCCGCGCTGACCAGCATGATCGGCAGATGCTCGGTTCGCGGGTCGTCGCGCAGCGCGGCGCAGAGTTCGATGCCCGACTCACCGGGCAGCCGTACGTCGAGCAGGGCGGCGTCGACGTCGCCGACGGCGATCCGGTCGCGGGCGTCCTGGGTGTCGCAGGCCTGGAGAACGTCGTAGCCGTTGCGGCTGAGCAGCATGGCGAGCAACTCGCGGTGGTCCGCGTCGTCGTCGACGATGAGAACGGCAGGCACAGGGGTTCCTTCCAGACGATATGAAGCGGTCGTCCGTGACCGTGGGCGGTGCCGATCCCTGCGCTATTCGAGTTCGGCGCCGTGGCGCTCGTGCTGAGGAGTTTCCGCCGGTAGCGTGCGGAGATGCGGATCGAGCCGGTGACCGACGCGGCCGCCGTCCTGGCGGGGGCCCTCCTGTACGATTCGCCGCCCACCATCGAGGCGACCCGCCGGTTCCTCGACGACCCGCTGCACCACCTTCTCTACGCGTACGACGACGCGGGGGTGCCGGTGGGCATGGTGTCCGGGGTGGAGACCACCCATCCCGACAAGGGCACCGAGATGTTCCTCTACGAGCTTTCCGTGGCGCCGGACGCGCGGCGGCAGGGCGTCGCCGTGGCGCTGGTCCGGGCGCTCGCGGACCTGGCCCGGTCGCTGGGGTGTTACGGGATGTGGGTCGGCACCGAGCCGGAGAATGTCGCCGCGCTGGCCACCTACCGGCGGGCCGGCGGGGGAGACGAAGCCCTGTTCGTGGCGTTCACCTGGAATTTCGCCAGCGACGACGGCTGATCCACCACCCCGGCCGCGGCCCCGGTCCGCGCGGCAACGCCACGTGTCTGGGCTGCGGGCCCGCCCTCACGTGCCGGTCGTCGTGGCCGGGTAGACGTGATAGCGGCCGATCACCCATGGCGCCGGGTGCTTCCGAGACAGGATCCCGTCGAGCGGGGAGCCGATCGGGGCGACGACGGCCTGCGGGTCGTCGTGCCAGTACCGGGACAGCCTGTTGTGGCCGCGTTCACCGTCGTCGCCGAGGACACCGCAGGTGATCCGCTCCTCACTGAAGTAGATCAGCCAGTAGCAGGTCCAGTACGGGGTGTGCACATAGGTGAGGCGGGCGTTCTCCAGCCCGGCGAGGAGCGTCCGCTGGGCCACCACCTCTTCCCGGTACGCCGGCAGATGCGCCGCCGCGAGCACGGTCGCCGCCAGCATCGCCGCAGCCAGGGCCGCTACCGGCACCGCTGCGAGGGCCCGGACGGTACGAGCCCACGGCGCACCGACCGGGTCGGCCCGGCTGATCAGCCGCCACAGGGGCCACAGCGCCCCCGGCAGCGACAACGCCAGGACGGACAGGTAGCGGGAACTCTCCACCGCCGTGAGCCCCGCGGACGGGCTCCGCACGTAGCTGAGCAGGCTCACCAGGCCCGCGGTGGCGAGCGTGAACCGGATGGCCTCCACCGCCCACCGCGGGTTCGCCCCGCGCCGGAACGTCGGGCGGGCGCTCAACGCGACCGCCGCCAGCAGGAGGATCACCACGACCGGACCCCACCAGAGGTTCCAGCCCGCGCACTCGTTCGGTGGGCACAGGCCCATGCCGAGCGGCAGGCCCAGCCAGGCGCCGCCCACGAGCCGGGCAGCCACCGTCGCATCACCGATACCGATGTTGAGCCCGATGAACTCGGCGAGGGAGTGCCGCGGCCAGGCCCGTACGTTGTCGACGAGCAGCGGTAGCGCCCCTAGGACGAACCCGGCCCCGACGGTGAGCCACGCCCGGCGGTCGCCGACCCGGGCGGCGATCAGCAGGACCAGAGCCCCGGCCAGGTACGGCGCGGGCAGCCAATGGTTCCAGGTGACGAGCCCGAAGGTCAGGCCCCACCCGCCGTACGCCCACCAGCGGTCCCAGCGGCGGGTGATCAGCGCGCACGTGACGAGGAACAGGCCCGCGACCATCGGCGGGGTCTCCGGGTAGCCGCCGATCGCCATCAGCTGGTTCTTGACGATCCGGTCGGAGCCGAGCGCGAACAGCCCGGTCACGAGCACCGCGAGACCGGGCGAGTAGATCCGCCGGACCAGCAGGAACATCAGCACCAGGAACGCGACGTAGAACAGCAGCGACGGGATCCGCAGGGCGGTCACCGTCGGGCCGAGCAGCTTCACGAAGGGCGCGGCCGCGTACGCCTCGATGGTGCCCATGTAGTGCTGGCCGTAGAAGTACGTCGGGAGCTCCCGGCCCTGCGCGATGTGCAGCGAGACGAGACCCATGATCGCCTCGTCGCTGTTCGTGGGTGGGGCGGTGACCGCGGTGAGGATGAGCCGCCAGCCGAGCCCGAGGGCGCCGAGGATGACCGCGGCCAGGGTATACCGGTCGATCTTCACGAGTGGACAGTGTTCCGTACCCGGCTGGGACGCGTGTGGCCCTCCCCGGGGGCTTCCTCAACCGATCGCGACGAAGCCGTCCACCGCGACCGCGGGACGGCCCGCGGTCCCCACGACCTCCAGCTGCACGGTGTGCGTGCCGGTGCGGCCGAAGTACCGGCTCCAGACGATCTGCCGGTGGGTGAACCGGCTGGCCCGCAGATCGAGCGTGCCGATGACGGATCCGTCGACGCTGACCCGCAGTTGGCCGGAGGCGGGTGTGCGGGACGCCACCACGGCCGCGGACCGGCCGGTCATGGTCCAGGTGAGCCTGGCGCCCGCCGTGGACGACAACCGGGCCACGCCGCCGAGGTAGGCCGGGGAGGCGTACCGGCCCCAGGCGCCGGTCGCGGTCGCCGCCATCTCGGAGGTGACCGTCGCGGTCCTGGTCACGGAGCGGCTGCCCACGTTGCGCACCGGGTCCGCGGCCCGCACGGTCCAGGTGGCCGCGCCGGTCGGCGCGGTCGTGTACAACCGGGTCGCGGAGCCGGACAATCCGGCGGTACGGGGTCCGCCCACCGCCTGTCCGGACAGTCCCCAGCGGTCCGCGGCCCGCCAGCCGAGCGTCACCGGCACCGTCGCTCCCACGGTCCCGGTGCGCAGCGCCAGGTCCGGCGCGACCGGGAACGTCGGTGCGGTCCGGTCGACGACGAGGACGGCCGCCGGTGTGATGGCGATCGACCCGGCCAGGTGGAACGCGCGGACCTGCACGGTGTGCCGTCCCTCGTTCAGGGCGAGCGTGGTGGACCGGCCGTACCGCGACGACGCCCCGACGATCCTGCCGTCGACGACGACCTGGAAGCCGCGCAGCAGCGCGCTCGGCGTGTTCACGCTCCAGCTGAGCTTCGCCGCGCTCCGGGTGTGCCAGGCGGTGCCGCGGTGCACCGCGCCGGCGAGGCCGCTCAGGGCGAGGCCACTGGTCGGGCCGGACGCCAGCGCCCGGATCGACGGAATCTGGGCGTAGAGCGAGTTGCCGGGGCACTCGGTCTGCACGGCGTCGCGGTGCCCGGAGATCCGGGCCATCGACACCCTCGTGCCGCGGGGGAACTTGGCGGTCACCCCGGCGGTCAGGGTGACCCGCCCGCCCGGGTAGACCCCGTACATGCTCATCTTGTACGCGGCGACCTGCGCGATGGCGATCCGCGTGACCGCGGGCACGCCGATCGACGCGTAGTTGCCCAGTACGGCGATCCCCGCGCTGTCGGTGTTGAAGCCGTACGTGTGGGCGCCGAGGACCGGCCTGGTGATGCCGCCGCGGCGGCCCTCGTACAGGGTGCCGCACTTGTCGACCAGGAAGTTGTAGCCGATGTCGTTCCATCCCTTGCTGTGCACGTGGTACGCCTGGATGCCGCGCAGCAGCGCGGGAGACTCGGAGCAGCTGTACGAGTTGCTCCCGGCGGAGTGGTGCACGAAGAGAGCCTGCACGCTGCCGGTGTACTGGGTGGTGCCCTTGACGATCGACTCGTTGGCGCCCCACGCGGCCCGGGTCACGACCCGCAGCGGCGGCCGGGGGAAGGCGGTGCCGGCGGATTCGGCCCGTGAGGAGATGGCGGGCGTCTCGGTCTCGGTGCCGGGTTTCGCCGTACCGGGGTCGATGAGATCGACCCGTAGTCCGGCGGGCGGCCCCGCGGCGACCGCGCCGGAGGCGGATACGACCCGGACGGCGATGCCGTTCGAGGTGCCGACCCAGAGCGGGTCGGTGCTGCCGCGGACGGAACGGGCGTTCTCCTCGTCCCCGTCCCCGGACTCGTCGTCGGTGTCGAGGGTGCGCCAGGCGGACCAGGCGCCGGTGGCGACGGATCTCGTCCGGACCTGCGCGGTAGCGCCCAGCGGGCGGTGCGCGTCAGCCCAGGTCACGCCGAGCATGCTGAACGGTGCCGTCGCGCCTGGGGGCACCTCGGCGATCGTGCTCGCGCTCTCGGCGCGCGAGAGCGCACGTCCCTGCGGGGGGTGTAGCGGAATGGTCCGCACGGTTGAGGGCGTCTCGACGGTCGCGGGGCCGCCGACCGGCGCGGGGAGCGCGGGCGGTGCCGCCGTGGCGGCGGTGGTCGGGATGGGCAGGGTCACGATGCTGACGACGACGGCGAGGCCGGCGTTCAGGGAAGGGTGGGTCAGCTTCATGCCTGGCACCCTGGCAGAACATGCGGTTTTATCGTGGTAATTCGGGCAAAGCGGGGCGGGGCGTCGGTTGTTCTGCTCCCTTCGCACACGCTGCCCGTTTCTAGCGGGTAAGTCAGCTACATGTCATTCGCGCGTCTAGCCCGATTCACCCGTTCGGGGGTAGTGCGAGTGTGTCGGCGACCGGCATTCTTGTTCATGTCGGAGCGCACCGAGCGATCCGATGAGCGAGCTGAGATCCGTCAGGCAACATGGTCGCCCTTGGCCTGACGGGGAGCTAGAGGCGAATCCACGCGCTCTTGTCCGAGGTCCCCTGCCGGGGACGCGGAGTAGGGCGCGTGCCCTCCATCCAGGCCCCGTACGGCTGCCAGCCGTACGGGAGCTCCGCGGCCCCGGTCGGACCCGGCGATCCCCGTCTCCGGTGTTCCCCAGCACCGGCACGCCGATCGGAGCTCCCGGCCATGATCACGTCTGCCGTGTACGACAGCATCCCCGTCCTGCGTGCCACCGGCACCGGCGGAACCACCCTCTCGGCCTTCCACGAGGCACTCGTCGCCCTGGACCTCGGCCACTACAACCTCATCCGCCTCTCCAGCGTCGTCCCGCCGAACACCAGCGTCGACGCCACCGGCAAGGCCACAGTCCCCTCCGGCCAGTGGGGCGACCGTCTCTACTGCGTCTACGCCGAGCAGCGCGCCACCGAGATCGGTGAGCAGGCCTGGGCCGGCGTCGGCTGGGTGCAGCGCCTCGACGGCCGGGGCGGCCTCTTCGTCGAGCACGAGGGCACCAGCGAGTACTTCGTCGAGAACGCCATCCGCACCAGCCTGCGTGACCTGGTCCGCGGCCACGAGGACGAGTTCACCACCGGTGAGTGGGTGCTCAACGGCGCCGTCTGCACCGGTGAGCCGGTCTGCTCGATGGTCCTCGCCGCATACGAGACCGCCCCGTGGGCGGGGGTTGCGCGATGACGGTGACCGTCGAGGCCGAGGGCTTCGCCGGGAAGCCGGCGGACAAGCGGGTCGAGAAGCACCCGGTCCAGCACGACGAGGGTACGGCCGTCCGGCTCACCACGTACCACGCGGCGGCGTTCAGCGGCGCCGCACGTTTCGGAGGCGCCGCATGACCACGCTCCAGGTCCGCCCCGCGCACGCCGTCCACCGCGGCGAGGCGCTCGGGCTGCGTACCGTCACCATCGCCGAACGGCCCGACCTGGCGGGCGGAATGCACGACGTCATCACCTCACGCTGGCCGACGTTCATGCTCGCCGGTCGCCCGGGGCACGACGTCGATCTGGTCCGGATGCTGATGACGATCCCGCAGCACCAGATCCTGCTGGTCGACTCCTACGACAACGTGCACGGCGTCGGACTGTCCGTGCCGTTGCAGTGGGACCGGACCGTGGACGGGCTGCCGGCCGGATGGGACGGCGCGATCAACGCGGGCGCCGAACTGATCGACCGCGGCGGGATCCCGAACGCGGTGTCGGCGCTGTCGATCACCCTGTCGCCGAGCGCGACCGGCCGCGGGCTGGCCAGCGGCATGATCGAGGCCCTGAAACGGTCAGCCGCCGCCAGCGGCGCCTCCGCGCTGATCGCCCCGATCCGGCCCGTGCTCAAGAGCCGGTACCCGCTCACCCCGATGGTGAAGTACCTGACCTGGCGCACCGACGACGGGCAGATCTTCGACCCGTGGCTGCGGTTGCACCTGCGCCTGGGCGGCGTGCAGATCGGCATCGCGTACCCCTCGATGACCGTGACCGGCAGCATCGCGCAATGGCAGGAGTGGACGGAGCTGTCCCTGCCCGCGGGCGGCGAGTACGTCATCCCCGACGGCCTCGTGCCCCTGGTCGTGGACCGCAGGGCTGGTACGGCCGTCTACCGTGAGCCGAACGTCTGGATCGCGCACCGCACCGACCGCGGCTGACAACGGCCACCTTCCGGCCGAACGAGCCCGAACGAGCGCGCATGCACGGCCACGACGTGATCCAGCCGGTACGCGGGTGCGCCTCGGGGTATCCCCGTGGAGAACGACTTCCGGCGCTTCCACCTGCTGGATGGCCGGTAAGACCCCGACCGCATGAGATCGTCTGACAGGTGTTGACCGACGACGAGTTCCACGAACAGCTGGCCCGATTCACGCACACCGCGTACCGGCTGGAGTTGCAACCGTCCTACTCGGTCGAGCACGCGGCAGCCGCTCCGCGATCGTGGCCGGTCTGGTCGGAGCGGGTCGCCGAACATGTCCGGCAGGGCCGCCACGTGGTCCGGATCCGGGTGCGCGACGACCCGCACACCGACGACCACCGGGCCGGCGACCACCGGGCCGGCGACCACCGGGCCGGCGACCACCGGGCCGATCGCGACGACGATCGCCGGAACATCGAAGCGGGCGAGGTCATCGGCTACCTGACCCGGCGCCGGGCGTACGAGATCGGGCTGCTGCCCGCGGCGGGGGACCGGGACTGGTGGTTGCTCGACGAGGAACGGCTGGTCGTCATGGCGTACGACGGCGCCGGTGTTCGCGTCCACACGGAACTGAGCACCGACCCCGTCCACCTGGAGCTGGCGTGCCGGTGGTGGGACCTCGCCGTACATGCGGTCCGCGAGGACGCCGGGTAGGTCAGCCGCCCCAGCTCATCGCAGTGACACCCGTCCACTGAGGCCGTCACCCGGCGCTCGTCGCGACCTCGGGCGCGGTGGACCGGATCGACGCCCCGGTCGTGAACACGATCGACGGATATTGGTTCGGTCTCTCGAGGAGGTCGTCCGAGGTCAACTGACGCCGCTACGGCGCGCCGATACGGTGAGCGGGTGGATGGAATCCCCTGGTGGTCCCTGCCCCTCACCGCCTGCGTGTTCGCGCTGGTGGGCGCCCTGGTGGCGCAGTTCGTCACCGTCCGTGACGTGTACACCCGCCGGCTCAAGGCGCGCCGCCGCCGCTGGTACGACGAACGCCGTTCCGCGTACGTGACGCTGCTGGCCGCGTACGACCGTTCGGTGGCGCGGTTGCGCCGCGACTATCTCGCCGGCATCACCGAGCCCGACCCGCTGCGCTACCACGACGAGGTCGGGCCCGCCCTGACCCAGGTACGCCTGCTCGCCTCCGGCCCGGTGCGCAACGCCGCCCTGGCCGTCCATCGCCTGCTGGAGGACCTGCACGGTCCCCGACCGGCCACCGGGCGCAGCGAGGACTTCACCGAGGTGCTCAACCACGTGCCGCTGGTGCTGCACGACATGGAGATCGCGGTGCGCGAGGAGCTGGGCATCGAGTCCAGCCCGCCGCCCCTGCCGCCGGAGGCCGCCCCGACCTGGCGTTCACGGCTGCGGCTGCGCCCCAGTGACGCATCGCAGGAGGTCTGAAGGCTCAGAGAAAGTGCCCGCATGGGTAAGGTGCGTCACGGCCCTTCCGCCGACGGTCGATGATCCGGAAGAGTGGGCGGCATGACGATCGATCCCGCCACTCAGGCCGTTCTGGACTCCGGCGTGGTGGCCGTGCTGCGCGCCTCGACCGCGGACCGGTTCGCCGCGGTCACGGAGGTCCTCGTCGAGGAGGGGATCACCGCGATCGAGGTGACGCTGACCTCGGCCGGTGCGCTCGACGCGATCGCCGAGCTCACCCGCGACCTGCCCGCGCACGTCACCCTCGGCGCCGGCACGGTCCTCGACACGGACGCCGCGAAGGCCTGCGTCGACGCGGGCGCGCGGTTCCTCGTCGCCCCGGTGCTCGTCCCGGACGTCAGCGCCGTCGGGGCGGGCGCGGGGGTGCCCACGTACCCGGGGGCACTGACGCCGACCGAGGTCCTCACCGCGAGCCGCGCCGGAGCCCCCGTGGTGAAGCTCTTCCCAGGCTCGGCCGTCGGCCCCGCGTACATCAAGGACCTGCATGGACCGCTGCCCGGCGTGCGCATCATGCCGACCGGCGGCATCGGCCTCGACGACATCACCGGCTGGCTGACCGCGGGCGCGGTCGCCGTCGGCCTGGGCGGGCCGCTGCTCGGCGACGCCACCTCCGGCGGCGACCTCGCCGCCCTGCGTGACCGTGCCCGGCGTGCGGCCGACGCGGTCCGGTCCGCCCGTTGAGCGGGATCATCACGTTCGGCGAGACCATGGGCCTGGTCGGCGTCGACGGCATCGGGCCCGTCGAGTACGCCCCGGGTGCGTCCCTGCGCATCGGCGGCGCGGAGAGCAACGTCGCGATCGGCGTCGCCCGCCTCGGTGGCGCGGTCACCTGGTTCGGTCGCGTGGGCACCGACGCCGTCGGCGAGCTGATCGAACGTCGCCTGCGCGCCGAGGGCGTCGACGCCATCACCATCCGCGATCCCGGCTTCACCGGCCTGATGGTCAGGCACCGCCGCTTCGGTACCGGCCTGCGCGTCGACTACCACCGGGCGGGTAGCGCGGGTTCCCGGCTCAGCCCGTCGGACGTACCCGACGAGCGCGTCGCCGCCGCCGCGATTCTGCACATCACCGGCATCACCCCCGCGCTCAGCGCGAGCGCCTGCGATGCGGTCCGGCACGCCGTCCAGGTCGCCCACGCCGCCCGGGTCACCGTGTCCGTCGACGTCAACTACCGCGCCAGGCTGTGGTCGGCGGCCGCCGCCGGGCCGGTCCTGCGCGACCTGGTGGAGAACGCGGACATCGTCTTCGCGGGCCCGGACGAGGCTCAGCTGGTCCTCGGCTGCCCGCCCGGGTCCTCCGCGGACCTGGCGCGCTGGCTCGCTTCGCTCGGTCCGGCCGAGATCGTCGTCAAGGACGGCGCGCGCGGCTGCACCGCCGTGGTCGACGGTTCCCGCTACGACCTTCCGGCGCTGCCCGTCACCGTCGTCGACCCGGTCGGCGCCGGGGACGCGTTCGTCGCCGGGTACCTCGCGGAACGGCTGGCGGGCGCCGGACCGGCGCAGCGGCTCCGGACCGCGATCGCGGTCGGGGCGTTCGCCGTCACCGTGCCCGGCGACTGCGAAGGCCTGCCGCGCCGCGCCGACCTGGTCGCCTTCGACTCAAGCTCCGTGGAGGACGTCGCCCGCTGAGCGATCCGTCAAGCCCGTCACCCGGTGCCTGTCACCCGATGAGCTGCATCGACACCCCTGCTCGATGACGGATCGTTGCTGGTCGCGGCCCCTCTGCGCAGAGTGGAACGGTGAGCGACGCGTCGCCGCAACCGAACTGCACCCGTTCTGCACCCGGGTGCCGGTTCAGCTGTGACGGTTGCGGGGCGACGGGAATCATGTGATGACCTTGGCGCGTGCGACCCGCTGGGGATTGGCGCTGGGCGCCGTACTCCTCGGGGCCGTGATGCTGGGTCTCACGCTGCAACTCTGGACGGAGCCGCCGCCACCGCTGACCGCCCCGCCTGCACCGAACCGACCGGACCCGCTCGTACCGGCGTCGCCGCTCGGGTCCGTCGGGCCGGACCTGGCCCTTCCGTCGGCCGAACCCACGTACGGCTCGCCGTTGCGGATCATGCCCCTCGGGGATTCGATCACTGCGGGCGTTGGCTCCGTGACCCGCAGCTCGTACCGGATCGACCTGTACCGCCGGTTGGTCGCGGCCGGGATGAACGTCGACTTCGTCGGCTCGCAGCACGACGGACAGGGCGGCGACGACGATCACGAGGGCCACCCGGGCTGGGCGATCACCCGGCTCAGTACCCACGTCGACGGCTGGCTGGCACGGTACCGCCCGGACGTGGTCCTCCTGCACGTGGGCACCAACGACATGGCCACCGACGGAGGCGCCCGCCGCGCCCCGATGCGCCTCAACGCACTGATCAGCCGCATCCGGGCCGACCGGCCCGAGGCGCAGATCTTCGTGTCACTCATCGTCGGCGCGAAGACCGACGCCGAGCAGCGCCGCATCGAGGCCTTCAATGCGGCCGTCCCCGGCGTCGTCGCGGCGAACGGGCCGCACGTTCACCTCGTCGACCAGAGCACGGTCAACGGGCTCGACATCCGCGACAACCTGCACCCGAACGACTTCGGCTACGCCAAGATGGCCTACAACTTCTACGAGGCGATCGGCGAGGTGTTCAGCGCCGTCGGAGCGTCGTGGCCGTCGACGAGCAACCCGTACCGGGCCGTGATGGCGTACCGGTGCGTGGCCCCGCCGTCGCTACCCGGCATGGGCAAGCAGCAGGTCACCTGCAACTGGTACCGCCACGACACCATCGTCGGCCGGGGAAACATCCCGAGGGGCGTCTACTATCGCTGAGTCCGGTACGCCTTCGCGCTGAGTCCGGTACGCCGCGACGCATTCTGCGGGGCCCGCGCCACCGGAAGCCGTCGATCACCGGCGGCGCCAGGCCACCCGCTGCACGAGCAGAGTCAGCACACCCGCGAGGATGATCGCCGCGACGTTGATCAAAAGTTGCAGCGCCGACCCCCACGCCTCCCGCGACACGCCGTAGGAGAGCGCGACCGCGGCGTTCGCGGCCGCCGGGACGGTGGTGACGGAGATCAGGACACCGACCAGGGTCCCGGCCTTCGCGGAGGTCAGCGAGAGCATGCCGGCGATTCCGGCGAGGAAGCCGATCACCCACGACAGGGCGTCCGGGCGCCAGATGAAGTCGGTGAGGGGGCGGTCGGCGGTCAGCATCGATCGGTCGACCAGGCCGACCGCGTCCAGGCCGTGGGTGGCGAGGACGGTCATGGCCATCGCGACGATGAAGCCCATGACGAGGGCCAGGGCCGAGCGGCGGACCAGGAAGCCGCGGCGCTGGACCAGGCCAACGCAGAGGGCCGCGAGCGGTCCGAACTCGGGGCCGACGACCATGGCGCCGACGATGAGGATCGGCTGGTCCAGCAGGACGCCGATCCCGGCGATGACCGTGGCCACCGTGAAGAAGGCGAGGTACGCGGCGCTCAGGCGCGTCTCCTCGCCGGTCGTGTGCTCGATCTCCTCCCACACGACGGCGTCCACGCCGAATCCGGGGACGCGCCGTTCGGCCCGGTCGGCGGCGGCCGAGATGGCGGTGTCGACCTTCTCGATCATGATCGAGCCGTCGCGTTCAAGGTGCAGGTGCTTGAGGCGTTCGAGCAGGTCGCTGGCGCCCTCGCGGACGACGTCGCAGAAGACCACGTCCCCGGCGGGGGACCGGGCGGCGCCGGGTAGCACCACGATGTGGGCGGTCGCGTCGTCCGCGTCGAGGAGGCGTTCCAATGCGGCGGTACGGTCGGGCGGCACGATGATCCGCAGGTGCAGCACGTCGTCATCCAACCAGAGTCAGCCCGGGTGGCGGGCGGGGTTCGCCAAGGTCGGTGAGGCGTGTGCCGGTGCCGCCCCAGCGGTGAGTGAGGATGCCGCGATGCCGAGGGCCCCGGCGGGGATGTCACGCGCGGGCCGGCACGTCCACATCGGTGTCGTCGGCGATGTCGGCACAGTCGATGACGCGCACCTGCGCGGCGTGCGCGCGCAGGTAGGCCCGGGCTCCCGAGTCACCGGTGGCGGCGTCGGCCACGCCCGCCCAGTGGTCGCGTCCCAGCAGCACGGGATGGCCGCGCCGTTCGCCGTACCCGGCCATGACCAGGCTGCTCGCGACGGACCCGGCGGTGATCCGGCGGACCGCTTCGGCGGTGACGCCGGGCATGTCGACCAGGAGGACCACGACGGCGGTCCCGTCGGCCGCGGCCAGGCCCGCCCGCAGCGATGAGGCCAGGCCGGTCGGCCAGTGCGGGTTGTCGACGGTGACGGCGTCGCGCAGGTCGGCGACCGCGCGCACCTGCCCGGCCGCGGCACCCAGCACCACCACGGTCCGTGCCACCCCGGCTGCGCGCAGGGTGCCGGCCGCGTGTTCGACCAGCAACCCTCCCCGGTACGGCGCCAGCGCCTTGGGCATGCCGTACCGGCTGCCGCCCCCTGCGGCGAGGACCAGCCCGGTGACCGTCACATCGTCGAGCGTATCCGCGGGTGAGTTCGGTGGCGCCGATCAGTGCGCCGGGTCCTGCCGGTGCGGCCGCCGGACGCGCCGCGAGCCGTCCTCGGGCATCCGGTGGTTTCGCACGGCCCGAGCCGTCACCTCGAACGCGTCGAGCGTCCGCGCGAACTCGTGCTGTGCGACCGCCACATAGACCAGGTCGAGAACGAGCAGTTGCGAGTGCAGGGCCGACAGCGCGGCGAGCCGGAACGTCGTCTCCGGCGCCGCAGTGGTGAGTACGACGTCGGCGATCTGCGTGACGGGTGAGCGGGGGAACGAGGTGACCGCGACCGCGAGCGCCCCGTGACTGGACGCCTCGGTAAGGGTTTCGATCACCTCGCGGGTCCGGCCGCTGTGCGAGATGCCGATGGCGACGTCGCCTTCGCCGAGCAGCGCCGCGTTGGTCAGCGCGGTGTGCGGGTCCGCGCGGAACCAGCAGGGGATCCGGATCCGTTCGAGCCGGAACGCCATCTCCTTCGCGGCCGTTCCGGAGCTGCCCAGCCCGAACAGCTCCACCCGCCCGGCGGCGCCCACGGCGCCCGCGACGCGTTCGATCGCGCCGAGGTCGACCTGCTCGGCGGTGTCCTGAATGGCCCTCGCGTCGGCCTGAGCGACGACGCCGCGCAGGTGCGCCAGGTCGTCGGTGGGTCTGATCTCGGTGTCGATGTCGGAGTCCCAGCGGGCCTGGGCGGCTCGGCCGGTCTCGGTGGCGATCGCGACACGCAACTGCGAGTATCCGCTGTAGCCGAACTCCCGGCAGAACCGCGTGACGGTGGCGGTGGACGTCCCCGCGCGCTGGGCGAGGTCCACGATGGTGCCGCGGGCGGTGCTGTCCGGGTCGTCGAGGATCTGCTCGGCGACCCGCTGGAGCGCGCGGGGCAGTGTCGGCAGCTCGGTGCGGACCCGGCCGAGGAAGCCCCCTTGTGTCACCGGGGGGCCCGCTTGATGGGTAGCCGGTGCGTCATGAGAATTCCTTTCAGCCACCGAGGGTGGTACCGGCAAGTATGACGGCCATGCACGCTCGTCAGGGCGCGTACCGAGGTCGCTTTTCCCTATTCGTCGGCGGTGTCCGACCACTTACCTGGGCGGCTGCCCTGCATCGATTCTGCAACGACATGTTTGAAATCGGAACCCTGGCCGCCGAGGCCGTTCTTCACGCTGCTGACCTGCGAAAATGTCATTGTGGCAATGGCTAGCATCAATTCTGAAAAAGGGGCGCCACCTGGCTGGTGTGTCGGCCCGGCCCGCAAGAGGTAGAGAGAGCGCTCTCATGTGGCGTTGCGTGTCCCACGGTTTGCTTCTCCGATTGAGCTAAGCCTGACGGTCACATCCGCCCATCAGTGCCCCTCGCGCTACGGAATCGTCAGGGCGTCGTGCACCCCGCGATCACGGGCTACCGGTACGGCGCAATCACTGCGGCGGTTGCGGTCAGCTGCCGTCGCGGTCGGAGTCGGTGACGAAGGTGATCACGCCGAGCCAGCCGTCGCCGTCCTGGGTGATCTTCAACAACATGCTGTCGTTGTAGACGCTGTCGATCTGGTTGGTCGTGTCCCGACCGGTGTGCGACGTGTACGGGGCCGCCGCGAAGATCCGGTCGTTGAGCCGGTCGTCGAACATCATCTGCGTGGTGAGCACCCGGGCGTCGTTCACGTGCACCATCGCGTGCACGTGGACTGTCCGGCCGCGGTACCAGCCGGGCCAGATCGTCGTGAACTGCACGATGCCGTCGGCGTTCGTCACCTGGGCGCCGCGCAGGTAGCGCTTGTCGTCGGTGGTCTTGAGGTCCGCTGCGGACTGGTCGTCACCACCCGGACCGCCACCAGCGGGCCCACTATGGCCGCCGGCGGCCGGCGTACCGCCCGAGGGTTGCGGACCTGGCATTCGGCTGGGCATCGGGGGTACGGCCCCGCCGCTCGGCGTACGCTCACCGCCGGCCGTCGCCGACAGGGATTCGGCGCCGGAGTACAGGCCGCCGGCGTCGCAGTGCCAGATCTCCACGACGGCGTTCCGCAGTGGAGTGCACGCCTCGCTGTCCTGCACCCTGATCACGATCCGCAGGCGGGTGCCCGCCTTGTTCTCGCGGATGTCGCTGCGGATCCTGTCGGCGTCGAAGTAGTACGGACCCTGCGTCGTCGTCGCTGTCAGAGTACAGGTGTTGGCGCCGGTGAACAGCTTCGTCAGGTCTGTGGACATGGTGGCTTGCGGCGCGATGGTCTCGCCGGTGGAGGTGGTGATCGTCGGCATGTCGGACGTGCAGGCGGTGAGGAGGGTGCCGAGCCCGATCGAGCTGATGCCGGTGATCAGCGTCCGGCGGCCGACCCGCCGGCCATCGCGTTCGTCCATCGTCCGTGTCCCTTCGCTCTGCCCCAAGGGTAATGGGGCGAAACGGTAGAACAGGACGTTATGCCCTAGCCGGCGCGGTACTCGTCCGCTCGTTGCGGGGTGGGGATCGGCTAGCACCAACGGAGGTCGGAGTTCGTGCGCGTGATGTCGCGGATCACGTTGTCGGTGCCCTCGCACGGGCTCCACCGGATGTCGGTGTTGCTCACCGTGAGGTTCTGGAAGGTGATGTTCGACGACGGCGGGAAGGTGGTGCGCGACGCGATCCGAATCTCGCCACCCCCGGTCACCGTGCCCGACCGCCCGGCGATGGTGACGTTGTAGCAGTTCTCGACGAGGATGGCGTTGTTGCCGGTGTCGGTGACGGTCACCCGGTCGATCACGGCGCCGCCGCTCTCCGAGACACAGAAGATGCCGCGTCCGCCGCCACGGGCGATGACGTTGCCTACCCGGATGTTCGTGGGGTAGCTGTAACCGACACGGCCGTTGCGGTTGGCCATGCGGAACGCCGCGTAGCCGGTACCGGTCCCGGTGTCGTCCGCGTCGACGGTGCCGACCGTCGCGTTGACGGTCTTGTTGAACAGCAGGCCGGAGCCGCCGACGTCGCGCGCGGTCACGGTGCCGATCGTGATGCCGTCGACGCCGTACGTCTCGACGGCGTGCGTGCCCGACCCGGAGACGTACACGCTGTCGATGTGGATGTCGCGGGACCACTCGGCCGTGTTGCCCAGGTTGTCGATGCGGACGCCGAGCCCTCCCCGCAACCGCATGTCGATCTTCCCCAGAATCACGTTCGTGACGTTGCGCATGAAGATGCCGTAGAGCGGCGCCCCGGTGAGGGTCAGATGGGTGATCTCCACGTCGTGCACCCCCCGGGCGTAGACGGGAGCCTGATCGCCGGAACCCGTGCCGGTCACGTCGATCGTGCCGCACACGGTCAGCGTCGTGTAGCTCGGCAACGAGACCCTCGATCCCGCGCTGATCGTGCCGGAGCCCTGAACCATCACGCGCTGCTTCGACGTGCGTCCCGCGGAGAGGCTGTTCACGGCGGACTGCATGGCCGACCGCATGTCGCCGCCGGTGTACAGCGTCGTGTTGCCGTTTCGGGAGGTCCAGGTGCTGCCGCTCTTCACGGCTTCCGCGTTGAAGGAGCCGTCACCGCAGGTCGCGGCGGAGGCCCGCTGCCCTCCGGCGGCCGCACCCACGCCGGTCATGGCGATGGCCGCCATGAGGATGACCGAGACACGCCGCCAGCCCTGTCGTGTACGGCCGGGTGACGTCTGGGCGGAAAAGTTCATGACTCCTCCTCGCCTCGCTGGCCGGGCGACGCCCGGAGCCGCAGCCCCTCGGAAAACGGTTTCCATAAGGTTTCTGAAAGGTAATCGACACATATCAATGAGTCAAGAACCGTTCGTGGGTCGGATGAGGCATCGACGCTCGTGAGTCTGTTATGCCCGTTCTTCGGTGGACGGCCGGTGCCGCATCGGCGTCCGGTGCACCGTGGACCCGTACCGGAACGTCCTGATCACATCCGTCGTCGGCCGCGGCGACGCGTGCCGGCGCATCGACGTTGTCGGTCTACAAACCGGCGAACGTCACCGGCTCAGCCTCTCAACGGGACGAACGGAGGCTCATACGGCTCACCACGCCGACGATCCGATCAACGGCGGCCATGTGGTGGTGCGTCGACGGGCGGCACCATCAGGTGTCTGCCCGGACGTGTCGTGAACTCGTCCAGTTCCCAGAGGGCAGCGGGTAACTCATCTCGGCCATCGCAGGGCCGACGGTCACCTCGGCGGGGGAGCGGGCGCCCAGGACGATGGGCCGGCTCCCGGTGCGGGTGCGATTCGCACCGTTGTGGGGCGGTCGGTTCCGGGCGCGGCGTCCGGGTGGGTCACCGCTTCGCGGCGCGGTGCCAGCACACGCTGGTCTGACCCGCGGTCCACGGTCGTGTGAGTTGTCCGCCTGTCCGGCGGCGGGGTCTCGTCCTGCTCCGTCGTGACGACGAACGAGGCGAAGTGCCGTCCGGCCGCGTCCTTGACGATTGCCACGCTTGACGGCGGTGCCACCTGGCGGCCTCTGCGCTCGCCTTCATCGCCCCTACGAGGGATGGGGCTGGGGGTCTTGGGGGGTGCCCCTCCACCGCCACCCTGCTGTGGCCCACCCGGAGGTGGGCCACAGCAGGGTGGGGAATCAGCTCGCTGAGCAGGTGAGCGCCGGGACCGGGGTGGATGGACCCGAGGCGACGAAACCGAACGACGTGCTGGCGCCGGCGTTGACGCCACCGTTCCAGCTGGTGTTGGCGGCGGTGACGTTGGTGCCACGGGTGGAGATGACGGTGTTCCAGGTCTGACCGATGCCCTGACCGGGGCCAGAGGTCCAGCCGACCGTCCAACCCTTGATCGCGGCCGGGCCGGCCGTGACCTTCACCTCGCCCTGGAAGCCACCCTGCCACTGGGCGACGACGGTGAACGCAGCGCTGCACCCGCCTTTGCCCGGCGCCGGCGGCTTGGGCGCCGGTGCCGACGGTCCCGGCTTCGTGGTCCCGGCTCCCCGCAAGTCGGTCGGTGTCGGGTTGGTCGGTGTCGGGTTGGTCGTTGTCGGGTTGGTCGTTGTCGGGTTGGTCGGTGTCGGGTTGGTCGGTGTCGGGGTGGTGGGCTTGCCGGTGATAGCGAGCTGATCGGTCGAGAACGTCACAGGCGTGGGGTTGATGTCGTTCTCGCCGGCACCACCGTTGCAGGTGCGGCTGGGATCGAACATCAGGTAGGTGCCCTCGGTACAGCTGGCGCCGGTAGGTCCGCCCGGTGGTTCGGCGTCTCCGCCGATGACCGCGTTGCCGGCGATCGTGGCACCGCCCTGGACGATCGCGTTGTGGCGTACGACGGCGTTGCCCGAGACGTCTCCGCCGTTGACCCAGGCCAGGTCCTCGATACGGGCGTCTCCGGTGACGCTGCCGCTGAACACGGCGGCGCGGGGGCCGACGTAGGCGCTGGCGGACACGTTGGCGTTGTCGGAGACCCAGCCGCCGCCGTTGGAGTGCCAGTGTCCGCCGTCGGTAGCGTCCAGCTTCTTGTAGCCGGGTTCGTGCCCGGACGGAATGGCGCCGGAGATGCGGAACTCGTACGGGTATCGGCGGTTCTTGGGCCAGCCGTCGAGGAAGGCGTACTTCGGCACCTCGGTGGGGGTGCCGGTGACGACCAGGAACACGTCCTTCTCACCGGGCTTCGTCTGGAAACTGATCTCCCCGTCGGTGGCCTGCGACAGCGGCCCATAGCGGGGGGTGCCGTTGTTCACCGCCACGAAACCGTACGTCCAGCCGGTGGCGCCGGTCTCGGCGTGGCCCTTCAGGTGTAGCCGGATCAGCCCGCCGTCCTTGTCGGGCACCAATTGGATCTTGTTGTAGCCGTAGTCCGACGGCGTGAACCCGGTACCGATCTTGTAGTGACCGGCGGACGCGTCGACGGCCTCGACCGGAACACCCTTGTAGGCGTTGAGGAACCCGGCTCCGAAGACACTGTTGATGAACGGCATGACGTCGGCCCGGTTGGAGTAGTCCCAGGTCACGTTGTGCTGGGCGTACTCACCAACCCGCCGGTTCAGCTCCGCCTGAGAGATCTTGGTGAGGCGCCGGTACACCTCCAACGGGTGCTCGTCGTCGTGTGCCTCGTTCCAGATCCGGTTGAACATCTCCAGACCGTCGCGGTCCTTGATGTACTGCAACAGCATCCACGCCCCGTAGTGGTGCCGGCTCGAGGAGTAGGCCAGATTCTCCGTGCGCAGGAACCGGGTCAGGTCACCCGCTGCGGTCTTCGGATACACCTGCATGGCCATGAATTCCGCGGACGCCTCCCAGAACGTGCCCGCCGACGGATTCGTCAACCCCGACCCGGGGCGACCCATAAATGTGAAGTTCTGGAACACGTGCCCCAACTCGTGCGCCAGCGCCCACGATCCCGGTGCGGCCGCAAGCGGCGCGACGTTCATGACACCGATCCGACCGTCGGCCTGTCCAGCGTTCGCCCACGCGCTCAATTCCGTCCGGTTCCACGTCCGGGTCACAATGATAACGATCTTGTGCTCGCTCATCACCCCCGTCTCGGGCGTGAACTTCATCTTCTTCACATAGAAGTCGTACAGGTTCTCCAGCTGGCCCAGCATGTCGTCCGGATCGAACTGAGCATCACCGGACGCGTTGCGCGGGTCCGTTCCAGACTTCTCGCCCCACAGCAGGACGAAGTTTGCCGACTCCTTCGTCCGCTCGGGCACCCACGGCACCTCGCCGGTCTGGGTCCAGCTCGGCGGAATGTACACCGTCTTCGCCGCGGCGGCTGCCTGCGAAAGGAGGTTCGGCAGCACCAACGGGACCGTCAGGGCCGCGACCGCCGTGAAGGCCAGAAGAATGCGCCCTCGCCAACCGCGTATGCCTCTCATTTCCGAACACCCGCCTGCGAGCCGGATCGGGCGACAAAACGGCGGTGAGTGGTGGTGGAATAACTCCAGGTGGTGGCGGGAGGAAGGATCGATCTGCGCGGGGGTGAGGTCATTCTTAACGCCCTTCCAGAGACTCATTCGTCGATTCGGGACGGTCCGCACGGGCGGCCCAGCGATCGCGGCAGCGGGCTCGTTCCCGCCATAAAGTAGGGGGGCATCCATCGATGTGCGACGGATTCACTGGAATCTTATGCTAGATCTAAGGCGGGTATCACAAAGGTTGTCATCGATGTAAGCGGGCTGGGTAATACGCGGGCAAGGGTGGAGCATCACCGTTGGTCATGGACGGCAGGGGCCATCGAGTGCGGCGGCTGCGAGCGTCGTACCGCAGCCCAGCGGCCCGACGAACACGCTCATGCCGATCCGGCGGCTGGGCGAGTCCGTCAACGGCACCCGCAAGAGACCACTCGTCCTCCCGCTGCGCGGCCGCAGCATGGAAGGCCGCGCCGTCCGCATCGCGCGACGCATACCTGCTGTGATCGACTTGATCCGCAACCGCGTCACCGACAACGGAAATGGCCAGGTCCTTCGACTCCTACCGCGAGAATGCCGTTTCCGGGGTGCTTCATTCTGTCCGGACGCCAATGGGCCCGTACCATCGCGCTGACATCGCCGCGGATCCAGCGGCACCTGAATACCCTCAGCGGAGCCGCATCCACATTGCACGGCGTACACCGCGTGGAGCGTGTCGCCGGTGTCGATCGAGAAGGCCGTGAGGGTGGATCAGTCGAATCACGTGGCCGCCCAGGACACCCGGTGCTACGCCGGACGGGGAGCGCGCAACCGTCCAGCGCCCGGGCGACCGTGACGGCGACGGTCACTCACTGGGCGGCATCACCCGCGCGATCCGGATCGAGGTGTTGCTGTTCCCGGCGGCCGCATAGGCGACGCTGCCGTCAGGGTACGGCTTGAAGGCCTGGTAGTTGTGATCCTTGACGTTGATCGTGAACTGACCGCCCACGGGTTTGGCCCCGCCGGACTCGTACACCTGCGCGGCCATCGAGGAGCCCGACTCCCACGCCAGCAGCATCCGGCCTTTCCCGTAGCTGACGAGGTGTGGGTGGCTGGACGCGGCTGAGGTTTTCACGGTCTTGGTGGACTGGCCGGTGGTGAAGTGCTCGAGACGTACCTGACCGCCCTGACTCCACGCGGTCCAGTAGCCCGGGGTGCTCGCGAGCACGAGGTCACCGCCGAACAGGCTCCCGTCACAGGTGCCTGCGGCCACCGTCCGGTACGGGTTCGGCTGGGCGATGCGGCACTCGTTGTCCGTGGCGCAGACCATCACGTAGTGACTGGTACGTGGATCCCACACGATGCGTGACGTCCACGCATGACTGCATCCCACTTCCGAGCTGTCGCGGTGATCGGAGACCAGCGAACCCTTGGCGTTGACCACCTGCATGCGGTCGCCCTCGTGAACGTCGACGCAGTTGCCGTTCTGGACGGTGATGGCCACGCCGAAGTACGCCGCGTAGGTGTTGCCGTCGGAGGCGAGCCGACCATGGTGCTGGTACCACCAGACGAAGCGGGCACCGTCGTCGTACCCTGCCCGGCTGCTGCTCAGGTTGGTGACCTGCCTCTCCCAGACCTGCTGGCCCGAGTTGTCGAAGCGAATCATGTGCATCGTGTTGCACGGGCTGGATGATCCGCCACACAACGGGCCGTCCCCGCAGTTGCCCCGGCGGGTGAGGAGTATGACGCCGCCGTTGCTGTCGGCCTGAACGTCCTGCAGGTCGATTCCTTCGAAGCTGGTGGGCGTCCCGACCAGCCGGTCGTCGCAGCCGAGCTTGCCCAGGTAGACCCGGTTGTTGGTGCCCCGCCACGCCACCCAGGAACCGCCCGAAGGCGTGGCGGCGATCGCCATGGGCAGCGGATCGGTGTCTCCCTCATCCCCATAGCCGGTGACCGGCACCCCCAGGTTGACATCGGTGACCTTCACCGTCGGCGAGGCGCCGGGCTGCCTCGCGCACGGGCCCACCGGTCGGCTGGACACGGTGGGGGCCGGCCCGGCGGTAGCGGCGGTCGCGATGGCGGCGGACGGGGGGGACGTGGTCGGGGTCGACGGTGACGGTGACGGGCCGGTCGATGGTTCGGCCGGCGGCACCGCGGCGGCGAGCTGCCACCGCTGGCTCAGCCCGTCGTCGCAGCGCTGGACGACGACCGGCGTACCGGCAGCCGTGGGCTCCGGGGAGATGTCGACGCAACTGCCGGTCTGCTCGTTCGTGAACCTGTACACATCGGGGGCCACCTCGGTCATCGAGAACCGCTGCTCCGGACCGCCGGTGCAGGCTGTGGTCAGCTGCAAGGGGGCGGTGGTAGCTCGCACATCGGCCTGCACGCCCAGGCATCCGCTGGCCTCGAGCGGCGCGATCGTGTACGCGCCGTGGGCCGGCGTGAACCGGAAAGTCTGCCGGGAAGCGGCGCTCGGCGTGCAGGGCTGCTGCGTGACGGACTCGGCGGGGCCCGCAACGGTAAGGCATTCGCGGGTGTTCGCAGCCACGATGGTGCTGGACGACGGTGCGGCGATCTCATCGGCGGAGACCGTCAGCATGGCAGCCCCGCCACCGGAGACGATGAGCACGGCGACGACCGAGAGAAGCAGCCAGCGTTTCGACACAGTGAGTTCTCCACGAAGGTCAAAGGAGCGAGTTCCACGACGACCAGTCGGCTGGTCGTGGCGGCGTCCCGCCGGGCATCGACGGGCGCGACCTTCACACTCGTCCATTCCTCTCGGACGAGTCGCTTCTCACGGTGAGACTTAAGGCCCGTGAAAGGCTTCCTTGAGCCCTATACCAGCACGTCGAATGGAGTAGGGGGGGGGGGCGGGGGCGGCCGCGCCCCCCCCCCCCCACCGCCCCGAGAGGGGGGGGGG
>CBIHNN010000011.1:0-87220 GCA_966211315.1 uncultured Micromonosporaceae bacterium | reverse complement strand
GCCAGTGGGGCATCTTCCTGCGTAACCACGACGAGCTGACGCTCGAGATGGTCACGGACGAAGAGCGCGACTACATGTACTCCGAATACGCCAAGGACCCGCGGATGAAGGCGAACGTCGGCATCCGCCGCCGTCTCGCCCCGCTACTGGAGAACGACCGGAACCAGATCGAGCTGTTCACCGCGCTGCTGCTGAGTCTGCCCGGCTCGCCGGTGCTGTACTACGGCGACGAGATCGGCATGGGCGACAACATCTGGCTCGGCGACCGCGACGGTGTGCGTACCCCCATGCAGTGGACCCCGGACCGCAACGCCGGTTTCTCCACCGCCACCCCCGGCCGGCTGTTCCTGCCGGCGAACCAGGACCCGGTGTACGGGTATCAGGCCGTCAACGTCGAAGCGCAGCGGGACAACTCGACGTCCCTGCTGAACTGGACCCGCACGATGCTCACCGTGCGGCGCCGGCACGAGGCGTTCGCCGCGGGCACGTTCCGCGAGCTCGGCGGCTCCAACCCGTCGGTGCTGGCGTTCCTGCGTGAGCACGGCGACGACGTGGTGCTCTGCGTGAACAACCTGTCCCGCTTTCCGCAGCCGATCGAGCTGAACCTGCAGCATTGGAACGGCTTCACCCCGGTGGAGCTGACCGGCCAGGTGAACTTCCCGCGCGTCGGCCAGCTGCCGTACCTGCTGACCTTGCCCGGGCACGGGTTCTACTGGTTCCAGTTGTGCAACGCGGAGGAGAAACAATGAACCTGCCGTTCGCCGACTGGCTGCCGCACCAGCGGTGGTACGCCGGACGCAGCCGCACCCTGGAGGCGGTCAAGCCGTCCACGGTCACCGCGCTGCGCGACGATCTCGACCACGTCCTGCTCGACGTGTACTACGCCGACGGCGGCTCCGAGCGTTACCAGATCCTGGTGGCCTGGGACAACGCGCCGACCTCGGCCGAGTACAACACCGTCGCGACGATCGGTTCCGACGGCGACCGTACCGGCTACGACGCGCTCTTCGACGTCGGCGCCGCCGGTTACCTGCTGGAGCTGATCGACCGGGGCGCCGACGTCGACACGATCCGGTTCGTCCGTGAACCCGGCGTTCAGCTGCCGGTCGACGCCACCGCCCGGGTCGGGGACGCCGAGCAGAGCAATACCAGCGTCATCTTCGAGGAGGAGGCCATCCTCAAGGTGTTCCGCCGGGTCTCCGCGGGGATCAACCCCGACATCGAGCTGAACCGGGTACTCGGCCGGGCCGGTAGCCCGTTCGTGCCGCGGCTGCTCGGGGCGTTCGAGACCGCGGAGGACGGCGAACCGTGCGCCCTCGGGATGGTCACCGAGTACGCCGCGAACTCGGCCGAGGGCTGGGCCATGGCCACCGCCAGCGCCCGCGACCTGTTCGCCCAGGGTGACCTGCTGCCCGAGGAGGTCGGCGGGGACTTCGCGGGCGAGTCGTACCGGCTCGGCGAGGCCGTCGCCGCCGTGCACCGCACCATGGCCGACGAGCTGGGCACCGACACCATCACGTTGCCGGTCGACACGATCGTCGCCCGGATGCGGGCCGCGGCGGGCGCCGTGCCCGAGCTGGCCGAATACCTGCCCACCGCCCAGGAGCGCATCCGCGCCCTCGACGGCGCCCCGGTCACCGTGCAGCGCATCCACGGCGACCTGCACCTCGGCCAGGTTCTGCGAACCCCCGCGAGCTGGCTGCTCATCGACTTCGAGGGCGAACCCGGCCAGCCGCTCAAGGAACGCCGCCGCCCCGACTCGCCATTACGCGATGTGGCGGGCATGCTGCGTTCGTACGAGTACGCGGCGCACCAGCTGCTCGTGGCCGATGAAAAGGACGACGAACACCTCGCCGCTGCTGCCCGCCTGTGGGCGGACCGCAACCGCTCGGCGTTCTGCGACGGCTACGCCGCGGCCGCCGGCAGCGACCCGCGGGAGCAGGCGGACCTGCTCGCCGCGTACGAGTTGGACAAGGCGGTCTACGAGGCCGCGTACGAGGCCCGACACCGGCCGAACTGGCTGCGGCTGCCGCTGCAGTCGGTGGCCCGGCTCGTCGGCTGAGCCCGGAGGGACAACATGCAGACCACTTCGCCCGCCTGGGCCGTTGAAGGGCGTGTCATGGAGCACCTGATCAGCGGCGACACCCACGACCCGCACAGCGTCCTCGGCGCGCACCCGCAGGGTGAGAACACGGTGATCCGGGCCCTACGGCGCGGCGCGAAGCAGGTCAGCGTGGTCGCCGGCGGCACATCGCACCCGATGACCAAGGTGCACGAGGAGGGGCTCTTCGCCGTCGACCTGCCCGGCACCGTCCTGGAGTACCGGCTCGACGTCGACGGCACCATCTGCGACGACCCGTACCGGTACGCGCCCACGCTGGGCGAGCTGGACCTGCACCTGATCGGGGAGGGCAGGCACGAGCGGCTGTGGACCGTGCTCGGGGCCCGCCCCCGCCCCGGGGGAGTCGGGTTCGCCGTGTGGGCGCCGAGCGCCCGCGGCGTACGGCTGATCGGTGACCAGGCCGGCTGGGGACCGCACGACGGCTGGGCCATGCGTTCGCTGGGCTCCAGCGGCGTCTGGGAGCTGTTCATACCGAACGCCGAGCCCGGCCACAAGTACAAGTACCGGGTGCTCGGCCGCGACAACGTGTGGCGCGAGAAGGCCGACCCGATGGCCTCGTACGCCGAGATCCCGCCGAGGACCGCGTCGATCGTCTACGAGTCCGCCTACGAGTGGTCCGATGCCGCCTGGCTCGCCGAGCGCGCCAAGAAGCACGCCCACCAGGAACCCATGAGCGTGTACGAGGTCCACCTCGGCTCGTGGCGGCCGGGGCTGTCGTACCGGGAACTGGCCGAGGAGCTCACCGAGTACGTGACCGAGATGGGTTTCACACACGTGGAGTTCATGCCGGTGATGGAGCACCCGTTCGGCGGTTCCTGGGGTTACCAGGTCACCGGCTACTACGCGCCGACATCGCGGTTCGGCGAACCGGATGACCTGCGGTACCTGATCGACAGGCTGCACCAGGCCGGCATCGGCGTCCTGCTCGACTGGGTGCCCGCCCACTTTCCCAAGGACGAGTGGGCCCTGGCCCGCTTCGACGGCACCCCGCTGTACGAGCACGGCGACTGGCAGCGCGGCGAGCACCCCGACTGGGGCACGTACATCTTCGACTTCGGCCGCCGCGAGGTCCGCAACTTCCTCGTCGCGAACGCCCTGTACTGGTGCGACGAGTTCCACGTCGACGGCCTCCGGGTCGACGCGGTCGCCTCGATGCTCTACCTGGACTACTCGCGCAAGCACGGCGAGTGGACCCCGAACCAGTACGGCGGCCGGGAGAACCTGGACGCGATCAGCTTCCTGCAGGAGATGAATGCGACGGTCTACAAGCACCACCCCGGCGTGATGACCATCGCCGAGGAGTCGACCGCGTGGCCCGGCGTCACCCGCCCCACCCACCTGGGCGGCCTGGGCTTCGGGTTCAAGTGGAACATGGGCTGGATGAACGACACCTTGACCTACATGAGCAAGGAGCCGATCCACCGGCAGTTCCACCATCACCAGATGACGTTCGCGACGGTGTACGCCTGGAGCGAGAACTACATCCTGCCGATCAGCCACGACGAGGTCGTGCACGGCAAGGGATCGTTGACCGGCAAGATGCCCGGTGACTACTGGCAGCAGCTCGCCACCACGCGGGCGCTGCTGGGCTGCATGTGGGGGTTCACCGGCAAACAGCTCATGTTCATGGGTGGCGAGCTGGGCGGCACGGCCGAATGGAACGAGAGCGACGGGCTCGACTGGAGCCTGCTCGACTACGAGCCGCGCAAGGGGCTGCAGACCCTCGTGAAGGACCTGAACAGGGTGTACCGGGAGACTCCGGCGCTCTGGACGCAGGACACCTCGCCCGCGGGGTTCCGGTGGATCACCTCCGAGGACTCGTGGCACAACACCTTCTCGTTCCTGCGGATCGCCCCGAACGGTGACACGCTCGCGTGTATCGTCAACTTCGCGGCGATCCCCCACGAGAACTACCGGATCGGGCTGCCGCGTACCGGCACCTGGCGCGAGGTCATCAACACCGACGCCGAGATGTACGGCGGCTCGGGGGTGGGCAACCTGGGCTCGGTCGAGGCGGAGCCACTGCCGTGGCATGGGCTCTCGGCGTCGGCGGAGCTGCGGGTGCCGCCGCTGGGCGCGCTCTGGCTACGCCACGAGGGCTGAGGACGTACCGACGGGCGGGCCGCCTCAGGCGGCCTGCTCGTCCTCGATGTCCGCGACGATGACGGTCACGTTGTCAGGGGCGCCGGCATCGAGGGTCCGGGTGATCAACTCGGCCGCACAGACCTGACGATCCGGGTACGCCCGCAGCGTCGCCGCGATGACCTCGTCAGCCACGTAGTCGGACAGGCCGTCGCTGCACAGCAGCAGCCTGTCCGCCGGCTGGACGTCCTCCAGCTGGGCCGAGGGCAGCACGTGGCCGCCCTGCAACGCCTGCGTCACGAGGGCCCGCTGCGGATGCCGCCTGGCGTCCGCCGCACTCAGCACCCCCTGCTCCACGAGGACCTGGACGTAGGTGTCATCCCTGGTCAGCTGGGTCAGGGTGCCGCCGCGGCTGAGGTAGCAGCGCGAATCCCCCACGTTCAGCACGGCCAGCCGGTCGCCGACCAGCATCGCGGCGGTCGCCGTCGTGCCCATGCCGGTCCGCTCGTCGCCGCCCTCGGCGGCCACCTGCTCGATGCGCGAGTTCGCCGTCAGCAGGGCGTCGCAGAGATCCTGTAGCGGGTCGCCGCTGCCCGCGGCGGTGTCCACGCCGGCGAGGGTGCGCACGACGATGTCGCTGGCCAGCTCCCCCGCCGGCAGGCCGCCCATGCCGTCGGCGATGACGAGCAACCGGTCGCCGACGAAGACGGAATCCTCGTTGTTGCCGCGCACCAGCCCGACGTCGGACGCGGCGACAGAACGAAGTACCAGGCTCATGGGTTCCACCCTGCCAACAACCGGGGGCGTTGTCTCTACGAACTGTTACGTATCGTTGTCCCGTGATGCCGATGGTGGGGCGGATCGCCGCGCTCGACGACCTGCGGCGAGCCTGGGCGCTGGTCCGCACGGGGGCGCCGAGCGTACCGGTGGTCGTCACCGGCGAGCCGGGTACGGGCAAGAGCACCCTGGTCACGGCGGCGCTGGAGGCGTTCGGGGCGCCGCGGGTGCTCTGCGGGTCGGCCCGGGTGCACAGTCCCGCTCCGTACGACTGGCTGGCGGCGGTGCTCGTCGGACGCGACACGAGCGCGGTGCCCGTACCCCCTGACGCCCGGGCCTGGCTGGCCCAGGACCCGGACGCCCCCCGCCAGCGGTACGCCCCCGAGGCCCGCTGACGGCCGCCCAGGTCGCCGAGGTCCTCCGGCATGCGTCCGCCTCACCCGATCTCGCTCAGACGGTCTGGCGACGAACCGGCGGCAACCCCTACCTGCTGACCGAGCTACTCGTCACGATGGATGGACGGCTCGGCGAGCTGGCGACGGCGGGCAGGACCGACCTGACCGCTCGGGAGGTCGAGGTGCTCGGCTGCCTCGCGGCCGGCATGCCGAACAAGCTGATCGCCCGCGAGCTCGGCATCTCGGTACGGACCGTCACCGTCCACGTGTCGAACCTGCTCCGCAAGACCGCCTCGGCGTCGCGCACCGAGGCGGCCCTGTGGGCCGTGCAACGCGGCCTCGCGGTCAGGGTCGCGGCAGCGGTCTGATCGTCCGACGCTCGTCGATCGCGGCGTACGCGTCGGCGACCTCGCCCCAGGGCAGCTCCGGGTGAGGACCGGCGGATAGGGGTCGCGCGATGACCTGGTTTGCTTGGTTCGGCTGCAAGAACGTCCGTGACGTGCTCCGCGTGCGCCTGCCGCCAGTTCGGCCCCTTGGTGATCGTCCTGCGAGCCGCCGCGACAAGTGTCGTACGGGTTGGGCAGAATCGTGGCCGTGACTGCTCCGATCTCCCAACGCATCGCCGACGAGCTCGGCGTCCGGGAACGCCAGGTTGCCGCCGCGGTCGAGCTACTCGACGGAGGCGCCACCGTGCCGTTCGTGGCCCGCTACCGCAAGGAGGTCACCGGCGCCCTCGACGACAGCCAGCTGCGCACCCTCGAGGAACGCCTGCGCTACCTGCGCGAGCTCGAGGAACGCCGCGCCGCCGTCCTCGACTCCATCCGTACCCAGGGCAAACTGGACGACGCGCTCGAGGCCCAGATTCTCGCCGCCGACTCCAAGGCCCGGCTCGAGGACATCTACCTGCCGTTCAAGCCGAAGCGGCGGACCAAGGCCCAGATCGCCCGCGAGGCCGGCCTGCAGCCCCTCGCCGACGCGCTGCTCGGTGACCCCGGCCTCGACCCGCGCACCGTCGCCGCCGGTTTCGTGGACGCCGACAGGGGTGTGACGGACGTCTCCGCCGCCCTCGACGGGGCTCGGTCCATCCTGGTGGAACAGTTCGCCGAGGACGCCGACCTGATCGGGTCGCTGCGCGAGCGGATGTGGACCCGGGGCCGCCTGATCAGCAAGGTACGGCCGGGCAAGGAGACCGAGGGCGCCAAGTTCTCCGACTACTTCGACTTCGCCGAGTCGTTCGGCACCGTGCCGTCGCATCGCGTCCTCGCCGTCATGCGCGGCGAGAAGGAGGACGTCCTCGACGTGGTGATGGAGCCCGAGCAGGTCGACGACCCGCTCGCGCCGAGCACGTACGAGGCACCGATCGCCGGTCGGTTCGGCATCAGCGACCAGGGCCGCCCCGGTGACCGCTGGCTGCTCGACACGGTCCGCTGGGCATGGCGCACCCGGATCCTCGTGCACCTCGGGGCCGACGTGCGGATGCGGCTCTGGCAGGGTGCCGAGGAGGAGGCCGTCCGCGTCTTCGCCGCCAACCTGCGGGACCTGCTGCTCGCCGCCCCGGCCGGAACCCGCGCCACGATGGGGCTCGACCCGGGCTTCCGGACGGGCGTCAAGGTCGCCGTCGTCGACGCCACCGGCAAGGTTGTCGCCACCGACACCGTTTACCCGCACGTGCCGCAGAACAAGTGGGACGCCGCCCTGGTCACCCTCTTCGACCTGGCCTCCCGTCACTCGGTCGAGCTCGTCGCCATCGGTAACGGCACCGCGTCCCGGGAGACCGACCGGCTCGCCGCGGAGCTGGTGAAACGGCTGCCGTCACTCACCAAGATCGTTGTGTCCGAGGCGGGCGCGTCGGTGTACTCGGCGTCGGCGTACGCGTCGCAGGAGCTGCCCGGCATGGACGTTTCGCTGCGTGGCGCCGTCTCCATCGCCCGCCGCCTGCAGGACCCGCTCGCCGAGCTGGTCAAGATCGATCCGCGCTCGATCGGCGTCGGGCAGTATCAGCACGACCTGTCCGAGATCAAACTGTCGCGCTCCCTGGACGCCGTCGTCGAGGACTGCGTGAACGCCGTAGGCGTCGACGTCAACACGGCGTCCGCTCCCCTGCTGACCCGGGTCTCCGGCATCGGCGCGGGGCTCGCCGAGAACATCGTCCTGTACCGCGACGCCAACGGGCCGTTCAAGAACCGCTCGGAGATCAAGAAGGTGGCCCGGCTCGGCCCGAAGGCGTTCGAGCAGTGCGCCGGCTTCCTGCGCATCCCGGACGGCGACGACCCGCTCGACGCATCCAGCGTGCACCCCGAGGCGTACCCGGTGGTCCGGCGCATCCTGGCCGCCACCGGCGGCGGCGAGCTGCGCTCCGTCATCGGCAACAGCCCGCTCCTGCGGGGCCTGCGGCCGCAGGAGTTCGTCGACGACACGTTCGGCCTGCCCACCGTGACCGACATCCTTAAGGAGCTGGAGAAACCCGGCCGCGATCCGCGCCCGGCCTTCAAGACGGCGACGTTCGCCGACGGCGTCGAGAAAATCGGAGACCTCGAACCAGGCATGCTCCTCGAGGGGGTCGTCACGAACGTGGCCGCCTTCGGCGCCTTCGTCGACATCGGCGTCCACCAGGACGGGCTCGTCCACGTGTCGGCGCTGTCCAACACGTTCGTCAAGGACCCCCGCGACGTCGTCAAGTCCGGCGACGTCGTACGCGTCCGCGTCGTCGAGGTCGACCCGGCCCGCAAGCGTATCTCTCTCACCATGAAGCTCGACGACCCGGCGGGCGACCGGCGTGCCGGCGACGGATCGGGCGCCGGGGCCGGCGCGCGGCCCCGGGACGGGCAGCCCCGGGACGGTCGGCGTCGGGAGGGGCAGTCGCGCGACGGGAATTCGCGGGGCGGCCGCGCGGGCGGCGGCGATCGTGGGCGGCAAGGGGCGCCCGCGGGGCAGCAGCGTCAAGGCAACGGCAGCGGCGGCCAGGGGGCATTCCTCGGCGGGGCCATGGCGGACGCGCTACGCCGGGCCGGGCTCGACAAGAAGTAGACCGGCGGTACGGGGCTCGCGGCCCGGGGGAGGTCGGCGGCCGACGTCCCCCGGACCGCCTCGACCGCAACGGGACGGCCGGTCGCCGCGGTGAGGGCCGACCAGGAACGGCTCGGTCAGACGTCCAGGGACCAGATCTTCGCGTCCGAGAACGCCACCCGGTACGGCGGCGCGTGCTCGGTGCTCGGCTCCTCGGTGAAGATGCCGAGGTAGATCTTCGTCCGGGTGATCTCCGGATCGGTCATCGCCATCGAGCCGAGGACTCGCCCGTCCCGCTCCACGGTCATCCTGTCGCCGCGTGCGGTGACCCGGATCCGGGTGACCGGGCCGCCCACGACGATCGGGTCGTCGCGGTTCGGGAAGGACGAGATCACCTCGGCCAGCACGTGTTTGTGGGTGCCGAGGAGGATCTGCGACGAGCACACCCGGACCTGGTAACCCATGGAGACGTCGGACCGCAGCCAGATGGACGCGCAGCTGCCCGGTGTGAGCAGGCGTACGCCCACCTCGACGCGTTGGTTATAGCCGATCATGTCGCGGGGACCCTGGCAGCGCCAGGTACCGGTAGAGTCGCGCAACGTAACCGTCAGCGTGCCCTCGTAGGCGCAGCCCGCCTTATTCCTGGCCGACGGATCGGCGCTCGCCTGCCAGTAGTGCGGAGCGGTCAGCGGGTCGGTGACCACGAGCCGGCCATCGTCCGGCTCCGATTCGGCGATCACGCCGGGATCTCGCAAGCCGAGTTCCTCGGCCACGAGGTGCCGGATCCCGGGAAACGTCACCATGACCGCCGCGGCCAGCACGACCAGCGCCATGACTACCGCAAGGAGCCACCGCAGGAGGCGGCGCCGCGGAGTTCGCCGGGGGCGGCCGGCGGCCGGTTCGGGCGGCGGCGCGACGTCTGGGGGCTCACCGGGCGGTTGATCGAACGACGACGCTGGCACCTTCACCTGCTGGGTGATCCCGGAATCCGCATCGACGGACGTCCGCGATCCCGGCACGAAGCCGACCGGCACCGGAGCCGGGCCGCTGAATGTCATCGGCGAGGGGACGCCGATCCGGCCGAGAGCGTCGTCGGCCGACGGGCGCCCACCGCCGGGTCCGGCAGCAACGGCGCTCCCGGCTGGAGCGCCGTCCACCCGGACGCGACCCGTCACGGACGCCGCACCGGCGATCCGGCCGGGTCCGGTGCCGGTGCCGGTGCCGGGCTCTGTGCCGTCGGCGCGGACATGGCCGGCGAGCGGGGCAGGGACGGCCTGGGTCGTGTTCTCGCCGGTGGGGCCGAAGCCGGTGGCGGCCTGGGCCTCGTGGACGGCCTCCCGCAGTTCGGGCTGGTGGGCGAAGGCCGCGGCCGTGGCGGCCGCGCTGGCCGAGGAGCGCTGCTGGCCGGTGGTGAGGAGCAGGTCGAGAAGCTGGCGCGCGGTGGGGCGGTCCTTCGGGTCCTTCGCAAGCGCATGGGCGACCAGGTCACGCAGGGAGCCGGAGAGGCCGCTCAGATCAGGCGGCACGGTGAGGATCTTCACCGCGGTGGCGGGCGCCGATGCCCCCTTGAACGCGGTACGGCCGGTGCCGGCGTACGTGACGACGGAGCCCCAGGCGAAGATGTCGGCCGCGGCGGTGAGCGGGCGACCGGCCTCGTTGTCAAAGCTCTCCGGGGCCATGTAGTCGACGGTGCCGATCATCTGGTTCGGCCGGGTGTGCTGGATGGTGGCGTCCAGCGCCTTGGCGATGCCGAAGTCGATGACCTTCGGCGAACCCGGCGCCAGCAACACGTTCCGCGGCTTCAAATCACGATGCACCACACCCGCACCGTGAATCGCCGTCAACGCCGTCGCCACACCGATCGCCACACCATGCAAATTCGACGACGTCAACGGACCCCGCTCCTGCACCACCTCCGCAAGAGACGGACCATCCACGAACTCCACCACCAGATACGGATGATCCCCATCCGGATCCGCGTCCAGCACCTCCGCCGTACAGAACGGCGGCACCTGACGAGCCCGATTCACCTCAGACCGAAAACGACGCCGAAACTCGTCATCCGACGCCAGATCCACCCGCACCATCTTCACCGCCACCAACACACCCGCCACCGAGCGCGCCAGAAAAACGGTCCCCATACCCCCCTCACCCAGACGGCCCAGGAGCTGATAGGTCCCCAGCGAGGTCGGATCACTCGGGCGCAGGGGCGCAGCGGCGTACGCGCGATCGCTGCCCATCCCCGAAGTCACCCCATACCGTCCGGCGGCCGGCATCCCGGTCCGGCCTCACCGCGCGTCGCCTGCGCGATCGATGGCACCCTACCGGGCGCAGGCCCTTCGTGTGCAGCCCGGTAGGGTGTCGGACCGTATCGGCATCCCGTCGGTGGCCGCGTACTCAGACGGCTTGGCCGCGGATCTCCACGTTCCGGAAACCGACCTTGTACGGCCCAGCAGCCCCGTCCGGCACCGTGGCGCTGATGCCGGGCACGACGTGCCCGACGCCGAAGGCTGGGTTTCGGTCACCGGTACCGCGCCGACCTCGCGTTGAAGAAGTGGCAGGTCTACCCGAACGGGTACGACCCGGGCGGTCCCGTGTTGAGCAGCAGGTCGAGTAGTTCCCGGGCGGTCCTTCGGGTCCTTGGCGGGCGACGAGTCCACCAGGTCGCGCAGGGGACCCGACAGCCCGGTCGGATCACCTCGCCGCGAGACTGCTCGTCACCGGCCCGTTCGACGTACACCACCACGGCGACGGGTTCCGTGCCCGTGCCCGGCCAGGAAGACGACGCCCATGCCGCCCCCGCCGGGCCAGCGGCGCGGCCGGTGCGGGCCGGGTTCCCGTAGGTCGGCGGGGCGCAGCCGCATGCCACGCTTCCCGACGTACGCGATCACCGGTGCCGCACCTCCATCCGCTGCGTCGCGGACTCGCCCCCCGGCGCCACAACACCGGAACGGACGATCGGCGGGGGCCCGACCGGCGACGACCCGACCGGCGAGGACCCGAGACGTGGAGGCACGATCGGCGGGGGCCCGGCCGGTCGCGAGGCCATGGACAGCGCGGTGACCGCCGGGGCGGCGACCGGCGCCGCGCTCCGCCGGGCCGCGGCCCAGCCGATCACGACGAGCAGGCCCAGCACAACGACGAGCGGGGCGACACCGACCGCGTCGAGCATTCCGGCCGTCCAGCGTTGCCCGCTCATCGCCACACCGACGACCGGGTCGCCGAGGGCGGCACGCGGGTCGATGGCGAGGCGGTGCTCGTACCAGCCGTAGTAGGCGACGTACCCGCCGGAGAGCAGCAGGACCACGCCGCCGAGGCGGGGCACGATCCCGCTCGCGCGGCGCAGCCGGGTGACGACGGAGGCGCGGACCAGGGCGACGGCGAGCGCCGTGACGCCGACGACGAGGCCCATGCCGGCCGCGTACGCGAGGAAGAGCCCGACCGCGTCGGCGGGTGAGCCCGCGCGCAGCCCCGACACGACGATGGCCAGGAACGGGCCGATCGCGCAGCCGAGCGACGCGATGGCGTACCCCATCCCGAAGAGCACCATCGACGGCACCGTGCCGGTCAGGCGGGGCGCCTTGACCGGCGACGGCAGCGACGGGAGGGACCGGCCGACGAGCAGCCAGCCGCCCACCGCGACCAGGCCGAGCCCGAGCCCGACGGTTACCCAGGTCAGCTTCGGCTGCAGCCACCCGGCGACCGGGGCCAGCGCGACGCCGAACGCGCCGAAGACCAGCACGTACCCCAGGGTGAGAGCGGCCGTGCAGCGAAGCGCGCGGCCGAGGGCGGTCAGGGTGCCGCGCGGACCCGCACTGCGGTCGGAGGCGACCAGGACCGAGAGGTACGCGGGCAGCAGCGCGAAGCCGCACGGGTTGACCGCGCCGAGCGTCCCGGCGGTCAGCGCGAGCAGGAGCGAGCCACCCACTCAGCCCACCAGGGCCTTGACCTGCTTGTTGAACTCCACATCGTCGAGGTAGCCGGAGTGCACGACAGTGCCCTTGCGGTCGAGCAGGACGAACGTGCTCTGCTCGGTGATCTTGAATTTGCGCCAGACCGCGCCCTGCGAGTCGTCGAGGTTGGTGACGCTCTGCGTCTCCAGGTCGCGGACGAAGTCGTGCATGGCGTGATTGTCGCCGAGCCCGGCGATGCCGAGCACGCCCAGCTTGTCGCCATACTGGGCCATCGCGTCGGTGACCGTGGACGCCTGCCCCGCGCACGTGGCGCACCAGGGCGCCCAGAACCACAGCACGGTCGGCTTGCCGGACAGGACCTTCGCGTCGTACGGCTTCCCGTCCAGTGTCGTGCCGGTGAACGCCAGCGTCGCCGGTACGGCCCCCGGGCCGGCCGCCGCGACCGGAGCCGCCGCCTCAGGGGTGCCCGTACAACCCGCGAGGGCCAGCGTGACGGCGAGAGCGACGATGAGCCGCCTCACGTGGCACCGTCCGTGAGGCGCAGGGCGAGGGCCGGGCACATGTTGACGGCCTTGCGGGCGCCGGGCTCCAGCCACGGCGGAAGCGGTGTTGCCGGGAAGGCCGGGAAGCCGTTGGAGTCCAGCCGGATCAGCTCGGGTACGACGGCCGCGCACAAGCCGTGCCCGTCGCACCGCGACCAGTCCACCGCCAGCTTCCGCGCCCCCTGCTCCGTCGCGTACGGCAGCGGCAGGATACCGCGGGTCTGCTTACCGCAGCCCTCGCCGTTGGCGTGCGCCTCGACGTCCTCGGCGAACACCTCGAGCGCCGACAGCGCGAACTTGGCGGTGCCGTCCGGGTGGCTGCACGCGCCCCGGCCCTTCACGACGCCGGCCGCGGCGCGCGCGTTCTTGGCACTGCTTCCACCCAAAGCGATCATGGTGATGACCCGGGCCAGGTCCGGCAGGCCGAGGCGGCACGGGCCACACTGCCCGGCGGACTCGCCCGCGAGGTACTGGGTGACCGCGGCGACCTCGCCGAGCGGGCAGGTCGTGTCGCCGATCGGCAGGATCATGCCGGCGCCGAGAGTGCCGCCGACCGAGGCGAAGCCCTTGCGGGAGATGTCGACCCGGTCGGCCGCCTCCGCGCTGATCCACTTGCCGTGGAAGCCGCCGAGCAGGACGCCCGGACCGGTCGGGGCGCCGCACATCTTCAGCACATCGGCGAGCGGCGTGCCGGTGGGGGCCTCGATGACGGCGGGCGCCGTCGCCGAACCGCCGACGGTCAGCATCACCGTACCCGGCTCGTCGGGCAGGCCGACCGCGTTGTATTCCCACGGGCCGATCCGGGCGGCGATCGCGAGCTGGGAGAACGTCTCGGCATTCGACAGCAGGGTGGGCAGACCGCCGACGCCTGCGTCGCTGGCGCGCTGCTTGCGGCCCGGCGGGATGTGCGCCTCCCCGTTGATGCCGCGGATCAGGGCGCCGCTCTCGCCGGAGATGAAGCGGTGCGGCACCACGACGATCCGGGTCGGCACCGGCATCCGGCGCTCCGCCAGGGCCGCCGCGAGGGACTCCTCGCCGACGCCGTCGTCGGCGATCCCGATGACGATCTCCTCGGCGTCCAGGGCGGCGGCCGCGAGCGCGGCACCGTCCAGGATCAGGTGCGGTCCCCGGGTGAGGATCGCCTTGTCCTTCCAGGACGGCGGCTCACCCTCGGTCGCGTTGACCACGATCACCGGCGGCAGGTCCTGCCGACGCGACGATTCCAGCACCGCCCGGACCTTCTTGGCGAACGGGAACCCGGCGCCACCGCGGCCGCGCAGCTCGATCCGGTCGGCCAGGCCGATCAGTTCGCCGCTGGTCAGCGCGGAGAAGCCCCCGTGCACCTCCTGGTGGGCCGTCAGGTCGAGGCGGCCGTACTCGTCGAAGCCGGCAGTGATGCGGGGCGTGCCGATACTGGTGACCGGCGGAACTCCCTGCTCGCTCACTGGGCCTCCCCTCGCACCTGCCACCGGTACACGTCGTCCACGGACTCCTCGGCGACGCCGGTCTCGGCCCGGAAGCGGCGCGCGCCCCGGCTGGAGCCACGTCCGTCGCCGACGTCGCGGCGGGTCCGGCGTGAGGCCAGGTCGATCAGGGTCGGGGTGTCGTCCGGCGGTAACCAGTTCCCCGCGGAGTCCCAGCTCCGCTCGGCGTTCACCATCTCCCGGCTGTCCATCGGGGGAACGAGGTCGGCGAGGCTGTGCCGGCCGGAGTCGGCGAGACCCGGGTCGGGCGTGGCGCGGCGGCGTCCCTCGGTGACGTCCTCCGTGGCGTACGGCCGGCGGCGCGGCGGCACCTCGTAGCGGTCCCGCTCGTCGGCGCGCCAGCCGGACCGATCGTCGTCCTCGGCGTACCGGCGGCGGCGGCGGACCGGCTCGTCGTCGGTCGCCGCCCGGCGCGAGCGCGGCTGTGGTACGCCGTTCCACTCCTCCTCCTCGGAGCGCCAGCGGGAACCCGAACGGGCCCCGGCGAACCGGGTGGTCTGCTCGTACCGCTCCTCCTCAGCGCTGCGCCGGCGACGCCGTACGGGCTCGTCGTCGTCGACGTAGCCGCCGGAACGGGACACGTCGTAGTCGTCCTCGGCGGCCCGGCGGCGCGAGCGAGGGCGCTCCTCGTACCGGTCGTCGTCGCGATACCGGTCGCTGCGGCGGGGCTCGCCATCGGCGTAGCGGCGGCCACGCGACTCCTGCTCGTACTCCCGGCGTACCTCATTGCGGCGGCCCTCGTTGCGGCGGCCCTCGTTGCGGCGGCCCTCGTCGCGGGCGTCGTCGTCACGGCGGTCGTCGTCACGGCGGTCCTCGTACCGGTCGTACCGATCGTCGTACCGGTCGTCGTCGCGGGGCGTCTCCTCACGGCGCGCGTAGTCCCGGCCTGCGGAGTCCCGGTCCGCGGTACGGGTCTCGGGGGCCAGACGAACCGGTTCGCGGACGGGCTCCCAGACCTCGGGGGCGTTGCCGCGGTCGGCGACGACCCGGGGGCTGATCGGCTCGGCGGTGACCTCGGCCGGACGCTCCTCTCGGCGCCCCATCCACTTCGTCACGCCGGGGGTCGCGGTCGGAACGATCTTTCCGATCGGCTTGATCGAACTGGTGGAGGTGGACGAGGAGAAATCCTTCCTGCGGTTGATCGCGACCGAGAGGCGCACCACCAGAGCGATGACGACCATCGCGATGCAGCCGATGTAGCTGGCGACGACCCATGTCGCGGCGGCCCGGCCGGCGTCGAGGCCGTGCACCAGGGCGAGCGGCCAGGACAGGTACGCGAGGCTGTGCAGCGACCGCCACATCCACGGCTTGCCGCGACCGGCGAAGCGGGCCCGGACGATACCGGTCCACATCACGCTGACCATGAAGATACCGGCCAGGGTGCCCAGGCCGACGAAGAACGTGTTGTTCGCGGCAACGAACGGGATGATCACGTCGATGCCGCCGACGTGGTTCATCGACACCTTCGTGACCACGTGCACCACGAGGGACGCGACGGCGATGATGCCCGTGGTCCGATGCGCGGACTGCAACAGCACCCGATGCCGAATGGTCAACATCATCCGGTCGGTGGCGAGGACACCCGCCATCACGGTGATGGAGAGGAAGACCAGCGCGAGCACCCCGAAATAGAACTCGGAGTACGCGAAGACGTAAACGTACGCGATCCGGCCACCCGGGGTCAGCATGGCGGCCGCCCAGATGGCGGCGAGCACAGAGGCGCCCAGCAGCACCACCGTCATCTTCGACGGCGGCGTACGCCCACCGGTGACACCCACCGGGACGCTCTCGCGACTGGCGGATCGCTGTTTCTGCTTCGTCCGGGCCATTGGCTCCTCGTTCTTCAGCACCGTCGGCGCCCACTCCTGGCGGAGAATGGGCACCGGCATCTCTTCGATGCCCCGCGCTTTGTTGCCCTGGTCAGGTGGCGGACGAATCTCTCGGTCGTCGGTGCAGCCGCTCCCTACCCTCCCCATGTACGTGTCCCAGAGGCCGGCGGTTGAAGCGAACAGCCGGGAACCTTCCGTCCGGTCGAGGCAATCACCCGCACAGGTCACGGCAGGGACCCCCAAAACCGCCTCTGACCTGCACTGACGCTACACGTCACCCGTTCGTGGCAACGAAACTTTCTCCGGCGACGCCCCGTCACATTCAGCCGTTCGATCACGGCCGGGCCACCGGACGGTGGATCAGGTGAACCTTTCGGCCGCGCTGAACGAACTACCCCTTGAGCTAGTGCACACCCGTCGTCGCGTGAGGAGATGGTTCTGGTGCGGCGTACCGCTGCCGTCGTCGTCGGTTCCCTGATGGTGCTGGGCGCAGGAGTGCTGGCCGCCCCCGGTACGGCCATGGCCGCCCGCGGCTTCGACGTCCAGATCACCGAACTGCCGGGCGCGTTCACCGCCGGGCAGACCCCGAGCAACGTGACCGTCGTGGCCTCCACCGACCAGGGCCGACGTTGCCAGAAGGTTCGCTGGTCGATGGTGGTGCGGGTGGACGGCGTCACGCTGGACAAGGTGCGGGTGAACCGAGTGGAGGAGACCCGCTCGGTACCGCTGTCGGTACAGACGCAGGGCGATACGGCGCGGCTGACCGACGCCACGCTCGACTCGGGCGAGCTGTGCCGGGGCCGTACGGTGACCGCGCGGTACCAGATCGCGTTCACCGAGGGGGCGGCCGACGGGCGGGTGACGCTCCAGGCGCAGGCGCTCGGCCGCAATCAGCAGCTGTTGCAGCAGGCGAGCGCGACGCTGGACGTGCTGGCCGACGGTGCGTCGGCGAGCCCGTCACCCAGCGAGAGTGACGACCCGTCGGCCGCACCGAGCGCCGCACCGAGGCCGTCCACCGGGGCGGTCGCGGCGGTGCCGTCGTCGAGTTCCGCAGGCAGCACCAGCCTGCTGGGGGTGGGCCTCATCGTGGGCGGGATTCTGATATTCCTGGGCGTCGGCCTGCTGCTCCGGATGCGCGGACGTGCGCCACGATTCGGCAGGCTGTTCCGGTCCACCTCATGAGGTGCACGGGTTCTGGACACTGAGAACGACCCGAGCCGTACGGTCCGCTGAGCGCGCCGCCGGTCACGTGGCCGTCCGCCGGTCGTCCGGAAGGCGCCGGGTCGCGCCGGCCCGGTCCAGCAGCTCCAGCAACGGCACGACGACGCGTCGCGTGCTGTTCAGGGCTCGCCGGGCCTCACTGACCGTGAACGGCTGCGGCAGCCCGGCCAGCACCTCGGCGGCGCGCTCCCGGGCGTCCGGGCCGAGGACGATCCCGTCGGCCACCTTCAGTAACTCCCCCGCGCGGACGGCCGCGGCGACGCCGCGAGCGTCCAGGCCGAGCGCGGCGAGCCGGTGCGCCTCGGGCGCCGCGAACGGCGAACCGGCCAGGTCGTGCCGCACCTCCGCGACGGCCTTCGCCACCTCCGGCGGCAGGCTCGACCCGGACCCCGCGACGACGCGACCGTCCCGCTTCGTCAGCGGTGGCACGACCAGGGCGTCAACGAGCGCCCGGTCGGGCAGGTCCAGGCCGCGCCGCAGCACATCCACGGGTACGCCGGCCTCCAGCGGATGCGCCGCCAGGTACCGCCGGACCTCGTCGCCGAGGCGCCTTTGCAGTGCCGCCCAGTGCGCCGGGTCGGCGAGCCACTGGCCGACGACGGGCTCACCGGTCACCGGCACGCCCCAGCGGATCAGCTCCGAGCGGCGCAGCAGACCCCTGCGGCGCAACTCCCCCACCTCGTCGGGTCGTCCGTCCAGAGTGGACAGAACCCCGGCACGGCGGGCTGCCGCACCCCGGCGGCGCAGCTCGGGCGGGGCGACGTCCAGCACGGTCACGCCGCCCGCCACGTACCGCCGGCCGGGGTCGCGGAGCAGGGCGCGGTCCCCGACGTGCAGGGGCAGCGGCCGGTCGAGGCGGAGCCGGGCGGTGTCGGCGCCGAGGGGGCGTACGCGGACGGTGACGGCGGTCGAGCCGATGTGCAGCGTCAACGACCCGGCCACGGGTTCGCCGTCCAGTCGGACGTCGCAGAGATCGACGTCGCCGTACGCGCCCGGTGTCAGGAGAGCGTCGCCCCGCCGGGCCGCATCCCGCTCGACCCCGCGAAGGTTCACCGCGACCCGGGCGACGGCGCTCACCGCGTCGGCGGGCTCGCCGAGGGCCTGCAGGGCCCGGACCCGGACGGGGCGGCCGTGCAGGACCAGCTCGTCGCCGACGTGCAGGGCGCCCGCGCGGAGGGTACCGGTGACGACGGTCCCGCTGCCGCGGATCGTGAACGACCGGTCGATCCACAGCCGTACCGGGGCGTCCGGGTCGGGTTGCGGGAGTCCGGCCAGGAGGCCGTCGAGGGCGGTACGCAGGCGGTCGAGCCCGGCACCGGTGACGGCGCTGACCGCGACCACCGGGATCCCGCGCAGGCTGGTGATGGCGAGTTCCGCGCGTGCCTCGGCGGCGGCGGGGCCCGGGTCGGCCAGGTCGGCGCGGGTCACCACGAGCAGTCCGTGCCGGACGTCGAGGGCATGCAGTGCGGCGAGGTGCTCGGTGGACTGCGGCATCCAGCCTTCGTCGGCGGCCACCACCATCAACACGGCGGGCACCGGGCCCACACCGGCGAGCATGTTGGGCACGAACCGCTCGTGCCCGGGTACGTCCACGAACGCGACGGTGGCGCCGCTCGGCAGCGTCGTCCACGCGAACCCGAGGTCGATGGTCATGCCGCGGCGGCGTTCCTCGGCCCACCGGTCCGGTTCCATCCCGGTGAGCGCGCGGACCAGGGTCGACTTGCCGTGGTCGACGTGTCCGGCGGTGGCGACGACGTGCATCAGAGCCGGGCGACCCGCAGGACGGCGTCCGCCACGACCCGGTCCAGGCCGGGCGGGACGCAGCGCAGGTCCAGCAGGAGGCGGCCCCGTTCGACCCGTCCGACGACCGGGGGGTCGTGGCGTCGCAGCGGTTCGGCGTACTCCTGCGGAAGCGAGAGCGACCACGACGGGAGGGTGATCTCGGGCGCGCCGCCGCCACCGACGACGGCGCCGGTCGCGACGACGCGTACGTCGACACCGGCGGCGGCGAGTGTGTCCGAGACCGCCTGGACCCGCGCGCACAGCATGGTCGGGTCGGCACGCAGCGCATGCCAGGTGGGCGTCTCGGGACCGGTCAGGGTGGCCTCCAGCGCGGCCAGGGTGAGTTTGTCGACGCGCAGCGCGCGGGCGAGGGGGTGCCGGCGGAGGCGGTCCACGACGTCGTAGGCGCCGAGCAGGAGACCGGCCTGCGGGCCCCCGAGCAGCTTGTCACCGCTGGCGGTGACGAGCGCGGCGCCGGCGCGCAGCGCAGTACTCGCGTCGGGTTCGTCGGGCAGCAGCGGGTCCGGGGCGAGAAGCCCGGAGCCGATGTCGGCGACGACCGGCCGCCCCAGCGTGGCCAGGTCGCGGACGTCGACGGCACTGGTGAAGCCACGGACGACGAAGTTCGACGGATGCACCTTGAGGATGAACCCGGTCCGCGGGCCGAGGACCGCCGCGTAGTCGGCGAGCGACGTGCGGTTCGTCGTGCCGACCTCCCGCAACCGCGCGCCGGTGGACTCGAGGAGGTCGGGCAGGCGGAAACCGTCGCCGATCTCGACGAGTTCGCCACGGCTGACCACGATCTCCCGCCCCGCTGCCAGGGCGGTCGCCGCGAGGACGAGGGCAGCGGCGCCGTTGTTGACGACATGCACGCACGCCGCGTCCGGGACCGCCGCGGCGAGGGCCTCGAGCGCGGTACGGCCGCGCCGCGCCCGGTGACCCGTACCCAGGTCCAGCTCCACATCGGTCGGTCCGGCGGCGACGGTCAGCGCCTCGACCGCGGCGGGCGACAGCGCGGCCCGGCCCAGGTTCGTGTGCAGGACGACCCCGGTCGCGTTCAGGACCGGTCGCAGGCCGCACGGCGTCGGCGGCAGCGCGGCGACGGCCGCCCCCGCCACGTCGGCCGGGTCCAGCTCACCGCGCCGGGCCTGTTGCTGCGCCGCGACGACCAGTTCCTTGACCCGGGTACGCCCGAGCCGCTCCACCGCGGCGGCCAGGCGCGGGTCGGCCAGCACGGTGTCGGTACGCGGCACGAGCCGCCGGGGGTCCACCGTAGCCACGCGCGCCTCCCTGCTGTGGCCGTGACGCTGGCGGAGGCGGACGGGAATCGAACCCGCCTGACCCGGATCCCGGGTCACAACGGTTTTGAAGACCGCGAGGAGCACCAGCCACCTGTACGCCTCCGCTGAGCAATCTAGTCCGCCGGGGGCTTTGTCGCCTGCCGGCTGACGGCGACGCCCTACAGGGCGCGCAGGGCCGGGATGCCGTGCGAGAGTGCGAACATGACGACGCTCCGGCTCACGCAGTACGCGCACGGTGGCGGCTGCGCCTGCAAGATCCCGCCCGGCGAGCTGGAAGCCGTGGTGGCCGGTCTCGTCGGGGACCGCCCCGCCGGCCCCGGGGAGCTGCTCGTCGGTCTGGACGGCGGCGACGACGCCGCGGTGGTCCGGATCGCGGCCGGGGTGGCGATCGTCGCCACTGCCGACTTCTTCACCCCGGTCGTGGACGACGCGTACGACTGGGGGCGCATCGCCGCTGCCAACGCCCTTTCCGACGTGTACGCCATGGGCGGCTCCCCCGTGGTCGCTGTCAACCTGCTCTCCTGGCCCCGCGACACCCTCCCCATGGACCTGGCGGGCGAGGTGCTGCGCGGCGGCCTGGCAGTCGCCCGGGAGGCCGGCTGTCACGTGGCGGGCGGCCACAGCGTCGACGACCCCGAACCCAAGTACGGTATGGCGGTCACCGGCGTCGCCGACCCGGCCGAGCTGCTGCGCAACGATGCGGGCGAGGCGGGCGTACCGCTGACCCTGACGAAACCCCTCGGCATCGGCGTCCTGAACAGTCGGCACAAGGCCACCGGCGAGGTTTTCCCGGAAGCGGTCGCGGCGATGACGGCCCTGAACCGCGACGCGTCCGAGGCCGCTCTGGCGGCGGGTGCCGTCTGCGCGACCGACGTCACTGGCTTCGGCCTCCTCGGTCACCTGCACAAACTCGCCCGCGCCAGCGGCGTCACCGCCCGCGTCGACGCGGCGGCGGTGCCCTACCTGGACGGTGCGCGCGACGCGCTGGCCGCCGGGTACGTCAGCGGCGGCACCCGCCGCAACCTGGACTGGGTCCGCCCCCACCTCGACCCGCGCGTGCCCCACGACGAACTCCTGCTCCTGGCCGACGCCCAGACCTCCGGCGGCCTGCTGGTCGCGGGGGAACTGCCGGGCCACCCGGTGATCGGCGAGCTCCTCCCGGCCCGCCCCGACACGGTGACCATCGAGGTCCGGTGACGCAGGCGACCGGCAGGAGTCGGGCCGGCGCGGCGGACGACTGACCGGGCTCGGTTGGAAGCGATGCCGCGGCTGGAGAGAAGGCGTCGGCCACACCGCTCCGCCGGTCCTAGGCGGCGCTGGAGGTTACAGCGCTGGCCGGATCGACCAGCAGCCCAGCGGCGGCACCGTGGTGCGGTTCGACGATCGCGCGGACGGCCGCCGCGGACGGGGCGTCCAGCGCAGCGGCCGCGACGGCCACCGCCTTCGCCACGTCGACCGCGCGGACGGCCTCCTTGATCGCCGGTACCGCGTGGGCGGCCACGCTCAACTGCCGGACCCCGAGGCCGATCAGCACCGCGATGGCTGCCTCGTCGGCGGCGAGCTCACCGCACACCCCGACGGGTACGCGGCCGGCGGCGCCCCGGCAGACGGCCTCGACGAGCCGCAGCACGCCCGGGTCCAGCCCGTCGGCGAGCGCGTCGAGGACAGGGTTGCCCCGTTCGGCGGCGAGGGCGTACTGGATCAGGTCGTTCGTGCCGATGCTGAGGAAGTCGACGTACGGGACTACCGCGGCGGTCTTCAGGGCGAGCGCGGGCACCTCGACCATGATGCCGACGCGCAGACCGGCCGGCTCCCCCGCACCGTGCACGGAGATGGCGTCGTCGAGCGCCTGCCGGGCCCGGCGTACCTCGTCCACGCCGCTCACCATCGGAAACATGACACTGACCGGGGTCTGGTGCGCGACCCGCACGATGGCGAGAAGGTGCTGGGTGAACAGCTCCGGATGGGCGAACGAGTGCCGGAGTCCCCGGATCCCGAGGAACGGGTTGGCCTCGGCCGCGGTGGGGGCGTACCGCAGGGGTTTGTCGCCGCCGACGTCCAAGGTACGCAGGGTGAGCCGGCGGCCACCGAAGGCCTCGGCCAGGCCGCGGTACACGGCCTCCTGCTCGTCGACGTCCGGCGGCGCGGACCGGTCGAGGAACAGGAACTCGGTCCGGACGAGTCCGGCCAGGTCCGCACCGTCCGCGGCGGCCTGCGCGGCGTCCGCGACCGAGCCGAGATTGGCGCCCACGGTGATATCCACGCCGTCGGTGGTCGACGCGGGCCCGTGCGCCCGCGCGAGGGCACCGGCCCGCCGGCGGGCGACGTCCGCGGCCCGGTCCTGCCAGCTTGCGAGTACGTCGGGTGCCGGGTCCACCACGACCTGGCCGGTGGAGCCGTCGAGGACGATCCGGGTGCCGGCGACGATGTCGGCGATCCGCGGTCCGAAACCGGCCACCACCGGGATGCCCCGGGCACGGGCCAGGATCGCGGCGTGCGCGGTGGCACTGCCGTGGGCGAGGAGGACACCGGCAACGCGTTCCGGGTCGAGGGCGGCGGCCTGGGCCGGGGTGAGGTCGTCCGCGACGAGCACCCCGGCACCGTCCGGTACGTCCTCGCCGCCGCCGAGCAGTGCCCGGAGCACCTGGTCGCCGACCGCCCGTACGTCGGCCGCACGCGCCTGCAGGTACCCGTCGGCCAGGGTGGCGAAGTCCGTGACGATCCGACCGACGCCCGCCGCCCAGGCGGGTGCGGCGGCCTCGCCCGCCTCGATCCGCGCCCGGACGTCGTCGAGCAGGTCCATGTCGTCGAGCAGCAGCAGGTGTGCGTCGAAGATGGCGGCGGCTTCGGCGCCTGCGGCCCGAGCGGTGTGCACCCGGATCCGCTGGACGTCGCGGCGGACCGCCGCGATCGCCTCCCGCAGGCGCGGCCATTCGACGGTCGCCCCTTGGGACGGCAGGTTCGGCACGGGCAGGTCGGCGTCCCGCCGTGTGCGAGCGGGTCCGATGCCGATCCCAGGTGCGGCCGGTACTGCCCGGTAGCCGAACGCATCGGCGGGCAGGCGTGAGCCGGCGGGGACCGCGGACGGCGGCGCGACAGCCGTACGGGATTCGTCGACGTGGCGCCCGGCGAGCGCGACCAGATGGTCGACGGCCTCGGCGGCCTGCGGTCCGGTGGCCCGGACCTCGACGACGTGGCCGCGTAACGCGCCCAGTGTGGCGACCCGGGAGAGGCTGCTCGCCGGCACCCACGCGGACCCGGTGCTGCGGTTGCGCAGCTCGACGCGGGCGTCGAACCCCCGGGCCTGTGCGACCAGCCGCGCGGCCGGGCGCGCGTGCAGGCCGTGCGGGTTGGCGACGGTGAACTCCCCCGCCACCGCGGCGACCGCCGGGCCGTCGACCGGCACGTCGTCGACCGGCACGTCGTCGACCGGCACGTCGTCGACCGGCACGAAGTGGGACTGCTTCCCGGCGAGCGCCGCGGCGGCCTCGGCGGCCACCTCGGCGCGCCCGGCGCCACCGGCCGCCGCAACGGCCGCGACGACGAGCCCTTCGATGAGCGGCGCGGGGCACAGCAGCACCCGTTCCCGGGCGGCGTCGTCGAGCAGGTCCAGCGCGAGTTCGGCGGAGAGTACGGCGCTGCCGAGGTCCATGAGGACGACGACGCCGTCCCCGCTGTCGGCAGCGGTGATCGCGCTGACGATCTGCGTCGCGTCCGTACCGAAGGTGGTGTCGTCGAGACCGGCCGCGATCTCGATCCGCGCCGGTGCTGCGTGCGGCATCTCGCGGGCGAGGCCGACCGCCGCCCGGGCGAGGGCCCGGCTGTGCGAGACGACGACGAGACCGATCACGACGACACCAATGCGGTGGCGGCGGCCTGGAGCAGCAGCGTCACCGAGGTAGCGCCGGGATCCTGGTGGCCGACGCTGCGTTCTCCCAGGTAGCTGGCCCGGCCCTTGCGGGCGAGCATGGGTGTCGTCGCGTCCCGCCCGGCTTCGGCGGCCGTCACGGCGGCTCTCAGCGCCGTGGCCAGGGAGGCGCCGTCGGCCAGGCTGGCGTCGAGCGCGTCCACGGCGGGCGCCAGGGCGTCGTACATCGTCTTGTCGCCGGCCTCTGCCTTGCCGCGTGCGACGACGCCGTCGAGACCGGCGCGCAGGGCCTTGGCGAACGTCGGCGGGTCCAACTCGTCGGTCTCGCCGACGGCGGCCGCCATCCGCAGGAAGACCGTGCCGTAGAGCGGGCCGCTCGCGCCGCCGACGGTGCTGACCAGCTTCATCCCGGTCAGTGTGAACAGCGCCGCGACGTCGGCCGGTGTGTCGTCGGCCAACGCCGCGGTGACCGCGGCCATCCCCCGGTCCATGTTGGTGCCGTGATCGGCGTCCCCGATCGCGGAGTCGAGCGCGGTGAGCAGGTCCTTGTTCGTGGCGACGAGCCGCGCGAACTCCCGGATCCACCCTGCCAGTGCGCGAACGTCCACGATCCCGGTCATCCGGATCAGACTCCCCACCGCAGGGCCGGCGTCCTCACCGGTGCGTCCCAGAGCCGGAGCAGTTCGTCGTCGGCCCTGAGCAGGGTCAACGAGCAACCGGCCATCTCCAGGCTGGTGATGTACGGCCCGACCAGCGACCGGGCCACGCTCAGCCCCGCCTTCTCCAGCAGGGCGATGACTTCGGCGTACATGATGTACAGCTCGAGCAGCGGGGTGCCGCCCATGCCGTTGACGAAACAGATCACGCCGTCGGTGCCGGTGAAGTCGAGATCGGTGATGATCGGGTCGACGAGCATCCCGGCGATCTCGTGCGCGGTCGCCATCGGTACGCGGTGCCGGCCCGGTTCGCCGTGGATCCCGATTCCGACCTCCAGTTGGGCCTCGGCCAGCTCGAACGTCGGCTTCCCAGCGGCCGGTACGGTGCACGAGGTGAGCGCGACACCCATGCTGCGGCCGTTCGCATTGACCTTGCGGGCCACCTCGGCGACCTGGTCGAGGTCCCGGCCCTGTTCGGCGGCGGCCCCGGCGATCTTCTCCAGCAGGACGGTCACCCCGACCCCGCGCCGCCCGGCCGTGTACAGGCTGTCCTGGACGGCGACGTCGTCGTCGGTCACCACGGACATGACGCGTACCCCGGTCTCAGCCTCAACGATCTCGGCGGCCATCTCGAAGTTCATCACGTCGCCGGTGTAGTTCTTGACGATGTGCAGGACGCCCGCCCCGGCGTCGACGGCCTTGGTGGCCTGGACCATCTGGTCCGGCACAGGCGAGGTGAACACCTCGCCCGCGCACGCGGCGTCGAGCATGCCGTGCCCGACGAACCCGCCGTGCAGGGGTTCGTGGCCGGAACCGCCGCCGGAGATCAGAGCGACCTTGTCGGCCACCGGGGCGTCCCCGCGATAGATGATCTTCTTGATGTGGTCGACGCGCAGCTGCGGGTGGGCTGCCGCGATGCCCCGCAGGGCGTCCGCGACCACGGTGGACGGGTCGTTGATCAGCTTCTTCACCGGTGACTCCTGTGTCCGTCGGCGGGTTGCCCGCGCCGGCTACGCGTCCCCCGCCTGGAGGGTGATCTCCACAAGGGGTCCGGTCACCCGGCCTCCGCCGAGCCGCCGCCACCTCGCCTCGTACAGCCGGCGATCTCGGTCCCACGTCGGATCATCCGAGCTGACCACCCGAGCGGTCCCCTGGCAGAGCTTGCCGCGCAGCCGCAGGCCGACCTCCTGCGGCGTCCGGAAGTTCCTCCACCATGTCTTCGACGCCGGGTCCTGCACCGCCACGAGCAACCGATCTCCAGTGCGTGCGTACTGCACCGGGAGCGTGAATTGACGACCGCTGCGCCGACCGGTGTAGCGCAACTCGATGGCCATGCCGCTGAGCAGACGATGCACCGGGGAGCGCAGTACCGCGAGCACGACGGAATTGCCCCCTGGCCGTCTGCCGGGCATCGCCACTCCTTCCCCGGCCATCGTCCCGGGGCGCCGTCACTGGTGGTCTGGCGCACTGACGGGGGTGTCGGTTGTCCGATGCCGGGCGATCTGGTCCCGGGCGGTCTGCGCCACTGCCTCGGGGGTGAAGCCGAACCTCGTTTGCAGCGCCTTCAGCGGCGCCGACTCACCGAAGGTGGACATGGCCACGATCGCGCCTTCGGTACCCACGTAGCGCTCCCATCCGAAGGCCGAAGCCTGTTCGATCGCCACCCGGGCCGTCACCGCCGGAGGCAGCACCGTCTCCTGGTAGTCCTTCGACTGCCGCGCGAACAGTTCCCAGGACGGCAGGCTCACGACCCGGCACCGGACGCCGTCGGCGATCAGCTCCTCGTACGCCGCGACGGCGAGGGACACCTCGCTGCCGGTGGCGATCAGGATGACCTCCGGATCACCGTCGGGCGGGTCGGCCAGCACGTACGCTCCGCGGGCCAGGCCGGCGGCGGAGGCGTACCGGGAGCGGTCGAGTGTCGGCAGGGCCTGGCGGGACAGCACCAGCGCCACGGGTTCGTGCCGTAGGGGCATGACGAAACGCCAGGCCTCAGCGACCTCGTTGGCGTCGCCCGGCCGGATGTCGATGAGGCCGGGTATGGCCCGTAGCGACGCCAGGTGCTCGACGGGCTGATGGGTGGGGCCGTCCTCGCCCACCCCGATCGAGTCGTGCGTGTAGGTGTGGATCACGGGCAGCTCCATGAGCGCGGAGAGTCGCACGGCGCCGCGCTGGAAGTCGTGGAAGATCAGGAACCCGGCCTGGTACGGCCGTAGCTTCGACAGCGCGAGCCCGTTGGCCACCGCCGCCGCGGCGTGCTCGCGCACCCCGAAGTGCAGGTTGCGGCCTCCGTAGGAACCGGGCTCGAAGTCGGTGATCCCCGGCTCCTTCAGCAGCGTCTTCGTCGACGGTGCCAGGTCCGCGGCGCCGCCGAGCAACCACGGCACCCGGCGGGCTACCGCGTTGAGCACCTGGCCGTTGGAGTCACGCGAGGCGATCCCCTTCGGATCAGGTTCGAACGTCGGGATGTCGGCATCCCACCCGTCCGGCAACGTTCGCTTCTGCATGCGGTTGAGCTGGTCGGCGAGGTCGGGGAACTGCTGGGCGTACGCCGCGAACTCCGCCTCCCACTTGTGCCGCAGCTCATTGCCGCGCGCGGCGATGCCGCCGGCGAAGTGCCGGTACACCTCGTCGGGTACGTGGAAGTCCGGCTCGGCCGGCCACCCGAAGAACGTCTTCGCCGCGCGGACCTCGTCGGCGCCCAGCGGCTCGCCGTGCGCCGCGGCGGTGCCCTGCTTCGTGGGCGCCCCGTACCCGATGAAGCTGTCCACGATGATCAGGGTGGGCCGGTGCTTCTCACGGCGGAACACCTCGAACGCGCGCGCCACCATCTCCATGTCGTTGGCGTCCCCCACCCGGGTGACATTCCAGCCGTAGCCGATGAATCTCGTCGCTACATCGTCGCTGAACGCCAGCTCGGTGGAGCCCTCGATGGTGATCCGGTTGTTGTCGTAGATCCAGCACAGGTTGCCCAGTTGCAGGTGCCCGGCCAGGCTCGCCGCCTCCTGCCCGATGCCCTCCATCATGTCACCGTCGCCGGCCAGGGCGTACACGTCGTAATCGAACAGCTCGAAGCCCGGCCTGTTGTACGTGGCGGCCAGCCACTTACCGGCCATGGACATGCCGACGCTCGTGGCGATGCCGGTGCCCAGCGGCCCGGTGGTGGTCTCCACCCCGGAGGTCCACCGGTACTCCGGGTGGCCCGGGGCCTTGGAGTCGAGCTGCCGGAAACGGCGCAGGTCCTCCAGGGAGACCGCCGGCTCGCCGATCGTCTCGTACTCGGCGTTGACCGCCTTGACGCCGCAGAGATGCAGCAGCGAGAAGAGCAGTGTCGAGGCGTGACCGGCGGAGAGCACGAAGCGGTCGCGGTTGGCCCAGATCGGCAGCTCGGGGTCGAACCGAAGGAACTGTTGCCACAGCGTGTAGGCCACCGGCGCCATCGCCATCGGCGTGCCGGGATGCCCGGAGTTCGCGGCCTGCACCGCGTCCATCGCGAGGGCTCGGATTGCGTTGACCGACAAATGGTCCAGATCCATCGACGTCGTTGTCATGGCCGCCATCCTCCATCGCGCCGGCGCGATGGTGCATCCGTCGGGGCCGAGTTCGTTCTCCATGCGCGCAATAGCGCCGCCTGCGTGGGGGTTTGTCCCGCCGCAAGCCGTCACCCGCACACCGTCGGGCGTACTCCGACGGCGTTACCGACCCCGCGACCTACGCGGCTTCCAGGTCTCCGAAGCGGCCGGCGGTGTCCTTTTCACCACCATGTTTCCCATCTGCTGTCCGCCTGACCATGTCGAGCACCTCGTCCGCCGTGCCGCCTTCGACGGCCCTGAACATCGCGTCATCGTTCGGCCACCGGGTCGAGGAGCGCTCGGCTCTCCTCGACGTCGGTGTCCGCTGCGCCGCCATCCAGGCGGTGACCTGGACGCGGCTGCTGACGCCGAGCTTCGCCATGATCTTCTCGATGTGGCTTTCGGCGGTACGTCGTGAGATGACCAGCGCTGCGGCGATGTCCTTGTTGGACTGTCCCTGTGCCACCAGCTCGGCGACCTGCTGTTCGCGACGTGTCAGCGGTGTCGGCACCTCGTCGGGCGGTGGCGAGGACTGGCGGCGCTCGTCGAGACCGTACGCGACGGCGTCATCGACGGACATGCCCTCGCCACGCGCGAACGCCGCGCGGTAGGCCTGCTCACCGAGGGCGGCCCGGGTACGGTGCTCCCACTCCTGGTGGCATGCCGCCAGCGGTCCGGGAACCGCATCGCGGACGCCCGCGGCGTGCCCGAGCCCGGCGACGACACCGAGGAGCGTCGCGGCGCGCTCTGCCCGTTGTTCCTGACCGGCGATCCAGGCCAGGACCTCCAGGCACCCCGCGATACCGAGCGTGTCCGCGACCCGATGCAGGCGCCGCAGACCCTCCCGCAACCGCACGGCTGCCGTTTTGAGATCGCCCCGCTTCCAGAGCCCGAGTCCCAGGCTGCCCAGCGACGCTCCGGAGAACAGCCATTCTCCGTCCGCCGGGCACATGGCGACGATCTCTTCGTGGCAGCTCGCCGCGGCGTCGGCGTCACCGATCATCGCCACCGTCGTCCCCAGCCCGGCGAGGGCTACCGCGCGCCAGCCCCCGGTCTGCTCAGCCGCGAGCCCGTCGACGGCGCGCTGCCAGCCACGAACCGCCTCAGCCAGGTCTCCGAGCGCCGTTGCCAGGACACCGTCGGCGCAAGCCGCGATCGCGTACGCACGGGCGTCGCCCAGCTGTGACGCCACCTCATGGGCCTGCCGCACAGTGGCGCGGACGGTAGCGGGGTCACCCTGCGCAGCCGCCAGTATCGAGTTGCCGTACAACGCCTCGATCCGGCCCATCGTCGGACCGGTGGGGCGGGCCAACGCCTGGTCCAGCCAGAACCGTCCTTCGCTGTGCCGTCCGCGAGCGGCCCACAAGCGCCACAGGGTACCGGCCATGTCCAGCGCGGCCTGCGCCCCGTCCGGATCCGCCAGGCTGTACGTGAGAGCCGCGCGCAGGTCCGGCAACTCCCGGTCCAGTCGCGCGAACCAGTCGGCCTGCCGAGGACTGAACCAGTCGTCGGCAGTACGGCGCACGAGGGACTCGTACCAGTCGCGGTGCCGACGGCTGAGCTCGTCCCGCCGCCCGGCCTCGATCAATTTCTCTCGGCCGTAGTCACGGACGGTCTCCAACATCCGGTAGCGCACACCGCCGCCGGAACTCTCGCTGATCAGCACGGACTTGTCCACCAGGCCGGCCATCGACTCCGGGAGATCCTCCGCGGACAGGGACTCGTCCGCGCAGACGCCCTGCACCGCGTCCAGCTCGAACGGCCCATGGAAGACCGACAGCCGGGCCCACAGCAGACGCTCAGGCTTGCTGCACAGCTCGAACGACCAGTCGACGCAGGCGCGAAGCGTCTGCTGCCGCTGCGGGGCGGTCCTGCTCCCACGCGACAGCAGCGAAAACCGTTCGCCTGTTCGCTGCATGATCTGCGCCGGCGCCAACACCCGCACACGGGCCGCGGCCAGCTCGATGGCCAGGGGCAGTCCGTCCAGCCGACGACACAGCTCGGCCACCACAGGCGCGTTCTGCTCGGTCAGCGCGAAGCCCGACACCGACTCCGCACGGTCGACGAACAGTGCCACGGAGTCACAGAGACCCAGCTCCGCAACGCGCACCCGCTCTGCCGGCTGCGGGATCGGCAGCGGCGGAGCCGGGAAGATCACCTCTGCGCCGAGCCGGAGCGGCTCCCTGCTGGTGGCCATGATGCGCAGCTGTGGACACGCCTGCAGCAGCGTTTCGGCGAGAACCGCGCACGCCGGGAGCAGATGCTCGCAGTTGTCCAGCAGCAGCAGCACCGGACGCGGCGGGAGTGACGCGGCGAGCGCCTCCATCGCTGTGCCGGCACCGGCACCTGCCGGGCCGAGCCCGAGCGTTCCGGCGACCAGGTGGGCGAGCACGTCCGGATCCTGCAACTCCCGGGTCAGCAGATGTGCGTCACGCGCCTCGACAAGGTCGATGTACCGGATCTCGTCCCCGTACGCGCGTCGCAGGCTGGCCGCCATGCGGTGCGCGAGCCGGCTCTTGCCCACCCCACCGGGCCCCGTCACGGTAATCAGACGGCAATCAGACAACAGCTTCTTGAGCTCGCGCATCTCGCCCCGCCTGCCGACGAAGCTGCTTGCCGCGAAGTCGTGCCCCGGGCGAAGCATCGGGTTCATCACCGCACCGAACGTCATGGTCGTCCCTTCGTCCAGGTGGTGGCGAAACGACGGCAGTCGGTCTGTCAAGTGTCCGAACGGCTCGGTCACGCCGTAACCATGGAGGCCTCCGTATCGAGGTAGGGCCAGCACCCATTGCCCTCCACCCGTTGACCTGGTATGACTTTCGCTCCGTCGAGCGCTCGGGTGGCCGACCCGATCCTGCGGGCGAATGCCAGTCCTTCTCTTGTGAACCTGCCGCGGCCAGTCAGCGATCCGCGTATCCCTCCGCGGGATCGTCGATCCAACATTCTTAATCATGAATCATAGTCGTGAATCCGACATCCCTCTGAATACATAGTCGGAGTCCTCCTAAAATCTTGCCGCCGGATTACTCTGCTGCCAGTAGACACTAGATCGGGGGCTCAAATGAAATGTGGTACGAGGTCGATCACCTTCGCCGCCCCCATGGCGGCTGCCGTTCTCCTGATATCGTCGCCGGCGCAAGCTGACGACAAACAGGACGCAGCGAAGGTCCCTGCCGTGTCGTTCGCGCCCGCGACCGCAACGGACATGCCGATAGGGAAAGCGACGTTCGGGCCGAATACAGCGTCGGCGAGCGACTCCAAAGCGGCGGCGCGCTGGGTCTGCACCGTCTACGCGTCTGACATCTGGAAGGACGGAGAATGGGCGGAGGGCGAGGGCTCGCAGTTCTGCAGTGGCTCTGGCTACACCCCGCACATGATCCGGACCCAGATCCAGCGCCACCGGTGGTGGGGCTGGGAGACCGTCAAGACAGACACCTCTTCCTGGACCAGCGGGTACATGGTTACTCTTCTGCCCGGGTACGACTGCGATGGTGACGGGACCTTCACGTATCGCCTCGTGACGACGGGCTGGGCGCAGGGCGGCGCCTATTCGCAAGACGTGCAGTCACTGAACTACGTGAGGTTCACCTGCTGAGAGCGGCACCGTTCGAACAGCAAGGCCGAGTGGGAGGAAATGCGGGCCAAGGTACATTGCGGCCCGCATTTCCTCCTTGCCATGGACATCTCGCCCGCTGGTCGGGGCCGTCGCCGTCGGATACGATCGCTGCCATGGCAGAATTCGATCTAAGGCATGTCACCGCAGCCGTTCACGCGCATGCAGATGAATGGGAGAATGCCGGCGTGCGCTGGAGTCTCACCGTCGAATCCGAGCGGGACGGGTCGGTGGCCTCGATCACCTGCGAGACCGGCCAGATCTTTGTCCATCTAACTGTCAGGGCCGACGGTGACGCCGAAATGAACGTGGTCAACCCGCCCGCCAAACTATCGAGCCTGTACGATTACCGGCTGGTAACCGCCGACGATGTCGCAACCTGCCTGAACGAACTCACCCGACAGATCATCTCGTCAGGTTGACGGTGGGTGTGTTGAAATGCAACGTCGATTCGCCGAGTACCGGCCGGCATCACGCTGGCGTGCACGTCGTGCCGATGTCCGGCCGTTCCGAAGCGTGCAGCTGAACCCTGCCGGCTGGGTAGTGGTCATGGCGTTGTGTCTGAACGGCGCCGCGCTCGGGTACGTCGGCGGCCGCCTCCTGCATGTGCCCGGCAAACCAGCAACCCTCGGTGGTGCCTTGATGGTCTTGAGCTGTCTGGTCGTACTCGATCGACGGCGGCACGCTCGGCTCAGATAAACAGGCCGGCTTCTGGTGTGGGCGGTCGTGCGCCGACATCCTTACCTGCCGAATCTCGGACTCCTCGTTCGGCATCTTTCGCAGGATCAACGATTTGTGGTGCTGGGTCGATTCGCCAACAGGATCGGGTCAGCTGCACAGGCGCGGGGCCTTGAAGCCCGAGGGCCGGACGTTCCGGCGTGGCCGCCGTCGGGTGAGACAGGCAGCGATCAGGTCCGCCAGGCCGACCGACCGCAGGTGCCATCACGGCCGCAGATGCCCCCGGTCCTGGGAAACGGACGACGTGGTGGATCAAGGAAGGAGTTGGACCGATATCGTGACGGAGGGGAGGGTGGGCGAATGCGTGATGTAACGAAATCCGGGACAGCTCCGCGGCCGGTCTGATGCGGATAGTGATCGCCGACGATGACGTACTGCTGCGGGAAGGGCTGGCCAGCCTGCTCGAGCGGTCCGGCTTCGCCGTGGTCGGACAGGCTCCTGACGCCGTACAGCTGGTCGAGCTGGTCCGGGAGCACGTACCCGATCTTGCGATCATCGATATTAGGATGCCGCCGACGCACACCTCCGAGGGGCTGGAGGCCGCGTTGACGATCCGGGCGGAGCTGCCACAGGTGAGCATCCTGCTGCTCTCGGCGTACGTCGAGGTGGAGCCCGCGATGGAGCTGTTGAACGGCGGAGCCGGCGTGGGGTACATGCTCAAGAGCCGGGTGACCGACGTCGGCGAGTTCACCGAGACGGTGGCACGGCTCGCGCGAGGCGCCGTTTTCGTGGACCCACTACTCGTCCGCGAGTTGGTCGCAACGCGCCGCCGGGATGATCCGTTGGCCGTGTTGAGCCCACGTGAGCAGGAGGTTCTCGCGCTGATGGCCGAAGGCCGGTCAAACGCTGGAATTGCGCGACAGTTGTGGGTGACGGAGGGGACCGTCGAGAAGCACGTGCACAGCATCCTGACGAAACTGGCGCTGCCCGACACCGCCGAAGATCATCGGCGGGTACTGGCGGTGATCGTGTTCCTCGAGGCGCGGTAACCGGCCCGAGGCCGCCGTCACGCGGTTCCATCCATCATCGACCTGATGGCCGTGGCCGACAGCGCGGACTTGCTGAGGAATCCCCCCGCGGGGCTGTCCAGAATGAGTTCCTCGAAATCGTCAAGGCTGTGGCTGGAGATCAGAATGATCGGCGGCGCTCCGCCCCCGCCATCGGTAGGTCTGGACAGCTCCGCGGCGAGATTGAAACCGTTCTCGTCACCCAGGTCGATGTCGACGAGTACAACATCCGGATCGACCTCGTCCATGAGGCGGCGGGCTTCGTCACTGTTCGACGCCATGGTGACGGCAATGCCGTCCTGGTGGAGCAGCGCACGGGCCGCACGAAGAAAGACCGCGCTGTCGTCGACGATCAGGCACCGCATGACCATGCGGTCAGCATGGCCAGCCGAGTCGGCGCGCACATTGCGGTTAACCCCAACCTTGCGTGATGGACCCGGCGGTGCCCTGGATGTGGCGGCTGACTCGCCGCCACGTCGACGGCCGGTGCACACGCATGCATATCCGCGACGTCGACATCCGCGATGTCGGTGTCGCGGCTGCCGCCCGTTCGAGGGGTCGCCAGCGGTGCCGACATCGGTTAGCGTTCGACAAAGAGGAGAAGCATTGTGATGCGACTCAATGACATGGCGCGGACGAGCTCGCCGATCGTGCGCTGGTTGAGTCGGCTCCTTGCCAGCGCGGCGATGGCTGGTGCCGTAACCGGCTTCCTCGCGGTCCTCCAGCAACGCGTCTACGCGCCGAGCCTAGTGATCCTCTACCTGCTTGTGGTTCTGCCGGTCGCTGCGGTGTGGGGTACCGGGCTCGCGGTGCTCATCGCGGTGCTGAGCGTTGCCGTCTTCAAATACCTGTTCGTCACTCCGTTGTACCAGTTCGAGATCGCCGAGACGCGAGACCTCGTCGCGTTGGTCGTCTTCCTCACCACGGCGATCGTCGTTGGGCAGCTCGGGGCCCGGTTGCGGCGGGCGGTACTGGCGTCGGCGCGCATGACCGAGGAGCAGTCCGCCTTACGGCGGGTCGCGACACTGGTCGCGCGGAACGCTCCGCCGCCGGCGGTGTTCGAGGCGGTCATCCGCGAGGTCGGCGTGCTCTGCGGTGCCGATCTCGCGCGGATGGAGCGCTACGAGCCAGATGGCACCGTGACCGGTGTCGCGGCCTGGAGCCGGAATCCCGGCCAGTTGATCGTCGGCACCCGCTTCGACCTTGAGGGGCTCAGCATCGCCCGTGACGTCCTGCGAACCGGTGGCGGTCCGGTGCGGATCGAGAGCTACGCGGGCGCGGCGGGCGCGATCGCGCATGAGGCGCGGGTCCTCGGTATTCGCTCGTCGATCGGCTGCCCCATTCACGTGGCCGGGGATCTGTGGGGGGTGATCGCCGCATCGACGAAGAGCGATCAGCCATTCCCGGAGAACACCGAGTCGCAGATCGCCAGCTTCACGGAGCTCGTCGCCAACGCCGTCCAGAACGCCGAAGCCCGTTCCGAGCTGACGGCGTCGCGCGCGCGCATCGTCGCCACCGCCGACCAGACGCGCCGGCGCATCGAGCGCGACCTGCACGACGGCGCCCAGCAACGACTTGTCTCGCTGGCACTACAGCTGCGCGCGGCACAGGCGGTGGTGCCGCCCGAGCTGGACGAGCTCGGCGCGCAGCTCGAGCACGCCGCCGCCTGCCTGTCGGATGCGATGGACGAACTTCGCGAGATGGCGCGCGGCATCCATCCCGCGATCCTCGCTCACGGTGGTCTCGCTCCCGCGCTGAAAGCGCTCGCCCGTCGCTCATCGATCCCCGTCGATCTCGTGCTGCGGGTCGAACGAGGGATACCCGAGCGGATCGAGATCAGCGCGTACTACGTCATCGCCGAGGCGCTCACCAACGCGACCAAGCACGCACACGCATCGGCCGTCACGATCACCGTCGAGGCCGCCGACGACATCTTGTGCATCGTCGTTCGCGACAACGGCCGGGGCGGCGCCGACTTCGCCCTCGGCGCCGGTCTCGTCGGCCTCAAAGACCGCGTCGAGGCCCTCAGCGGCCGGATCTTCCTCGACAGCCCGCACGGCGCGGGGACTACCGTGCGCGCAGAGCTACCACTCACCGCCCCCGTCATCCCGAACCGCTATCAAATTCGCCAAGGCGACGGAGAAATTCCTCCAAAGATTGCCGGATGAATTGACAATGCGCCGTAGCCGCATCCGGCGCCTGAGGCAATCTTGGCGAGCACGCCGGATGCGCTCAGTCGTACTGCATTGACGCCGAACCCCGACGAAGGGCCGCTTTACCGACGATGGCGGCCTTCTGCCCGGTGCCTGACAGAAGGTCGTCGGCCGATGCAGAGGCGACGGGTTCGGCACAGACCAGAGCTGTGCACGCGCCGCAGAAACGATCTCGGTTGAGCGCTTGCCGCCCCGCTGCCGGCCGGTGTCGCCGGACCGGCTCGGGCACCGGATACCACCGTCGCGAGTTGGTGAGTAAACCTCATATTCGCCGTGACAATTGGTACTGTGGTCGGCCCCCCGCCGCTGGCATTCTCTATTAATAAGGCGCCGCCCCATTCCGGGCAGCCGCGGCCCGAATGGCTGATCAGGCGACGAAATCGCTTTCCAAGAACTCGACTTCCTTGTCGAGCCAGGATTCATGGCGCGCGGAGGGTCACATGCGGGTACGGGGAAGAACGCCCGGGCGAGCGACGGACGGCCCACGTGGGGCCACGCCGAGAAGAATCCGTAACCGAGTCGCGCGGATGGCCCGTACGGTGAGAGTCCAACGCATCGCCCAGGCGTGCGTGGATGGGTTCGCCCTCGCCATGGCGCTGCTGCTCGCCGCCCTGCTCCGCCATGACGGGCACCTTTCGCAGGCCGACGTACCCGGGCTGCTGCTGCTGATGCCATCTGCCGTGCTGGTGCAGACGGCCGTCGGTGTCCAGGGTGGTCTCTACACCGGACGGTGGGCGTATGGCTGCTTCGAGGAGACCGCAGCGCTCGCGCGGACCGCGGCACTGACGACAGTGCTGGTGTTCATCCTCGACAGCGCGCTCGGCCCGCTGGTCCCGCGATCGGCCATCATCGCGAGCGGCCTCATCGCGCTGATACTGACGGCCGGAGTGCGATACGGCGTCCGGACGCTGCACGATCACCGCCTGCGGCCCTCCCCGAAGCGGGGAGCCCCCGTCGTTGTCGTCGGTGCCGGAGAAGGCGCCACCCAGGTCATCCGGGCCATGCTTCGAAGCCCGAGCAGCCCGTACGTCCCGGTGGCACTGCTGGACGACGACCCCACCAAGCGCGCGCTGCGGATCATGGGAGTGCCCGTGGTGGGCACCCGGCGCGACCTCGCCGACGTGGTACGCAGGTACGGCGCCGACGTGGTGCTGATCGCCATCCCCAGCGCGGGCGCTGACCTGGTGCGGACGCTCACCGACCTCGCCGCACCGCTACCGGTCGAGGTGAAGGTCGTCCCGCCCGTCGTGGAACTGTTCGGTCGCGCGGTGAGTGTGGACGACATCCGGCCGGTCAGCCACGCCGACCTGCTGGGCCGACGGGAGATCAGCATCGACATCGCCGCGGTGGCGGGATACCTCGAGGGCAGGCGGGTCCTGGTCACGGGGGCGGGCGGCTCGATCGGCTCGGAGTTGTGCCGGCAGGTCGCCCGTTTCCACCCCAGCCACCTGATCATGCTGGACCGTGACGAGTCCGGACTGCATGCCGTGCAACTGTCACTGGACGGCCGCGGGATGCTCGACGACCGCAACCTCGTCGTCGCCGACATTCGCGACCAACAGCGGCTCAACGAGGTATTCGCCGAGTACCGGCCCCAGGTCGTCTTCCACGCCGCAGCGCTCAAACACCTGCCCCTGCTGGAGATGCATCCGTCCGAGGCTGTCAAGACGAACATCCTCGGTACGTACCAGATCCTGCAGACCGCCCTCCGGTACGGGGTGACCCGCCTGGTCAACATCTCGACGGACAAGGCGGCTGACCCGGTCAGCGTGCTGGGTTACTCCAAGCGGATCACCGAACGGCTGACCGCCGCGGCCGACGAATCCGGTCCCGGCACCTACGTGAGCGTCCGGTTCGGCAACGTACTGGGCAGTCGCGGATCCGTGCTCACCGCGTTCCAGGCACAGGTCGAGGCGGGCGGTCCCATCACGGTGACCCACCCCGAGGTGTCCCGGTTCTTCATGACGGTCCAGGAAGCGGTCCGGCTGGTCATCCAAGCCGGTGCCATCGACAGCCGCGGCGAGGTCCTCGTCCTCGACATGGGGCAGCCGGTACGAATCGCGGATGTCGCCCGACGCATCGCCGAGACGGCCCATCGCCGGGTCGAGCTGATCTACACAGGACTACGGCCGGGCGAGAAGCTGCACGAGGTCCTGTTCGGCGCCGGCGAACGGGATCACCGGCCGACACATCCGCTGATCTCGCAGGTGCCGGTCCCGCCGATGGACAGCGCCACGCTGTCGCTGCTGGACACCGCCGCACCGCAGGCGGACCTGGTCGCGGCGCTCCGGTGGCTCGCGGAAGTTCCCGCCCTGGTGACGAACGGGCACAGGAATCCGCCCCCGTCGGGCCTACCGATGCCTCGTGGGACGCGGCCGGCCAACCGATCGATGGTGTCCTCGCAGCAACAGTCGCGTGAGCCGCAGTTCACGGCACCGCCCGGCCTTCAGCTGTGAGGCGTGGATTCATCAAGGAGTGTTCCCATGCGGATAGTTGTCGCGGGTCAGGGCTATGTCGGCCTCCCCCTGGCCGTTCTGGCCGGTCGGGCCGGGCACACAGTCGTCGGCTATGACGTCGACCAGGAGCGGGTCAAGCGGCTCGCCGCGGGCGAGTCCTACGTCGATGACGTGTCGTCGGCGCAGTTGCAGGAGTTGCTCGATCGGGGCGCGTACCAGCCCTCGGCGGACTCGCGGCGGTGCGCCGGATTCGACGTCGCCGTCATCGCAGTGCCGACCCCCCTGCGGGACGGCACACCCGACCTTGCCTACATCGAGCAGGCAGCCCGTACCCTCGCGCGATACATCCGGCCGGGCGCGACCGTCACTCTCGAGTCCACCACCTACCCGGGTACGACGACCGATCTGGTCGCGCCCCTGCTGGAGGAGGGCTCCGGGCTGGTAGCGGGCGTCGACTTCCACCTGGGTTACAGCCCGGAGCGCATCGACCCCGGCAACCCCGACTGGAGCCTGGCCACGACGCCCAAGGTGGTGTCCGGCATCAACGCGACCTCGCTGGCCCGGGTCACGGCCTTCTACGACTCGATCGTCGAGCACACCGTGCCGGTCTCCGACTGCACGGTGGCGGAGCTGGCCAAGCTGGTCGAGAACACCTTCCGCCACGTCAACATCGCACTCGTCAACGAGCTGGCGGTCTTCGCCCACGACCTCGGCATCGACGTCTGGGAAGCGGTGGATGCGGCGTCCTCCAAACCGTTCGGGTTCATGCGGTTCGTACCGGGCCCCGGCGTCGGCGGCCACTGCCTGCCGATCGACCCGTCGTACCTGTCATGGCGGGTACAGCGCACGTTGGGGCAGAGCTTCCGTTTCGTCGAGCTCGCCAACGACATCAACAACCACATGCCCGACTACGTCGTCCGGCGTCTCATCGCGGCGCTCAACCGGCGGCAGCGCTCCGTCAACGGGTCGACGGTGCTGCTGCTCGGGCTGGCGTACAAGAGGAACAGCGGGGACGCGCGCGAATCACCGGCGAGGCGCATCGCGACTCTCCTGCTCGACATGGGTGCCGAGGTACGGGCGGCCGACCCGCACGTCGTGGAAGGCGCGAACATCGACAACCGTGTCATCCGGGTCGGTCTGACCGAGCGGCAGATCGCCGACGCGGACGCCGTCGTCCTGCTCGCGGACCACGATGCCTTCGACCTGGACACCGTCGCCCGGCGCGCCGGCTACGTGCTGGACTGCCGCCACCGCCTCGCCGGGCCCAACGTGGAATCGCTCTAGCCCCGGAGGACGCCATGTATCTGATCAGCGGTTCCGGGTCCACTCGACCGCGGGCTCATCGGGTGACCGACCACCGGCGGGCGATGCTCGTTCGTCACCTGTGGGGGCCCGTCAATCGGGTGCTGGCGGCGATCGCCCTGGTGCTGTTGTCACCACTGCTGGTCGCGATCGGGCTGTGGATCCGCGTGGCGCACGGTAGCGGAGTCTTCTTCGTGCAGGACCGCGCCGGGCGCGACGGCGCGCCGTTCCGCATGTGGAAGTTCCGTACGATGGTCCACAACGCCATCCAGCTGGGCCAGCGCCTCGGCCTCACCGATGACCCGTTCGGGCTGATCGAGAACGACCCCCGCATCACCCGCTGTGGGCGATTCCTGCGCCGCACCAGTCTGGACGAGCTGCCCCAACTCATCAACGTGGTCTGCGGGCAGATGAACCTGGTGGGTCCCCGGCCGGACGTCCTGCCACAGGTGGCCAACTACACCGGCGCCGAACGCCGGCGCCTCGCCGTCAAGCCCGGCATCACAGGCTGGGCGCAGGTCAACGGTCGTGACGAACTCACCTGGCCGCAACGGTTCGAGCTGGATCGCTGGTACGTGGACAACTGGTCCCCCGCACTCGACCTGAGGATCCTGTGGATGACCGTCGCGACGCTCCGGCGCAGCCACCACCGCATCTACGTCGACGAGTTGAACATCCGCCGGTTGCACGACACCGGCCATGCGTGAGCCCCGTTGGGAGATCGGATCGGAGTTCCACTGGGACACTGCTGCCCTGGTCGGTGAGGAGTCGTCAGCTGCGCCGTCAGGGTGGCTCCCGTCACGGCATGCCCTCTTCGCCACGGGCTGCGGAGCGCTCGCCGCTCTGCTCGGCCTGCTGGCGCCGCGAGGCCGGCTGCACCTGCCCTCGTACTTCTGCATGAACGTAGCCGAAGCCCTGGCCTGTCTCGTCCCGCTGGCCTGGTACCGGCATCTGCCGGATGAGCGGGGCCCGCGGCTGGGGAGCCTGCGGGCAGTACCGGGTGACGTGGTGCTCGCGCAGAATCTGTTCGGCAGGGAATCGCGCACCTCGTGGGACGCCTGGGCCTCGGCTCACCCCACGATCACCGTCGTGGAGGACCACACGCACGACCCGCTCAGCGACTGGGCCCGGGCCAGCTCCGCGTCGTACTGCCTGGCCTCGTTGCGCAAGACACTGCCGCTACCCGACGGTGCGCTCATCTGGTCACCTCGCGGCCTGGACATACCGATACCCGCGGGCGATGAGAGCGCCGGGGCCGGTCTCAAGCTCACCGCGATGATCCTCAAAGCCGCGTGGCTCGGGGACCGGGCGGTACCCAAGGCGGCGTTCCGAGCCCTGCAACGCAGTGGTGAGTGCGCCCTTGCCCGCAGCGCCGGTCCGGCGACGGCACTGACCCGCACTGTCCTGCCGCTGCTCGATGCGTGGCGCCTGCGGTCGACGAGCACGCACAACGCTCGCGAGCTGATCGCCGCCCTCCCGGCACGGCCTGACAGCTGGCGGGTTCTCGGCGACGCCCCTGCCGGCACGGCGCCCTTCCGGGTCCAGCTGCTCTGCGCCTCGGAGGAGATCCGGGATACGCTGCAGACCTACCTTCAGAAGAACGCGATATTCGCACCGGTGCACTGGCGGCAGTCCCGCAGCCGGTTCTGGAGCGGCGATGACACGGCGGCCGACTACGCGTCGCGCATCCTCACGATCCCGGTGGATCACCGGTGCCGGGCGTCCGACGTCCAGCAGATCCGCGACGTCCTGCAGCGGTTCGAGTCGCCGGCCGTACACCGGCCTGCACGGCGCAGGGCAGTGGCCTGACCACCGCCGCGCCCCTTACCGGTAGGGCGGAAAGTACCCCGACGTCGAGCTGGCGGCAGCGAACCCGGCGTCCGCCCCGAGCAGGCCGGCAAAGCGGTCCGGATCGGTGATGACCCGCCAGGTGTGGAAGTCGTGCCGGCGCGGGGAGAACCCCGCCTTGTAGGCGAACAAGGAATCATTGACGCCGCCGACGCCGCCACCGAAGTGGTAAACGGCGTCGCCACGGTCCTTACCCCAGCGCCGGATCTCGTCGTAGAGCAGCTTGTCGGCGTGATAGGTACGTTCACCGCGCGTGGACCGCACGTAGCCTTGCAGGATCCCGCGGTACTCGAAGAACACACTGCCACCGACCACCTCATCCCGAACGACGGCGACGGCCAGATGAACACGGTCGCCGAGCGCACAACGCAAGCCGTGGAAATGCTCGCCCGAGAAGAAGTAGTACGCGGACGCCCCGACCCGGCGCATGTTGTCGTGATAGGTGACAAGCCACTCATCGAGACGACCCCAGTCGTCCACCACGACGGAAACCTCCGCCCTTCGCGCCCGGCCGATGTCCTTACGGTGATCCCGGCGGGTCTGCCGCCACATCTCATCGACACTGAGCGACAGATCCACCGACACGGTCTCCCCATGCCACACCACCGCACCCACCTGCTCCAGCGCCGCAATCGGCGCAGGCAACAACGGATGCAACCGGACGAACACCGTCACGACCCCCTGCGCCCGTAACAGGGCCACCATCGCCCGGCAGGCACGAGTCCAGAACCCGGTGGCCGATGCGTCGGCGTCACTGACCGGCCCCGGATACCCGTACGGTGACACCGCGTCACGCACCTGCGCGCCCGGCACCGGCCGCAGAACGAGCGGCAGGAGCAGGACACGGCCCCCCTCGTCGTACCGGAACGCCGCCGGCGTACCACCGGACAACCGCGCATCCAGCGTCACGTACTCCGGAAGGTGATAGAGATCGTGACCGACCCGGGTCAACGCCCCCTTCCACTGCGCCGCCTCCGGACCCAACAGCGCGGCCTCACCTGACAACACCTCGCCACTCCCTCACAGTCCTGTGCGATCGCCCACAGCGACTGTCGCCGGGCGACGAATAGCCTCATCCGTGTCCATCATGTTCAGTGTCGGGTCCGGTCGTGGGCCCGATCTCCTGCTCGGTAGGGCGGAAAATAGCCGGACAGCTTCACGGTGCCGGAGGTCAGGTTCCTGTTCCGCAGCAGCGACCGGTAACTGGCCGGATCGGTGATGACCCGCCAGGTGTGGAAGTCGTGCCGGCGCGGGGAGAACCCCGCCTTGTAGGCGAACAAGGAATCATTGACGCCGCCGACGCCGCCACCGAAGTGGTAAACGGCGTCGCCACGGTCCTTACCCCAGCGCCGGATCTCGTCGTAGAGCAGCTTGTCGGCGTGATAGGTACGTTCACCGCGCGTGGACCGCACGTAGCCTTGCAGGATCCCGCGGTACTCGAAGAACACACTGCCACCGACCACCTCATCCCGAACGACGGCGACGGCCAGATGAACACGGTCGCCGAGCGCACAACGCAAGCCGTGGAAATGCTCGCCCGAGAAGAAGTAGTACGCGGACGCCCCGACCCGGCGCATGTTGTCGTGATAGGTGACAAGCCACTCATCGAGACGACCCCAGTCGTCCACCACGACGGAAACCTCCGCCCTTCGCGCCCGGCCGATGTCCTTACGGTGATCCCGGCGGGTCTGCCGCCACATCTCATCGACACTGAGCGACAGATCCACCGACACGGTCTCCCCATGCCACACCACCGCACCCACCTGCTCCAGCGCCGCAATCGGCGCAGGCAACAACGGATGCAACCGGACGAACACCGTCACGACCCCCTGCGCCCGTAACAGGGCCACCATCGCCCGGCAGGCACGAGTCCAGAACCCGGTGGCCGATGCGTCGGCGTCACTGACCGGCCCCGGATACCCGTACGGTGACACCGCGTCACGCACCTGCGCGCCCGGCACCGGCCGCAGAACGAGCGGCAGGAGCAGGACACGGCCCCCCTCGTCGTACCGGAACGCCGCCGGCGTACCACCGGACAACCGCGCATCCAGCGTCACGTACTCCGGAAGGTGATAGAGATCGTGACCGACCCGGGTCAACGCCCCCTTCCACTGCGCCGCCTCCGGACCCAACAGCGCAGCCTCACCCGCCGGCCTGACGGCCCGGGTTCCGCCCGGGGCGGCAGGAACGCGACGAGCATGACCGAAGGCACGGCTGTTGCCGTGGCCGGTGCGCCGGTTGCGTCGGCGGATCACGCCGAACCCGCAGTGACGGGACCGCGAGAATGATGCCGCTGCCACAGCCGGTATCGAGCCCGCTGCGCGGACGGCCACACCCGCTGCAACACGGGGAGCGCCGCCCACTGCCAGGCAGCGGTCGCGGCCGGTCGCAGGGCTACGGTGACAGCCACGGGCGGCGCCATCGTCACCGGAGAGAAGCGCTGTTTGAATTGGGCGATGGACGGCGGAGTCGCCGAGCCCAGGTTGTACGCGGTGGCTCCGGCGCTGATCGCATCACGCATCGCGGTCCAGTGCAGCAGTGTCGTCGGGCTCACGCCCCCGGTCCGGTCCGTGTCCACGCCACCGAACAGGTAGTGCCACGTCGAGTGGTCGGCACCGATCACGATGGCGCTGACCGGATCACCGGCAGGCCCCTCGGCGAGGTAGAGCCGGACCCCGCCGACCGGGGAACCCTCGTGCAGCAGGGCCGCCAGCGTCGCCCGGGACGGCACCCGGAAGCCCTTGCGTACCGCGGTCTTCAGGATCACCCGGTGAACCGGGTCCAGCAGGTCATCGCCGTCGCTGCTGCGCACCGTGTAGCCGCTCCGCCCAGCGCGCCGGATCAGGTACCGAGCGTGCTTCCGAAAGCCTGCCAGTGTCCGTTCCTCGTCCGCGAGCGGTACGTGCAGATCGGACACGTCGCGGCAGAAGAAGGGAAAGAAGTCGCGTGGGACCGAGGACGGCAGTGACGATACCGGCGACAGCTTCGGTGCCGTGTTGCTGAACCGGACGAAGACGAATCCCGCGGACCGGAGCACGGCGCAGAGGTTCCGCACGGAGTTCATCGACACCGCCTGACGCGGATCAGCCAGATCGACCGGTCCGTCCTGCACCAGGGCGAGGCGGTACCCCGGCGGTCCCCACTCCATCACGCAGACCCACGCCCGCGCCTGCTGCCCGGCGTGCTCGACGAAGTACCGCACCCGCAGCCCGGGGCGCTCGAGGTACGCCTTCCAGAACGGCAGCTGCCACAACGGTGCGCCCGCATCGCGGACCCGCTGATTCCACGCCGTGACATCCGCGGGCCGGACCTCGGACCAGGATTGCGTCATCCTCTCCCCCAAGCGTGTTCGATAGAGGCGCTAGGACAGGATCTTGGCGTTGAGCGCCATGTTCGCGGAAAACTGCGCGCCGCCGTTGCCCGACTCGTCCAGCCGTCGCTGGACCGCCGCGTCGTAGCGCCCCAACTTGACGAAACCGTCGGAGATCCACCCGTTGCCGGTCCCGCTGCCGTCCACATAATCCGCGTAGGATTGCCCGCCCGGCCAGATAACCTTCGTCAACAGCGCCGAGAAGGCCGCCATGTCGGTAGCCGTCCAGTGGCCGCCGCGATCCCTCGCCTCGACCACGTAGGAGACGACGCCGTTGCCGTGACCGACGTCCTGACCGGGCCGCTGGTCGGAGCCCCATTCGGCGTTCCAGAAGTAGGCGGACGGGTCCACGGGGTTCGGTCTCAGCTGATTGCGCAGGGCGGCGTCGATGGTGTCGACGACCTCGCGGTAACGGAACTGGCGACCCGCATCCGCCGTGAGCAACGAGAGATTGAGCGCGATCATCGCCCAGTGTGCCGCCAGGTGGGTCCGGCTCCGGTAGATGCTGTCGTCGGCACCGCGGGCGTACCACTTCTGGAAGATGTTCACCTCGGCGAAGTCGAGCAGGCGGTCGTACTGGGTCCGGTACGACGGGTCGTCGTAGACGGCGGGCGTGTCCCGCATGACACGCAGCATCGTGGTCGCGTACCGCCAGAAGTAGCTCTCGTAGAGGGGCACCTCGACGCCGGACGGGTCCAGGTCCGCGCGGTTGGAGATCCAGCCGAGGTAGTCGTCGCGGTACTGGCTGGTCGGTAGCGACGACGACACGCGGGCGGTCGCGACCACGTTCACGACGTACTCCAACGCGCGGTCCAGGTACGTGGTGTTACCCGTGGCGCGGAAGATCGCGGTGGACGCGTCGATGGCATAGCCCAGTTCGTAGTGGTCCCAGCTGTCCACCGACCGGCTCGCCGGCAGGTCCGTTTCGTACTCGAGGTCCCACGTTTCCAGGAATCTCTGCTCCCAATAGCTCACCGGCTGGAGGTCGACGACATCCTTCGGGACGCACGGGGCCGCAGCGGCCACCTGTACGACGGGTGCCGCGGCAGTGAGCGGGGCGGCACTGGCACCGTTGGTCAGCAACACGCCGCTGAGGACGAGTACGGTGCTGCTCGCCCACACGAACCGGTTCGTCCTGCCGCCCCGGCGCGAACCACGCGGAATCGCCGCGCGATGCTGGTGTTCCGGATCTGTCGTCATCGGCCTGACCCTTCTCGGAGGTGATGGCCCTTCTCGGAGGTGATGGGTCCCGCTGTGGATCGGGAGCGGCCCATCGGGTCGGGGGCCTGCACCACCTCCGGCTCGGTACGGGTGACCGCGGCCGCGGCGGCTATGGCGGCGAACAGCCAGGCCAGCCGTGCGTCGTAGTTGTCGCCGGAGAAGAGGCTGCTCAAGGCCACGAAAGCTGCTGCGGCGACAGCCAGGCCGGCCTCTTGGGGATGCCCACCACCGCGCCGTACCGTTCGGGCCCACAGCACCACCGACGCGCCGAGGAGCAGGAGACCCACCAGGCCGCCCTCGGCGGCGACGCCCAGGACGTAGTTGTGCGGATACTCGATGTCGTGGGTGCGGCCGACCAGGCCGTAGAAGCCGTCGAGGCCCGATCCGATGACCGGGTGAGCGGTGGCGACCTGCACCGCCTCCGACCAGATGTCCGTCCGGCCGGACACGTACCCCTCCTGCACGGTCTGCTCGACGAAGCGCTCCTGGAAAAGGCTGACGGCCGAAGGCGGTGCCACGACGAACAGGAGTGCGACAGCAGCCGCGCTCGCCGCCGACAGGACCAGCGTCGGCCCGGCGGGTAGCCGCCGCCAGCCGCGTACGAGCGCCGCCGCCGCGACCGCGGCACCGGCCAGCAGGCCGGAGCGTGACCCCGACAGCAGGGCCGCGAACAGCAACAGCGGGACGGCGAGCAGGGCGATCCTGCGACCCGTGTGCCGGTAGAGCGCTACCGCGCTGATCACGCCGAGGAGCTCGATCCGGACGAAGACGTTCGGTCCGCCCCCGAAGGCTGCGTACCGCCCCTGAACGCCGGGCCCGGCGAACAGCAGCGCACCCAGCGCGAAAACCACCGCCGTGACGAAGAAGAGCACGAAGGTGGCCCGGACGACGGCGGCCGGGCCACCGAGGGTATAGAGGTAGACGGCCATGGTCAGGGCGGCCATCAGGACGACGTCCAGCGCCTTCTCACCGGCCCGGGCCGATGATGGCGCCCACAGGCCCGAAGCCACCTGGTAGAGGAAGAACAGCGTGGCGAGCACCAGCCAGCCCTCGCGACGGTGGCCGACGTGCACCGGCGGTCGCCGAGCCAGGTCGATCGCCAGGACGGCCAGGCCGGCGATCAAGCCGATCACCCGCAGGTCCACCCAGGCGAGATCGGCCATGCCCATGCGGTCGAGGGTGTAACGCCCCCCGATGGCGACGAGGACGAGGAGCAGTCCGGGGGCCAGGAAGACGCGGCCCGGACGAGGCACGGTCATGGCAGTCGTTCCACAACCGGGTGAGATCCGCAGGCGTCAGCCGTGGCCTGCCGGGTGGAGGCATCACCGGCGAACCGGGTCGCCGCCAGGGCGAACACCAGGCAGGCCCCGTATCCCACCAGCGACCCGTACGCCGCGCCGAGCATTCCGTACCGGGGGATCAGGAGCACGTACGCCACGAAGCTCGCCGCGAACCCGCAGAGCTCCGCCGCCGAGACGAGCAGGTTGCGTCCCTTCGCGACCAGCAGACCCAGGCTGACCCGCGAGACGGCGTACAGACCGGCAGCCGCCACCAGCGGCGGCACCAGCACCCGGGCGGGGGCGTACCGGTCACCGAACACCGGCACGACCAGCAGATACATTCCCCCGGCGAGCACCGGTGCGACGATCAACGAGTAGACGGCCGCGCTGACGATGAGCGGCCTGGTGCGCAGCGTGTCCTGCCGGTGCGCCGCCCGCCACCGGCCGAGCCGGGAGTCGGCGTACGCCCGCAGGGGCCAGGCCAGCAACTCGGTCATCGCCGCCACCGTGGCGTAGAGGCCGAGCGCCGTCGTCGACGCGAGGGCCGGCAGTGCAAGGCGGTCCACGCGGAGCATGCCCATGTTGGCGAGCGCGGCGGGGAACAGGGCCAGTCCTTCGCGGCGTACGACGCGGTGCTGGTCGACGGGCGTCGTGGCGCCCTGCGTGATCCGCGACCAGACGATCCAGTAGGCGATGGTGGGCAACGCACCCGCCAGTACGTAGGCGATGAGCCACACCTCCGGCCGGGTGACGCCGGTGACGTACAGGCCGGTCATCGTGGCCAGCTGGATGACGCAGTCGATGACGGTGCATCGGAGGACGTCGCCGACCCGACCGGCGGCGACCGCGACGGAGCGCATCGCCAGTATCAGGACCTGCACGATCGCGTACCCGGCGACCAGGCCGACGATGGCCGGTCCGGGGTTGATGCCGGGCGGGGCCACGACGGCGAAGACCGCCGCCCCTGCCAGACCGGCCGCGCACGGAACCCGGATGAGGCGTCCGTAGCCGCGTACCGCGGCGGCGGGAGCCGCGCCGTGGTAGACGGCCACGAAACTGCGTTCGGTGCCGAGCAGGAGCGCCTGGCTGGTGAGGTACGCGACCTGCAGCATCAGGGCGATCTCGCCGCGACCGGCCGGGGCGAGCGCACGCGCCATGAGCACGTTCGCGAGCGTGGCCACGCCACCGACGAGCAACTGGGAGAGCAGGAGCAGGACGTACGGTTCGCGAATCCGGTCCCGCACCCACGCCGACAGACCGGCACCGCGGTCGGGAGCCGAGGCGTACGCCGCCACGGGGAGGGCCTCACCCCGGTCGTGCGAGACATCCGCCTGCAGCTCACTCACCGGGCCGCTGCTTCCCGTCCGGCTCCCGCTGGGCCGGCAGGGTCGGAGGATCACCCCGGTCGCCGGCCGGAGCGGACGGGCCGGCGTCGGTGATGCTCACTACCCGGGCCCGCCCGCGGGCCACCGCGCTGAGATCGACCACTCGCGCCCGCCCTTGCGCGGAGGCGCTGCCGGCAACCCGTGACTGTTCGCGGGTGGATGCGGTGTCGGCGTTGCCGGAGTCGTTCTGACCGGCGGCGTTCCGACCGGCGGCGTTCCGACCGGCGGCGTTCCGACCGGCGGCGTACGGCTTGGAATCGGTCGCTCTCCGGTCAGGCATGGTCCAGCCGTCCACCGGACCCGGAGGCAGCGCAGTCGCCCGCGGTAGCTGTGACGACGACATCGCGTCGGCAGGGTTCCACGGTGCCTGCCCCGGAACTCTCCTCGGCAGCGCGTTGACCACAGCGCCTACCAGCCGCGCGCCGACGCGCTGCAGAAGGTCGACGGAGCGTTCGACGTCGGCCGTGCGCGTCTTCCCGGCCCGGACCACGAGCAGCACGCCATCGGTCACTTTGCTGAGCACGGCGGCGTCGGCCACACATTGCAGGGGCGGCGTGTCGACCAGGACGGCGTCGAAGCGAGTCTTCAGGATGTCGATCGTCTCGCCGAGCGCCGGCACGGCCAGAATCTCTCCCGGATCGGCGGGCGGGTACCCGGCGGGGAGGACCGTCAGGCGGCCGTCCTCGGAGTCCTGCAGTACGTCATACAGGTTCGCCGAGCCAGCGAGGACCTCCGCGAGCCCTCGGGTGCTGTCCAGCGACAGGTACCTGCCCACGCCGGGCGCGCGCAGGTTGGCATCGACGAGGACGACCCTGGTTCCCGCCTCGGCCGTGGCGATCGCGAGCCCGCAGGCGATGGCCGTCGTTCCCTGATCGGGGACGGATCCGGTGAGCAGAAGCGATCCGCCGATGCCGTCGCCTCTCCCGCCACCGTGATCCGGCAGCACGGTTCGCAGCCTCCGGAACGCCTCCGCCAGAGCCTGGTCCGGGTGGCAACCCGCTCCGCCGGCTGGACCGGGCCGGCCGTCGATCGAGATGACACCGACCGTGTCGAGGCCGAGCTGCCGCAGATCCCGCTCGTCCATGACGGTTCTGCGCAGCGTCTGGCGCAGCGCGACCGCGGTGGCGCCGAGCAGCAATCCCAACACGGCCGCGAAGGCGAGTTTGCGGACGAGCCCGTTCGGCTCGGGCACCGTGACGGCATCCTGGGCGACCGCGACGGCCACAGACGGGCCCAGCGCCTCGGCACGCGGCGGGTCCAGTTGCCGGGCCAGACCGGCGAGCGTCGTGCTGGCGGTGGTGACGATCGCCCTGCTCAGCGCGGCGGACTTGTCGGTGGCGGCGACGGCGATCAGATCGGTACCGGGCTGGACCTCAGCGGTGATCTTCTCCTGCATGGCTTGTGTGCTGAGCGGCAGCTGGAGCTCCGCGACGACGGCACTCGCCACGCGAGGGCCGGTGAGCAGGGCCACGTAGGAGTTGAGGCGGCTCGTCTTCAGGTCAAAGTCGCCGGTCCCTGCGGTGGTCACGAACAGGACCATGGACGATCTGTAGACCGGCGAACCGGTCGCCGTCAGCGCGGCGGTGCCCGCCATGGCGAGCAACACCGGAACGAGGATCCACGGCCACCTGCGCCGGACGGCCCGAACGTACTCACGCAATTCCACGCTGCCCCCTCGGGAGCTATGACGGTTCGGTCAGGGCTTCGCGAGCCGTCGCCCGGCTGCGACCGACGACCGGTTCAGTACCGCCTGGAAACGCTCGAACAGCAGGTCACGGGAGAACTGCTCGACAGCGAGACGGTGCGCCGCCGCTCCAGCCTCAGCCAGCCACGGTCCGTCGCGCAAGTGCGCGGCCAGAGTTGCGGCCGCGCCGTCGACGTCGTACGGGTCGATGACCAGGCCCGCACGGGATTCGCGGAGCAGGTCGCTCTGCCATCCGCCGTAGTTGATGGCGATCGGCCGGGCGGCGGCCAACGCATCGAAGAACTTGTTGGCGGAGTTGTCCCACAGGGCACGGACGGGCCGGCACAGGCTCGTGGACATCGTGGCGGCCGCGAGGATGACCGGCAGCTGCGCCTTGGGGACCTGCGGCCACATGTGCACGGTCGTGTCCAGCAGACCGTAGGCCTGCGCCAACTGCCGAGTGTCGTCCCACTTCTTCCCCTTGCCCACGACGAGAAACCGCACGTGCGGGTCGAGGTCCCTCATCCTGCGTGCGAGTCTGACCAGGTACTCGACGCCGTTCACGGCGCCGAGAGCACCCGTGTAGACGACCAACGGGCGGTCACCGAGCCACGGCTGATCGGCCCGGAAGCGGCGTACCTCGTCGGCGTCCACCGAGAAGAGTGACAGGTCGGCGGCGTTCGGGATGACCGTCGTACGAGTCCCCGGGCAGCGGGCCGTGACACCCGCCGCCATGCCCGGCGACAGGGCGATGACCTCCTCGGCGTTGCGGTAGGCGAAGGAGGCGAGGGCTTCTGCCAGCCGGCAGACCGCTGGATTCCGCAGCGCCCCCATCTGGATCGGGACCTCAGGCCACAGGTCGCGGACCTCGAAGACGAACGGAATCCGGCGCAGCCGCGCAGCGAGGACCCCGGGGACGGCGACGGTGAGCGGAGTGCTCGTGGCGAGCACGAGGTCGGCCCGCAGGGCGGTGGCCTTCGCCGCCGCGACGACGGCGAACTCGGCGAAGGCACGGATCCGCCGGGCATACGACATGGTGTTGGAGTACGGGACCGCGAACCAGTGGACGTCGACTCCCTCCTCCCGGGTATGCCGCCACCCCAGGCGGCGCCTGGCCGCTGTCTTGTCGGTGGTGATGACGTCGACCGTGTGACCGCGGGCGACCAGTCGCCGGGCCAACTCGAAGGAGCGGGTACTGCCGCCCATCTGCAAGTTGCAGTAGTACTGGTGGATGTAGACGATTCGCATCGGCCACCGCCCTTCCTGCTCGGCCGTCATGGCGGGAGCTCCCGCTCGGTGTCATGACGTGCGCGCCGTCCGGGGTGACCGCAGCACTTCGCGTACGCCGTCGATCACCCGCTGACGGTCGCCGTCGGTGAGGTTGGATCCGCTCGGGAGGCAGAGTCCGCGGCGGAAGAGGTCGGCGCAGACGTCGCCGCCACGCATCGGGTATCCCCGGAACACCGGTTGCATGTGCATGGGCTTCCAGGTGGGACGCGTCTCGATCCCCTGAGTGGCAAGGTGGTCACGGATCTGGTCGCGGTCGGCACCGAACCGCTCCGGGTCGACGAGGATGCAGGTCAGCCACCAGTTGGGCGTGCCATAGTCGGCGATCGGCATGAACCGCACACCGGGTAGGTCACCCAGGGCGGCCCGGTAGCTGCGGGCCGTCTCCCGCCGGGCCGCGATCAGTTCACCGAGCCGCTGCACCTGCCCGCGACCGACGGCGGCGAGCAGGTTGCTCAGGCGGTAGTTGTAGCCCACCGCGCGATGCTCGTAGTGCGGTACCGGATCGCGCGCCTGCGTCGCCAGGTACCTGACCTGCGCGCAGACCTGATCGTCGTCGGTGACCAGCATGCCGCCGCCGCCGGTGGTGACGATCTTGTTGCCGTTGAAGGACAGCACGCCGGCGATGCCGAACGAGGCGGCCGGGCGGCCGCGGTAGGAGGCTCCCAGCGCCTCGGCCGCATCCTCGACCAGCGGGACGCCGTACCGGGCGCAGGCACTCAGGATCGGGTCGTAGTCGGCACACTGCCCGTACATGTCGACGGCGATCACCGCCTTGGGCAGGCGGGCCCGGCGGGCGCGCCGGTCGAGTTCCTCACCGACCAGGATCGGATCCACGTTCCAGGTCTGGGCGGTGCTGTCCAGGAACACCGGACGGGCCCCCAGGTACATCACCGCGTTCGCCGTGGCGGCGAACGTGAACGACGGGACGAGGACCTCGTCACCACGGCGTACGCCGACGGCCAGGAGCGCCAGGTGCAGCGCCGCCGTTCCGCTGCTGAGCGCCACGGCGTGCCGTATCCCGACCAGATCAGCGATCTGGCCCTCGAACGCGTTCAGGTCCGGTCCGACCGGGGCCACCCAGTTGGAGTCGAACGCTTCGAGCAGACGTTTGCGTTCCAGGTCGCCCACGTGTGGCGGTGACAGGTAGATGGGGGCGGTGTCAGTCATGGACCCGTGTCCTCACGGCCCACATCGGCCACGCGGGATGCAGGCCCTGGCGCCTGATCCACAGCGGTGAGTCGGCGGGGTGCATCGCCGCCCGTAGCGTGGTCGCGAAGCTGCGGTAGCCCGCCTCGCGGGCCAGGTCGACGTCGCGGGGGAGGAAGTCCTGGCCGGGTCGCCCGTACGGCGCGGCGAAATCCCGCACCGGAAGCCCCAGGTGGTCTTCGATCTCGGCCTTGGAGTCGCGGATCTCCCGGGCGGCCGCAGCGTCGTCGAGCGCGGCCAGCCTCCGGTGCGAGCGGGTGTGCGAACCGAACCCCATGCCCATCGACGCCAGTTCCCGGCAGTCGCGCCAGGTCAGGCCGGGGCCTTGACCGACCCTGCCGGAGACCAGGAAGAACGTGGCCGGTACGGCCTGGTCGCGCAGGACGGGGAGCACGACGTCGCGCCAACTCGGGTGACCGTCGTCGAAGGACAGGCAGAAGTGTGGCCCGGTGAGGGGTCGCCGACCATCGAGAACGGCCAGCGCCTCGTCCCACGACACGAACGGCCCGATACGCCGGAAGGTCATGAGGTGACGGCGCAGGTCGTCGGCGTAGCGGGGCAGCACGTCGTGATAGAAGGGGAAGTACAGGCCGGTGGCCGCGGGCAGCCGGCGGAACAACCCGGCTGGCGCGAGTACGTGTCCCTGGATGCGGGGGCGGGCACGCAACTCGCTGCGGAGCCGGGAATGGACGAGCCGTTGTCGCCAGCGCTTCAACGTCGTGTGCGATGTGGGCACACCGGTGCCGGTCAGCGACTTCATCGTCGGCGCCCCCCAAGCTCGGTGACAGTCTCCGTAAAACGGCCGCGACCCAGGCAACCGCGGCTGACGGCTGTTGACACGAGCATTTCAGGCGGCCGGCGGCAGGGCCCAGTAGCAATTGTCATAGTGAAGATGAGACGTGCTCGCATTGCTCGGCGAGTGCCTTCCTCGACGGCCTTGCGGAGCAATCCTGTTACGGGGAGACTTTCCGCGAGACCCATTCCGGTGGAGTCGAGGAGGAACCATGCTTCATCTGGAACCGGTGAAACCGACGGCCGAAACCTGGGCCGCTCGCGATTCCTATTCAGACCGCGTGATCTTTCAGACCGCGCCGTGGCTGAGGTTCGTGGCGGAGTCACAGCGAGCGGAGGTGGTGCTCGCCGAGGTCCGGGACGGCAGCACCGTCGTCGGACATTTCACGGGACTGCTCGCCAGACGCTACGGCTTGCGGATCCTGGGCAGCCCGCTGCCGGGTTGGACCACCTCGTACCTGGGCTTCAACCTGACCGACGGTATACCACGCCAGGCCGCGCTGGACGCCCTCCTCCCGTTCGCCTTCGGGGACATGGGCTGCGCGCACCTGGAGATCCGGGATCGCGGGCTCGTCACCGCCGACGTCGAGAACCGCGATCTGCAATGGACGGGCAGCCCCACGGCGATCATCGACCTGCACCCCGACGAAGACGCCGTGCTGGGCCGGATGACGAGCCCCTGCCGCCGCAACATCCGCAAGGCGGACAGGTCGGGAATCGTCATCGAGGAGGCGACGGACCCGGGGTTCGCGGACGACTATTACCGCCAATTGCGCGATGTCTTCGCCAAACAGAACCTCGTACCGACCTACTCGATCGACCGGGTCCGGGCATTGATCCGGCACCTCACCCCGACCGGCAATCTCCTGCTCCTGCGGGCCCGCGATGCCGACGGGACATGTATAGCGACCGCGATTCTGCCGTGGTTCAACCGCACCATGTATTTCTGGGGAGGTGCCAGCCATCGGGAATACCAATACCTGCGCCCGAACGAGGCCTTAATCTGGTATGCACTTCGTTACGCAAAGAGCCGCGGTCTCACGGAATTCGATTTCGTCGGCGGAAACTCCTACAAGAGCAAGTACGGAACGGTGCAGGTCGCCGTCCCCTGGGCTCGTAGGTCACGGTCTCCACTGGTGGCGGGATTGCGCAACGCCGCCAAGGAGGCCTTCGCGGTGAGGCAGCGGGCGGCAGCCCGGATGGCCGGTCTCCGCGGCCCGATACGGTCCGACGGCGCCCAGGCCATCCGGGGTTGAGGAAGGCGCGCTCAGCGCGTGGCTCGGCCGGTCAGCCTGTCCCGGAGCCTGTCGACCAAGCCCACCCCGGGTCCCACCAGCTTGTGGAACAGCTCGCTGTTGGGCGCGCCAGGATGAGGCCTGGTGGGGGCGAGCTTCTTGGCGGTCTCGACCTTGCCGGCCAGCTCGGTCAGCTCCTCCGGCGGCACCACACGGCGAAGTTCGGGAAACTGCTCGGACTCCTCGTCCCGCACATGGTCCGCCAGGAGCGTCTCGAGCCGGCGTAGCGCCGCATCGAACTCCGCGCTGGACACGTCGACCGCTTCCAGCTGCTTCATGGTCCGCTCAAGCTCCTTGTGCTCCTCGATGTCATGCTCGACGGCCTTCTCGCCGCCGGCCAGATACTGACGCATGACCGGGTACACGTACATTTCCTCGGCGACGGCATGGCGCACGAGCTCACTGATCGCCGTGTCGGTCAGATCACGCCGGATCATCGGATCGGTCACTGACCAGATGTTGCCGATCAGGGAGGTGACGTCCCGGTGATCACTGGTGAGGACATCGATCACGTCCCCGCCCGGCTGGAAACTGGTCATGCTTTCCTCCGCTGGTCGCTACGTTTGGGTACGTGCCGAGTACCCCGCAGACAGGCGACTATTCTTCGGTGCTCCGCTCACTCCCCCGCCGCGGAAGCCGTCCGGGCAGGAGTCCGCCGCCTGCTCCGCCCACATGCGGGATTCCGGTGCGCCGGCCGGCGGCATGAGCCTCGCCGGCCGGCGGTGGACGGCGTTCGACCGCCGTCAGGCGGGGAGCCACTGTCGGTCAGGGCCCCCCGCGCTGTTCGTGGGCTCAGGCCCGGCTCGATCGCCGGGTGGTGAGCAGGCCCAGGGCGATCATGCCGATTCCCAGGAGCAGGTGCAGCCAGTTGTCCGCCGTGTTGACGGGCACGAAGTTGGCGGCGCTGCCCTGGTCGATGACCAGGCCGTACAGCCAGAGGACAAGGTAGACGGCGCCACCACCGATCAGGTACGAGCGGGCGCCCGTGGCCGTACGGGCCAGAGCCAGGCCGACCGCCCCGAAGAGAAGGTGCACGATGTTGTGCAGCACCGACACCTGGAAGATGCCGAGCAGTTTCGCCTGCGAGTCGTGGCCCGCGAAAGTCATCGAGCCGTAGTCGCTCGTGATGCCGGGGATGAACCCGAGGACGCCGACGAGAAGGAAGACGATCGCGACGGCGAGGGCTGCGGTGCGGACGAGCGGCCGGCTTGACTCCACGGCGGAATGAGATCTGTTGACCATGGTCGGTCCACCTCCGTTGTAGGACGGCCGACACATACCCACATTCACGTCCATCAAACGGGGGGCCGCTCGGCCGTCACCGGCGTCGACGGCTGACACGTTCGTCCCTCCGCGACGGCGTTTCGGCGTATCGCACAGGGGTACGCGGCGCCAACAGGTCGCTGTCGTGAGGAGAATCGTGTTCAATCCACTGGATCACAAGGGCATTCCCCTGGACGCGCAGATTCGTAGCTGGCGCGAGCTGAACGTCGAACCGATCGACCCGGAAGCGGTCGATCCCTATACCCGGTGCCGCATCATCACGATGAACGGCATCGAGGTCGAGGCGATCATGTTCCAGCACCAGTTCGCCCGCAACTGCGCGGACGACGAGGTCCGGCGCCAGCTGGCCTACGTGCGGTACGTGGAGAGCCAGCAACAGCGGGTGGTGAACTGGCTGCTGCCCGGCGTGGCCAGCGTGTTGGAGACGACACTCGGGTACGAGCAGGTGGCGGTCGACCTGACCGCCTGGGTGGCCCGGCACGAGCCCGACCCGTACCTGCGGCAGGCGTACGAGTTCGGTGTTCTCGAGGACTTCGACCACCTGTACCGCTACGCGAACCTGTACGAGATGGTGGAGCGCCGTAAAGCGGAGAAGATCGTCGACGGGCTGACCGAGGTGATGCCGGGCCGGCCCACGGTGGCCGAGCACCGGCACCCGTTCGACGAGGTGCGGGCACCGTACGACAAGGACGCGGTCAGCCCGCTGTCCAAGCTGAACGCGCTGACGATCCTGTCGGCCGAGCAGCAGGTCATGATGTATTACATGAACGTCGGCCCCCAGTACATGGAGCCGATCGCCCGGCAGTTGTACCAGGAGATCAGCTTGATCGAGCAGGAACACGTCACCCACTACGAGTCGCTGCTGGACGCGGGCGAGAACTGGTGGGAAAGGCTGCTCACGCACGAGTACAACGAATGCTGGCTGTACTACTCGTTCATGGAGCAGGAGAGTGACCCGCGGATCAAGGCGGTGTGGGAGCTGCATCTGCAGATGGAGCTGGCCCACCTGCAGGAGGCCGCGGATCTGCTGCGCCGCCACGACGGCCGGGACCCGGAGCAGATCGTCGGCAGCGCCGGGGTGCCGGAACCGCTCACGTTCGAGCCGAACAAGCAGTACCTGCGGCACCTGCTCGGCACACAGATGGACCTGACCAAGCTGGGCGAGGGTTACGTACGCGAGGCGCACGAGCGGTTCGAGTGGATGCAGCAGCAGGTGCACGGCGGCGAGAAGCCGCCGAGCGAGCAGGTCATCGACCTGCACCGGCAGGAGTACGGCGACGAGTACCGGATCGAGACCGAAGGGCCACACCCGGTCGACGCCCTGCGCGCGGGGGAAGGGCAGCGACGTGCCTGACACGCAGATTCACGCCACCGACGTCATAGACCTGCTGCTGGTACAGCACGCGCAGATCGAGGAGCTGTTCGTTCTGGCCATCGGCGCCGAGGGTGCGGCGAAGCGGGACGCGTTCGCCGACCTCGTGCACCTGCTCGCCGTCCGCGAGACAGCCGAGGAGGAGGTGCTGCACCCGCTGGCGCGGAGCCTGCCCAGCGCCGGCGGCGACGCCATGGTCGAGGACCGGCTCGCCGAGGAACGCCAGGCGAAGGAGATGCTGACCGCGCTGATCGACGGCGGCGTGGACGCCGACGGCTTCGGCGACGCCCCCCTGCTGCTGCGCGACACCGTACTGATGCATGCCCGGCACGAGGAACGCTACGAGTTCCCGCACCTGCGCCAGCACGTGCCCGCCGACCGGCTGGTGCTCCTCGCCGGCGCCGTCCGCGCCGCCGAGGCGGTCGCACCGACGCGTCCGCACCCGGGCGCGGAGTCGGCCACCGCGAACGCCGTGCTCGGTGCGCCGTTGGCGGTCATCGACCGGGTACGCGACGCCGTCCGCCGGGCAGCCGACGGCAGGAACTGACAGGGGGCATCTCGGGGGACGTCCGTGGCGGTGACCACCCGTACCCGTCGGCGCCGCAAAGGCTGTCAGCCCGCGCGCTGCAGGACGTCCCGCGAGACGGCCAGCGTCACCACGCCGGTGTCGGCCTCGGTCACCACGGCGACGTCCTGACCGGCGACGTAGACGTCCGTGGCGAGCAGCCCTGTGCCGTCGACGCGGAGGTAGCCGGTGGTCATCAGGCTCTCCGCCACACCGGGCGGCGCCTCGGGACGGACGTCGGTACCGGGCATCTGCACGGCGCTGACGGTGCCGACCTGGTCGCCGACCGCGTCGACGACGATCATTCCGGGCGACACCTGGGCGATCGGCAACGGTTCGGTGGGGACGCCGGGGCGTTGTGGCCTATGTGGGTGCATGTCGTCGCTCGTGCCCCACCCGCGCCCGGCCAAACACACGCTGTCCGGCGCGCCGCCGTCAGCGCCAGTTGTGGGGGCGGCGGGTCTCGGTGGGCATGCGCAGGCCGAGCAGGCGGTCGACCTGGGTGATCTGCAGAACCCTCGCCGGTGCCGGCCGGGGATTCTCGACGCGCAGGGGTACACCCCGCCGCTTCGCGGCGCCGTGGCTGACGATCAGCGCCCGTACGCCCCCCGAGTCGATGAACTCCAGCTGAGCCAAGTTGAGGACGATCTCCGTGGGGACCGGGTCGTGCTCGAGGATCCGGTCGATCGCCGCGCGAAACCCCGGGTCCGCGTCCATGTCCAGGTCGCCGGCCAGGGCGACGACCGCCCGGCCGTCACCGTCCCAGGTGACCTGCCACCGCGCCGCGCCGTCGCTCGCCGCGTGAGGCGGGCCATGCCCCGTTGTCACCCGCCAACGGTAACCGCGGGCCCGCCCGGTACGCATCCCGAGGCGCGATGTCACGCCGGAAGCGCGCCGCCCTCGACGGCCTCGCCGACCGACTCGTACACAGGCAGGATGCGGTCCAGGTTCGTGATCTGGAGCATGCGGCGCAGGTCCCGCTGCGGGGCGGCGAGCCGGGTCCAGCCGCCGCTGAGCTCGGTGAGCCGATGCACGCGTACCAGGAGTCCGAGGCCGCTGGAATCGCAGAACGACACCCGGCTCAGATCCAGGATGAAGTGGGTCCGCCCGTCGACGATCAGGTCCTCGAAGCTGCTCCACACCTGTGCCTGGTGGCCGTGATCGAGGTCCCCGACCAGGTACACGACGCTACGACCCCCGCCGTCCTGCCGGACGGTCACCTCGATCGCCCCGGACCGGGCCGACGGTGTCGTCATGGTTGCATCCGTGCCGCGGCTTCGGGCGACCACTCGGCGAGCAGCAGGGTGGCGTCGTCGAAGAGACGCCCGTGCTGGTATTCGACCACCCGGTGCGCCATCCGGCGCAGCGTCTCGGGAGCGGGCAGCCGGTCCGCCTCGCCGCGCTCGGCGAGCTGCACCAGCTGCCCGGTGCCGAAGGGCGTGCCGTCCGGAGCGCGGCCGTCGGTGACGCCGTCGGTGTGCATCAGGAGACGGTCCCCCGGTTCCAGCATTTCCTCTCCGATCTCGACGGTGCCGTCGTCCAGCCCCATGGGTAGCCGGCGACCGCCGGTGAGGGCCCGCACGGCTCGTCCGCGCCGGAGCAGCAGCGGGGGCGGGTGACCGGCGTTCAGGTAGCGGAACTGACCGCTGTCAAGATGCATCTCGGCCAGGACACCGGTCACGAACCGAAGGTCGGCGAACTGCTCCTGAAGGGCCGCGTCGGCCGCACAGGCCATGTCGTACAGGCCGTGCCCGTCGCGGCGGGTGGCGCGCAGGGCGGCCAGGGCGACCGCGCACGTGAGACCGGCCTTCAGACCACGCCCCATGGCGTCGAGGACCGCCAGGCGGGCGGTCGGCCCGTCGACGGCATAGTCGAACGCGTCCCCGCCCATGTCGTAACACGGTTCCAGGACGCCGCTGATGACCAGGCGTCGGCAGCTGAACGTGAGCGGCGGCAGCATGCTGGTCAGCAACTCTCCGCTCGTGGACATGGGCCGGCTGCGTCGCACCTGATGCAGCACGTCCCCGTACGGCATCTTGGTGGCCACCAGGTGCCCGAGCAGGCCCACCAGCATCTCGCAACGTTCCAGCAGATCGTCGCTGGGCGCTTGATCGTGCAGCACAACCTCCACGACGCCCAGGCGCTCCGAGCCGTCCACCATCGGAATCCAGAACCGGTGTGGTGTGCCGTCGCCGCCGGACCGGGCCGACCGCACCGTCTGAAAGGCCCGGCCCGGGAGCATGCCCTCCACAGCGATCGACGGCGGCACCGGCTTGCCGCGCTCGGGCAGCGGATGCAGCATCCGCTGCTCCTGATCCGCCAGATAGAGCATCAGGTCGATGCCGAGCACCTTTACCGCGGCGTTGACCTGCTCCGGCAACTCGTCGGGCTGCGCCAACTGCGTGCGGTGCAGGACCTGGACGACAGCGTCGTGCCAGATCGCCGTCACCGGCTCGTCAGCCACCGCCCAGCCTCCCAGCCGTCTCCCAAAGACGTTCTCCCGTACCCGCGAAGCGGATTCCCGCAAAATCGAGGATCAAACGCGATCGGTGCGGGGACGCTGGGCGGTGGCGGGGCCGGCGGTGTCGTGGACGGGGCCCGGGGCTGACGCGCGCGCAGTGGTCGCCAGGCGCTGAGAAGCGCGAACGCCAGCAGCAGCTCGGCGAGGTCGCCGCCGTAGTACATGAGTGCCGCGCCGGCCTGTCGTCGGGTGGTGGCCGCGGGCAGGTCCACGACGACGCCGGCGTAGAGAAGCTGGGCGAGCACCGCGTGGGCGACGATAGCGACACCCAATACGACAAGCCGGACGGGCACGGGAGGCCGCCGGGGCGCCGGGTCGGGTCCGGCGATGACCCAGGCGAAGAGGTAACCGGCCACCAGGAAATGCAGCTGGACGGCGCGGTGCAGGCCGGAATCGGTGACGGTCGCGGCGTAGAGCGGCGTGAGGTAGAGCACCGCAAGGCCGCCGAGGTTCAGGCCGAGCACGGTGATCGGGTGCCCCAGCACCCGGACGGCTCGTACGTGCAGAATCCGCCCGACCGCCCTCGCGCCCACGGACGGGAGGTTGCGCAGCACCAGCGTGACCGGTGCGCCGAGGACTAGCGCGAGCGGTGCGTACATGCCGACGAGGAGATGCTGCGCCGTGTGGTCGAGGAAGTCTGCATGCGCGGCTGGTACAGAGGCGAGAATGAGCAGCAGACAGCCCGTGAGAAAGACGGCGGTTCGCCGGCGGCTCCAGCAGCGCCCGTTCCTGGCGGCGCGCATGGCGAGCCATTCGTAGCCGAGCGCCAGCACGGTGACCAGGAACGTGGCCCCGAGGCCGCCCGAGTGGATCACCGCGGCGAACCGGCGCCGCCCCGCCGGAGCAGCAGGCCACCGGCGACGAGGACGGCACCGAGGCCGAGGAAGACGAGGTCCCACCCGAGCTGGTACGGGCCGCCGTGGACGTGGTGGATGCCGAGCAGATGGTGGTCGACGAGCCCTTCGACCAGGTTGAACAGTCCCCAGCCGACCAGCATCCAGCCCCACAGCTCCCGGGAGGTCCACGCCTGCCGCGGTGATCCGGTGAGGCGCGCGTACAGAGATGCCAGGCCGGCGAGCACGGCCAGCCAGGTGACGACGTGGAACATGCCGTCGGCAAGGGTGTTCATCCGCAATCCATCGACGGTGTCCACCGGGTAGTCACTGCTCAGCAGGTGGTGCCACTGCAGGACCTGGTGCAGCATGATCCCGTCCAGGAATCCGCCGAGCCCGAGCCCCAGCAGGATGCCGGGCGCGCGCAGACGAGGACCCGCGGTCGCGACCGCGCGGGGTACAGCCGAAGCCATACGGCGCGCGTACCCGCCGATGCGGTCATCATGCCTGCGCGAGGGCACGGCTCGCAGGTGGGGACCGTCACGAGAACACGGCTCCGCGTGCGTTACGTCCCCGCGTTCACGGGTATCCGTCCCGAGCGGTCAACCGCATATTGGGAGGACGAAACCGTGGCTGAGGACCAGTACAGCAAGCAGGACCCGAACGAGCAGTTCCGCACCCCGCAGGCGCAGGACAGTGATCCGATCTCCCACCCCGGCAGCACCGGCGAGATGGACGTCGAGCCGGACCACGGCGAGGACAGTTACCGCGGCAGCGGTCGCTTGATCGGCAAGCGGGCCGTCATCACCGGAGGTGACTCCGGCATCGGCCGGGCCGTCGCCATCGCGTTCGCCCGCGAGGGCGCCGACGTGCTCATCTCCTATCTGCCCGAGGAGGAGGACGACGCCCGCGACACCGAGCAACTGATCGAGAAGGCCGGCCGCAAGGCGGTGACCGTGCCGGGTGACATCCGCGACGAGCAGCACTGCGTCGCCATCGTGGAGAAGGCGATCAGCGAACTCGGCGGCCTGGAGATCCTGGTGAACAACGCCGCCTACCAGATGGCTCAGGACGGCGGGATCTTCGACATCACGACAGAACAGTTCGACCGGGTCATGAAGACCAACCTGTACGCGATGTTCTGGCTCAGCAAGGCCGCGGCCCAGCACATGAAGCCGGGCTCAACCATCATCAACACCGCGTCCATCCAGGCCTACCAGCCGTCGTCCGCGCTCCTCGACTACGCCACCACCAAGGCCGGCATCGTCGCGTTCACGAAGGCCCTCGCCGGGAACCTGGCGGAGAAGGGCATCCGGGTCAACGCGGTGGCCCCCGGTCCGATCTGGACGCCGCTGATCCCGGCCACCATGCCGAAGGAGAAGGTCGAATCGTTCGGCGGGGACACCCCCGTGGGCCGGGCCGGCCAACCGGCCGAGTTGGCACCGGCATACGTCTTCTTCGCCTCGCAGGAGTCGAGCTACGTCAGCGGCGAGGTCCTGGGTGTCACGGGCGGCAAGCCTTTGGCCTGACCCCGGCACCCGAGGGCCGAGCATGCCGGTGATCGTCCACCCGCCGGTGGCCGTGGTGCGCGGCGTGTCCGGCATCGGATCGCCCGGCTCGGCCAGCGCCGGGGTGTACACCGTCAGGAGCGGGTGCCGGCCGGATGCGCCGCACGGGTCGGCTCCGGGTCACCCCCGGGAAAGGATGTGGCTGCCCAGTCCGAAACCTCGCGGCGGCGGCGGTGAGCAGGTCGGCCGGTGCGACGGGGGTATCGGTGACGAGGGCGCAGTGCAGAGCGCCTGACGTTTCATGAGGAGGCTGCCTGGCTGACGCGCCGCGGCGAATGCGGCGCCACGAATCAGCGCGGGAGGGCCCCCTGACGGTGGATAGGGCCATCGAGCGCCGTGAGTGGCCGCCCGGTGCCTCCCCAACGGGTCTCCACGATCTCCGCGGCGATGGAGACCGCGGTCTCCTCCGGGGTCCGCGCGCCGATGTCCAGCCCGAGGGGTGATCGGAGGCGGGCGAGCTCGTCGGAGCCGACGCCTTCCTCGCGGAGCCGCCTCAGCCGATCGTCGTGGGTGCGGCGGCTGCCCATTGCCCCGATGTACGCAGCGGGAGTACGCAGGGCGACCCGCAGGAGCGGAACGTCGAACTTCGGGTCGTGGGTGAGCACGCAGATGGCTGTCCGGGCGTCGACGTCGGTCCGGGACAGGTAGCGGTGCGGCCAGTCGACGACCACCTCGTCGACGCCGGGGAACCGCTTCGCGGTCGCGAAGAGGGGCCTGGCGTCGCAGACGGTCACATGGAAGCCCAGGAACGTGCCGATCCGGGCCACGGCGGCCGCGAAGTCGATGGCGCCGAAGACCAGCATCCGCGGTGGTGGGGCGAACGACTGCACGAACACGGCCAGGTCGTCCAGGCGGCGCTGCCCCTCGGCGCCGTACCGCAGCACGGAAGTCGCACCGTGCTGGAGCACGCTCCGTGCGTCATCGGTCACCGCGTCGTCGAGCCGCTCGGAACCCAGCGAGCCCGCCCGCCGGTGCGGCCACACGGCGAGTCGGGCGCCGATCCGGCCAGCGCCGGCGACAACGGTCGCCAGGGCCACCGGTTGCGAGTACTCGATGGAGTCCGCGACCTCCCGCAGCTCGGGGGCCGTGACGACCGAGACCGGCTCGGCGAAGACCTCGATGGCGCCGCCGCAGGTCAGCCCGACCGCGAAAGCGTCGTCGTCGCCGACCCCGTACGCCTGCAGGACCGGCTGGCCGGTACGGATCACCTGCTGGACCAGCTCGTAGACCGCACCTTCGACACATCCGCCCGAGACGCTGCCGACCACCTCGCCGCCCGCGGACACCGCCATGACCGCGCCTGGTGGCCGGGGTGCGCTGCGGAACGTCTCGACGACGGTGGCGAGCCCGAAGGTCTCCCCCGCCTCATACCAACGCCGGATCTCGCTCAGCACGTCACGCATACCGGCTCCGCCGGCTCGGCGGGACGGAGGCGACCTCGCTCGCGAACACGACGACGGCGCCGCACGCCGTGCCGCGTTGCCCCCAGGGGTCGGGGAGTACGCGCAGCAGCTCACCGAGCCGAGTGCCGCTCCGCGCGGCGACGACCTCGTCGTAGCGGCGGAGGTCGTCGGGGCCCGCCCCCAGGGTGATCCGACCAGCCCGGTAGAAGGTCACGGTGGCGAGGCCGATGTCTGCCGGAAACCTGGTGGCGACGGGGCGCTCGGCGAGGGCAGCCGGGAACGCGAAGCCCCGCACCCGCTCACCCATGCCTGCACGGTACCCCGGGGCATGCCGTACAGCGCGGGTCGACGACAGGGCGGCGCGCCGGTCGATCCTGCGGACCCCGCCGGTGCCGGGCGACGGACAGTGCCGTGGTCTCGACCTCGATGCCCGGCACCGCTTCGTCCGGTGGTGGCTCTGGTCGCTCGCCGCCGTGGTCCTGATGACGGCGAGCCAGCCGCCGTCGGAAACTTGAGCCGGACGTCGCCGGCCACCCTTTTCAGCCGATACGCCCGTACATCACCTGGCGTATCGGGCGTAGCGTCTGTGGCTGATGGCAGCCTCAGTTCGCCCAAAGATCGGCAACCTGCCTGCGGAGCAGACCAGGTTCGTCGGGCGGCGTCGCGAGGTGGCTCACCTGGATGGGCTACTCGCCACCGTTCGGCTGGTGACGTTGACCGGCGTGGGTGGGGTAGGCAAGACGCGGTTGGCGAGGCGGGTGGCGGACCGGGTCCGAGCCGGGTCGCGACACGGAGTGTGGTTCGTCGATCTCGCGACGGTGAACGGCCAGCAGTGGTCGACCGGTCAGGGGCCGGATCCACAGCTGGTCGCTCGGCGGGTCGCCGTCGCGCTGGGAGTGCGGGAGGCGTCGCCCCAGCCGCACCAGCAACTGCTGACCGACTATCTGGCGCACCGGCGGCTGCTGTTGGTGCTGGACAGCTGTGAACATCTGGTGGACAGCGTCGCCGAACTGGCCCACACGCTGCTGCGGGGGTGCCGGGGCGTACGGATTCTGGCCACCAGCCGGGAACCGCTCGGGGTCCCCGGGGAGGCGCAGTTCGTGGTGGAGCCGCTGCCCACGCCGGACCCGCACCGGCTCCCCGACGCCCTGGAGGGTCTGATGGATTGCGATTCGGTGGCCCTGTTCGCCGACCGTGCCGCCCAGGCCCGGACCGGTTTCCGGCTGACCGCGGCCAACCGGGAGGCTGTGGCCGGAATCTGCCACCGCCTGGAGGGCGTTCCGTTGGCCATCGAACTGGCCGCGGCACGCGTACAGACGTTGTCTCCGCAGCAGGTCCTGGACCGGCTGGTTGACCGGTTCGCGCAACTCGGACCGGCCCACCCGCAAGCACCTGATCGCCAACAGACGCTGCACGCCTGCATCGACTGGTCGTTCCAGCTGTGCACCGTACCGGAGCAACTGCTGTGGTCGCGCCTCACGGTGTTCGCCGGCTCGTTCGAGTTGGACGCGGTCGAGGGCATCTGCGCCGACCGGACGATACCGAAGGCCGAGGTGCTCGACCTGGTGGCCGAACTGGTCAACAAGTCGATCCTGGCTTGCGACTATCACAGCGAGCACATGCGGTACCGAATGCTCGACGTCGTCCGCGACTTCGGCCGGATCAAGCTGCGCGAGAGCGGCCAGGAGACCGTGATACGCCGCCGCCACTGCGACTGGTACCAGCAGCTGGTGGTGCGGGCGAAGGTGGAGTGGATCAGCGCCCGGCAGACGTACTGGCTGGATCGCCTGATCTGTGAACAGCCGAACCTGGATTCGGCGATCGAATATGCCCTGGCCGACCCGGGCCGGGCCGAGGCGGCATTCCGCCTCGCGGTGACCCTACCCGCGCTGTACTGGTGGGCCAGGGGACTGTTCAGCGAAGGCCGTCAGTGGATCGACAGAGCACTCGCCCGGACCACCGAGCCGACCCCGCTACGTACCCGGGCGATGCTGCTCAATGGCTATCTGGCGGTCTGCCAGGGTGACGTCGACGCCGGGTTGCGCCACCTGGAGCAGGCAGAGGCGTTCGTCAGGCCGCTCGACGACCCCGTCAACCGCACCTACGCCCGCTACGTCCGGGGAGTGATCGCCGGCCAGACCGACCTGCCGACGGCGGTGGAAACCCTGGAGGACGCGCTGACGATCGTGTCGGAGCTGCCGGCGCCGGAGCTGGAACTGCGACTCGCCATCCTGATATGGCTCGGTATGTACACCGGGCTGTCCGGCGATCAGCAGCGCTCCCACGATTGCTACCAGGAGATCATGGCGATCACGGTGCCCCGGCACGGAATCCACTACCGCTCGTACGCGCTGTGGGCGCTCGGGATGGAGGCGTTGCACCGCGGCGACCTCGACGACGCCACCGAACACGTGACGGCCAGCCTGCGGATCAAACAGACGGGGTTGTCGGTCGACCGGTACGGCATCGCCCTGTGCATGGAGGCGTTCGCCTGGATCGCGGCGGGTAGGCGGCAACACCGGCGGGCGGCGACCTTGCTCGGCGCCGCCGCCGCACTGTGGACCGACATCGGCATGTCCGTCGGCACTCACGGCCACTTGATCTGCGATCACGAGGCCTGCGAGAGGCAGGCGCGAGACGGCCTCGGCGAAACAGCGTACACCGATGCCTTCCGCTACGGCAGCGCCCTGACTGATGACGACGCGCTCGTCTACGCCCTCGAACAGCAGCAGCCCACGCCACCACGTCGACCGAGGACGTGACCGGGTCCAGACCATCTTCGATGACGAGAACCGGCGGGTGCACGTAGAGCTGCCTCTGCCGGGCTTCCCATTGATGCCCCCGGCGACAAGGCGCTGGCCGCGGCGCAGCTGAAGGCCGCGATCTCGGAGTACGAGCTGGGGCTCGCCTGCGAGACAGCGGGCGACGCATGCCACGAACTCCGCAGTACGCTGCCGTGACGCCCGGCTGGGCCACGGTCGTCTCTCGATCGGTGACGCCGGCAACTGCGGCGACCCGGGATGGTGGCATCGGCTCACGAGGGCCTCGGCCACCTACACGGAGACGACTCAGTACGGACGCACCTACGTAGGCGGTTAGGTAGTTCCCCCGTACCGGACGGCCTTGGCGACGAGCACTCTGGCGGATGCAGACATCTCATCGGGCGTCGAACCAGAAGGAGCTTGTGATGGCCGGCTTAGACCTTGAGGCTGTCAGGTGCGAGGCGCTGTTCGTATCCGCGTTGCAGCGGGGCGACCCTGGTGCCGTTCTTCCCGACGTGATTCGCGAGGCCGTCCACCAGGCGATCCGCTGGTTCGGCGCCCGGGGCTGCGCGGCGCAGGTGGCCCAGGAGTTCGGCGACCACCCCGACACGGCGGTGACGCGGATGCGGTGGGCGCGCCAGGCCGTCAGCCAGGCCTTCCCGGCTGGATCCGGCGAGGTCCCCACGTTCGGCCCCGCTGTTCCGTTGTGGCGGCAGGCCGCCTGACGCGTACGCCAGCACCAACCTCGATCGTGCGCATCGGACGGAACGTCGTACCGATCACGGAAGTCACAGTCCATCACCGCGGAGGTTCCCGACACGCCGGTCGTGGACGTGACGTCCCGAGGACCGCCCCCTGGGTGCAGCTCAGCCTTCTGCACGGTCCGGCCCACGGGTTCGGGTCAAGGAGGGTGTCGACGCAGGCACAGCGCAGTCGTAGAGTCGGTTGAGTAGCGCAGTCAGAGGTACAACGATGTACAGGGGGCTCGCGATGTTCGCTCAAATCATTCAGGGCAAGACGTCGAATCCGGAAGCGTTGCGTGCCGCCGTCGACCGGTGGATGCAGGACTTGGCGCCTGGCGCGACCGGCTGGCTAGGCTCCACCGGCGGAGTCACGGAGGACGGCCGATTCATCGCAGCGGTCCGCTTCGAATCTGAGGAGGCAGCCCGCCGCAACAGCGAGCGGCCCGAGCAGGACCAGTGGTGGGCCGAGACCGAGAAGCTTTTCGACGGCGGGGCAACCTTCCGTGACAGCAGCGACGTGACCGTCGACTTGCACGGAGACCCGGACCAGGCCGGCTTCGTCCAGATCATGCAGGGCCGGAGCACCGATCCCGCCCGGGCGAAGCAACTCATGGATCAGGACGGGGACAAGTGGGCGGCGTTGCGTCCCGACATGATCGGCAGCGTCGGAGTCGGCCACGACGGTGGCGCGTACACGATGATCATGTATTTCACGTCGGAAGCCGAGGCCCGCGAGGGAGAACGCAAGGAAGTGCCCCTGGAGTTGCGGGCGAACATGGAGGAGATGGACAAACTCAGCGTTGGCGAGACTGAGTTCTTCGACCTGAAGCAACCCGCCATTCGTTCCCCCCAGGGTAGGTAGCCCGCCCCACCCCTACGCGCCGTGATGATCGATCACCGGCACGGCGCCGAGCATAGTGGCGCTCGGCGCCGTGCACTATCACGGGAGCGGCTGGCCCGCCGACGACGCGGGAGGGTCTTCTGTCACCGCGCTGCCTGCCGGACATGACGCGTGGGTCGTCGGCGACGACCGAGGTCGTCGCCGACTGGTGGGGTGCCTCCAACTACGCGAAAGAGGCCGCGATGATCACCGTCACCGTTGACACTGGCGAGGTGAACGGGACGGCCGGGGTGCTCGGACAGCCGCCCGAGCGCCCCGGTCCGCAGGAACTGCTCGCCATGTTCGGGAGGACACCATGACCGTCCACGATCGTGCCGTGACCGCGTTAGCGGCCGTGGAGCGCTTCAACCGGGCGTTCGACGCCAAGGACGTCGACGCCATCATGAACGCAATGACACCCGACTGCACGTTCGAGGACACCACCGCGCCGGATGGCCGCCGGCACGTCGGCGCGGCGCAGGTACGGCAGGCTTGGGAGGAGCTGTTCGCGTCGTCGCCCGACGCGCGGTTCACGATCGAGGACGCGTTCCAGGCCGGTGAACGGGTCGTCCAGCGCTGGCACTACGCGTACAGCGGCGGGCACGTCCGGGGCGTGGACGTCCTGACCGTCCGGGACGGGCTCGTGGCCGAGAAACTGGCGTACGTCAAGGGTTGAGGCTTCCGGTCTGCGCCGCGGCGGTCTCTCCGCAGGTCGGGTGCTACATGACCGATAGGACCAGTCCCTAACGCTGTTCTCCTACGGACGGACGGAGACACCGGCTACGGCAATGTTAGCGTTAACACATGGGCGGTGAAGCCATGCGGGCCGTACGCCTGCACGCGCCGGGTGATGTTCGCCTACACGAAGAGCCTCGCCCTCAGCCCGGCGAGGGCGAGGCCCTCGTGCAGGTGACATCGGTGGGCTTGTGCGGGTCCGACCTGCACTGGTTCACCGAAGGCGGCATCGGCGATGCGAGGCTCAGCCGGCCGCTGGTGCTCGGCCACGAGATGGCCGGCGTCATTCGTGGCGGCCCGGACGACGGCAGGCGAGTCGCCATCGACCCAGCGATTCCGTGCGGGCGATGCGACCTGTGCCGTACAGACCGTGGAAACCTCTGCCCCGACATCGCCTTCGCCGGACATGGCCGCATCGACGGCGGGCTGCGGGAGTTCATGGCGTGGCCGTCCGCGCAGCTGCACACACTGCCGGACAACGTCTCGGATGACGGAGGCGCGCTGCTCGAGCCTCTCGGCGTCGCGCTGCACGCGCTCAGACTGGGGCATGTGCACCTCGGCATGACCGCGGGAGTGGTCGGGCTGGGCCCGATCGGGCTGATGCTCGTTCAGGTCGTCCGCCTGGCGGGAGCGACTCGAGTGCTTGCCGTAGAACCGCTGGCACACCGGCTGACGGCAGGTATGAAGCTGGGCGTGGAGCCGATCGATCCAGCCGATGCGGGCGGCGAGCAGGCGGCTGCGGAACGCGCCGATGTCGTGTTCGAGATGGGCGGCACGGACGCCGCAGTGGACACCGCGCTGCGAATGGCGCGGCCCGGTGCCCGTGTGGTGCTGGCCGGCATCCCGGATGACGACCGCACCCGGTTCTCGGCCTCGCTGGCCCGCCGCAAAGGCCTGACGCTGGTACTCGTGCGACGCATGCATGAGACGTACCCCCGCGCGATCGACCTCGCCGCGCGCGGGCTGGTCAGCCTCGAACCTCTGGTGTCCGAGACGTTCCCGCTGGAGCGCGCCGCCGACGCGATGTCCCGGGCGGCCGCCCGCACCGGGCTCAAGACCCTGATCCGCCCTGGTCCCACGCCGCCACACCATCCACATGGGACCAACTCGGACACGCACTGAAATTCACGACGGGGTGGGTTACCCCGGCCGTCACCCATATGCCCGGGTTGGGATTCGGTCAGGATCCGGCGTTCGACCGGCCCCGGAGACCGCGGTCAGGGCGTCCCCGGTCGGACGGGATGATCCCCGACCGTCGGCACGCTCCGGTCGGCAGCGCTCATCAGCCCATCCGATCCCGGCGCGGGCAGATCGGTCTCCGCAACGATCCACTGGTCACGTCCCGCGTTCTCGGCCTGGTAGAGGGCGACGTCGGCACGCGCGACGAGGCGGTCAGGGCTCTCGCAGGTGTCCCACGTGGCGATCCCCGCAGAGAACGCCTGTCCCTCCGGGGTGACCGCGCGCAGCCGCTGAACAACCATCTCCGCCGTTGTCGCCCCGCACCCGGGAAACAGCGCGATAAACTCTTCACCGCCGTAGCGGGCCAGGATGTCCGAACCACGCAGCTGAGCCATCCAGGCCGAGGCTGAGGCCTTGAGTAGCCGGTCACCCGCCTGGTGACCGAATGTGTCGTTGTACCTCTTGAAGTAGTCGAGGTCGATGAGTACGACGCTGATGACATCGTCCGGGCCGGCCTGCCGCAACGCGCGGGAGAGAGTCTGGTCCCACTCTCGCCGGTTGGCCAGGCCGGTCAGTTCGTCGCGCGAGGCGAGGACGTGCAACCGTTCTGCTTGTTGGCTGAGCACGACGGTCTGGGAGTTGACCCGCTTGACGAGGAGCTGAAGCCGGACGACGACAAGACCGAAGATGACGATGCAGCCGACTGCGATGGCCAAGGCGTCGGGGACCATCCGCCGGTACTGCCACGCCTCGAAGAGCAGCAGGCCAGGTCCCGCCATGACGGCCGTCCACACCAGCGGTGTGCGCAACCACGGCGGGTTCGATCCGCCGGGTGGAGAGTCAACGACGATGTTGGTGAAGCCCGGGTGCAGCGCCGCCGCACCGAACATGCCATATATCAGAACCCCGACGACGGTCAGCAGACGCCCGGAGAACGAGTCGAAATCCGTGAACCCCAGCGCCAGACCGACGTCGGCGACGACAGCGCACAGGTACGCGAGGGCGACCAGCCGCATGGCGGAACTGCCCAGACCGCCGCCGAGCAGCAGGCTGACCAGCAGCGCGAGCACAAAGACGTCCAGCACCGGGTATGCCATCGCGACGAACGTCCCGAAGGTGGACCCGGTCACGCCCGCCACCGGCTTGATCAGGAAGACACAGGACAGGAGCGCGATGCCGCAACTGACGATCGCCGCGTCCAGCAGGCTTTCCCGGTTGCGGCCGGGGACCCGCTGTCGCACCAGCAACACCATGCCGACGATGGCTGATCCACAGCCCAGCAAGTACAGGACATCATGCGGGCCGGGAGAGGGTGGCTGGAAGACAAAGAAGACGAAGACACCCAGCACCCACACCGCCGCGCCGACCGTGAGTACCCAGAGAGCGCCGGCGCGGCGCGGACGGTCACGGAGTAGCCGACCGATCATCAGGATGACACCGGACCAAGCCAAGACCTGGGTCGAGACGAGTTTTTCGAGCCCGAACGGGAGTTGCGCGCTGGGCACGAGGACGGCCAGGTACACCGCTACGTAGAGAGCCCACGCGTGCGGGCGCAAAGCGCTAAGACGTGAGGTCACGCTCTCTCCTGGCGGCAACTGGCGGACTACCGGTACAGACAGCGCAGGTTCTCGTTGGAGGCCCACCCGGGGTGCCGATTAGTTGTAGTTTCTCGACCGGTTCGCGGCCGCGCCTGGATCGTGAACTGCCGCCCCATCGCCAGCCGGCGCACCTCCGGCCACCGACGTGGGCGGCCGAGGTACCGACCCCCGATCGATCAGCCTGGACTGCTCTGCACATCCTGACCGCAGAGGCGACATCGAGCCCATAGCCGTGCAGAGCCACCACATCACCGCGCGACGCAGTCCACGCACAACCACACACCGCCGATGATGACGTCCGACGAGAGGAAATCGTACCGGAGGCAGGTCCAGCTGTTGACCGGTTCGGCGAAGCGGGCGCCCTTCCCAGATGGCTTCCGAATCGGATACCTGATGACAGGAAGGCCGACTCGCTACGACGGTCGGGGCCTCGTGAGCCGCGATTTGTCCGGCGCTCAGGCGCGCGGCGCTGGCTCTGGGCTGCGCTTGTCGCCCACTCAGCACGCTAGGGAACGCCGAGCACAACGTACGCGGCGGCGACAATGCCGGCGAACGCGCCGCCGTAACACAGGGTAGCGATGATGGCGTCGTACCGCCGCAGCTGCAGGGCATGCTCCACGGTGAAGCGCAGCCGGTGGGCCGCGTGCACGAGCGCGAGCGCGCAGATACCGAGCACGCCCAACCGGGTCAGTGGGTTGCGCAGCACGGCAAGCAGGTGTGCGTGATCGGGCGCGGCCACCCAGCCCAGCGGGATGGCCACGCCGAACAACACCAGCAGGACGGGCAGCACGAGCGCTGCAACGACGCCGCCGGCGCTGAACAGCAGCCAGACGAACGGCTCAGGCGTGGTTCGGCTCTGCGGAGACGCCAACTAGCCCACCACCAGCCAGACCAGGTACGCCGTGACCACGAGCCACCCCGCGTACACGCCGCCGAGGACGGCGCGCGCAGGCACCGTCCGACCCCGTATCCGCACCACCATGGCACGCGGCGTGAGATGGGCGAACGTCACGGCGTGAAGGAGCACGAACGCGAGCGCGATCACGTTGACCACGATCACCGCCGGGTTCGCCAGCGCGTCGAGGAAACCCTGGTACGCGGTGGCGCCCCGGGACGCGGCGCGTATGAGAAGCAGCAGCTCCACGACGAACACGGCGACGAACAGGCTGGACAGCTCGCGCACCATGAATGTCGTGTACGAGCGCCGCCGCGCCCACCACAGCAGTGGTACGCGCTGCCGGTAGTACCTGGCCTCCTGGGGCGGGATCATCGTGACCGCCACGGCAGCAGGAGCGACTTCACCGCTTCTTGCGCCGCGGCGAGCTTCGCCTGCTGGATCGCGCCAGCCGGGTCGACGCCCTTCGGGCACGCCGCGGAGCACTCCCCGACGAATGTGCACGCCCAGACGCCCTCGGGCTGGGCCAGGATCGTCAGCCGGGTACGGTCACCCTCGTCTCGGGAGTCGAGATCGTAACGGTGCGCGAGCGCGATCGCCGCCGGGCCGATGAAGTCGCCGTCCAGCCCGTACACGGGGCAGGCGGCGTAGCAGAGCATGCAGTTGATGCACATGCTGAACTGCGTGAAGTCCTGAAGCTGAGCCGGTGTCTGCAGGTACTCCCCGTCTTCGACCGGCCGCTCCTTTTCGCGGATCAGCCACGGCTTGACCTGGCCGAGCTTGTGCATGAAGTCGGTCAGGTCGACGACGAGGTCGCGGATCACCGGGAAGTTGGCCAGCGGCTGGATGCGTACCGGGCCGGGCGCCAGGTCGGACAGGAACGTCGCGCAGGTCAGCTTCGGATCGCCGTCGACCATCATGCCGCAGCTGCCGCAGATGCCCATCCGGCACGACCAGCGGTACGCCAGTGTGCCGTCGAGCTCGTCCTTGATGTAGTTGAGGCCGTCGAGGACAGCCCAATCCCGGCGCAGCGGTACGTCGTAGTCGGCGTACGCGGGCTCGGTGTCCTGTTCGTCGGGCCGGTATCGGGCGACCCGCAGCGTGATCTGCTCTGACACGTCACCTCCCGTAAACTCGCTTGCCCGGCGGCCATCGCGTGATGGTGACCGGCAGGTGCGATACCCGCGGGGCGCCGTCCGGCTCGCGGTGCACCAGGGAATGGGCGAGAAACCGCTTGTCGTCGCGTTCGGGGAAGTCGGTGCGCTGATGTGCCCCGCGCGACTCCTCCCGGCGCAGCGCGCTGTGCACAATGCACTCGGCCAGCTCCAGCATCCCGGTGAGCTCCAGGCCGGCGACCCGCTCGGTGTTGAACCGCCGGCTCGTGTCGTCGATGGCGGCCGTCGTCGCGCGTTCCTTGAGCTCGCACAGCTTGTCGGTGGCTTTGGCCAGGCTGTCGCCGTCGCGATAGATGCCGGCGGCGTCCTCCAGGATCGTCTGCATCTGCCGGCGGATCGCCGAGACGCGCTCGGGGCCGCTGCGTCGGCGCAGCAGGTCCTCGTCGAGCCGGCGTCGTTCGTCGTCGCCCTGCGCCTCGACGACCGGTTTCGCGGGCGGGACCTCGGCGGCGTGCCGGGCGGCGGCCCGCCCGGCGCGCGCTCCGAAGACCAGGCACTCCGGCAGCGAGTTGGAGCCCAGCCGGTTGGCGCCGTTGATGCTCACGCACGCCGTCTCACCGGCGGCGTAGAGCCCCGGCAGATCGGTTGCACCGTCCACGTCGGTGTGCAGGCCGCCCATCATGTAGTGCACGACGGGACGTACCGGGACCAGCTCGTGAACGGGGTCGATGCGCTCGTACTCGCGGCACAGCTCGCGCACCATCGGCAGCTTCGCGTCGATGATCTTCTCGCCGAGGTGGCGCAGGTCGAGGTGGACCACCGGCCCGTACGGCGAGTCGATCGTGCGCCCGTTCGCCGCCTCGTGCACGAACGCCTGCGACAGCCGATCCCGCGGGCCGAGCTCCATGCTGCGCAGGACCGGACCGGGCTCGGGCCTGCCCAGGTCGTAGTCCTGCAGGTAGCGGTAGCCGTCCTTGTTGAGCAGCCAGCCACCCTCGGCGCGGGCGGCCTCCGTGATCAGGATGCCGGTGAACGGCAGCCCGGTCGGGTGGTACTGGACGAACTCCATGTCCTTCAGCGACGCCCCGGCCCGGTACGCCAGCGCCATCCCGTCGCCGGTCTTGATGGCGGCGTTCGTGGTGAACGGGAACACCCGCCCGCCTCCGCCGGTCGCGATCACGACTGACCGTCCGGTGATCGTCTCGATCAGGCCGGACATCACCTCCAACGCCACGACGCCGCAGACCCGACCGTCGTCGACGACCAGGCGGCTGGCGTACCACTCGTCGTAGCGGGTGATGTTCGGATATTTGAGCGAGGTCTGGAACAGCGTGTGCAGCAGGTGGAATCCGGTCTTGTCGGCGGCGAACCAGGTGCGCTTGTTCTTCATGCCACCGAACGCGCGCACCGCGACATGCCCGTCCGGCTCCCGACTCCACGGGCAGCCCCAATGCTCCAGCCGCAGCAGCTCGCGGGGGGCCTCGGCCACGAACGCGTCGACGGCGTCCTGATCGCAGAGCCAGTCGCCGCCGGAGATCGTGTCGTACGCGTGCTCGTCCACACTGTCGTCGTCTCTGATCACACCGGCGGCGCCGCCCTCGGCGGAGACGGTATGGCTGCGCATGGGGTAGACCTTGGACACCACCGCCACGCTCAGGCGTGGGTCGGTCTCCGCGACGGCGATGGCAGCTCGCAGGCCGGCCCCGCCCGCACCCACGATGACCACGTCATGGGACAAGCTCATGGCTCTCCTGACCCGCGGCGGACAACCGATGCGACGGCGTCGAGACCCGGGTCAGACCGGGTGCTCGGAATGCTCATCGGAGAGCAGCTTGTGCCGGCGCCCGTGCCGGATCGCCTGTGTCGTGACGGAGCCGTCGTGGTATTCGTGCCGGGTTCGGCGGCAACCGCAGGCGTAGAAGAGGTCATAGACGACGAGGCCCTCGTCGTCGGTGTCGCGGTAGCCCTCGCCCCCGACGAACTTGCCGCACGGGGCCTGCTCCGGTTCGAAGGCGGATCGAAAACCGACCATGCTTCCCCCATCGATGTCGCGGGGACCGAGCCAGTCCAGCGTCCCACTTCGCGGACGCGAGTGGAAGAGTTCCACGAGGGGCGCGACTGATCGGTGCGACTATGAGCCCGGCTGGGGACAGACCCGAGCCACCCGGTTGCGGCCGTCGCGTTTGGCCTGGTAGAGGGCTTCGTCAGCGCGCCCGAGCAGGTCGCCGACCGAGCCGTCGGCGCCGTCGAGGCCGCTGACCCCGACGCTGATCGTGACCGGAAGCAGGCCGGCCTTGGTCTCGATCGGGCGGTCGGAGACCGAGGCGCGCAGCCGCTCGGCGAGCGTGCCGGCGCCCTCGTCGTCGGTGTCCGGCAGGAGGATCGTGAACTCTTCGCCGCCGTACCGGCAGATCACGTCGGTGGTGCGCGCGGTGGCGGACAGCCGCCGGGCTACGGTGGCGATCACCTCGTCGCCGACCGGGTGACCGTACCGGTCGTTGATCTGCTTGAAGTGGTCGATGTCGAGCATGATGGCGGCCAGGGGGCTGGACCGGCGGCGGGCGAACGCCAGTTCGCGGACGGCGAGCGTGAAGAAGTGCCGCCGGTTGAACAGGCCGGTGAGGCCGTCGGTGGTGGCGAGGCGTTCGACCTCGGCGAAGAGCCGGGCGTTCTCGTACGCGGTCATGCCCTGGGCGGCGAGCGCCGCGCCGATCTCCACCTGACCGTCCCGGAAACCGGCCGGATCCTGAGTGGCCAGCACGACAAAGCCGACCGCGTCGTCGCGGGCCCGCAGCGGCAGCGCCAGCCAGGGCTCGCCGGCCGACGTCTCGATGAGCGGGTCGCTCCCCGTCACCGGTCCGGTGGCGCCGAGGAGACCGCCGACGTCCGCCGCGACGATCGGATCGTCGTTCTCATCAGAGACCCTGATCTTGTCACCGTCCAGCACGGCGAGCCATGAGCGGGAGGCAGGCAGGGCGCGACGCACGGTGGCGTGCAGCCGCTTCAGCACGGCGGCGGGATCGAGTGTGCCGGCCAGATACGCGGCGGCGTCGCGCATCGTTTCGGCGATATCGCGTTCACGCCGGGCGGACTGGACCGCGACCGCCAGCTCGGCCGCCCGCGCCGTCTCCAGCCCGGTGGCGACATGGGTGGTCAGGGCCGTGAGGACGCCGGCGTCGGCCTCGGTGAACATGCCTTTCGCGAGGCGGCTGTCCAGATAGACGACGCCGAGCAGCCGGCCGTCCAACAGCAGCGGCGCGACCATGATGCTGCGCAATCCGTGGGCGAGGACGCTCTGCGAGCCGAGCGCGACACCCTCCTCGGTGCCGGTGACGACCAGCGTCTCCCCGCCGGCGCGGACCTGTTCGACGAGCGTCGACCCGTACTCGGTCAGCGTGGTCAGGTCGGTGCCGGCAACGTCCCGGCCCCGGTACGGCACCAGCCGCCCGGTGTCGTCGGCGAGGAAGAGGTACGCGCGCTCGGCCCCGAGCAGCCGGATCACCTCGTCGAGCGCGACCCGGGTGAGCTCGGCCGGATCGAGGATGCGCGACGCCGCGACACTGAGCCGTTCCACGGCAGCGAGCCGTTGCCGCTCGACGCTGAACGTGCCGCTGGCAGCGCCGCGTACGGTCAGGCTCGCGGTGCCCGCAGTGACGCCACCCATGTCGAACGCCGAGCGGATCCACCGGGCGCGGTGCGGCCAGCCGTGCCGCTCCGCCACGGTCAGGGCGGTCGCCGCGTGGGCGGCAGCGTCGTCGGTGCGGTCCAGCGCCGCCAGCGCGCGGGCCCGCAGCCGGGCCGACTCGTAGGTCACCAGCGGCGCGTCGGCATCCGCTCCGGCCAGGCCGGCCAGCGCTCCGTCGTGGTCGCCGGCCAGGTGCCGCAGGTACGCACGGGCGATCGCGTGATGGGCGGCCAGCACCTTGCCGCCGGTCATCGCCTTCTTCAGGCCGCGGACGGCCTGCTCGGCCCTCGCCAGAGCCTCGGGGCCCGGGTCGGCCAAACATTGCTCGATCCGGCCGTAGGCGATGGACGCGTAGACGGTACGGCGGTACAACGGCATGACCATCGGCTTGAGCCGCATGGCCGCGTATTCGTCCACCGCCGTGTCGAAGGCGCCGAAGTCCCGCTGTTCCACGGCCGCGCGGATGGCCGAGTGCAGCCTGGTCTGCCGGTCACTGTGGTTGACAAACCGCGGGGTCCGCTCGTCGGACCGCCGCTGCAGCGCGTCGGCCTCGGCGACCCGGCCCCGGGCCGCGGCGGCCGCGACGCCCCAGACGACAACCGAATGCTCGGACTGGTCGGCCGCCGCGAGCCGGCGCGTCCCCTCCTCGTACAGCGTGTACGCCTCTTCGGCGAACCCGGAGTCGAGCAGCATGAAGACGGCATTCTCGAGCACCATGAAGTACCTGCCCGTGTCTACGACGCGGGCCCGGTCGAGCACGGCCGGCACGGTGTCGCGGACGCTCGTGTGGCCGAGCAACGGCGGCAGCGCTCGCCGCCCCCAGGCCAACAGCTCGCTAATGGCCGGGTCGCCCAACTCGGCGGCGGCCCGGCCGGCGAGCGCGTACGACCGGAGCGACGGCAGGCCCAAGGCCATGAACAGGCCCGCCGTGGCGCCGCGGGCGATGACGTACTCGGCGCACACCCCGAGCCGGCTCGCCGGGTACAGCCCGCGCAGCGTCAGCGCCACGCTGCCGACCGGATCGAGCATCAGGATCGCCGTGAGGGAGGCCGTGTTGTACAACCGGGCGCGCAGCCGGTGCCGGGCCTGCTGCTCGGGGTCGGCGGTGCCGAAACCGATCCCGGTGCGCTCCACGAAGCCGCACACGACCATGCTCACCAGCGTCGTAATGGTCAGCAGCAACAGGTTCGCCGGCCACGGGCGGCCCAGTTCGGCCAGGGCACGCCGTACGGTTGCCTGGGACCCCGCGAGATCGCCGACCGCCTGCTGGAGTTCCGCGAGCCGGTCGAGCACCCGCGCGCGGTCCAGCGGCGAGGGTGCGTCCGCCAGCGCCCGGGTGAACGTCTCGCTCGCCTCGGTGAACCGGCCCGCCTGGTAGTAGGCGGTCGCGAGCAGCTCGTCGACGTCCGGCCGGCGAGGGACCGCCTCGAGGAACTCGACCGCCTCGGCGGACGCGTAGCGGGCCAGCGCCGAGCGGCCCGCCGCGAAGCAGACGCGCGCGACCCGGTCCGGGACGCGGTCGGGATGTCCGGCGAGGTACTGCCGGGCGGTCGCGTACACGCGGTCCGGGTCGTCGCCGGCGGCGCGGTCCATCGCCTCGGCGATGTCCTGGTGGGTCTCCCGCAGGCGCGGCTCGTCCAGGCCGGCCAGCAGCGCAGACCGGATCCCCTCGTGCACGAAGGCGAGCAGCTCACCACGGTGCTCCAGCACCCCGCACCCGATCGCCTCGTCGAGTGCGGTGTGAACGGCGTCGTCCGGACCGGTGACCGTCCCCAGCAGGCCGGGCTCGAACGTGGGGCCGATCGCGGCGGCGATCGTGAGGACGCGTCGGCTCTCCGCGTCCAGCCCACCCATCCGGCGCAGCATCAGGCCGTACACGTCGTCCGGCAAGGTCACCGCGTCCAGCCCGCCCTCGTCGAGGGCCCACCGGCCCCAGTGCGGGAAGAGCAGGCCGGCTTCGGCGACCGCGCGGACGTATTCGATCACCTCGAACGGCGTGACCCCTCCCCGGGAGGCGAGGCGGTGGACCAGCTCGTCGCCGAGCTCGAGGCCGTGTGCGATTGACATCACGAGCTCGCGGACGGCGGTGGTGTCCAGGGCGTCCAGCAGAATCTCGCCCGACTGGCCGTCGCCGGAGGGCGAGGCATCGTGCGGCATCGGGCCGTCGCCGGGCGGCGCGGTCCCGACCAGCAGCAGCGGGCAGTCGCCGACGAGACCGGCGAGGTGGGTCAGGACGGCTACGCTCGCCTCGTCGGCGACGTGCACGTCGTCGAGGCAGAACAGCAGGCCGCCGTTGACGCCGGCCAGGCCGGTGAGGAATCCGGCGATGTCCCGGCTGAGCCTGGCCGGGTCGGCCGCGTCGTCGTCCGGCGTCCCGAGAGCGGGCGAGAGGCTGCCGAGGTTCGCCGTGGTACCGGCCGCGCGTACCTGCTCGGTGCGGTCCTCGTCGGCGAGGTACTGCTCGACAGCGACGCGTATCGCGGCGAGCGGGGCCGAGCCGGGCACGCATCGGGCGTACAGCACGGCACCGCCGTCGTCGCGGGCGTGGGTCGCGATCTCGCGGGCCATGCGGGTCTTGCCGGCGCCCGGACCGCCGGTGATCACCGCTACGCCGCCCTGCCCGGCCTTCGCCCGCCGCCAGGCCGCGCGAAGGCGCTCGATCTGCGTGTCCCGCCCGATGAGGCGACCGGCCGGCGGGCCGTCCGGCGGGTGGCCGGACCCGGCCAGGTCGGCGATCAGGTTCCCGGCCGTGGCGTAGCGGTCGTCCGGGTCCTTGGCCAGCAGCTTCGCCACGGCGGCGGCCAGGCCGGCGGGCACGTCCGGTCGGAGGTCGGTGACCGGCGGGGCGGGCGTGACGGCGTGCATGTGCAGGAGCGTGCCGGTGTCCTCGGCGACGAACGGCGTGGTCCCGGTGAGGCACTCGAAGAGGACGGCGCCGAGCGCGTACAGGTCGGAGCGACCGTCGACGGGCCGTTTGATCATGCCGGTCTGCTCGGGCGCCGCGTACAGGAAGGTGCCCGCCGCCATGTCGCCGCAGTCCCGGTCAGCGCGGGCCGCCATGCCGAAGTCGATCAGCCGGGCCCGGCCGCCCGGCTCGAGCATGATGTTCTGCGGTTTGACGTCGCGGTGCACGAGGCCGCCTCGGTGCACGGCCGCCAGCACCTCGGCGACGGCCAGCCCGATCCGCACCGTCTCGTCGACGGGCAGCGGCCCCTCGACCAGGCTGCCGGCGAGCGGCCGGCCGTCCACCAGGTCCATGATCATGTAAGCCTGGCCGTCCGCCAGGCCGACCTCGTGCACCCGCGTGATACCGGGGTGATCGATCCAGGTGAGCAGTGTCGCCTCGCGGCGCAGCGCTCTCAGCGCGGTCTCACCCGAGTAGACCTTCACGGCATACGGGTGATTTTCCCGATTTATCCTGTATGTTACTCCGTGAGCTCCGCGTCCGAGTACGACCGCGTCTTCTGGCAACACCGTCACACGTGTGCCTTCGGCATCGAACGCCGCAAACTGAGCCCACCAAGCGCGGGAGGTCATTCCAGCAGTCGATCGATGCCGGAAAATGTCATGTCGAGTGATATCGGGTGGCGTCCGTGACCAGCTCGGGGCATATTCTGATCAGACGATGAACCGCTTCCCACCTACGCCCGCGCCGGTGTCGTTCGCACGATCATCCGTTCACCGGGACGTCCGAAGATGCTGAGGATCTCAGCGGGCCCCTCCCCCGCACTACCGAACCAGTGCGGTACCTGGGTATCGAACTCGACCACGTCACCGGCACCGAGCACCCAGTCCTGATCGCCCAGGACAAGGCGCATGCGCCCCGACAACACGCACATCCACTCGTACCCGTCGTGCGAGCGCGGCTCCGGGATCACCTGGCCGATCGGGATCACGATCTTCCAGGCCTGAATCCCGTCAGGCAACCGAGTCAGCGGGATCACCGCGCGGCCCTTCACCCGGCCCGGTCGGAGCCGGATCCGCGGATCGCCCACCTCCGGCGCCCCCACCAGGTCGTCGAGCGGCACGCGGTAGGTCTGAGACAACGCCAGGAGCAACTCCAACGTAGGCCGCCGCTGCCCCGTCTCCAGCCGTGACAGGGTGCTCCTGGAAACTCCCGTCGCCTCAGCCACCCCCGTCAGGGTCATCCGGCGTTGCCGGCGGACCCGCTTCAGTCTCCCCCCGACGTGCTCCAGCGCCGCCGCGACAGCCGGGCTGTCCGCACCACCCGTGCCGCCTGCCGACCTGGTCTCCACGGGCATATCTCACCCCGAATTCCCAGCAACAGCAACATTCGTTGGCTCCCGCAAGGCCCGGCACCAGGCTGTTGCACATGAGCCAATACGACGTCACCATCATCGGCGCGGGCGCTGCCGGCCTGTCCGCCGCCCTGGTCCTGTCCCGAGCCCGCCGCAAGGTCCTCGTGGTGGACGCCGGCGCCCCCCGCAACGCTCCCGCCACCCACATGCACGGCTACCTCTCCCGAGACGGCTTCCCGCCCGGCGACCTCCTGGCGGCCGGCCGCACGGAGGTCGAGCACTACGGCGGTGAGATCGTCGACGGGACCGTCGCGAAGCTGGCGCCGGACGGGCGCTCGGCGTTCTCGGTGCTCCTGAGCGATGGACAGCGGATCTCGGCTCGACGGCTACTGGTCAGCACGGGACTGCGCGACGACCTGCCCAAGATCCCCGGCTTGTGGGAACGGTGGGCGCGCGACGTCCTGCACTGCCCGTACTGCCACGGTCACGAGGTCCGGGACCGCCCGCTCGGCGTCCTCGGCGGCACCCCCGGAGCCGTCCGCTACGCACAGATCGTCCGCCAGTGGACCCACGACCTCGTCTACCTCACCCCGCCCGACACACTGACGGCCACCGAACGGTCCGAACTCGCCGCCCGCGGCATCGGCGTCGTCGAAGGCACCGTCGAGCACCTCGTCATCGACGACGACCAGCTGCGCGGCGTACGACTGCACGACGGGCGCACGGTGCCCCGCGACGCTCTTTTCGTACCACCGGTGTTCGTACCGAGCAGCCGGCTCCTCGTCGACCTCGGATGCGACGCCGACGACGCCGGGTGGGTCACCACCGACCCGAGCGGCCGCACCAGCATCGCGGGTGTCTGGGCCGCCGGCAACGTCGTGGACCCCCGCGCTCAGGTCATCACCGCCGCAGGCGCCGGCTCCGCGGCCGCCATCGCCCTCAACGCCGACCTCGTCGAGGACGACGTCCGCACCGCCCTCGACGCCGTCACCCCCTGACCAGCCGACGGAATCCCGCCAAGGAGTCACCATGACCGTCCCGAACGCCCGTACCCACGCCAGCGCCCGCCCAGCTCGTCCCATGGACACGAGGAAGATCGCCACCCTGACGGGCTGGTTGATGGTGATCACCTTCGTCACCTCGATCCCCGCGTACTTCATCCTCTATGCCCCGGGATCGCCGTCATGTTCGACGTCACCGCCCGCGGGGCGACCCTTCAGGCCATCGCGACGATTCCGGAGGCCCTCTGGGAGCTGTCGTTCGGCATCTACCTGATCGTCAGGGGATTCAAGCCGTCGCCCGTCCCGGCGGACGCGGGAAGCGAACCCGTCACGCGCGCTGCCGGATCGTAACCGGCTCACGGGTTCCAGCTGGTCCAGCGTACGGGCGCGGTCCGAGGCGGCGTCACGGGCCTGATCGCGCTGGTCCTGTTCGGCATATGGGTGCTGCTGGTCGCCTGGTTGATGGGCGACGCGCATCTGCCCGGGCGAAGGCCGCACATTCCCGTCGCGTGGCCGACAACACGGGCCCGGGGGGGGGCGGCCCCCCCCCCCCCGGCCCGCCATGCCTCTGCGTGCCGTTGATGGAGGTATTCGAATGTCCGAAACTCAGGCAGTCGTCCGCGTCCCGCAGGGCTACCGGGTCGGCGCGTGGCGCACCACGCACCCGCTGGCCTGTGGCAGCTGGAGCAGTGTGTACGCGGCCGAACGGGACCCGGACGAGAAGGCAGGCGACGCCCCGCCGACGGTGGCGTTGAAGTTCGTACCGACCGGCACGCTGACGAACCGGCAGCTCGCGTTCCTCGCCGAGATGACCGACCGCGAGGTGTCGGTGTGCCAACGGCTCGCCCATCCCCGGCTGGTCCGGCTGTACGAGACGCACGTCGTGGACACTCCGGACGACCCGCGCCTGGACGGCGCGACGGTCCTCGTCCTGGAGAAGGCGGACCGGTCGGCGGCCGCCCTGCTGGACACCGTGGACGGTGGCGTGCCGGACGCGTCGCGCATCATCACCGAGATCTGCGCCGGGCTCGCCCACCTGCACGCGGCCGGCTGGGTGCACGGCGACCTGAAACCGGGCAACGTCCTGCTGATGGCGGACGGCTCGGTACGCCTCGCGGACTTCGGGCTCGCCGCGGAGATCGACGGCACCCACGCGTACCTGCCGCCGGGCGGAACGGCGGATTACATCCCGCCGGAGCGCGCCGACGAGGGATTGGGGACGAAGGGCGTCGCGGTACGCCAGACGGCGGACATCTGGGCTCTCGGGGTCACCGCGTGCCAGTTGCTCACCGGTCGGCTGCCGTTCCCCGGGGTCACGTCTCGCGCCCGGTCCGCCGCAGCGGCCGCGTACGCCGCGGGCAAGGGCACCCTGTCGTTGCCGGCCGACCTGCCGGCCGAGTGGCGCGAGTTCATCACCGACTGCCTCTCCGCCGATCACCGGACCAGGATGAGGCACGGGTCCGGCGACCTGCTGCGGCGGGCGGAGTCCATCACCCGCGGGGCCGCGCCGGTGACGGTGGGGCCGAGACGCACGCGGCGGTCCCGGCGTACGCTCGTCGCGGCCGCCGTCGGCCTGCTGGGGGTCGGCGGTGGCGTCGTCGCGGTCGTTCAGCCGTGGCACGGGCCGGTCACGCCCAGGTCGGTGGGCGCCACCGCAACAGCGACCGCGCCCGAACCCGACCGGTACTTCAACACCGACAAGGTGCCGGCGAAATACCACGCCATGATCGTGCGGGCCGGCCGGACATGCCCGGCCGAGAAGGCGGTCAGCCCGCTGCTGGTGGCGGCGATGCTGAAGACCGAGAGCAACTTCGACGAGAATCTGAATGATCCGGCGATGGACGAGTACGGCATCGCACGGTGGACGCCGTCGGTGCTGAAGTTCCAGATGCCGCCCGGACAACGGGCCCGGGTCCCGGTGCCACCGTTCCCGCCGGACCTGTCGATCCGCGCCATGGGCGACTACCTGTGCGAGATCATGCGGATGCTGGACGAGGTTCCCGGTGACCCGGTCATCAACGTGGCCGCTGCGTACCGCTCGTCCGCCACGAAGGTGCGGTTGGCGGAAGGGCCGCCGCCGCAGGTGTCGGCTGATTACCTGCGACGGCTGAAAGCCAACCTGGAGGAACTGAAGCCGGTCACCCGCTGACCGGGCGCTGCGGCGGGAGCAGCGCGAGGTGCTCGTGGCGTACCAGGTCGAACTGGAGCGCGAGCGTCACGAGCGCGGCACGTTGCCAGTCCGCCTTCACCGGCTCGCCCGCCGGGTTCTCCCCGGCGGGCGCCTTGACCCGCAGCTTCGCCCGCGCCAGATAGTCGATGTGGAAGTTGACGGCGGTCCGGCTCAGCCCGGCCGCCGCCGGCGACCCTTCCAACCGCTCCAGGATCTCCGGGACGGACCGGATGACGTGGTCCCCGCAGTTCAGCAGGCGCGGCTCGCAGAGCGCCACCAGGACGAGGAAGTACTTCGCGGACTCGTCCAGGGGAAACGCCACCCGGGTGGCGTCCGCGCCGCGTCCGGGCAGCTCGCGCGGGTCCGCGTAGAGGTGCTGGGCCGCGAAGACGTAGAACCTGGCGGGGCGCCCCTTCGCCGGGACGACGACGCGGGCGAACTCGAACGGCACCGGCATGTCGACCCGGCGCGGCGCGAGCTTGACGTACTCGCCGCCACCCTCCGGGTTCTCGATCACGTACGTGTTGCGACCGCTCAGGTTGCTGATCACCCAGTGGTCCTCGACCGCGGTGACGACGCCCGCCGCCCGGGACACGCCCGCGTCCGGGAGCACGATGTCGGCGTTCAGCCGCCCGAACGTGGCCGACTGTCCCGGATGGAGCTCCACAACGGTCGGCTGCGTGTCCGCGCTCTGCACGATGATCCCCCGCCACCGGCTGTGCCCGGTGCCCGCGACCGTGAGGACGGTGGAGTCCGGCGTTTCATTCGACAGCGTCATGGTGCCGACCACGCTACGGGCCCGGCACGGGGGTGCGCCAGGTGTCCGCAACCCGTGCCGCGGAACCTCGAGCCTTACAGGTACACCGTGGACGCCGCGCCGGAAACGATGGACCCGTTCCCATCAAAGCTTCAGGGAGGAAAGAAATGTCCACCATCAAGAAGATCACCGGTACGGCAGTCGCGATCAGCGCGGCGACGACGATGTCCCTGGTCGGCGCGTCGCCGGCGCAGGCACAGGCCTCCGGCACGTACGCCGGGTGCGAGTCCGGCTACGTGTGCATCTACCCGGATGCCAGCTGGAACCACGACCCGATCCTGAAGTTCTACACGTACGGCGCGCACAACCTGAACAACGTGTACGGGTACAAGCGCATCTTCAACAACCAGACCGGCAACGCCAAGGCCCAGGTCTGCTACAACTACAACGGCGGCAACTGCGGCGGTTACATCCCTTCGTGGTCGTACGAGGACCACGACTTCGGTCCGATCAACTCGATCCGGCTGTCCGCGTAGCAGCGCGGTGGGGCCCGCCGCTCGGCCCGCCCCCCCCCCCCGCGGGCCCCCCCGCGGCGGCGCCCCCACCCCACCATACCCGCCGGAGACCCCCCGCGGCCCCCCCCC
>CBIHNN010000010.1:0-89647 GCA_966211315.1 uncultured Micromonosporaceae bacterium | reverse complement strand
CACCACGCCTGCCCCCCCCGGGGGGGGGCGGCGGGGGGCCGCGGCGCGCAATCCCCCCCCCGGGGGAGCTACCGGCCGCCCCCCACGATTCGACCGCCCGGTTGCACCATGCGCACGAACGTGTGTATCGTCCTGGCAGATGTAGCCGGCTCCTTCCCCCGTGGGAGCCGGCTACATTCTTGTACCCGACCGTCAACGCGGGTACCGAGTTCGACTCCTCCTGGAAGCGATCGCAGCCGTTCTCGTTCCAGCTCGGCGCAGGCAACGTCATCCCGGGCTGGGACCAGGGGCCTGGTCGGGGTCAAGCTGGGCAGCCGGGTCCAGCACGACATCCCGTCGGAGCTCGCGTACGGGGGACGACCCGGGCGGAGGCCCGACCGGCCGTTGCGGTTCATCGTGGACGTTCTCGGCCTGCGATGACGACGGCAGTCGCTCGCGGCGCCGGGCCCCAGCGGTCCGGCTCAGCGGTTGAGGCGCCGGTAGACGGGAGCGAGCCGCTTGTGCAGGTCTTGATACACCTCGAACACCTCGTCGTACGTCGCGCGGACTCCGGGGGCCGGCTCGAACACATGGTCGTTGCGTAGCAGACCGGGAATGTCACCGAAGGTGATCGTCCCCTCCCCCACCGCGCCGATCCAGCCCGCCCCGCGGGCGTTGACCGCGACCGGCTGGGCGTCGCGACGGATCTCGATGCCGAGTACGTCGGCGAAGATCTGGCACCACGAGTCCGACTGAGCACCTCCCCCGGTGATCGCCATCGACGTCACCGGTGAGCCGAGGAACCGGTCGACCGCCTTGGTCAACCAGCGAGTATTGAGCGCGACACCCTCGAAGACCGCACGCAGCAGGTCCGACCGGGTGGAGTTGAGGGAGATGTTGAGGAAGCCCGCCCGCAGGTTCGGGTCGTCGACGGGTGCTCGTTCGCCGTACAGCCACGGCGTGTACAGGACCCCGTTCGCACCCGGCGTCACCGTCGGGATGATCTTGTCGAACGCGTCGAAGATCGACACCTCGTCGCGGCTCACGTGCCCGGCCCCGACCAGCGGGTCGTCGTACTCCACAACCTTGTCACGCAGCCAGGTCAGGTTGGCGCCCGCCGTGGCCTGCAGGGCGGTCATCAGATAACGGTCCGGTACGGCGCAGGGCACCGACGCGATTCCGGCGAGGACGTCGGTCTTCTTGCGCCGTACGTGCGCGGCGATCCACGACGACGTACCGAGGTACAGGTGCGGCTCGTTGTCGCGGGTCGTACCGGCGCCGACCGCGGCCGCGGTGGTGTCGACGGCACCGGCCACCACCCGCACCGACTCCGCCAACCCCAGGTGCTCGGCGGCGCTGGGCGACAGCGTGCCGATCACGTCGGTGCAGGCGACGATCGGCGGCAACTTCCCGCGATCGATCCCGCAGTCGGCGACGAGTGCCGGCGAGTACCGGATGTCCGAGACCCGCCTGTTATCGGTGACCCAGGAGGTGAGGATCGAGTCGACGGTCGCAACGGTGCGACCGGTCAGCTTGAGGTTGATCCAGTCGAGCACGTTCAGGAACGACGCCGTGCGTTCGTAGATCCGCGGCATCTCATCGCGCACCAGCAGCATGTGCGAGGCGGGGTCCTTGCCCGTCACCGACGGCATCCCGCCGGTCAGGCGTAGCCAGCGCGCGATCCGGCGCACCGAGAGCCCCCCGTACGACGGGAACCCGCGGAACTGCCTGCGGAGGTTCGCGACCCCGCGCATGTCGAGCCAACTGATGCACTGGGTCAGCGGCTCCCCGGCGGCGTCGACGGCGATGGTGCCCTCGCCCTGGGTGGACGAGCACACCGTGGTGACCGCCCGCAGGTGCTCGGGGTGGGCGCGGCCCAGATCGGCCACGACCGCGCCCAGCGCGTCCCACCACGCGAGCGGATCCTGCTCGGCGCCGCCACCGGGTAACACCTGCAGCCGGACCGCCCGCGCGGCCCAGCCGGTGATCGTGCCGTCGGCGGCGACGAAGGCGGCCTTCATCCCGGAGGTGCCCAGATCGATCGCGAGGACCTGTGGCGGCGTCACTGCCACCGATCAGACCCCTTCGATCTGCGCGAACACCTGGTCGAACCGGGACAGCGCGTCGTCGATGACCTCGTCGGTATCCGCCATGGAGGTGTACATGCGCGACCCTGCGAGCGTGATGACGCCGTGCGCGGCGTAGGCGGCGCCCATCTGCTCCATGAGCCGCTTGCGGCCGTTCTTCTCCTTGAGCAGCTTGATGGGGTTCCTCATGTCCATCAGCATGATCCCGCTGGACTCCAGATGGACGATGGATCCCTGGTTGTAGGCCACATAGGGCAGGCCGTACGTGTCGATGAGGCGCTGCAGGCCACGGGTGAGGCGGTCACCGGCGCGTCCGGCGATCACCGGCGCGTTCGTCCGGGCCATCTCCTCGATCGCGAAGTAGCCCGCCGCGCAGGAGAGCGGATTGGCCGAGAGCGTCCCGCCCACCTGGATGTGGGCGCCGCTCCTGCCGTCGATCCCGGAGCCGAAGACCGCCATGACGTCGGCGCGGCCACCAACGCCGCCGGCCATGGGATAGCCGCCGGAGACCGCTTTGCCGAACACCGTCAGATCGGGCGTGACGCCGAAGTAGCCCGCCGCGCCGCCCAGGCCGGTACGGAAGCCGGTGACCACCTCGTCGAAGATCAACAATGCGCCGAACTGGTCGCAGAGCCGGCGGACCTCGGCGTTGTAGTCGTACGGCACCGGGCGCGTGCCCGACTCCGGGCCGAGGGGCTCGACGATGACCGCCGCGGTCCCACCCCGGAGCCTGTTCTCGATGAGCTTGCGCTTGAGCTGGCCGAGGTGGTGCGGGAACGTCTCGCGGGTACGACTGGTGGCGCCGAAGGGGATGCCTTTGGCGTTCATCCGGTACGTGCCCGGCACGCGCAGGGCGTAGACCATCGTGTCGGACCAGCCGTGGTACGCACCACCGACCTTGATCACCATCTTCCTGCCGGTGAACGCCCGTGCCCCGCGGACCGCCGCCATCACGGCCTCGGTGCCCGAGCCGAGCGCGCGGTACATCTCGATGTGCGGCATGTAGCGGTGAATGATGTCGGCGAGCTTGAGCTCGTACTCGTGGAACAACCCGGTGACCGGACCGGACTCGCGGATCACCGCCGCCACCCGCTCGTTCACCGGGCCGTAGTTGCTGCCTAGGATCGTCGGCCCACCGGCCTGCAGGAAATCGATGTAGGTGTTGCCGTCCCGATCGGTGAGGTGGGCGCCTTCCGCCTTGTCGATCGCCAGCGGGAAGGGGTAGTTGAACGCCAGGTTGTGCTGGACACCCCCCGGGATACGCCGCTTCGCGCGGTCGGTGATCTCCTTACTGGCCCGGCACTTGGCCTCGAAATAGGTGAGCACGTCGAGCATCGCGTCGTGCTTGAGCCCGCGCACCGGCTGGGCCACCAGCGCCTTGAGCCGGCGCATGGTGTCCTCGACGTCGAGATACTCGCTGATGGCGTATCCGAGGTGCGCCGACACGTTCCCGTCGTCAGCGGGCGTGGTCGCGGCGATCTCGTCGGCGCTGGGCAGTTCCTCGGCCGCGGGAACGCGTACCGGTGGGACGGACCTGGTGATCTGAGCGGCGATCCGCTTCTCGTCCGCGCGCAGCTTGGTGAAGGCGATCTCCCGGATCGTGGCCGGGATCGTGTAGACCCTGCCCGCCTCGCTGGTCAGCGCCATCAGGTAGGCGATCGACACCTTTTCGAGCAGCGCCATGTTGAAGACGGCCCGATCGGGGTCGGTACCCAGGGCGACGATCCCGTGATTGGCGATGATGAAGGCGTTGTCACCACCGGCCACCTTCTTCTGGACGTTCTTCGCCAGGAACCCGGTGCCGGACGGGGCGTAGTCGATGATGGCGACCTGCCTACCGAGGAAGCGCACCTGCTCGTCGGAGAGCGCCGGGATCGGCTTACGGAGGAAGGCCAGCGCCGAGGCGTACGGCTGGTGGGTGTGCACGATGGCGTTGACGTCAGGCCGCTCCCGGTAGACGTTGGCGTGCATCCCACACTCGATGGACGGGGCCAGGCCGGCGCCGGAGTCGTCCGGCACGTACGTGCCGCGGAAGTCGACGACGCAGATGTCCTCGACGCGCATCCTGTCGTAGTCGTAGTTGCTGGGCGTCACGGCGTACAGCTCGTGGCCGGGGATCCGTACCGATACGTTGCCCTCCGTGGCTTTGAGGTAGCCGCGCTCGAGCATGCTCCGGCACATGTCGACGACGTGCTGACGAGAGGTGCGGTGCTCCACGCGAGTCTCCTCGATCCGTGCGCCGGGCTTTCATCGTCACCCCTGAAAGGGAACGGAGCACCGTCCTCGGGACAGCGAGAACCACCCCGCCTTTTATCACGGCGTGACAAAATCGGGGGGTGACCACGGCCCCCGTCCCCGTATCGCGGACCCCGTGGGTACGCCTTCCCGCCGATCTGTCCACAGCGATGCGCCCGCGCCTGGCCGCGACCGTGCAGGCGATCGCCGACTCCGTCACCGACGCGACGCCTGCCTTCGCGACGATCGAGGACTCCAAGTTCGAGCGCGACGTGCACACCGCCGTCCACGTCGCGCTCGAACGGTTCCTCGACCTCGTCGGCACCGACGAGCCCGCACTACCTCCCCGATTCCGTGACGTCTTCGTCGCCCTCGGTGCCGCCGAGGCCCGCGAGAACCGCGGGCCCGAGGCGCTACTGGCCGCCTTACGGATCGCGTCGCGACTGATGCTCCGGACGGCCTGCGAGACCCTCGCGCTGGTTCGCCCGGTCGACACCGAGATGCTCGTCGACCTGTCCGAGGCGATCGTCGCGTACGTCGACGAACTGGCCGCGTCGAGCACCGACGGGTTCGCCCTCCAGCTGCGTGAACAGGCCGGAGAAGGCGACCGCCGCCGCCGCCAGCTCGCGGAGCTGCTGCTGCGCGGCGGCGCCACGCACAGCGCCGTCGTCGCCGCGGCGGCCGTGATCGGCTGGCCGGCGCTCGACGCCGTGGTACCCGTCGTGCTGCCACTCGACCAGGCACGCGACGCCCGATTCCGGTACGGGGCGGACGGCGTCGTCGTCGAGCGCGAGCGCGATGCGGTACTGCTGTTGCAGGCAGGTCCCCGTGCGACGCGGTTCCAGCTCACGGAGGCACTCGCAGGCCGCGGGGCCGTCGTGGGTCCGATGCTCGGCTGGGCCCAGGTGCCGGAGGCCGTACGGCTCGCCCAGCTGACGGCTGAGCTCGTCGCGGCCGATCCCGGTCCGGTCTTCGCCGACGACCACCTCGGCGTGCTGGCGCTGAGGGGAGAACCGGGCGCGATGGCAGTGCTGTCCACCCGACGACTGGCGCCACTCGCACACCTGCGCGAGGGACAGCGGGAGAGCCTCCTCGTGACGCTGGACAGTTGGCTACGGCACTGGGGCTCGCGCGCGGCCGTGTCCACGGAACTGTTCGTCCACCCGCAGACCGTGAGCTACCGGCTCAAACGCCTCCGCGAGCTGCTCGGCGACGATCTTGACGACCCGGCCGCCAGGTTCGAGCTGCTCCTCGTCCTGGCGAGCCGCCGTGGACTCTGACGCGTTCGAGCTGCTCCTCGTCCTGGCGAGCCGCCGTGGACTCTGACGCGGCCGGCGGCCGCTACCGGAGTGGCTCATCCCGTTGCCGGGCCGGGCCGGCCGGTCGGACGGTAGTCGAACCAGTCGAAGCTCGCGGCGCCCCGTGTGACGTACATGCCGATGACTCGGCCGGTGAAGCCGGTAGCGACCTCCGTCGACAGGTACCGGCCGTCGAGCTCGGCCAGCAGCACCGGTTCGTCGGCATCGACGGTGAAGCTGATCGTGTCGGGTCCGTTGGCGGCCACGCCGAGCGGCTCACCGGTCACCTGACTCGTGGCACTGACCGATGGCGGCAGGACACCGGTCGTACGGATGTCCACGATGAGGGCGAGCGGCCCGGGAGGCACCGGGTGTCGTGCCACACACTGGCTCAGCGGGCCGATTCTGGCGACCACGCGGGCCTCTCCGTCACCTACCTCGACGTCGTAGTGGTGTGCCTCGTCGAGCCGCACCGTCAGCCCGGCGCGCCCGGATCCGGGATCGAGCCGGGCGGCGATGCGGCAGTCGGGGTGTTGCTGACGTCGACCGATGAACGTGTGGCCGGGACGGTCGAGCGTCGTACCGGTGGCGCACAGGGTGAGCCATCCCGCCCGAGTGTCCAGCGACCAGGAGCCGTCCGGACGGCTGCGCGGCGAGATCCAGTGGGGCGCCAGCGACGAGTCGTCGAAGTCGTCCCGTGACGGCGGTGGGACGGTCGGATGCCACGCGCCCGGTGTCCTGCCGCGCTCCCGGACCGGTCCGACAGTGGGCCACCCGTCCACCCATTCCACCGGGACCAGGAATGTCTCTCGGCCCAGAACGTGGAATCCCGGGCTGTGACCGCGTGGGCGTGTCCCGAGCAGTGCCATCCACCATGTGCCGTCAGGCGCTGACACGAGGTCCGCATGGCCGGTGCTCTGGATCGGCCGGTCGGTGCTGCGGTGCGACAGGATCGGATTGACCGGTGCGGGCTCGAACGGGCCGCGCGGCGACGGCGCACGGGCGATCGAGACGCTGTGCCCGCGTTCGGTGCCGCCCTCGGACAACAGGAGATACCACCAGTCGCCGACGTGGTAGAGGTGAGGGGCCTCCGGATACTTCAATCCGGTGCCGGACCAGATGGGCCAGGGACCGTCCAGTACCTTGCCGGCCACCGGATCGATGCGCGCCACCTGAACTCCGGAGAAGGTGCACCAGCATGAGCCGTCCTCATCCCAGGCAAGGTCCGGGTCGATGCCGGGCAGGTCGATCCAGGCCGGATCGGACCACGGTCCGGCGGGGTCATCACTGGTCACGATGAAGTTCCCGCCACCCGACACATTCGTGGTGATCAGCCAGAACCGGCCGTCGTGGTGACGGATCGTCGGCGCGAAGATGCCACCGGACGCCGGCGCGTCGGGCAGCCGGTGAAGTTGCTCCGGTCGATCCAGCACGTTGCCGATCTGATGCCAGTGCACGAGGTCCCGGCTGTGGAAGACCGGAACGCCGGGAAAGTATTCGAAACTGGAGCAGACGAGGTAGTAGTCCTCGCCCACCCGGCACAGGCTCGGATCGGGGTGGAACCCACCGATCACCGGATTGTCGTACGTCCGCACTCGGCGGCTCCTTTCCGCTGAAGCGCCAAGGGTGTCCAACGGATGCGTGGAGGAAATGGCGTTCAACGACGCGTCACCCGGCGGCGCCGAGGCGGGCATGAAGAAACGCCATGGCCCTCGCCTCGTCGAGAACGCCGCCGCCCTCGTGGCCGTTGTACTCCCACGTAAGCATCTCGTGGTGGCCCAGGTATTCGTTGAACGCCGCGTAGACGGTCGAGGGCGGACAGATGGGGTCCATCAGCGCGACGGAGAACAGCGCGGGAGCCGCCGCCCGGCGAGCGAAGTTGACCCCGTCGAAGTACGCGAGGGTGCGGTGCACCCGGTCGACGCTCTCGCGGTGCACGGCCAGGTAGTCCGCGATCTCCTTGTACGGGTACGCGTCGGTGATGCGGGTCGCTCGGGGGAAGTCGCACAGGAACGGCACGAAGGCCACGGCAGCGGCGATGTCGGTGCGCAGCCCGGCGACGGCAAGTGCGGTGCCGCCGCCCTGGCTGCCCCCGATGACGGCGACCCGCGCCGGGTCGACCCGGTCGATGCTGTGGGCGGCGTCCACGGCGCGTACGGCGTCAGTGAACAGCCGGCGGTAGTAGTAGTCGGCCGGATCGAGGATGCCTCGGGTGAGCACACCCGGAACCTGAGGACCGGCCGTCGCCTCATCGGGCGTCTGCCCGACACTCCAGCTCGATCCCTGACCCCGCGTGTCCATGTGCAGGTGAGCGAAGCCGGCGGAGGCCCAGAGCAGACTCTCCAAGGCGTGTCCCCGCCCGCCGCCGTAGCCGACATATTGGACGACCGTCGGCAGTGGTCCGCCGGCGCCGGCCGGCACGCGGAGCCACGCGCGGACGTCCTGGCCGGCGAAGCCGCGAAACGTCACGTCGTACGTCGTGATCGTGGTGAGTCCCGTCGGCACTTCGTGCATGCGCACGTCGACGTCGTGTGCGGCCGCCTCGTCGAGGGTCTGTTTCCAGAAGCGGTCGAAGTCGGCAGGCTGCGTCTGCGAGCTTCGGTAGGCGACCAGTTCAGCGTAGGGAAGATCGGTCAGCATCGGTGCGTTCCTCTATCGGGCAGGGTCATGGGCGGGGTTGATCCGAGCGTCCTACCAGGTCGATGTCGAAGGTCGTCGTTCAGGAGCCAGACCGGCGTCAAGGTCACAGATGTCATCTCGTCCTCTCCGGGGTCATCGGTCGCGGCTGTCTGCCGTCTAGCCCTTGAAAGCGCCGTCCATGATGCCGGCCACCATGCGCCGGCCGACGAAGACGAACAGCACGATCAGCGGGACGGTGGCGAGGAACGAGCCCGACATGGCGAGCCCGAGATCGATGTCGTACTTGTTCTGCAGCGCCTTGATCGCGATCTGGACCGTGTACATGTCCGGCGACTTGAGGACGATGAACGGCCACAGGAAGTCGTTCCACGCCGTGACGAAGCCGAAAAGCCCGAGGACGAAGGCCGCTGGACGGACGAGCGGGAAGGCGATGCGCCAGAAGATCTGCCAACTGTTCGCGCCGTCGATCCGGGCCGCCTGAAGGAGTTCGTCGCTGATCGTGGCGGAAAGGTGTTGTCGCATCCAGAAGATGCCGAACGCGCTCGCGAGACCGGGCACGATGAGCGCCTGAAGGGTGTCGACCCACCCCACCGCCGAGATGATCATGTACTGCGGAATGACCGCGAGTTGTGTCGGTACCGTCATCGTGAGCACGACCAGGAGGAACAACGTGTTCCGGCCGCGGAAGCGCAGTTTGGCGAACGCGAAACCCGCCAGCGCACAGAGCACCGCCTGCCCGGCTCCGATCGTCCCGGCGACGATCATGCTGTTGACGATGGAGTTGATGAACGGCACCGTCGTGAAGACGAGGTGGGCGAGGTGGAAGAAGTTGTCTCCCGGTGCGACTTCGGGCGGCAGCCGGGTCGCCGCCGCCGTGTCGGTCGTGGCGACGACGAACATCCAGTACAGCGGGAAGAGGCAGACGAACGCGGACAGGACGAGCAGGCCGTAGTTCCACCAGCGGACGCGTTCGAGGTGGCGGCGGCGCGGCGACCGCACGGGTGTCGCTGTCCGTTGGGTCGGCTTGGTCATCGTCATCGCTCCGGGCGGATCCGGGTTGACAGCAGGTAGTTGATCAGTGCGATCACGACGACCATGACGAACAGCGCCACCCCGATGGCCGCGCCGTAGCCGAACTGGAACCGCCCGAAGCCCTGCTCGTAGAGGAAGAGCGTCAGGGTCTGGCACTGGCGAACGGGTCCGCAGGTCAGCGGCGCACTGCGCGAGATGAGGAGGGGCTCGGTGAAGATCTGCAGGCCACCGATAGTCGACGTCACGACCGTGAACACGATCACCGGCCGCAGGGACGGGACCGAGACGTGCCGAAACTGCTTCCAGCCGCCGGCGCCGTCAACGGATGCAGCCTCATAGATGTCGCGCGGTATCCCCTGCAACGAGGCAAGGTAGAGCAGCGTCGTGTATCCGAACCAGCGCCAGGCCACCATCGTCGCGATCAGCACGTGGCTACCCCACTCGGACTGGGCGAAGTCGACCGGATGGACACCGGCCAGTCCCAGCAACCAGTTCAGCAGGCCGAAGTCTCGATCGAACATCTGAGCGAAGACGACGGTCGTCGCGGCCACCGACGTGATGTAGGGAACCAGCATCGACATCCGGAAGAAGACAGCGAAGCGCAGGCGCGCGTGGTTGAGCAGGTGCGCCAGCAACAGCGCCGCCGACAGTTGCGGCACGGTGGACAGCAACCAGATGCTGAGGGTGTTGCCCGCCGCGTTCCAGAATCGGGGATCGTCGAGCAGCCGGGCGAAGTTGTCGAACCCGACGAAGACGTGCTGGCCGATCGGGTTCCAGTCGAACAGGGCCACGTAGAACGTGAAGAGCAGCGGTACGAGGCCGAACACCGCGAAGATCAGAAAGAACGGCGCGATGTAGGCGTAGGGAGCGATGCGCTCCCCGAGCCCCCGACGCCCCCGGTTGGTGGGCGGCAGGGTGGGCGGTGGGAGTGTCGCCCGGATGGCACTGAGACTCGTCGTCACATGTTCGTCGCTTCCTGCCGCTGGTGCCGGTGGTTGATGGCCGGCACCAGCGGCGCTCGTGGAAGGTGGCTACCGGCCGATGGCGGTTTTGATGTTCGTCAGGGCGGCGTCCCATGCCTTGTCCGACTGGCCCTTGCCCTGTTCGACGTTGGTGATGGCGTTCTGGAACTCCTGCCCGATGGCGGAGCTGTCCGGCCCGATGTAGAACGGCTTGAGGCCCAGCAGCGAGTTGGTGTAGATCACCCCGGTCGGAGCATCCGAGAAGAACGGGTCCTTCAGTGACGTGAGCTGAGCATCCTTGTACACCGACGGGGTGGTGGGCAGGGCGCCCGACTCCACGAAATGCTCGAGCTGTCCCTGCGGCGACTGGGTGGCGGAGATGTAGTCCCAGGCCGCCTTGGCGTTCCTGGCGTTCTTCGGGATCGCCAGGTAACTGCCGCCCCAGTTGCCGACGGCGCCGGGGACGGCGGCGACGTCCCAGTTTCCCTTCGTGGCCGGCGCGTTGCTCCGGATCGCGTTCAACATCCAGGACGGCGCGGCCACGACGGCGAACTGTCCCTGTCCCATGCCGGCACTCCAGCCGGCGGAGAAGGAACTCTGCTTCGCCGTGATGCCCGCCTCGACGGCCTTCAGCGCGTAGTCGAAGCCCTCCTTGACCTGCGCGCTCGTGCCGTACACCACCTGCCCTCCGGAGTCGTAGTACTTCTGCGGGCCCTGGTTGACGGCCTGGTAGAAGACGCTCGTCGCCGCATTGTCGACAAACGGCTTGCCCGTCGCCGCCCTGTACTTCTTTCCGGTTTCGATGAACGCGTCCCAGGTCGGCCACAGCTTGCCGACGGCCTCGCGGTCCTTCGGCAGTCCGGCGGCGGCGAACAGGTCCGTGCGGTAGGCCATCGCCATGCCGCCGACGTCCGTCGGCACGCCGAGTATCTCCCCGCCCTTGGCGGTACTCTGGCTGATCACCCAGTCGAGATAGTCACCCTTGACCTTGTCGGCGCCCACGGTCCGCAGGTCCACGAAGTTCTGCGGCTGCTGCACGAACTTGGGCAGGTCGTCACCCTGAATCAGCACGAGGTCCGGAACCTTGCCACCGGCCAGCGCGGTCGTGAGCGCCTGCGCCGTTTCGACCGAGCTTCCGACCTCGGTCAGCTTCACCTGGATGTCCGGGTGCTTCTTCCGGTAGTCGTCGACGGCGGCCTTCTGGTTGATGCCGGAGAACGACCAGAACTCGAAAGACTTGCTGTCGCCCGTTTCCTGCTCGACGCCGCCGCTGACACAGCCGGCGGATAGTGCGATGGCGGCGGTGAGCACGACCGATGCGACGATGCGGAGCTTCACGGCTGTCTCTCTCCCATCGAATGTCAAGGGCTCGGATCTACTAAGGGCTGGTGCAGGCGATGCTCGTCGGAGCACCGTTGACGCCGTTGTACGAGGCTTGGAGGCCGAACACGGTAGAGCCGCCGGCGCCGATCGTGGCGTTGTAGCTCATGTTGCGAACAGTGATGGCCGAGCCGCTGGCGGTCAGCGCACCGTTCCACACGTTGCTGATCGTCTGACCGTTCGTGAAGGTCCATGTCACGGTCCAGCCGTTGATTCCGGTGGTTCCGGCGTTGCGAACCGTCACCTCGCCGACGAATCCGTTCTGCCATTGGCTGGTGACCCGGTAGCTGGCGGTACAGCCGCCGCTGGGCGGTGGGGTCGTCGGTGACGTCACGGTCGGTGCGGGGCTGGGCAGGGTACCGCCGAGCGCGGCGACGATCGCGTTGTAGACGACCGGCTTCCTGTTCAGGTTGTCGTCCCACGGCAGCGCCGAGCCTTCACCGGGGAAGACTGAAGGGATCCAGGAGTACTTGTCGGGGTAGTCCCACAGGGTGATTCCCACGCAGCGGCTCACCGCCACGCACGCCTTCGTCACGGCGGCGTAGTCGTCGGCCTGCTGACTCTCCTTGGCATCGGTGCGCGGCGTTTTCATGCGGATGTCGAGCTCGGTGAGCGCGACGTCGACGCCCAGGTCGGCGAAGCGCTGGATGTTCTGCCGCAGGGTGGCGGGAACCGCACCGACGACGAGGTGCGCCTGCATGCCGACGCCGTCGATCGGCACACCCTGCTGTTTGAACGTGCGGACCATGTCATACACGGCGTCGCTCTTCGCGCCGATGCCCTCGATGTTGTAGTCGTTGTAGTAGAGCTTCACGGTCGGATCGGCGGCGCGGGCCGCCTTGAACGCCTCGGCGAGGTAACTGTCCCCGATCTTCTGCTGGAACACCGACTGGCGCCGGGTGCCGTTCTCCTCGAACGCCTCGTTGACCACATCCCAATGGATCAGCCGGCCCCGGAAGTGGGTCACCTCCGTGGTGATGTGGTTGCGCATCACATCGAGCAACTGGTTGGCCGGCACGTTGCTGACCCAGCCGGGCAACTGGTTGTGCCACACCAACGTATGGCCGCGTACGCCCTGGCCCTTCGACCGGCCCAGCGCCACGATCGTGTCCGCGGGTGCGAAGGTGAACCGGCCCTGGCTCGGCTCGGTCGTGTCCCACTTCTGGGCGTTGCCGACGGTGATCGAGGTGAAGTCGCTACCGAGAATCGCGACGTACGGGGCGTCGTTGAGGTGCGGGTTGTCGACCGCCGAACCGAAATAGCGGCCGGTCGCTGCCGCCAACTGGCCAAGCGTGGAATCGGCGTGGGCCGGCGTGCTCACCACGGCGACGGCGACCCCGGCCGTCAGGACAGCGGCACCGGCGGCGAGCAGACGGGATGTGCGATGCCGGACTGAATGGTTGCGGAACACGGCATACTCCTTCGGGGTTGAGCCACGGGCCCAGTGGTGCGAGTCGTGCGACGGGCCAAGCGGTGCGTCGGCGCCCGGCCGGAGCCGCCGAGCCGGACGACGCCCCGGCGAGACGGGTGGATACAGGACAGTCCGGTGGGGTCGCTCCGCGTACGGGCGGCGGTGCGGGTGCCGGATGTCGCGTCGTTCACCTGTAGGTCAAGGCCGACGAGGGCACCCGCGGCGAGGTCGACGGAGTTCAGCGCGATGGCCGCCTCGACGACGTAGCCGCCCGGTACGGTGCGGGTCGCGCTGGTCAGCCACTGCGACAGCCCAACGCGGAATCTCTCACCCACTGCGATCTCCAGCTGGCCGACACTTTCAGAGATATTGCCGATCGTTAATGGACGAAACTCTAGGTCGAGCATTGAAGGTCGTCAAGACGTTGTTCGACAATGCCTGCCGAGACAATCGATCGATTCGACCGAAACTCCGGCGCTAGACTCCCCCCCATGACCTCGACCAGGGAGCCCGTCCACGCCGCCCCCGAGAGATCCCAGCCGCTGACCATCGCGCAGGTCGCCGCGTTGGCCGGAGTGTCCGTCCCGACGGTCTCCAAAGTGGTCAACGGCCGCTCGGAGGTCGCACCCGGGACCCGCGCGCGCGTTGAAGACGTCATCCGCGAGCACGGATACCGGCGGCAGAAGAAGGCCGCCACCCCTGCCGCCCTGCTGGAAGTCGTCTTCCATGAGCTGGAGGGCGCATACGCGATGGAGATCATCAAAGGGGTCGAGCAGGTGGCCCGGGAGCATGAGCTGGCCGTCGTACTGTCCGAGTTGCAGGGACGCCACACTCCCGGTCGGGGTTGGATCGAGGGCGTCCTGACCCGCCGGCCGACCGGTGTCATTTCGGTGTTCTCCAGTCTCACCACGACGCAACGCGACCAGCTTCGCACCCGCGACATCCCGTTCGTGCTGGTCGACCCGACCGGAGAGCCCGGTCACCAGTTCCCTTCGGTAGGTGCCAGCAACTGGAGTGGCGGGCTCTGCGCCACCCGGCACCTGTTGGACCTCGGACACCGGCGCATCGCTGTCATCACTGGACCCGCGCACGTCCTGTCCAGCAGAGCACGACTCGACGGCCATCGTGCCGCGATGGACGCCGCCGGGGTGCCCCTCGACCCCTCGCTGATCCGCGAGGGCGATTTCCACGTCGAGGACGGCGTGACCCACGCCCGCCGGCTACTCCGCCTGCCCGACCCACCAACCGCGATCTTCGCCTGCAACGACGCACAGGCCATGGGCGTGTATCAGGCGGCGGACGAGGCCGGGCTGCGCATTCCGCACGACGTGAGCGTCATCGGCTTCGACGACCTGCCTCCCGCGCAATGGCTCATCCCGCCGTTGACGACGATCCGGCAACCGCTCACCGACATGGCCGCCTCCGCCGCGACCATGGTGGTCACCCTCGCCCATGGCGAGCCGCTACCGCGCAACCGGCTCGAAGTCGCCACCGAACTCATCATCCGCGCCAGCACCGCCCCGCCGTCCCGCAACTCAGCCCACCAAGCCAGGCCGATTCACCGGCAATGAGGGTACCCATCTGCCGGTGCATCGGTGCGACGGTGCCATGGCTGGGGCTGTCCATCAGGCGGTCGTCTCACTGCAAGGCCGCGCCGCACTGATCGAAGCCCACGCCACACTGATCGGAGCTGGGGACCACGCGCCACGTGTACGCCGCGACAACGAGAGCCCGGGCTCGGCGGGTCCGACGGAGCCCGTGCCGGCCGGTCGGACTACTGCCACCAGGCACGCCGGGTGCACATCTGACGACGCCCCGTACGACATGGCTGACGGTCGTGGCCGCGAACACACCACGAACCGACGTTCCACAACCCCGGGTCGTGGCAGTAAGACCGGCGCACCGGCGGGCGACCTGGGAGAACTCCGCCCGGACCGCGACATGGGCAAAACGGTCACAGATGATTCGTCGGATGGAACGGAAACCCTGTGGCGAACCCGACACCGGCCGCTGGAAATGACCCCACGTCATGGGTGGCGTGAGCATCGCCTCTATAAGAAAAAATTAAGTTATGAACAGAATCTTAAGTACTCGCGGGTAGGGACGCATGCCACCGGTGAACAGAGAGCTCCCTGGTATGTTGCGGAAACTCTTTGGACACCACAAAGGACGGCCGTTCTACTGGACGATCTTGCATTGGCGCCCGGTCCTGCTGGCTGGGGGTAGGGACTCGGCGGCAAGACCCAAAGCCGATGAGGGAGGAACATGCGTAACACAAAGCGGAAGGCGCTACTCGCCACCGTGCTCGGCCTGGCTGCGGTGGCGGCCGCGATTCCGATCGTGGTCTCTGGCACGGCCAGCGCGCAGACCAACTCGCGGCTGTGCGGACGGTACTTCAAGTCGCCGACGACCGGTGAGGTCGTAACGAGGATCCTCGAGGTGCGCAAGAGCGATAAGGCCGTATGCGCCGAGAGCAACTTCGGTGGCATCAATCCGAGCGATTTCCCCGGCCGGGACAGCCTTAAGGACCAGAACCTGGGAACCGGGGACTTCTGGACGACGGACACCTTCGAGTTCGTCGTCTGTGAGGACTGGAAAACGCGTGCAGTGGAGTTCGGTGGTCTCGAGAACCGCGAGATCGAGTTCCTTGGCGACAACTTCCCCACACCGCACGACCAGTACGACATCTGTCACAACATGAATCGCTCGGACACCGCCTTCGACATCGAGGCCTACTGGCTGTACGAGGACGCTGATACCGGAAACGCAAACGGGGACAAGGTGCAGTTCAGGCGGGGCTAGACACCTGACCGGCAAAATATCGAATCGATGCGCCAATACACATTGAATTGGAGCGACGGTGACAAGAACCAAGCGGAAGGCGCTACTCGCCACCGTGCTCGGCCTGGCCGCCGTGGTGGCGGCGACGCCGTTGGTGATCTCCGGCACGGCCAGCGCGCAGACCAATGCGCGGCTGTGCGGTCGCTACTGGGTGTCGGAGGACAGGGGTGACGAAAAGGGCACGGGCGAGGTGGTCACCCGGCTCTACGAGGTGACGAAGGGTGACCCTGCGCCGTGCAGCACGGGGAACATCGGCGATGAATTCCCGAAGGGTTTCCCGGGCACGCTCAGGGAGCAGGGAAAAACCGTCAGGGAGTGGTCGACGGACGACTTCAAAATGGTGGTCTGCGAAGACTGGAAGACCCGTGATCTCAGAATCGGCGGCCTCGGCAACAAGGATCTCAACTTCATCGGGGACAACTTCCCGGCGGAGCACAACCAGACCGACATCTGCCAGAACATGAATCGGAACGAAACCATCTTCGACAACGGCGCCTACTGGCTGTACGAGGACAACATGGCGCCGCCGGCGGGCACCGCCGACACCATCGACTTCTGGCGCCAGAAGTAGGCCGACGCCGACAGCAGCACATCACGTCATCCACTGGCAACCCGAGAAGAAGGCAGAGAAAGAATGACAAGGACGAAGCGGAAGGCGCTCATCGGAGCGATCGTCGGAGCGTTCGCCGTGGCGGCGGCAATTCCGATGGTCGTGTCCGGCACGGCCAGCGCGCAGACCAATTCGCGGCTGTGTGGTCGCACCTTCAAGTCTCCCCGTACCAACGAGGTCACGGTCAGACTTATTGAGGTTCGCAAGTCGGACAGCCTGGTCTGCAACGAGGCGAAGCTGCTGCTGCGGGCCGGTGGCAACCAGATCACCGCCAAGCAGTCACCGTTCCTCAGAACGTTCAAGGACACAGCATTTGACGACTGGCCCAGCGCGGGTTTCAAACAGGTGGTCTGCGAGGACTGGAAGACCCGCCCCACGGACACCGGCGGACTCGGCGACAAGGACATTAATTTCATCGGGGACAACTTCCCGCTGCCGCACGACCAGTACGACATCTGCAACAACATGAACCGATCCGACACCATCTTCGAAATGAACGAGTACTGGCTGTACTCGCACCCCGATTCGCCCACGGTGTCCTTCCAGCGCGACTGATTCTCCAGCCGTCATCCATACCCGAGAGCACGGACAGGTCAGGGAGCGAAAAATGAGAAGGTCGAAGCGAAAGGCGCTGATTGCGGCGATCGTGTCGGTGTGCGGTGTCGCGGTCGCGATGCCGATGATCGTGTCCGGCACGGCCAGCGCACAGTCGGGGTCTCGGCTGTGCGGCCGGTTTTGGACCTCGACGGACGCGGCCACCGGAAAGCAGGAGATGGCCGCCAACCTGTACGAGGTGCGGAAAAATGATGATCCCGTCTGCGACCGGGCGAAGTCGGAACTTCCGATCGGCAAGGGGGAATCGCGCAGCCCGAACGACGGTCCCTTCAAGGACCGGCTCAAGAACAAGGATGTCCAAAGCTGGCATGCCGGCGGGATCGCGTTTGTGGTCTGTGAGGACTGGAAGACCCGCACTTTGGAGTTCGGTGGGCTGGAGAACTTGGACCTCAACTTCATCGGGGACAACTGGCCGGCCAACGACCAGTTCGACATCTGCAACAACATGAACCGGTCGGACACCCTCTTCGACATGAATTCCTACTGGCTCTACTACGACGGCGAGTCGGCAACGGTGAACTTCCAGCGAGACTGATTCCCCCGGGATTACCGACGATGGCGCAACAAATCTCATGACGGGAACGGAAATGACAGGTCGAAAGCGTAAGGCGTTACTCGCCGCGGTGGTGTCGTTGTTCGGCATGACGGCCGCAGTTCCGATGATTGTGTCCGGCACGGCGAGCGCCCAATCGGGGTCCCGGCTGTGTGGACGAGTCTATGAAACGACACCTGGGTCGGACATCCCGAAGGAGACAGTGATTCTCCTGTACGAGGTACAGAAGAACGACCGTGGAACGGCCTGCGACAGGGCCAAGAAAAAGCACCACCAGGGCGCCTTTGACTCGCCGTTCGACTTGGCGCAGAAGAACAGCCGGTTCTGGAACGACGACGGCGCCGGGATCGACATGGAAATCTGCGAAGACTTCAAGACGTACCGCCTTGGCGGGCGCGAGCTCAACTTCCTCGGGGACAACTGGCCGGCCAACGACCAGAATGACATCTGCAACAACATGAACCGCTCGGACACCATCTTCGACATGGAGGCGTACTGGCTGCACGACCGTGACGGCCAGGGCAAATGGGACTTCGTCCGGGGCTGACCCTCGGCGCGGTCCGGTGAGCGCTCCAGCTTGAATTGCGACGCTACACGCGGGTGGCGCCGGGCCGTCGACCAGCCTGGTGCCACCCAACCCGATACCACGATAATGCGATGATTCGATATGGCGCGAACGAGACGAAAGTACATCTTGGCGACGATCGTGTCCGGTACGGCGAGCGCAAACAATTCCCGGGTTTGCGGACGTGAATTTGTGGAGCATGCGGGCCGCCAAGCCCCCGACGTGATGCGCCCTGAGGTTTACAGCCTCGGCTGAGGGCGCGAGCAGCCACACCATCGGTGATGTCCGGAAGCTGTGCACGACAACCACCGATCGGAGATACGGGCGGCGGTGAGATGACAAAGCCCGTCCGGCGCCCGCGGCGAACGGCCCCGAAACTTCCCGTTCCGACATGACAGATCACGCCCCGCCCCGTCCAGCCACCGGATATTGGCAGTGGGCCGCAATGACGTACCAATAAGCCAACGGTTGTGGCCGGACGATGTCCGCCACATAATGAATAGACTCTCATGCGCAAACTTCCGATGTTACTGACCGGAGCGGTCGTGCTGACCGGACTCGCGGCCGTCGTCCCGGCCGCCTCGGCCGCCGAATCGGGCACCTTCAAGGCGGTGACGTACAACGTCTCGGGACTTCCGGGGTCGCTTTCCAGTGCGAAGACGCCGCGCGGGTCGAGCACCGAACTGATCGGAGAGCGGCTGCACTTGTACGATATCGCCAACGTGCAGGAGGATTTCAACTTCCACAAGGCCCTGTACTCGACCGCCAATCATCCGCACCGCACTCCCCCCAGTGGTGGTGTGACCTTCGGCAGCGGCCTCAACACCGTGTCGAACTTCGCCTTCGATGGTCTTGAGCGCACGAAGTGGAACAATTGTGACTCCGGCTCCGGCGACTGCCTGACTCCCAAGGGATTCACCTTCATGCGCGTCACCCTCGATGACGGCGCCGCCGTGGACTTTTACAACCTGCACACCGACACCGGAGTCACCTCCGGCGACCTGCAGGCGCGGCGCGACAACCTCCAGCAGCTCACCGAAGCAATCTCGACGAACTCCGCAAACAACGCGGTCGTCGTCATGGGTGACACCAACACTCGCTACACCCGAGCGGAAGACACCATCGCCAGCTTCGCCTCCACCAACGGCCTGACCGATGCCTGGGTGGAGAACGTACGGGGCGGCGTGGCACCGGCCCCCGGCAGCCCGACCCTGCTCTGCGACGAAAACGCCCCGACGAACTCCTGCGAGGTAGTCGACAAGATCCTGTACCGCAGCGGCAAGGCCGTGTCCCTCAAGGCCACCTCCTACAACAACGAACACGACGCCTTCCTCAACGCCGACGGCATCCCCCTGTCAGACCACTCCCCGATCACAGCGACCTTCACCTGGACGAAGAACCCGGCCAGCTAGCTAATGCGTCGTGATGCTGCTGTCTTTACGTGACATTAGTGTGGTTGGCTGTTCGGGTGGATTTGACAGTGAGCCAGCGTGCCGAGCTGCGTGCTTTGACGACGAGCACGGAGGTGTCGGCCGCGGTCGGGACGCGGGCGCGGATCGTGTTGTGGTATGCCGAAGGCCGGATGAAGAAGGACGTCGCCGCGCTGGCCGGGGTGTCGCGGCCGACGGTGGACCTGTGGCCGGCCCGCTACCGCGCCGACGGTGCCGCCGGTCTGCTCGCTGCGCCGCCGGGTCGGGGTCGCGAGCAGGTGAGCGCGGAGGTCCGGTCGCGGGTCCTGGCCCTGACCCGTACGACGCCATGAGCGGAAACCGGGCTGTCGCACTGGTCCACCCGGACGATGGCCGACTACGTCACCCGGGTGGACAAGACGCCGGTCTCGCATCACCGGGTCGCGAACCTGTGGCGCGAGCACGGCCTCAAACCGCACCGGCAGGGCACCTTCAAAATGTCAAACCCTGGGTTTGATGGAGACTGGATTATCTGGTTCCAGGGTTGCGGTGACCGGCTGGATCATCGCGTGTAGGGCCTCGTACTCGGCGGGTGGGACGTGTCCGAGTTCGCCGTGCAGGAGCCGGTTGTTGTACCACTCGATGTACTCGACGGTCGCGATCTCCAGGTCGTCGAGGCCGCGCCAGGGGCCGGTGTTGCGGATCGCTCGATATGGACACCCCTGTCGAAGTGGTGGACCAGCCCGGCCAGGAGCGGCGCTCTGGCTCTGGCGGCGCCAGATCGCCATCTGCAGCGCGTCGAGGGCCAGGTCCGTGTAGAGCGAGGTGGCCACCTGCCAGCCGACGATCATGCGGGATTACACGTCCAGGACGAACGCCGCGTACACCCACCCCGCGCTCGTGCGCACGTAGGTCAGGTCCGCGACCCACAACTCATTCGGCCCGGTCGCGGTGAAGTCACGTTTGACGAGGTCACCGGGGCGGGTGGTCTCGGGCGCGGGACGGGTGGTCCGCGGAGACGTGTCGCGTAGCAGCCCGCGTAGGCCGCATCCGCGCATGAGCGGCTCGACCGTGCACCTGGCCACGTCGACGCCGCGGCGGTTCAGCTCGTGCCACACCTTCCGGGCACCGTAGACGCCGTAGTTCTCCTGGTGCACTCGTGTGATCATCTTGGTCAGCTCGCCGTCGCGTATCGCCCGGGCCGAGGCGGGACGGGTCTTGGCTGCGTAGTAGGTCGACGGTGCGATTTCGGGTGGTGTCTGCGTGAGCGCCTCCACGATCGGCTGGACACCATGCTCGGACTTGAGCGAGTCGACGAACGCGATCTTCATCTCGACGGACGGTCCAGCTCCGCGAAGAAAGACGCCGCGGACTTCAGGATCTGATTCGCCCGCCGCAGCTCACGGCTCTCCCGCTCCAGCTCAGCGATCCTGGCCGCGTCCGACGACGTCGTTCCCGGCCGCGTCCCTGCGTCGGTCTCGGCCCGCGTCACCCAGGTGCGTAACACCTCCGGGTGCACACCAAGCCGATCCGCGATCCGCCTGATCGCCCCGCTGCTCGAGGCCGGATCCCGCCTCGCCTCGCCTCGCCTCGACAGCCAACCGTGTAGCGCGCTCGCGCAGTTCGTCCGGTTACCTCCGTGGTGCCGCCATGACCGTGAATCCTCCGGGAGTTCGATGTCTCCATCAAACCCGGGGCGGGACAGCCTTCGCCCAGTGCGGCAGCAGCCTCACCCACCTGCAACTGCGGCAGGGTCAGCAACGCGCAGGCCGCCGCCATCGACGAGGGATGCAGCAGACGTTCGGCAAGCTCGTCGACGGTCTTGGGGACAGGTTCGATGGTCGCGTCACGCCGCGTGGCAACGAGTCCAGCGAGCCGGTCTTCAGTCAGAGCACGAAGGTGAACGGCAAGCGCGGCGGGAGAGGACACGTCGTCAACCTACGGGCTGACGGGATCGTGACCGACGATCCGGACCTCGAACGAGGGATTGTGTCGCATGAATCCCTGTACAAACGCCTCGCGCCGGATAGCGTCGACCCTGGTCCGCACCCGCCATCGAGCCAGCTACCGGCGTCGTACGCGTACGGAATGCTCACGCCACGGCCGGCCCGGAGACGTCTAAAGCTTCCGCGGCCGCCGCGGCCGTCTCCTCCCACACGGCCGCGAGTTCCTCGATCGTGAACGCCCCATGCTCGGCCCTGACAGTCCACGACGGCCGAGGCCGTCGTAGCCGGGCCGTGACCGGGCTGGCGCGCCCGAGAGGGTCACTCGTGCCGGCGCGACATGACCGATCGCGCGCTAGCATTGCTATCAGTTACTGCCATTGAGGGAGGTTCCATGGCGGCTGTCAGCATCAGAGATCTCGACGACGCGGTGAAGGAGAAGCTACGTCTACGAGCCGCCCGTAACGGCCGTTCCATGGAGGCCGAGATCCGTGCCATCCTGACCACCGCCGTCTCTGATGATGCGCCACGAACCGATCTGTTCAGCGCTCTCACGGACCGGTTCGCTCAGCTCGGCGGCGCCGACTTCGATCTGCCGCCACGTACCACCACGCCGCGGGCTGCGAGTCTGCCGGAGTAATGATCGTCCTCGACACCAACGTGGTCTCCGAACTCATGCGGCCCGAGCCGGCTCCGGCGGTGGTGGCCTGGCTGCAGCACAGTTCCGGTTACGGGTTGTACACGACCGCGGTCACCATCGCCGAGATCCGGTACGGCATCGCGCGCCTGCCGGAGGGCCGCCGTCGGCAATCGCTGCACCAGGCTGCCGACGAGATCTTCGCGGCCTTCCCTCGCCAGGTCCTGCCCTTCGACCTCGCCTCTGCCAGTGCCTACGCAGGCATCGTCGCGAGCCGGGAGAAACAGGGCAACCCGATCAGCGGGTTCGACGCGCAGATCGCCGCCATCTGCCGCTCGCAAGCGGCGTCCCTGGCCACACGGAACACCAAGGACTTCGTCGACACCGGCATCAGCCTTCTTGATCCATGGCAGCCGCCCAACTGATCGGTACCCGAAATGTCTGAAGAAGACCCGGCCGCCGCAGCGGCATCAGCACCCGCCTTGCGGCAGGTGGTCGCCTTGACCCGCTGGATCGGCCCCGGCCGCAAACTGACCCAGACCGGCCAGTTGACGATTTCCGAAGCGCGGCACCTGGTCGGTCTTCTGGAAACCGGAGACGAGATCGACCCGGTGATCGGAACCCGGATGTTCCGCACCCGTAGCAGCGCCGAACTTCCCCGCTTGGCGATCGTGGTGGCCTGGGCCAAGGCAGTCGGGCTACTCCGAGTCGTGCACGGCCGGTTGGTGCCGGTGAAGAAGAATCAGCGCCTGCTGGACCAGCCAGTGGATCTGTGGACCGCCATGCTCACCGCATTCGACCAACTCGGCCCGGCACTCTGCCCGCCCGGCTGGTTCGCCTCGTTGCTCGGCGAAGACTTCAGCGACGGGATCGCCGTACTGTTCGCCACCATCGCGGAAGGCGGTGGCACCGCGCGCATAGGAGAGGCACAGGAAGAGGTCTGGTCCGCCCTCTCCACCCGCTACTACCTGGACGAAGCCACCACGGAGCAACTGGGGCACATCCGCACGGCCACCGACCGCGACCTGCGCCGCGCTGCCAGCGAGTTGGTCGCGTTCGGCGCGCTGACCGAGGACGGCGAGACACTGCACCTGTCCCCGGCCGCCGAGAAGGTTCTGCGCACCATGTCCGCCGCCGTGCAGCCTGGGGATCAGATCGCTCAAATCAAGGTCACTCTGCTGGACACCGACCCGCCGGTGTGGCGACGCCTGCTCCTGCCCACGACATTGCGCCTGGACCGGCTTGACCGTGCCATCCAGGCCGCGATGGGCTGGACCAACTCCCACCTGCACATGTTCATCCACCCCACCGGCCGCTACGGCACACCCGACCTCGATCTTCCGATGCACGACGAACGCAAGACCTCTTTCCGCGACCTGGCCGCCCGCAAGGGAGACACATTCGGATACGAGTACGACTTCGGCGACAGTTGGACACACGAGGTGCTGCTGGAGGAACTGGTACCCGCCGAGCCGACCGGGCGATACCCGGCCTGCACGGACGGCGCTCGAGCCTGCCCACCGGAAGACTGCGGCGGCACCACCGGCTACCAGGAACTGCTCGACGCACTCGCCGACCCGTACCACCCTGATCACCACGAGCTACGACGGTGGCTGGGCCTGGAACAGGGCGCCGACTTCGACCCCGCCTACTTCGACCCCGCCTACTTCGACCCCGCCGACGCCAACCGGCGCATCGCCACAGTGATACTTGCCGGACGGCCGGGCAGGTGACCGGCATGCAACGGACTTGCCGGGAGAGGTAGTGCTGGAGATCGAACGGTTCGACCTCGACGAGATCGCGTTCGCACTGTCAGACCAGAACCTCGACGACGATCATCGGCATCTGCTCGACCCGAAGACCGGGAAGATCGTCCTGTGGACCCGCGAGGGTGGCGTCGACGGCACGAACCCCGTCGACCTCGACGATCTGGATCTTCCCGTGATCCGGCCCCTGCCGCCGTACATCTGGTATCAGGACATGGCGGACTTCATCGACCTCGTCAGTGACGATCGAGCGTCCCGGCGGCTTGCCCGCGCGATCAACGGCCGCGGCGCGTTCCGCCGCTTCAAGAACGAGCTGAACGAGGAATGCCCACACCTCTTGCAGCCCTGGTACGACTTCCGCGACGCCCGGGCCGCCCGTCGGGCCGTCGAGTGGCTGCTCGACGAATCGCTGATCGACGGCGCCGCTGCGGAGCGCTTCTTCGCCGAGCATCCCGACCCGCCAGTGCCCTGACTCCACTGGTACTCCGGGCTCGCGTCCATCGTTCGGGTCCCCGTTTCGGCGGACGTCGCGATGCGGCTAGCGTTCGCGGGATGGATTCGCAGCCATTCCCGGTGAATGCCCCTGTCGATGTCGCCAGTGCTGCGCACCTGGCCCGCAGCTGCCTGATGGCCGAGCAGGCTCGCGAGCTGGCGAGGTGGGTGGGCCGTCCAGGTCGGTCGGTGACGGCCGGCCGGGTGGTACGTCGTGCTGACGTCGCTGCCGCCGGGACCGTGGTGGGAGTGCCGGTGCCGGACAGGGTGCGGACAGCGGCGGATGTGCCGGCCCTGCACCGACCGTGGAGCTTCGCCCTCGGCTCAGGGCTGCTGAAGATCAGCGGCTCGGTCGCTGCGGCCGGGCCGCTGCTGGACCAGTGGTCGTCGTTGACTGACGCCGAAACCCTCGACGCGTGGTGGGCCGGGTTCCGCGCGGTGTGCACGGCCGAGTCCGACAGCCGGCACGAAGGAAGCGTGATCACCCTGGCGCTGGCGTTCCTGGAAGCCGTGACCATGCAGGACGACCCGGACCCGGACAGCCTCTGGCGCCGGGTGGTCGCGATCGTCGAGCGGTACGAGGAGGAGAAAGACCTGCCAGGGTGGGGATACGTCCATTCGCTCACCCAGTACATGGATCACGAGACCCGCGATCGGTTCGCCGGCCTGGTGGACCTGCTCAGGCGGCTCGGTGCGGTGACAGGCGAGGACAGCGCGACCGTCGTCGTGACATCGCTGGGCCGGTGGTCGCTGGCCATGGCTCAGGCCGACCGGCCGCGCACCATCACCCTCGACATGCCCGCCGATGTGGTGGCCGAGGTTGTGACCGGCCATGTGCACCGCGGCACGGATCCATGGCCGGCGGTCCGGCGCTGGCTGGAGTTCCGGCACCCAGCTGACGCGGCCCGGGAACTGCTGACCGCAGCTGCCGGACTCTCCGCGGCGCCCCGGATCGGGGCCGGCGACATAGCCGACCGTCTGGGAGACGAGGCACCGGCCGTCTGGCAGACGGTGGCACATCTGCCGAACCTCGGCACGCATGCCCGGGTCTCCCTGAGCACCATCGAGGATGACGAGCCGAGCGTCGCGCCCGCCGATGCCCGATGGCTGGCAGTCGAGTTCGCCGCAGCCGCCCTGGACGGGACCGGTCCGGACAAGGCGCTGACCGTACTGTTCGACCGCTTCCCCGGCGAAAGCCTGACAGCCCGCCTGCACTCGGCGGCAGGCATCGATCACCCGGACGCCGTCCGGGTCACCGCCGCGGTACAGGATTTCCTGGACTCGGGCGCGGTCCCGTCGATCGACCAGGTGTACCAGCTCAAGGTGGGACTGATGCGCTGGCGCCCACCGATCTGGCGGCGAATCCTGGTGCCCTCCACCACCACGCTCGGTGACCTGCATGCCGTCATCCAGATCCTGTTCGGCTGGGACGGCGACCACCTGCACCAGTTCGAGGTCGGCGGCAAGCGCTACAGCGACCCGTTCTTCGACCTGGGCGGAGACGAGGAAAACGAGTCCGGGGTTCGGCTACGGGACGTGTTCGCCGGAGCGACCAAGAAGATCCGCTACGAGTACGACTTCGGCGCGAGCTGGTGGCACGAGATCACCCTGGAACGGACCGCGGAACGCGACCCCGGCACCACGTACCCGCTGTGCACCGGATTCACCGGCGACTCCCCCGTCGAATACTGGTCCAAGGACGATCCGCAAACACCGGAGCCGTTCGACCTCGCCCAAACCAACCAGCGCCTCACCAAACTCAACAGCACCGACGAAGGCCGTTAACGGCGCACGACAGAGGCGGGAGGGCCTTCGGTAACTGAGGATGGCCCTCCGCTTGGTTCGCGCCGTTCACCTGGTCCTTCACGAATGTCCTGCTCATCGGATGGGTGGGCCGCCGGGGACTCGAACCCCGAACCTAAGGATTAAAAGTCCTCAGTAAGGCTCACAGGGGACACCATTGTGGACTCTATCGAAAATCGTCCGCGTTGCATAGCCCCTCGTCCGGGTAGCTCCGCGGGCATCCGGCCTGTTCAGGGGCGTGCAAGCTGGCGGATCGCACATCGTGCAACTATCCAGCGATGGCAGAATCGGGGCTGATCCGCGCGTGTCCGTCTGGGGTCTGTGGCATCCGAGGGACCACGGAGGGACCACGGGGGTCAGGCGCCGCGAGCGCGCCCCGGTGTTTCAGATCCGCTTGATGATCGGAGTCCTCACGGTGGCGGGATTTCGATAGCCACCCGCTTGATCATCGATAGTCTCCTGCGATGACGACGGACAAGGATGCGCCTCGCCTGTTTCCCAACCGGTTCGCGGATGCAGCCGGCCCTGGTTCCGACGTGACCGCGAAGGACGTGTGCCGCTGCGTCGGGTACTCGAAGTCGACGCGTCCGAGGGGCGTTTCGTTCCACAAGGAGCAGCAGGACATCCGGGCTGCGGGCTGGCTGCGCCTGCTGGCGCTGATCGATGAAGCAGCAGCGGACGGCAGAGAGGTGTTCAAGCCGTTCGTCGAGATGAGTGCTGCCGAGCGACGGCAGGTCATCACGTTGCCGGGGACGATCGGGCGGCTGACCGCCGTCAAGCATTTAGTGCTCTACGGCACCAATCTTGTGCGCATCCCGCCCGAGATCGGAGCCATGACGAGCCTGACTACCTTCGAGCCCTACACGTCGCACCGCCTGCACTGGTACCCGTACGAGCTGACCAGATGCACCGGACTCGTCAGCAGCACAGTGAGCACCCGCGCCCTGTACGGCAACGTCAAGTTCCGGCCCGCGTTCCCGGCGTTGCGCGCGGTTACCACTGCCGAACAGGTCGACTTCGCCGCTCTTGCTCCCGGCGTGTGGGGTGCTGATGCGGTACGAACCTGCAGCGTCTGCGACGAGCCCGTCGATCGGGAACTCCATCAGGTGTGGATTTCGCGCCGCGTCGGGACGGATGTGTTGCCGCTGTTGGTGAACGCCTGCTCCACCGCGTGCGTGGCGGCGCTGCCGCCACCCCACCCGGGGTACGTCCCGACGCCGCACCTCGGCGGGCCGGACATCGCACAACCTACCGCCAGAGACTGACCTGACAATTCAACCTCACCACGGCCACGCGGTGGCGTCACGATCATCGCCGCACGGCCGGGATGACACCGTTCGGTGTCATGACGATGATGGTCCGATGAGTGACGAACCGCTGTCGCCGCCACTGAGGTGATCTCAACAAGATGCCGATAGGTATTTGTATTCGAAGTGGGTCAGGTGCAGCGCGGCGGCGACGATGTCGCCGATGCGGCGGGGGCTGACGGTGGTGTGACGCAGTGTTTGCCACCGTCCGACGAGGATCGCGAAGCCGCGTTCGCCTTGCCAGCGCAGGCCGCGTAACAGCCGGTTGTAGGCGCGGTTGTCGGGTGCGAGCTGGTGGCCGTCGGCGGGTTGCTTGACCGGGGTCTTGATGCCGTGGCCTGCGCCGTCGTAGCCGGAGTCGGCCAGAGCGGGTAGGTCGAGCTCGGCGGCCGACCAGTTCAGGGTGGCGGTGACGCCCAGCTCCCGGGCGCAGCTGGTGTCGTGCAGATGTCCGGGCATTGCCGCGGACGTCCAGATCGGCAGTCCGTCCGGTCGCATGATCGCTTGGATGTTCGCGCCGAAGTCGCGGTGCTTGCCGGAATACCAGGCGTCGATCGTTTCGCCCTTGACGCTGAGCGTGGTCTCGGTGAGTCGGTCGCAGTCGAACAGTTTCCCGTCGAGGATGACGTGCGACCAGCCGTCGGCGGCGACCCGTCGCAGGGCTGTGTGCAGATCACTGGCCTGGCCGGTGAGCACGGCGATGCCCTCGTCGCGGTAGCGGTACGCGGTGGCCCGGGAGATGCCGAAGCCGGTTCCCAGCAGCGTCACGTCCTCGGCCTTGCGGAACCAGACCAGCACGAGAAGCGCCTGGTAGAAGCAGGTCAACGCGCGGGTTCCGGTACGGGTGCCGCGGGAGCGGCGCTCGGCGTGCAGCAGCCGCGCGAGGTACTGCACGAGTTCCCTTGGTACGTCGAGCATGGCAGGATAGCCGATCACGTGGAGCCCTCTCGAAGACGTGGATCTTGTCGCAAAGACCTGTCTACGATGGCTCCACGCCTGCATCCAGCATTGTCCGATACGAGCGATACGCCCGTGTCGTGCAGATCAGCCGCCAAACCTTGTTGAGATCACTTCACTGTGGCGGATTGGGGTTGACGTGGATTTGGTCAGGCTGGCGTCGATGGAACTCGAGCCACTACTTCGGGCCGTGGCGGCAGCAGGTGTGTCCATGCTCATCAGGGTGGATCACGAGCGGACCGTCGGCGCGAACCCGAAAATCTTCACCGTCGCGATCTCCAGCCCCGTGGATGATCCAGGTCCGAAGCGATTCGACGAGGCCGACCTCGCCCGTGCGGTGGAGAGCGCGATCGCGGCTATCGACGCTCGCCACTGACCGCGCATTCCCATCTGGTACGAGCGGTCGACGCACTCATTCCTCACAGCCCGTCAGGTGATGTTCTCAGCAGCGACAACGGCTCCGGCACGAGTTTCGCGCGAGCGTCCAGCACCTCGATCCCAACGAGGCGGCGAACCCGGGAACCGAACTGGTACGAGCACCGCTGCCACTGGAACGGCGATCACAGCGTGAACCTGCACGTCTTCGGCCCGGACTGCGACGAGTACCTACGACATGTGATCTTCCGTGACTGGCTGCGCACGTACCCGGAGGATCGGGATCGTTACGCAGCCTGCAAGGTCGAGGTCGCCGCCGAGCATCCCCTGCCGATGGCGCACTACGTCGCAGGCAAGGGAAGGTCGTCGTCGACATTCTGCGGCGCGGGACTCCGCTGACGCGGGTGAGGGCGACGCCGAGTTGTGCGGTGCTGTCGTCCAACCGCCGGTACAGGTCGGGGTCCTCCGTTCGCACGTCGGCGAAGAGCAGGACGAGATGGTCAGTTCCGTGCTGGGTTGCGACGGCCTGGGGTACGGCGGTCGTCGAGTCGCTCGCGCTCGGTACGCCGGTCGTCGGGCTGTCCCGCGGTTGCCTGCCGGAACTGATCGACCACGGACGCACCGGACTGCTCACCACCGACGAGGACAGTCTCGCCGAGCTGGTGGACCAGGCCGACCGGATCGACCCGGCCGCGTGCCGGGAGGAGGCTGCGCGCCGCTTCACGCCGGCCGTCATGGCCCGCGCCTACCTCGACCTGTATCAACGCGTCCGCGAGACCGCCGGGAGGCACATCAGCGCGCCGTAGGTCCGCACCCTTTCGCGACCACCGGTCGCGGCCGGCCTGGTCGGTCGCCGACGATAACGTCACGGTGCGTGCGCGTCCCGTGTCCACGTACGAATTCTGCCCGGGTGCCCGCCGGCGAACCCGTCCGCCCGATCGGGCGGACAGCGCGTCGCTGCACTCGTCGCTATGCTCGTCGGCGTCGCTCCGGCCTCCGGACACGGGTGACCGCCGCTCACCACCTCAGCGACGCACCGCGCGACGGCGAAAGGACAACGGGGATGAATCTTGCGCGTTTGAGCCGCTACGCCTTGCGAGGCGGCGGGCCCGGTGCTTCAGGTTGCCTACGTTCCTCGGCGTGGCACATCTGACCGCCCGCACTTCACCGGGTACGGGCCGCCGTCGATCGGCGCCCGCACCGACCTCAGCCGGGAGCATGTCCGTCCCTGGCTGACTACCCCATTTCATCCGGTCGGCCGACCGCACCACACGGTCGGCAGTCGCGGCGCAGGTTCGACGGGAGTTCTGGTGTGATCAAACGGCTTCGGCAGCGCGAGGAATGGCAATTCTTCGTCCAACTGCCACAGGCCAGTCGTCCTCTCGCGATCGCCTGGTACGGGCTCATCCTCGTGCGAGGCGTCGTACCCGCGTTGATCGCTGTCGCGGTGGGCCTGCTGATCGCGGCGGTCCAGCGGGGTTCCGGCATCACCGGGGCGCTGGTGCTAATCGCCGCACTCATCGTCGTGGCGCAGGTGCTGGCGCCGCTGCACAGTCAGGTCGGTTCCAGTCTCGGCAGCCAGATGTCGGCGTGGCTCGACGATCGTCTTCTCAGGGCGACAGTCGAACCGCCGGGTCTGGGCCACCTTGAGTCTCCGGAACTGACGGACGACCTCACCCTCGCGCGCGACTTCGACCTGGGGCTGACGGGTCCGCCGCTTTCGCTGGCGATGGGTTTCATCGCCGCGGGCCTGACCGATCTGGTCACCGGCCTCGCTCACGTCGCGGTCCTGGGGGCGTACCAGTGGTGGGCACCGTTGCTCGTGGGCGGCGCCTGGGCGGCGACGCACTGGCTGCTGAAGACGGCAACCGTCTGGGACCGGGTGACCGGCGAGGTGGCGGACGCGCAGCGGCACGCGGACTACGCCTACCGCCTGGCAATGGACACCCCGGCAGCCAAGGAGGTGCGCCTGTTCGGGCTGTCGTCCTGGGTGGTCGACCGGTTCGCCGAGGCACGCCGCCGACTGGTGGAGATTCGTTGGCGGACCACCCGGCTGCGCCGGCGCAAGGTGGCGATCACCGTGGGGATGCTCGTTGCCGCGAACGCCGTCTGCTTCTGGTCTCTGGCCCAGGACGCAACGTCCGGCGGCATCGGCGTCGCGGCCGCGATCACGTTCGCGCAGGCCGCGGTCGGTGCGAGTGCGCTGGCTTTCGGGGGCCTGAACTGGGCGCTGCCCCACGCGGCACACGGCGTCGCGACCGTCAGCCGCCTGGAGCCGAAGATGCGGGAGTTCGCGAAGCTGCAGGACACAGGTTCGCGGTCCGCCGCTGGTGTCCCCGCGGTGGAGATCCGCTTCCGGGACGTCGGCTTCTCGTACGGTCCTGATCTCCCGTCCGTACTCGACGGTCTCGACCTCGTCGTACCCGCCGGCAGCTCACTGGCCGTGGTCGGTTCGAACGGCGCCGGCAAGACCACGTTGGTGAAGCTTCTCTGCCGGCTTTACGACCCCACGGCGGGCGGAGTGGAGATCGACGGGACGGATCTGCGCGACTTCGACCTCGCATCGTGGCGCAGCCGGGTGGCCGCGGTCTTCCAGGACTACAACAAGTACGACCTTTCCCTGCGTGAGAACGTCGCGCCGCTGGGCTCCGTCAGCGACGACGACATCAGCGAGGCGCTCGCCGAGGCCGGCATGGAGGGCGTCACCGACCTGGACACGATCCTGTCGGCGGCGTACTCCGGCGGCAGGGACCTGTCCGGGGGGCAGTGGCAGCGCGTCGCGCTGGCCCGGGTCCTGTGCGCGGTACGCAACGGCGCCGGCCTGGTCATTCTCGACGAGCCCACCGCCCAGCTGGACGTGCGCGGGGAGGCCGAGGTCTTTGAGCGGTTGCTCGCCCTGACCCGCGGCTGCACGACGATCCTGATCTCGCACCGCTTCTCGACAGTCCGTCACGCCGACCTGATCTGCGTCCTCGAGGAGGGCCGCGTGATCGAGTTCGGCACCCACGAGTCGCTGATGGCCCTCGGCGGCCGCTACCAGACGATGTTCGACGTGCAGGCCGCACGATTCGGTGAGGAGGGTTCCGATGACCGCATCTTCGCCTAAGCTGCCGCCGTCGCGGGTCGCATTGTGGCGGTCGCTCCGCATGGGTTATCGCGCGGAGCCGCTGTTGCTCATCGTCGGCGCCGTCACGACGCTCGCGGCCGCCGTGCCCGATGCGCTGTTCGCGCTGGGTTTCAAGCTCCTCAGTGAGTCGGTGATCCGGGCGGACGGCGGGGCGATCCTGGCGGCCGCGTGGCTGCTGGCCGGGCTCGCAACAGCGAGTTGGCTGCTCAGCGTTGCCAGTGAGCGGGCCAACCTGCGCCTCGCGGAACGCGCGGCGGTACACATCGAGTCGTACGTCGCTCGGCTGCAGTCCTCGGTGACCACCATCCAGCACCAGGAACGCACGGACCACCTCGACCTGCTCGAAATTCTGCGCGACCACGCGGGCGCGCTGAGCCAGCTGTACCGTTCGCTGTTCGCCACCGCTGGTTCCGTCATCCGGCTCTTGTTGACGGTCGGTCTGCTCGGCACTGTGGAGCCGATCCTCGGGCTGCTTGTGCTGTTCGCCATTCCGACGGTGTTCGTGTCGGCGCGGCGGGCCGCGGTCGAGAAGAAGGCCGAGGAGGACGGCGCGCAGGACCGGCGTCGGGCGCGGCACTGGTTCGTGCTGGGATCGACGGCCGGACCGGGCAAGGAGGTTCGGATCTCGGGTCTCCAGCGGCGGCTCCACGCGGAGCGTCGGCGGTCCTGGGACCGGTCGTACCTCCCCTTGGCCAGAGCTCGTTGGATCAGCACCATGTGGCAGTCGGCGGTGTGGGCACTGTTCGGTCTCGCACTGATCGTCGGCGTATCCTCGGTGGCCTACGCCGCGGGTACGCCGGAAGAGCGCGCGGGATCCGTCGCGCTCGTGCTGGCAGCGGCCGGCCGACTGTCACAGTACATCGGCCATACCGTCAGCGAGACGCACTTCCTGCGCGGGATCTGGCTCGACGCATCCAGGCGTCTGGCATGGCTGGAGAACTACGCGGCCGAGTTCACGAGCAGAGCCGACCTCCCGGCCCCCACGCGGCTGACCTCCGGCGTCCGCTACGAGAACGTCTCGTTCCACTACCCCAATTCGACGCGTCTGGTGTTGGAGGACGTCAACCTGACCCTCCCCGCCGGCTCGGTCGTCGCCATCGTGGGTGAGAACGGCGCCGGCAAGTCGACGTTGGTGAAGCTCCTCTGCCGGTTCTACGACCCGACGTCGGGTCGGATCACCGTGGACGGTGACGACCTGAGCCGACTCTCCCCGGAGCAATGGCGCTCCCGGTTGTCGGGCACGTTCCAGGACTTCTTCCGGTTCGAGTTCCGCGCCCGGCAGACGGTCGGCATCGGTGACCTGCCCCGGGTCGACGACCGGGCTGCCACCGAGCGGGCCGTCGAACGTGCCGGTGCGGACGACGTCGTGAAGGTGCTGGCCGACGGTTTGGACGCCCAACTCGGCAACACCTGGCGCGGGGGTGTGGAAGTCTCGTTCGGTCAATGGCAGAAGCTGTCCCTGGCCCGGGGCTTCATGCGGGACGACGCGTTGGTGCTGCTGCTCGACGAGCCGACGGCGGCACTCGACGCGGAGACCGAGCACGACCTGTTCGAGCGGTACGCCGCGGCGGCCCGCACCGCCGAGGACGACTCCGCCGGGCGGATCACCGTGCTGGTGTCACACCGGTTCTCCACCGTCCGGATGGCCGACATCATCGTCGTGTTGGACGGCTCGCGCGTACGGGAGGTCGGCTCACACGAAGAACTGATGGCGAAGGACGGCAAGTACGCGCAGCTGTATCGCATCCAGGAAGCGGCGTACCGCTGACATCCGATTCCGATCCGACCTCGACCGGGGAGCCCTGGTGAGCGTTTCAGCCGTTGGTGCCGATCTCCGTAGTTTCGCCGCCGTGGATCAGGCCGACGATCCGGATGCGTTGATCCGGTCGTTGGACACCGGCCGCGCGGTGTCCGGCATGGTGGCCGTCGAAGGCGAAATTCTCGACCGGATGGAGCTGTCCGACGCGACTCGTGTGCTGGACGTCGGGTGCGGCTTGGGGACCGACGCCATGGCGATGGCGCGGCGGCTGCCGGCGGGCGGCGGCGTCGTCGGCGTGGACCTGAGCCGGACGATGATCGGTGAGGCGCGGCGGCGGACCGAGGAGATGTCGTCACGTCTGCGGTTCGTCGTGGGCAGTGCACTGCGGCTCCCGTTCGCCGCCGAGTCGTTCGACCGCTGCCGTGCGCAGACGATCATGCAACACGTGCCGGACGCCCGACGGGTGATCGCGGAGATCTTCCGCATCCTCCGGCCGGGCGGGCGTCTCGTCGCCCTCGAATTCGACCTGGGTCTTACCGTTCTGGACCATCCCGACCGAGCGACCACGCGGACGATCCTGGACACGATCGCCGACTCGGCACTGCAGGGTTGGATCGGGCGGCAGCTGCCCCGGCGGCTGCGGGAGGCGGGTTTCACCGCGGTCGAGGCGACCCCCCGCGTCGTGTTCAACCAGTTCGAGTTCTTCGTGTTCACCATTCGTCGACCGTTGGCGCAGCTGGTCAAGGACGGCGTACTGAACGGCCGTCAGGCGGTGCGATGGATGCGGCAGCTGGAGGAGTTGCACCACGCCGGACACTTCATTGGTGGCTCGACGGCGTTCCTCGTCTCCGCCGAGCGACCGTGACGTCGACTCCTCACGAACGTCGGGAAGGAGAGTCGATGAGGACCGTTCAGACCGGGGACGTCCGACGGGTCGTGGTCTTCGGCCTCGGTGGCACGATCTCGATGACGGCGACCACGGGCGGAGTCGTACCCACGCTGTCGGCGCGCCAGGTGGTCGATTCCGTTGCCGCGGTGGCCGGCCTCGGTGTGACAGTGGACGCCGTCGACTATCGGCGTAAGCCGGGCTGGGCGGTCACCGCGGACGACCTGGTCGGCCTGGCCGCCGACATTCGCGCGGCACTGACGGCCGGTGCCACCGGTGTCGTGGTCACGCAGGGCACGGACACGATCGAGGAGTCCGCGTACCTGCTGGACCTGCTGCACGACGGTGACGCGCCCGTCGTGGTCACCGGGGCGATGCGGAACCCGACATTGGCCGGTTCCGACGGACCGGCCAACCTGCTGGCGGCGATCCAGGTGGCCGCCAGCGCGCAGCTCCGCGGCCTCGGCGTCCTGGTCGTCCTCGCCGACGAGGTCCACGCCGCGCGACATGTGGCGAAGGGTCACACGTCCAGCGTTGCGGCTTTCGGATCCCGGAACGCGGGCCCGGTCGGATACATCGTCGAAGGCACTCCGGTGCTCGCCGGCCGTCCGGTTGGACGCTTCACCGTTCCGCTCGTCCCGGGGTCGCGGTGGGCCGGCGTCGGTCTGCACGTCTTGACGCTGGACGACGACGGGGTGGGCCTCCGAGCGGCCGCGGACCAGCGCGACGGGCTGGTCGTCGCGGGATTCGGCGGCGGTCATGTCACCGAGAACGCCGTCCCGGTGCTCGCGGAGCTGGCGGCGCGTATGCCGGTCGTGCTGGCGTCGCGCGCGGGCGCGGGTCGCGTACTGACCGCCACGTACGCCTCGCCCGGCTCCGAGCGCGACCTGGTCGGCCGGGGCCTCGTACCGGCCGGTTTCCTGGACCCCTACAAGGCTCGGATCCTGTTGGCCGCGCTGCTGTCGGCCGGCGCTGACCGAGCGGCGGTCAGCGCCGGGTTCTCGGCTGCCGGCGGTACGGGCGACCCGGGGGACTGGTCGTGGCCTACAGCTCCGGAAACGACTCGTTGACGCGGAACAGCGCCAGGAGCAGGGGGACCACCGGGCTGTCCCTCGTCAGCAGTTCCGACTCGTCAACCGTCAGCAGGCGGACGGTGACCCGGTCCGGCGCCGCCGCCCGCCACGCGCCGAGCAGTTCGGACGCCGGGTCGACGTCGAGGGAGCCGGCCACCACCGTCACGGGCGGTCCGGACGGCGACGCGCCGGCCGGCGGCGGGGTGCTGGCGCCGACCACGACGAGGTGATCCGGCGACACCGCCGGGTCGGTGCAGAGGTTCACGGCCACCGCGAGGCCCGCGCCAGCTGCTACGAACACCGTCGGAACGACCGGCGCCAACGCCCGTAGCCCCGCGGCGATGTCGCCGTCCGCTCCGGGGCGGGCGGGTATCAGCCGAGCATCCAGGCGCGCGCTGCCTCGGGACGCCCACGCGGTGTAGGCGTCGGTCTGTGCGGGCCCGTCGGGGAAGAAGACGATCCGGACGGCCGCCGTGGACGTGGGCGGTACGGGCGACAACCTGATCATGTGACCTTCTTCAAGGCGTAGGAGACCTCCGCGTGGTTCGGGCCGTGCCGGCCCGTGGCCTGGTTGATGGCGGCCCACCGCAGCAGCATCCCCGACAGTGACGACGTCTCCGGCCACTGGCCCGGCGACAGCACGCCGGCCTTCTCCATCAGCCGGATGAGGTGCGGGTCGAACGCGACCCACTGGTCGTCCACCTGGAACTCGACCCAGGTGTGCACCCCGGCGTACGGGGGGACCAGCAGGAGGCCGAACGAGGATCGGGCCGCAACTTTGAGGCGCCGGGCCTCCCGCAACAGTGCCGCGGCGGCGAGCAGGCAGTTCGCCTGTCCGGCCCGGTCGAGGAAGTCGAGGTCCCTGCTCAGCACCGGTGGGAGGTGAAGGTACTCCACACCGTCCAGGCAGCGGAGAACGTCCTGCACACGGGTGGGAGCGCCCTGCGTACTGCCCGACGTCGTGACCCGCAGCTGGTTCGGACCGGACAGCACTCCCACCGCCCCTGCTGTCGATCCGTCGTGGGGGCCGGCCTCGAACAGGTAGTGGAAGTCGCACGATCCACGGTGGCCCGGGTACGGGCAACGGGCCTGGTAGGCGACGTCGTACGTGACCCGGTTGCCCTCGCGTAGGTCCTTCAGCGCGGCCTTGAAGCCGACCTGCCCGAGATACCACACCGAGCGGCGGCGCAGGGCGGCCGAAAGGTTCGTCAGGTCCCGGTCGTCGAAGATCAGGTCATCGGCCGGACCGACCGTCGGCAGTCCGCACTCGACCGCAGCGGCGAGAAGGTGCGCCGGGATGTTGTGGACGTTGCGCGCGTGCTGCGCGGACCGGGCGAACGCCCGGTAATCCGTCGGCACGGCGGTCAGGGCGGCCACCGCCCGCCGGATTTCGGCCCGGGTCTCCTCCGCTACGTCGACGCGGGGGGCGGGGACGGCGTGGTCCTCACGAATAGCTGTCATCCGACCGGCACCGTCGCACATGCGAGGCGGGCCAAGGCCGGTCGGTCGATCTTGCCGTTGCTGTTGAGCGGCAGTTCCGGCAGGTGGAGGAAGCTGCGCGGAACCATGTACTCGGGCAAACGGGCCACGAGTCCGGACGCGAGGGTGCCGGCCGGTATCTCGTCCCCCTGGTACGCCGCGGTCAGACTCGTCTCGCCGTTGTGCTCGACGGCGACCACCGCGCAGTCGGCGACGCCCGGGAGCTGCCGCAGCTCGTGCTCGATCTCCAGCAGCTCCACCCGGTAGCCGCGCACCTTCACCTGGTGGTCCGTCCGTCCGAGGTAGGCGAAGCCGCCATCCGGGAGCTGGCGCACCCGGTCCCCGGTCCGGTACCAGCGGGTGCCGTCAAGCTCGACGAAGCGGTGCGCGTCGTCGGAGGCATCAAGGTAGCCCTCGCACATCTGCGGACCGGTGACGGCCAACTCCCCCTCGCCCGTCGCGGGTCGACCCAGGTCGTTGAGGAGCACGGATCGAAGTCCCTCATGCAGTGTCCCGATCGGCACGACCCCGTTGCCGCCGCCGTCGTCCGCCTCGTCCCACTGGTGCACCGTGCACGAGATGGTGAGCTCCGTCGGCCCGTACAGGTTCTCGACCGGTCCGTGGGGCGCCGCGGCGCGCCACGCTCGCGCGTCGTCACAGGCCAGAGCCTCGCCGCAGAAGAGACTGCGCCGGAGCGTCGGCATCGTGTCCGCCCCGAGGCCGCCCAGACGGCGCACCATCCGGATGGTGCTCGGCACCGAGAACCACACGGTGATTCCGTTCTGCGTCACGAACTGGGCGAGCCGCCCGAGCGCGCGCGGTGGCAGGACGACGACGGTGGCGCCGACGCTCCACGCCAGGAACGGTCCGAACATGAAGAGGTCGAAGGTGGGCTCGAACGTCTGCACCAGCACGTCGTCCGCGGTGATCCGGTGACGCTGCTGGGCGGCATCCAAGAAGTGCACGAGGTTGGTGCAGCTGATCGGGACACCCTTCGGCCGGCCGGTGGAGCCGGAGGTGAACATGACGTACGCAAGGTCCGACGACGCCTGTGCGACCGTACCGACCGCCGGCTCCGCGGGCGGCCGGGCCGGAATCACCACCTCCCGTACGTCGGCCCCGTCGGCGGCGATCCGCCCCAACAGCCGACCACCCCGCTCGTCGGTCACGACCGTCCGGACGCCGGCAGCCCCCAGCATCTCCGCCGTCCGCTGCGGCGGGAACGCCGGATTGAGCGGCACGGCGGCGGCGCCGGCGTACAGGGCTGCGAGGAGGCCGACGTGCGCGGCGCCGGCATCTCCGGTGAGGATGCCGACACGAGGGAACGCCCCGTCGGCCGGCGCTGTCAGGTGGGCCGCCACGTGGAGTGCGTGGTTGTTCAGCTGGCCGTACGTCCACTCCTGAGTACCCGCCCGCAGCGCCACCCGGTCGGGAGCGTCCCGGACCGTACGGGCGATGCGGTCGAGCAGCCCTTCGCGGGCTGTCCTATCGACCATCGAGCGCCTCACTCCGCTGCCCGGCGAGCGCCGAGATCGTCGTCCACGTCGCTCCGGGGCTGCCGAACTCCTCACCCGTCAACATCGAGTCGGGGACGCTCACGCCGAAGATCTCCTCGATCTCGAGAATCATGATCAGCGTGGCGAAGGAGTCCACGCCGAGGGTGGCCCACGCCCCGTCCGGATCGATCGGAGTCGCCGCGTCGACGAAACGGCAGTGCCGTCGCAGCACCTGCTCGAACTCCGCAGACCATGCGTTTATCACATTCCTCCTGTCCGCGGGCTCGCGGGAGCACCGGCCCCGCTCACCGCGTTGCCTTGCGAAGGTCGTTCAGTCGGCCCAGTCCCCGCAGCGTCGCCTCGACCGGAATGCCGAAGTCGATGAGGCAGGCGATCTCGTCCACCCCGGCGGCTCTGATGCGCTCGACCGTCGGTACAACGTCCGCGACCGACCCGAATAGGCCGTCACGGCGCAGGTACCGCTCGTACGAACGCTCCACCACGATGCGCGCCCGGGACTCGCTGATCGGCTCCCGTCGCGGCGCACCGTCCCGACCTGCCACCGATTTGACGTTGAGGTCGAGGGAGCTGACGAGGTAGCGCTGCAGCGGTTCGTGAACGACGCGGTGCGCGGCGTCCAGATCCTGGTCCAGGTAGGTGTGCACCATCAACACCACGTGTCCCGATCCCGGGTGCCCGGAGGCGGCGAAGGCCTCGCGATAGCGGGTCACCTTCTCGGCCAGGTCGTCGACACTCTGCGAGAGCAGGTGCGTCAGCACGCCGGCACCGGCCTTGCCGGCGGCCTCGAACGTGTCCGTCGCGCCGCTGCTCGTCAACCAGATCGGGATGTCGTCCTGCACCGGAGGCGGGAAGATCCGGTACTCCTCGCCGGGCGTGGCGTCCCCACCGGTGTACGCCTCGCCATGCCACAGCTGCCGCAGGGTTGCGATGGTGTCGACGGTCTGCTGCCGCCGATCCTGGTAGGCGTCGGGACGGAAGATGAAGTCCCGCGGGTGCCACCCGGACGCCAGAGAAATGCCCGCCCGACCACCGGAGATGTTGTCCACTACGGACCACTCCTCGGCGATCCGGAGCGGGTGGTGCAGCGGTGACACGACGCTGCCGGCGCGTATCCCGACGCGTTCGGTCACGGCCGCCACGGCCGCTCCGGTCACCGCCGGGTTGGGGAAGAGGCCGCCGAACGGATGGAAGTGCCGCTCGGGCGTCCACACCGCGGCGAAGTCGTTCGCGTCGGCGAACCGCGCGCCGTCGAGGAGCAGCCGATACCGGTCCCGCTCGGACGTGCCGTCGTCGGCGAAGTAGAAGATGCTGAAGTCCACAGGCGATCCCTCGGTCGAAAGCGGATTACCGCTGGGTACGGAAATGGGTCAGGTCCGGTACGTCCGGCAGTGCCACCTCGCGTCCAGCGGTCACCGATGCGGAGAACTCCTCCAGCGCGACGAGACCGAAGAGAAACCTCTCCAGCATCACCGACTCGACGCCCGGATGCACCGAGGCGAAGTGCTTCAGGCTCATCCGCAACGCGTCCAGCTTCGTGGCCGCGATCGGAGTCTCCAGGTGGTACACCCGGGCGTCAGCGACATAGTGGTACGGGACGGCCGCCAGGTGCATCCGGTATCCGAGTTCGAGGTCCTCCAACCCCCACTGGCGGAAGCCCTCGTCGAAGTGGCCGACGCGCGCGGCGTCGGCCCGCCGGAACGACACGTTACGGGTCACGAAGCACAGCCATGGCAGGGGCAGGCCGTGCGGGTGCGTGTCGAAGACCCGCAACGTCTGGTTGGCGAAGTAGTCGCGGCGGCTGCGCTTCCTGATCTCGTCCCATCGGCCGTCGGCGGCCTCGGCCAGCGCGTGCCTTCCCGCCGGGCTGTCCAGGTCGGTCAGGTACGTGTTGAACCGGTCACCGACGACGACCGCCGAATCGTGCGCGCGATGCACCCTGAGGTGGGCGGCGACGAAGTCCGGCGCGAACACGACGTCGTCGTCCACGCACAGGATCACCGTTCCCGTGGCGTTCCGAACGCCGGCGTTACGGGCGGCGGCGTACCCCCGCGGCGGTTGGCGGATCAGCCGGATCGCGAGATCGTCGAAGCCTTCCAGTGCCGGCGACAGATCCTCGTCGGATCCGTCGTCGACCACAATCACCTCAAGGCGGCCGGCGAGCCCCTGCTGCCGCGCGAGTGCCGACATCAGCAACCGCAACCGGTCCGGCCGGTTGCGGGTGTTGACCACGACCGAGACGTCCATCGTGTTCCCCCTTCGAGACCTCACCGGTCAGACCCTGAGCAACGTGCAGGCCCAGTGCATCCCGTTGCCGGTGCTGGTCAGCGCGACCAGATCGCCGGCCCGGAACCGCCCCTCGGCATGCATCATGGCGAACGCCAGGAGTTGGTCGGCACTGCCGAAGTGGCCGTGGTCCAGAGCCAGCTCCGCGTTCGTGCGATCGAGCGGAATGCCGCAGTGGGCCGCGTAGTCGGCCATCGCCTTCACTCCGCCGTTCATGTGGAGGATGTGACCGATCTCGTCGAGCCGTACGCCAGCCGACGTGCAGGCCCGTTGCAGCACCTCGTTGTTGCGTTCCCGGTTGTACCGGACGAACCTGATCGTCGCCCGGAGGTCGTTGCCGAGGAACGCCTTCATGAGGTCGACGGGATGCCCCATCCGCCCCGGGCCGGGCCCGTCGAGCGCGAACGGCTGGGCGGCCCCACCGACGTCGAGCCGGGCCGAGTCGACGTAGCGCCCGTCCGTGATGACCTCCGTCGCGAGCCACCTGCGAGCTCCGTGTCCGCGTACCAGCACCGCAGCGGCGGCGCCGTCGGACGTGATGGCCGTACTGGAGTCCATCCGATTCCAGTACGCCTCCGGGACCCGGTTCGCCGCCACGAGCAACGCCACCCGGTAGTCGGGGTGGGTGGAGAACTTCCCCGCCACCACGTCGAACGCCGCCACGCCACTGCTGCACGCCTGGTTGACCAGGACCGCCTCCGCGGACAACGCGCCGATCTTGGCCTGGGTCGCCGCCGCCGCGTCCCAGTACAGGTACTCCGGCACGTCTGCCATCGCCAGCACCACGAGGTCCACCTGGTCGGGAGCCACGCCCGCAGCGGCCATCGCCCGAGTACCCGCGAGGGCGGCCAGATCGGTCACACCGATGTCGTCCGCCGCCCGGTGGAACGTCCGGAAACCGAGCTCGCTGATCTTCGCGGGATCGGTGAGATACCGCGGCGCCGCCTCCGCGACGGACTCCGCCTGCCCGAGGACGAAGTCCACCGCGGCCATCCCGAAGTCGATCATGGTGTCACCACGTCCATGTCCGTACCTCTCACCGGTTGACGCGGGTGGTGGACACCTCGTACTTGCGTCCCTGTCGTTCCAGCATCTTCCGCTCCACGAAGATCCTTCGGGATCGGGCGATGAAGTACTCGCCGGAGGTGACCGCGGGATAGCGTGGCGGGTTCTCCTCGTCGAAGCAGGTCGGTATGCAGCTGATCAGCGACTCCGGATTCGGCTGCTGGAAGAAGGGGATGGAGATGCGGTCCAGGTGCGCCTGATCGTCCGGCGGATTGATCACCCGGTGAATGGTGCTGGCCCACCTGTTGTTGGTCCACTGCGCCATCAGGTTGCCCAGGTTCACCACGAACGATCCCTCGATCGCCGGGACGTCGACCCACTCGCCGTCCTTGTCACGTACCTGAAGGCCGCCGGGCGCGTCCTCCTGGTACAGCACCGTCACCGTGCCGAAGTCGGTGTGCGCCTCCGTGCGTAGGGCGCCGTGCTCGCCGGGAACCCGCGCCGGCACGTAGTAGTTCACCGCCAGGGGCGTCATGTGATTGTCGAGCTTGTCGTCGAACCAGTCCTCGGGGAGATCCAGCGCGAGGGCGAGCAACCGGTGCAGCCGCAATGACATCTGTTCGATCACCCGGTAGTACGCCAGGTACGCCTCGCGGAAACCCGGCAGATCGGGCCAGCGGTTCGGCGCCACCAGACCGTCGGCCTGACCGGGCTTCTGCACACCGTCCAGCAGCGGCTCCCCGATCCGGCACGCGGAGTACTTCTCCAGTGCGTTCCAGATCGACCAGCCCCGCTGCAGCGGGTCCAAGGTATCGAACGCCACCTGCTGCTTGATCTCGGTCGACTGGGTGAAGAACGGACGGACGCTCGTGCACATCTCGTCGATGACGGTCTGCGGCACGCCGTGCCCGACGATGACGAAGAAACCGCTCGTCTCGCACGCCTTGCCGATGGCGCGTGCCGTGGCGATCCGCCGGTCCTCGTCGGTGCGGCCGGTGAATCCAAGGTCGATGACCGGCACGTAGCCGTCGACCAGCGTGATCTCACTCATGGGACTCCCTCCTTGGTGGAACCGGTGCGCGGCCTCGGGGACGCCCGTCACCACGAAACCGGCAGAGCCCGAAGGCCATAGATCAGCATCTCGTCCAAGAAGGACAGCTCCGTCACCGGTCGAGCGAGCCGCAGGTCCGGCAGTCGTGTCATCAGCTCCGCCACCGCGAGCTCGGTCTGCGCCAGGGCGATCGGCGCACCCAGGCAGCGGTGCGAGCCGTGCCCGAACGAGACCTGCTGACGCGCGTCCCGGGTGATGTCGAAGGCGTCGGGCTCCGGGAAGGCCGACGGGTCGCGGTTCGCCGTCACGAGGCTCAGCACCACCGCATCGCCCGCGCGTACCGGATGACCCAGGACGTCCACGTCACGGGTGGCGACCCGAGCTATCCCATGCTGTACGAGAGTCCAGCACCGCAGTGCCTCCAGCACCGCAGGCCCCGCCCACCGCTGCGGATCCGACCGTACGAGGTCCCCCTGCGCCTGATTGGTCAACAGCGACAGCACCGTGAGACCCGTCAACCCGGCGGTCGTCTCCAGGCCGGCGATGATGACCAGGTTGGCCACTCCGACGAGCTCCGCGAGGCTGAACTCCTCGCCGGCGTCAAGCGTTCGAGCCAACACGCTCAGCATGTCGTCGTCCGGCCGCCCCCGGGCGTCGAGAATGGCCTTCTCCAGGTAGCGCGTCATCCGGCCGGCAGCCGCCACGCGCTGGACCGCCGTCGCGTTGAACGCTTGCAGGTCTCGCGTGACGGCCAGGAAGAAGTCGAGGTCGGCCAGCGGGGTACCGAGCATCTCCGAGGCGGTCACCGCGGGCAGCGGCACCGCGACGGTGGCGATCAAGTCGGCGGGGCTGCCGCAACTCACCAGGTCGTCCACGAGTTTGTTGACGGCAGCCCGCATCCGGGGCAACAGCTGGCGCACCCGGCCCGCGCTGAACTGCGCCGTGACCAACTGACGCAGCCGGGTGTGCTCGGGCGCGTCCATCGTGAGGAAGTGGCCGGGGATCTGCCGCTTCGACGCCATCGGTACGGCCGGGAAGCCCGCGGTGGCGTTGTCCGCACTGAAGTTGACGCCGTCGGCCAGGATCGCCCGGGTGGCTTTGAGGCCTGTCACCAGCCAGGCGTCACCGCCGTACCCCAGCGGACAACGACGCATCTCCGCGCCGGTCGGGTCGATGTACTCGGGAGGCGGCCGGAACGGATCGCGTCGGTTCAACGGAAACACGAGGTCGTGCGGGACGTCGACGCTCACGAGGCGGCCTGCCCGGCGAGCGACTCGGCCGCACGGTCCAGCCCGGTACGCACCGCCCGGGACAGCGCCTCGATGTCCTCGTCCGCGTAGACCAGCGCCGGGGCGATCTGCACGCAACTCGGGCCCGGCGAGACGATGGCCCCCGCATCGCGGATGGCGTCCATCACCGTGACCACCGCGGCGTCGGTCAGCTCGACGCCGTCCGTCGCCAACCGCAACGCGCGGAAGCAGCCCACCCCACCGCCGCCGGCCACCAGCGGGTGCGCCGCGAGATCCGCGATCAGGGCATCGAGTTTGGACGCGACCACCGCGCCGCGATCAAGCATGTCCAGCCGCTGCATTTCCTCGAACGTGGCGAGAATCGCCGCGCACGTGGCTGGTAGGCCGGCCGACGTCTCGGCGTGCGTCAACGCGGCGTCGTGACGCTCGAAAGCATCGCAGATCTCGTGCGACACGACGACCGCCGCAGCGGCACAGGTACCGTTCGTCAGGGCCTTCGAGACGAGCAGCACGTCCGGCCGCGCGGACCACTCGCCCGACGCGAACAACGGTCCGGTTCGGCCGAAGCCGGTGGCCACCTCGTCGGCCACCAACAGGAAGCCGTGTTCCGCGCGCAGCGACTGCAGCGTCCGCAACATCTCCGGCGGGAGCGGGTACGCACCGGTGCCCAGAACCGGCTCCACCACGACGGCGGCGACGTGCTGGCCTTCAGTGCGCATGAGCTCGATCAGCTCGGCCGGGTCGTCGTGGGCCACGTGGCGGATCAGCGTCTGATCGACGCTGTAGTAGCTCTGACCGAGGGCCATGCCGGTGAGCCCGTGACTGCCGTACGTCAGACCGTGGTAGCTGTTGCGCAACCCGACGATGACGCGACGCCGGTACTGACGCTTCAACGACCAGTACTGACGCGCCATCTTCATCATCAGATCGTTGGCGGCGCCACCGGAGGTGGAGAACGCCACCCGGCCGTAGTGTTCGGCCCCGCACAGCGACAGCAACTCGCGGGACGCGTTGACCGCGCCACGGTGACCGGCCCGGAACAGCGTGAGGTACGACGCGTCGACGAGCGCGCCCGCCACCGCCTCGGCGATGCGCCGGTTGCCGTAACCGAGGTTGACGTTCCAGAGACCGCTGGTGGCGCAGAGTCGCCATACACCGTCCTCGAACAGCACCCGCGTCCCCTCGGCGCGTACGGCCGTGCGGGTGCTGTCGCCGAACCTGCTCGGCGGGGCGAGGGATTCCCAGAGCGGGTAGCGGTCGTCGTGAGCATTCATCGCTGGCTCTCCTGGCACACGAGGCATCGTTGCGGGTAGGGCGATCCTGGCTGTTCCGGTCGGCACGATCGGCTAAAGCACTCGGCCGAGAACCGCTCCGTGATCACGAGCGCGGGCGACCCGGAAATGAAGATGCGGTAGCGCCGCGTCGCCCGGAAGTCGGCGAGGTGCCGGCGGTCGCCGGGGCGCCTGGGCCGGTCCAGGACCTCCCAGGCGAGCAACTCACGGAACGACTCGACCCGGTGCCGACGAAGCACCTGGCCGATCGGGTCCGTCGTCATCAGCAGGTCGGTCCGTGAACCTGACGGCAACGCGTCGATCTGCACGACCGAGCTGGCGTCGACGTACACCGTCCCCGACTGCGCCCCGACCAACTGGGTGGTTCGGTACAGCAGGGCGGTGTCCGGCGGCGCCGGCAGCAGCTCCGCCATGTCGTCGTCGAGCGGTACGGGGCACTGGGTCAGGCCCGACGTGATGATCGGCTCACCCGTCATCAGCTCCAGCATCGGCGTGACGGTGCCGTCAGACGTGATCAGCAGCTGTCCGGCGACGTCCAGTCGTTCCAGTCCGCCACCTCTGACGGATGCGAGTCCGGCTCCTGGCTTCGTCACGGTTCCTCCACTCCGGTATGCAGCACCTTGCCGGTCGCGGACCGGGGCAGACCTGCCACGGGTTCGATACGCCGCGGCACCTCGTGCGGCTCCAGCCGATCGCGGCACCACGCCACGAGCACCGGTATGACGTCGGCGTCGGGGTTGCGCAGCACGACACGGGCGACCGGAACCTGGCCGCGGGTGCCATCTGCGGCCGCCCGGACGTGCGCCTCCAGGACAGCGGGGTGCTCCGCCAGGACGCGTTCGATCCCGGTCGGGTTCACCTTCTTGCCTGCGACATTGATCAACGTTCCGATGCGGCCGGTGAGCTCGATGCCGCCGTCCGCCGAGAACCGGGCCAGGTCGCCCGTCCGGAACCAGCCGTCGACGCCCGTGAGCGGTGCCAGCCTTCCATCGCTCACCCGCCCCACCGCCAAGGAGTCCGTACGCAGCAGCAGCTCGCCGGCCGGGGCGTCGTCCGCGGGACCCGCCAACCGAGCCGAGACCCCGCTCAGCGGCGGGCCGACTGATCCGGGCGGCGTGGTGCCGTCGACCGGGGCCAGCGTGACGGCGCCGGCCTCGCTCGACCCGTAGCAGTTGTGCAGGGTGAAGGGCACCCCGGAGGCGATCCGGGCCGGTACGCCGGCCGCGAGCGGAGCACCAGCGGAGACGGCCACGCGGAGCGCCGCGAAGCCCTGCAGCGCCGGCGACGGCGTGGCAAGCCCGTCCGCCAGCAGCCCGTAGTGGAACGGGAGGCCGATCAGGACCCGCGCCCCGTGTCGGTGCACCGCCCGCGCCAGCTGTGACGGTACGGAGCGGGTCGGCACGTGTACGACGGGCGCACCGGCCAACAGCGGGGCGACCAGACCGTAGTTGAAGCCGTACACGTGGAAGAGCGGCGTCGCGTTGACGACCGGGGCGTCCGGGCCGTAACCGAGGTGCGTCGCGACGCGGCGGGCGTCGGCCACGACCGCCGCGGCACTGCGCACCACGCCGACCGGGGTGCCGGTCGAGCCCGACGTCAGGAACGTGTGGGATCCGGGCGGCAGGCCGCGCCAGGACCGCGCCACCGCCGCTCGGCGCAGGACCAGACCGCAGACGCCGAGAGGTACCTCCTCGGCGCCGTCGGCCGAGGAGCCGGAGGTGGTCAGCGTCGGCAGACCCGGACGTTCCGAGGACGCCGGATCGAGGTGCAGGACCGGGACGTCCAGCAGATCGCAGCCCAGTGTCGCGATGGTTGCGGCGGCCGGGTCGGCGACGGCACAGGCGATCGGTTCCGCGGGGTTATGCACCTTCCGCAGGGCGGTGGCGCATTGATCGACGGCGTCCCGCAGGTCACCGATCGTCCAGGTGCGCCCGCCGGCGACAAGCGCCGTTGCGATCGGAGAAGCGCCGCCGAAGATTGAGGCATGCAGCACACTGGCGCTCATCCGGTCTCCAACCCGAGGCAGGCGACGAACTGGCCGAGGTCGGTGACGAGCGCCTGTCCTTCCGACGCCGCCGGGCCCGCGCCGACGAGGAACGTGGTGACGCCGGCCGCCCGCCCCTGCTCCGCGTCGGACGGCGTGTCGCCGACGTACAGGGCGTCCAGAGGGAGCAGTCCGAGGGTTTCCAGCGCCCTGAGCAGTCCGTCCGCCGCGGGCTTGGGTCTCGCGGCGTCCTCGCGGGCCACGGTGAGGTCGATCTCGATGCCTGCCGCGTCGAGCAGCAACTCGGCCTCGGCGCGGGAGCGCCCCGTGCACACGCCCACGCTGAGTCGCGCGTGGCGTAGCGCCCGAACAGCGGCAACCGCCTGCGGCATCGCCGACACGCCCTCAGTCCGCAACCTGTCGCGAAGCGCTTGCCGATACACCGACCACGCATCGACGGCGTGGGCCGGCCCCACCAGTGCCTCGACGGTGGCAAAGTCCGTGGCGCGTTGCGACGCCGCGAGGCCGGCGGCGCTGGGCGCGGTGCCGCGGGTCGCCGTGACCGCCTGACGCAGGGCCGCAAGGTGCAGGCTCCAGGAATCGACCAGTGTGCCGTCGAGGTCGAAGACCACCCCGCGGACGACTCCACCGCCGGGCCGCCGCACGTCCGGGCGCATGTCGGGGGCGGTCACGACCGGACCGTCAACCCGACCGAGGCGGCGTTCGGCGTGCTGGTCGCCACGACGAGCGTTGCATTGATCAGGCCCATGGCGAGCGCCGCGCCCGACGCCATCCCCAGTCGCATGTCGAGACTCAGTACGGGCGGCGTGCCGAGAGCGTCGAGCAGGAGCCCGTGCACCGGCTCCGCCGACCGGTGCGCGGCGATCAGGTAGCCCCGTACCGAGGGGCAGAGCCGGACCGCGACGAGCGCCGCCACCGCGGTGATCGTGCCGTCGAGGACGACGACCTGATGCCGGGCGGCCGCCGCCAGGATGACGCCGACGTTGCCCGCTATCTCCAGACCCCCGACCGCCGCAAGCAGGCGCATCGGGTCGTCCGCCACCGGGGCGGTCCGTCGCAACGCGGAATCGACCAGCGCACGCTTGAGGGCGACCGTCGCGGAATCCACCCCGGAGCCCGCTCCGACGGCTGCCGCCGCTGTCGTCCCCAACAGGCGGGCCGCGAGTACAGACGTCGTCGTCGTGTTGCCGACGCCGATCTCGCCGACACCGACCATCTCGGCGTCGGCCAGGCGATCGGCCGCGTACCGTGCCCCGTTCCGCACCGCGTCCGCGGCTTCCTGCTCCGTCATGGCATCCGCGGAACAGATGTCGTGGGTTCCGGCGGCAACCTTGTAGCGCTGATCCCCGACCGGCTCCACCAGCCCGAAGTCGGCCGTTTCCACCCGGGCCGGCACGCGGTCCGCGAGGAGGTTCACCGGCGCCGCACCGTCGTTGATCAGGCCCAGGACCTGACCGGTTAAGCCGTGCGTGAAACGCGACACTCCCTGGCGGGCGACGCCGTGATCGGCCGCCAGGACACTCACCACCGCGGGCAGAGGGCCGGTGAGCGGGGCCCTACGGATCCCCGCGATCTGGTACGAGATCTCGTCCAGCCGGCCGAGGCTCCCCACCGGACGGGCCAGCGTCCGTTGGCGTACCTGGGCCAGCCGGGCATGCATGCGCTCGGGCGGCGCCACGGCCGCCACGAGGTCGGCGACCGTTGCGGTCCGGTCGATCGTCGCCGGGACGACCTGGCCGTTCGTTTCAGGCATGTACCGCCACCAGCGTGTCGGCTACCGCGGCGACGCCCTCGGCGAAACGCTTGTTGGTGAACGTCGCGCAGATCCGACCACGGGCCGCCTCGCCGCGGCGGCGGGCATCGTCCGGATTCGCCAACGCCGCACTGATCCGCGACGCCAGGTCCTCCGGCCGCAGGTGACGATCGCCGGACGGTCCGCTGACCGGTACCGGGTAGCCGAACTCCTCGGACGGGATGAGTTCACGCAACGAGTCCACCGACGATGCGACGACCGGACGGCCCATCGCCATCATCTCCGCACAGACGTAACAGAAGGACTCCCAGAGGCTGGGTACGACGGCGACGTCGGCTACCGACATCCATCCCAGCGCCTCCTGGCGCGATACGTCGCCGAGGAACTCGACCCGCTCAGCCAGGCCGAGATCGTCGGCGAGCTTCCGCAGGTGCGGCTCCTCCGGTCCGACACCGACGAGCGCCAGCACGGGCGGTGCCGCGCCCTCGGCGGGCAGGTCGAGGGCCGCCAGCGCCCGCAGCAGAACGGCGAATCCCTTGACCGGCACCAGCCGCCCGCACGCCACCAGCAGCGGACCACGGTGGCCCGCCATCAGCCGGGCGCGCCGGGTGGCCCACTGGCCGTCCGCCGCGACGGCGTCGACTTCGGCGAGGTCGATGCCGAGATGCACCACCGAACTCGGCGCGCTGACGTCCGGGTAGTAACCGGTGACCGCGTCGGACAGCGCCCTGCTGATGAAGACGGTGTGGCTGCTGGTGCGGAACGCCTTCTCCTCCAGCTCGACAAGGTGCTCGTGCGAGGCCGACACGCCGCTGGTCACCCGATGCGTGTCACGGTCGTACGGGGTGATGGCACGGAAGTCCTGAAGCAGAATGTTGATCATCGGGAGGCCGTGCCGGCGGCCGAACATGGCGGCCTCCGGGTAGCAGAAGAGATCGGGCAGCGCGACGAGGTCCGGAACGCCGCGGGTCTGGGCCAGCCGCTCAGCCGCGGAGTACATGCGTCGGTGCATCCGGATGCTCTGGTCGACCAGACCGGTGTCCGTGTTGTAGACGACGTCAGCCACGATCCGGTGCACGAAGACGCCGTCGATCTCCTCGTGACTGTCGTCGCTGGCCTGCGGTCGCGTGGTGATGACGGTGACCTGCCAGCGGAGCTTCGCGAGTCCGACAGCGAGGTTGCGCGCGACCGTGCTCGTACCGCCCACGGTCACGGGGGGATACTCCCGGGAGAAGATGAATACGTGCTTGGCGTCGGTCACCGTTCACCGCCCTGCTCTCGATCAATGGTTGCGTGCGGTGTTGGCTCGGCGAGCAGGTGCTCGTCGATCTGCTGGAGGGTGGCGTCGATCGGCGTGCGGCCGCCGAGCATGGCGCGATGCCACGCGACGATGGCGGCCGCGGCGGTCGTCCCGTGGAACCGGTGTCGCCAGCCGAACGTGCCGGCGGCCTTACGGCCGTCCAGGCGGAGGATCTCGTCCTCCACGAAGAGATCCGACGAATCGATCTCCACGGGCACGGGGGAGCCGCCCGCGGCGACCCACTCCCGGACCAGATCGTCGACAAGGTCCGCCACGGTCGAGCCATCGCCCGGCGGCGCGAAGTTGTACACCTCACCCGGGGGCACGGAGCCAGCCGCCAGCCCGTCGGCCGCCAGCAGCATCCCCTCCACGACGTCGAGCACGTGCTGCCAGGGCCTGACGGCGTGCGGTCGACGCAGGCTGATCCGTCGGCCCGCGCTGAGCGCCGCCAAGGTGTCCGGGACCAGACGGTTGACCGCCGTGTCGCCGCCGCCGATCACATTGCCGAATCTGGCTGAGGCACTGCGCGGAAGCGCCCCCGAACGGGTCGGCAGCTGCATGTACGCCTCGAAGACCAGCTCCGCGCCGGCCTTGGAGACACTGTACGGACAGCCGCCGCCCAGGGAGTCGACCTCGCGGTACGGCCACACCCAACCCTGGTTCCGGTAACACTTGTCCGAGGTCACGTGGACGAGTACGCCCGGGTCGGCGCGCCGCGCCGCTTCCAGCACATTGACGGATCCGAGGATGTTGGTGGTCAGCGTGCCGTGTGGGTCATCGAGGCCGGTGCTCACCAGGGGCTGCGCCGCAAGGTGGAAGACGGCGTCGAACCGCGCGCCGGTCATCGCCCAACGCACGGCTTCCAGATTCCTGATGTCCCCGACGATGCTGCGGGCACCGAGCACCGCCAGCGCCTTCGACCGCGCCTGCGTGTCGGCGTCCGCGTCGAGTGAGAAACCGGTGACGTCCGCACCGAGACGCAGCAGCGTCGCCGTCAACCAGCCGCCGACAAAACCACTGTGGCCGGTGACGAGGACGCGCCGACCGTTCCATCGGCGCACGTGGTCCTCGGTCGCGGTCACACCGGCGCCAGCCATGGGCAGCCCTCCTTCTCCATGAGGGCGGCCGCGTCGAGGAAGTCCTTGTACGTGTCCAGAGCGAGCCACAACCCGTCGTGGACCACAGCCTCCACCTCACCGCTCTCGACCAGGCGCGGCACGACGTCGTCCTCGAACGACAGCTCCGGCGCGAGTGCATCGAACAGTCGAGGTGAGCACATGAAGTAGCCGGCGGAGACCAGTGCCGGTTGCATCGGCTTTTCGAGGAACGCGGCGACCGTCCGTCCGCTGCCGAGGACGAGTTCACCGAAACGCGAGCGGACCCGCGTGGCGACCACCGTCAGGCGCGCGCCTGCCGACTCGTGGTGGTCGATGAGCTCCCCGAGGTCGAAGTCGGACAAGACGTCGGCGTAGCCGAGCAGGAACGCCCGCTGACCGACCTGCCGCTGGGCGTCGAGCAGCCGGGCGCACTTCTCGGCGGCGACACCGCTGTCGACGAGGGTGACCTGGAGGTCCGGCGTACGCAGCGTCCGCGCGTTGCCGTCCACGGTGGCCGGTCCGGCGACGTCCAGTGCGTCCACCAGGGCCTGCTCGATCGCCGCGGCTCCGTACCCGACGCAGAGGATGATCTCCCGCACGCCGAAAGCACGGTAGTAGTCCATGATGTGCACGAGCAGCGGCCGGCCGTCGGTCAGCGGGCGCAGCGGCTTGGGAACTTCGTCTTGTTCCGTGCGCTGCCGCAGCCCGAGGCCGCCGCAGAGGAGCACGACCGGTGGGTGGCTCACGATGCGACGTCCGGTCGGGTGGACCCGGAGACCGTGCGGGCCCCCTCCATCCGAGCATTGTCAGGCCAGTGCTCCGCACCAGTTCTGGGCATGCAGTTCAATCTCCCGTTCGGGTCGCCTGTGGACAGCCGAGCCACGGCAGTGGGCATTTGTCGGACGGTAGGCGTGAAGAGTCGCCGCCCGAAAGTGAATGCGGGAAGCGAAGCGCCGTGATGTGACGCGCTGCTACTCAGCGGTGCCGGCGTGGATTGCCCACTGTGCGGACGGTGGTCGTGGGTCGAGCCGGAGCAATCCGCCGGCAGGATGGGCGTCGCTCGGCTGATACGGCACAGCCAGGTGGTACGAGAACATGCTGACCTCCCCCGTGAGGTACAGCGGATCAAGGAATCCGCAGCGGCAAGTGAACCCGACCGATGCGGACCTCGCAACCCCGCTAGTGGACGGTGCCCTACACTGACGGTTGTTTCGGCAGCTCGGAGCGCCTACGGAAGCGTCGCAGACGACCCGCACGGCCCCGGTTCCACGGCGTTGCGGACGGGGCAGCCGACGTTTCGCCGAGGTGCTACCTTGACGGCGGTTTCCGGGAAGCGAGCTGGTCCGGATGCCGTGTAACGGGGGAAGGTAATCAGTCTGTCCACGCTGCTTTCGAGAGACCGCACCACTGCGAATTCGGTCCGGGTGTCCCCTTTGGGCATCGGCCCGGCGCAGAGCCCGGGAATGCTCTCGTCCCCGCGCCGACTCAGTCGGTCACGCAGTGTTGGCCCGCCTCTGTCACTGACCCCCAGAGCCGACGTCCGACCGCTGGAACATACGCGGTCAACGGAAACCTGGTTCTGCTGTGTACAAGAGACGGAGATGGGAATGGCTGACCGCAAGCAGATCATCGAGACCGTGGTGGACCGGGTACGAGAACTCGTCCCGGAGGCGGCGGATGTGGCGTCGATCGATGACAAGGACCTGCGCGAGTTCGCCGGATTCGACTCGCTCGGCATCCTGGAGCTGCTTGTCTGGCTCGAAGGCCAGTTCGCCATCACGATCCCTGACGAGGAGCTCGTGGTGGAGCACTTCAGCTCCGTCGGCAAGATGGCCGACTACGTCATCGCGCACCGCTGAGTTGACCCGTCTGCCGTTGCCCGGCAGCGCTCCCGTCTCCGACCACGGGCGTCCTTAAAGGAACTAATGATGACCATCTTCACGTTGCCCGACCTGTTGGCGGAACGCGCGGTCTCGCACCGCACGGCGATCGCGGTCGAGCAGGGCGAGCACGTGGCTTTGACCTACGGCGAACTGTCCGGCAGGGTGGCGGCCACGGCCGCCACCCTGCGGGACCGAGGGGTCGTCGCGGGCGACCGGGTAGCGATCTTCGAGCGAAACTCGGTAACCGCCTTGGGATGGTTCCTCGGCGCCGGCCAGATCGGCGCCGTCGCGGTCGTCGTGAACGATTCTCTGAAGCCCTACCAGGTCGAACACATCGTGCGACACAGCGGCGCCAAGCTCCTGGTGGCCGGCAGGCGGATGCGTGCGCAGCTCGACGGGGTGGATCTCGACTGCCCGCTGCTCGACGCTCAGGACGTCACCGCAGGGAGCTCTGCCGAGCCGGGCGTACGCCCGATCGGACGAGATCTCGCGGCGCTGATCTACACGTCAGGCTCGACAGGGCTTCCCAAGGGCGTCATGGTCACGCACGCCAATCTCGTCGCCGGGGCCCAGATCGTCGCTCGGTATCTGGGGCTCACGTCGGCGGACCGCACTCTGTCCGTGCTGCCGTGGAGCTTCGACGCCGGTCTCAACCAGGTCCTGGCCACGTTCGTGGCCGGTGGCACCCTGGTCGTAGCCGGGTCTACGTTCGCCCCGGAGATCTGCCGGGCACTGCAGCGTCATCGGATCACCGGCCTGGCGGGGATTCCGCCACTGTGGGAGCTGGTGGTCAACCGCCCGTCACCCTTCCTCGACCTCGATCTGCCGGACCTGCGCTACATCACCAACACCGGCGGGGTGCTGCGGCGCGCGACGCTGCGGCGGATCCGCGAGGCACACCCGGACACGGCTGTGTTTCTCATGTACGGGCTGACGGAGGCGTTTCGGTCGTCGTACCTGCCCCCTGATCTCGTTGACACGTTCCCGGATTCCATGGGGCGGGCCATACCGGACACCGAGATCCTGATCCTCGACGAGGCGGGCCGGCCGTGTGGACGGGGCGAGGTCGGCGAGTTGGTGCACCGAGGTCCGACCGTCGCGGCCGGGTACTGGCGGGACCCGGAGGCCACGGCGCGCGTGTTCCGTCCGGCTCCGTTCATCCCGCCGGGCGGGATCACCGAACACGTGGTGCACTCCGGCGACTACGTGCGGCGAGACGAGCGCGACCTGCTCTACTTCGTCGGCCGGCGCGACGAGCAGTTCAAGTCTCGCGGCTTCCGTGTGAGCCCCACCGAGGTTGAAGCCGGTCTCCTCGCCAGTGACCTCGTCGCCGGCGCCGTGGTGTTCGCCGAGGACCGGTCGACCGGCGGAGATCCGGAGATCGTCGCGGCCGTCGTACCTCGCGATCCGGCCGACATCGAGGTGGACGATCTCGTGGCCCACTGCCGGGCCACCATGCCCACGTATCAGTGGCCGACCCGGTTCGCGCTGCTCACCGACCTGCCCCGGACCACGTCCGGGAAGATCGACAGGGCAGGTGTGAAGGACCAGGTCAAGGGCGGTGGTGTCGACGTTCTCGGCCGGGCTGCTGGGACGGCCGGTCGTGCGCGCTGAGCCGGAGCGATACCACGCCGCTCTGGAGCGCTTCGCCGGCCTGCATGCCGGCACGATGCGCCGGGCCGGTGCCGGTGTCATCGACCTGTCGTTCCCGAACCCCCAGGCGACTCGCGATCCGCGGGCCATGGAGGCGCTGCGCCGAGCGGCCGCCGACGTCTCGCAGTCGGATTTGCAGTACACGCCGTTCGGGGGCCGGACGGTGCCGCGCAGGCGGGTCGCCGCCGCCCTGAGCCGCCGGTTCGGCGTACGCCTCGGCTTTCGCGACATCCTCCTGACACCCGGCGCGACGGCGGCACTGTCCCTGGCCTTCGCGGCGCTCTTCGAGCCGGGTGACGAGGTGGTGATGGTGACGCCGGGGTGGATGGACTACCCGCTGTACCTGGAGCGGCTCGGCGTCCGCGTGGTCCAGGTGCCGAGCGGCCCTGACAAGCGGATCGACCCGGCTGCCGTGGCCGCCGGGTGCAGCGCCGGCACCGCCGGCGTGATCATCAGTCAGCCTGCCTGCCCCAGCGGCGTTCTGCACACCCGCCAGGAACTTCAGGCGCTGGCGGACGTGCTCGCGGCCGCCGCTGAGGTGTCGGGGCGGGACATCGTCCTGGTCAGCGACGAAGTGCACCGGGACCAGGTATGGGACGGCGCGGCGGTCACGAGTCCGATGGAACTCCACCCACACACCGTCAGTGTCTACAGCTTCGGAAAGGCGTGGTCGCTGCAGGGCCAGCGCACGGGATACCTCGCTCTCGGCCCCGGACTGCAGTCATCGACCGTGTACACGGCGCTCGATCGGGCCCTGCGGTCGACCGGCGTCTGCGCTCCCACCGCGCTGATGCAACAGGTGGTCACCGAGATCGCCGACCTTCAGCCGGACCAGAGCCTGTTGCGGGCCGACCAGTTGCACATGCGTCGGTTGCTCGTGGAGCGCGGGTTCGACGTTGTGCCCGGACAGGGGACCGCGTTCGTCTACGTGCGTTGTCCTGACGGGGATGACTGGGCCTTCGTCGACCGCGTCGCCCAGGCAGGTGTGTTGGCGATGCCGTCGAGCGTCTTCCACGAACCCGGCCATTTCCGGCTCGCACTCAACGTGAACGCGCACCTTTTCGACGACGTCGTCAGCCGCATCGGTGTCGCGCGGCACGCTTCCCGCGCGATGCCAGCCTGAGCAGATCAAACACTGGAGGTACGTGTGATCGTGGAGACCGACCCGACCGAATCCATCGCGGCGGACCTGGAAGCTTTCGTTCGTCGGGAGGGCAACGTCGCCGCGGACGACCCCGACTTCGACCGGCAGGTCAACCTGTTCGAAGCCGGCTACCTCGACTCGCTCGGGGTGGTGCACCTACTCGGTCACGTCGAGTCGGCGTTCCAGCTGCAACTGAGCGATGACGCTCTGATCGATCCGCGCTTCGTGAACGTCGACGGCATGGCAGCGGTCATCAGCGCCAGTTTGGCGCACGCCCGGATCGGCACGTCCACGAGCTGATGCCAGCCCGCGTAGGGCCCGGCGACGGCTGTCGCCGGGCCCTACGACGTGATCAGTTCGCGGAGGCGAACGGCTGGACGGCGCAATCCAGGTTGACGCCTCGTACGGGCATTCCGGATGGCGCAGGCGGCAGGGTCGTGGCGTACAACCGCAGGATCTCCGCCCGGACCGTGTCCGAACCAATCGCACGAATCTCGCGGAGCAGGTGGTTCGCCTGCAGCAGGCTGTACTTGTGCGTGAGCACCTGCCAGTACAGGTATGCCTCCAGGGTGCCGTGGGTGTGGCAGAAGTACTGGACATTGCGCAGCGACTCGGCTCCTCGCCGACGGACCGCCACGGCCGCGGCCGTCTGGCCTTGCGGGTGCATCTGGTGGAGGCTCACCGCGTCCAGGTCCACAATCGTCCGCAGACCGAGGTTGTGGAGTCGATAGCCGAGATCGACGTCCTCGATTCCCCAGCCGACATAGCCCTCGTCGAAGCCGCCGATCTCCACCAGGGCGGCGCGGCTCGCCGACAGGTTCCCCGTCGTGACCAGCGACCACGGGATGTCGAAGCCGTCCAGCTCCGGGGAGAAGATGTGCACGATGTCGCGGTGATTGTCCCGTTCGTCGCCGAGGTCGATGAGCTTAGCGGCGGCATCGAAGTCGTCCACGAGGGCGTCGACGGAGATCAGCCGCTGGTCGCCCGGTGCGTCCTGGGCAAGATGATCGGCGAAGCGCTCCTGAATGAGGCGGAGGTCGGAGTCGGTAGCGGCCAGCGCGCCGTCCTTTTTCCACACCGTCACCGCGCGCCGCTTCCAGCCAATGGTGACGGTACGGTCGTCGTGGGCTGCGTGCCGGGCGAGCAGGTCGGGAACGGCGATGCGGTCGTCGTCCATGAAGACGACCCGCTGACCGGTCGCCGCGCGCAGGCCGTGGTTGCGGGCGATGGACCGCCCGCCGTGTTCGCGCATGAGGTACGTCAGCTCGAAGTGCTTGCCGTATGTCGCCGCCAGGTCCTCGGTGGAGGGATTGCCGCCGTCGTTGACGACGATGACCTCGAAATCGCGATGTGTCTGGCGCACCAGCGAGGCGAGCGTGTATTCGAGATACTCGTTCTTTCCCATCGTGGGGACGATCACGCTCACCGACGTCATGCCCGCCTCCTTTGCCCCGTCGCGACGATCCGATGACTGGTCGATGACATGACGTTCTCTTTCCCCGTTTTCGGTACAGGATGGTGCAGCGGTGCGGTCAGCCCTGGGCGACCGTCAGGCGTTGGCGCCCGAGGTGCTCGATTGCGAGTTCGACCACGTCTCCCTCGCGTAGGTACGGTTTCGGATCGGGCTGGCCGAGTGCCACGCCGGCGGGTGTGCCGGTGATGATCACGTCGCCTGGGTGCAGCACCATAAACTGACTCACGTACCAGATCAGGTGTGCCACGCCGAAGATCATGTCCTTCGTGCTGCCGTTCTGCCGCTGCGCACCGTTCACCCACAGCTCCAGGCGAAGTGACTGCGGATCGGGTATCGCATCGGGCGTGACCAGCCACGGGCCCAGCGGGCTGAACGTCTCGCAGGACTTACCCTTGTCCCACTGACCACCTCGTTCGAGCTGAAACTCCCGCTCGGAGACATCGTTGACGATGGTGTACCCGGCGACATGCGACAAGGCTTCGGCCTCCGAGGTGAGGTACCGCGCCGGGCGTCCGATCACGACGGCGAGCTCGACCTCCCAGTCCGTCTTGGTGCTTCCCCGTGGGAGCAGCAGGCGGTCGTAGGCCCCGACCACCGTGTCGGCCGGCTTGAGGAACACCACCGGTTCCTCGGGCTCCCAGGCGCCCGTCTCGGCGGAGTGATCCCGGTAATTGAGGCCGATTCCGACGATCTTGCCGGGCCTGATCGGCGGGCCGACCCGCAGTCCTTCTCCGTCCAGCCCGGGCAGCTCGCCCGCGTCGAGGGCCGCGCGCACGCGGCCCGGCCCCGCCGAGGCGAGGAACGGACCATCGATGTCCGCGGTCAGCGTCCGGATGTCCCGAAGCTGGCCGGACTCGTCGAGGACCGCCGGGCTCTCGCGGCCGGGCGGGCCGAGTCTGAGCAACCTCACGTCACGGACCTTCCTTCAGTAGCGGGGAGGATGTCCATCGCGACAATGCCCGCACGGGTACTGCGCGAGACGCAGCGATCCTTCCACAGGGGCGCCCGACGCGATGCCCCGTCTCAGTGCCGTCACGTCGCGTCGGCCAGGCGGCGGTACTGCCCCATGTGGTAGATGAGCGGGTTTCTCGCGCCCGCGCGCACATCGCCGAAGACGGGTTCGGCCAGTACGAGCGAGTGGTCGCCCGCAGCGATCCGCTGGACGGTCCGGCAGACGAGCACGGCGGAGACGTCGTCGATAACCGGAACGCCACGGGGGCCAGGCTGCCACCGTGTCGGTGCCGCGAAGCGGTCCACCCCCGCGGCGGCGAACCGGCGCGCAAGACCCTCCTGATGGTTCGCCAGCACGTGAACCCCGACGAATGGGGCGTCTCGCACTGCGGACCAACTTGACGCCGCGTGACTTACGCAGAACGACACCAGGGGCGGTTCCAGCGACACCGAGGTGAACGACGTGGCGGTGAAACCCACAGGCTTCTGCCCAGCCGCAGTGATGACGACGACACCGCCGGCGTGCCGTCGAAGCAGAGTACGGAAACGTTCAGGCTGCAGCGGCTCGTCCACACAGGTCCCCCGTCGGTCGTGTGCAGACATTGTCCCGGAATCGACGCCGCCCGTGTGCCCGTCCGACCTCCCGGCGACCATGCACTGTATCCGCGCCGTCCTCCGCAAGGCTCTCAACGACGCGATCCGCACCGAACGTCTCACCGAGTTCAACCCAGCCGCCTCGTCGAACTGCCCTCCGGCAAAGGACCCGAGGCCCGCGTCGGGACTCCGGCGATCGTCTGCCACCCGATGTTCGCGCTCTTGTACTCGGGGGCTGCGTCACTGCGTGACGTCGATACCGATTTCGACACCGGCGCCGTCGCCATCCGCCAGCAGATCACCACAATCGGCTACCCGCCCGTTACAAAGGACGCCATCCGTTCGCACCGCGGCGTCACAGGTCGATCCTATGCGGCGATCGGCGCCGGGTCGGTGTCGGTCGTGGCGGGTAGGCCACCACCATCCGCGTACGGCAGCATCCAGCGCATCCACCTTCTACCGCACCTCGGACACATCCCAGTAGATCAACTCAGAGTGCACCATGTGCAAGCGATGTTTGACGCGATCGGCGAACGCAACATCGAGATCGACCTTGCCCGGGAAAGCGACGACCCGGCCATCCGGGCGAGCGTGCGCGGTGTTCGCACCACCGGACCGGCGACCATGCACCGCATCCGCACCGTGCTCCGCAAAGCCCTCAACGACGCGATCCGCACTGAACGCCTCATCGAGTTCAATCCCGCCGCCCACGTCGAACTGCCCTCCGGGAAACGACCCAAGGCCCGCGTCTGGACGCCCGCGGCGGTCGCGCATTGGAAGGCCACCGGGAAACGACCCAGCCCCGTCATGGTCTGGACGCCCAACCTGGCTGGCGAGTTCCTGGACTACGCCGAAGCCCACGACATCGTCCTCTACCCGATGTTCGCGCTGATTCTGTACCGCGGGCTGCGCCGCGGAGAAGCCGTCGGACTCCGCGATCTCGACGTAGACCTCGACACCGGCGTCTTCATCATCCGCCAGCAGATCACCACGATCGGCTAAACACCCGAGACAACCGTCCAGCACCAGTTCCAGCCCATCACGACCCTGCTACCGTCCGCTCGGGCTGTGATCCGGTCAATGGAGTCGGGGTCCTGGTCGACGGCGCGCTGGTCGACGACGATGGTGTCGCCGTCGAACCACATTGCGCACATCGACGCGTCGACGCTCGCGGCGGCCTCCGTCTCCGATTGACCTCGGGCACTCTCGCGGGCGTGCAGATCGGCGCGCATCCAGCCCTGGTCGGCGACGATCGCCTCTGCCACCTGCCGCGTGCAGGTAAACACGGCCCACCCGTTCCACGTGTCGATGAGCAGCCCGACGAACCCGACCCGGATCCGGTCGGTACCGTCCGCCGTGCGGTAACCGGCCCAGTCGCCGGCGAACACCCCGATCCCACCGATCCCGATCTTGTCGTAAGCCAGGTGTGACCAGTCCCCTGCCGGGACATGCCCGGCGAGGGCGGTGCGGCAGTGCGCCGCGGTGTGCTGGCGCCGCACCCGGGCGTGGACCTCGAGGTAGGTGGCGTGCAGTTCGTCGCGGCCGGCGGGCGTCAGGTCGTCGAAGCCGGGCGCGTGCGGGCCGGCCGCAGCGGTGTAGGCGGCGGCGACGGCCGTCAGCGCGGTGTCTTGTGGTGCCGGGCTGTCGTTGCCGCTGCTGTCGAGAGTGGCGATGATCTCGCGGGCGATGTTGGCGGCGTCCTGCAGGTCGCGGGTGCGCAGCGCGGTGTGGGCCCAGGTGTCGGCGGCTGCCGCGCCGGCCTTGCCCGCAGCGTCACGGACCGATTGAAGGACGGTGTCCGCGATCGGGCCGTCCACTGTCGCGAGGTGGGCCGTGGGGTCGGTGGTGGGTTGTTTCTCGGTCATCTCGGTTGCCTCTCGCATGGTGATGTCCCCGGGCCCGGGTGGGCTGCGGGTGAAAGAGGGTGGGGTGCCGGAATCCGCCGGTCAGGAGGGCGGGCGCACGGTGGCGCCGCCGTGGCCGCGGGACGAGGCGGAGATCGTCAGGCCGAAGCGGCTGCCGTCAGACAGCTCCAGATACACGCCCTTGTCGAGGGTGAGAACGCCGGCGTCGGTGTAGGTCAGCGCGCTGAGAACGGTGACCGGTTCACCATCGCGGTCGATCAGGGCCGCAGTGCCGGCGTCATGACTCAACTCGTCGAGATCGTCGCTGGTCAGCAGCGCACGGATGACCTGCTCGAGGATCGTTTCGTGGTTGTACTCGGGCTCATGGCCGTCGTGCGGCATGGCAAGACTCCTTGGTGTGGTGGGTGGTTGGGGAGCGCTGGTGAACCGCCCGCGCAGGATCAGGCGGCGTCGGCGTCGGCGCTCGCGGTGACCGGTTCGGCGGGCGTGGCGCGGTGCCGCCACAGCCAGACGAGGGCTTGCAGGTGCTGGATGCGCTCCGCACGCTGGGCGATGAGCAAGTCGGTACACACGCCGGTGGACAGCAACTCGCCCATGCTGTTGAGGTGCCGGATGGGCTGGCCTGCGACGGCGTCGACGTTGGCGCGGATGTTCGTGGCCGTCTCCTGCAGTGACGCCGCGACCCGCAGGAGCTGCTGTTCACTGCTCTGAAGGCTGTGCACGGTGGTGCGCAGCATGTCGACCAGCTCGGCGAGGATGCCGCCGGTGTCGCGGACGGCGCTGAGTTCGGCGTCGGTGATGCTGTGGCCGGTGTACTTCTCGATCAGGATGTCGTAGGACATGGCAGTGGTCCTTCCGTCGGGCTGGGTGGGGCCGCACGCGTGCGGGCGGGGCATCAAGGCAGGTCCGGACACGGCGTCCGGCCTGCACGGCGTCGTCGCACGTGCTTTTGCGCGGTCTAGAACAGGTGCACGATGTGCAGGGTCTGGTCCGGTGCCTGAACGTGGACTGTGCCGTCGGGGTGGGCCAAGCCCAGCAGGGTGGCCGTGCTGCGCAGGGACGCGATGACGGTGTTGGTGATGTTGTCGCCGGTGTGCTCGACGATGGCGGTCAGGGCGGTGCTGCCGCGTGGGGTGAGGTTGACGGCGATACGGCCGTGGGCGGGTCAGGATTGCTGTTCGCTCATGGCGCCTTCCTTCACAAGCGGTTGTCGGCGGGTACAGTCGTGCTGTGGGTGCGTTGCGGGAGCCGCGTCCGCTGCGACGCGGGTACCGGGGGCGCTAGCCCAGCGGAGCGCCGTGATCGCGCATCCAGGCCACCGGGTCCACAGCGGACAGCGCTGAGCCATCACCAAGGTGGACTTCGAAGTGCAGGTGCGGGCCGGACGAGTGCCCGGAGTTGCCGCTGACCCCGATGACCTGCCCGGCGGCGACCTGCTGGCCTTCGGTGACGTCGGGGCGGCGTAGCTGGTGGCAGTAGCGGGTGATGACCTTCTCGGCGTGTTCGATGTCGACGTACCAGCCGCACCCCGGGGTCCAGGTGGAGCCATCCTGGTCGCAGCCGTGCGACGGTGGGCTGATGTTGCACCGGACGGTCTTGACGATGCCGGCGGACGCGGCGTGGATCGGAGTGCCCTTGGCGACCATGAGGTCGACGCCGTCGTGGCCGGGCCGCTCGGAGGTGCGGAACCCGGAGCTGACCGGGGCGCGGAGCGGCTGGGTCCAGCCCTGCGGGCTGATGATGCCGCAGCCGGCGAGGCTTGCCGGGGGCACGCCGGTGATCGCGACGACGATCGCGGTGGCGTCGGCCTCCCACTTGGCGTAGGCGTCCGGCAGAGCGGACTTCTGCACGGCCTGGGCGGCGTTGGTCACGGTCATCTGCTGCCAGCCCTCGACCTGCGCGAGAGCGTCGTAGAACTTCCCCGCCGCAAACGTGGGGTCTTGCAGCTGCGCCGGCGTCCCCCAGCCCTGCGAGGGGCGCTGCTGGAACAGCCCGACGGAGTCACGGTCGCCGTACGGCAGGTTGCGCAGCGTTGACTCTTGCAGGGCGGTGGCGACGGCGATCATCCAGCCGCGCGGCGGGATGTTCTTCTGCCGGCCGACGGTGATGATGGCGGTGGCGTTGCCGAGTTGCTCATCGGTGTAGCCGGGGACCTGCGGCGGCCCGGACGGCACGACGGCCGACGGCGTCGCGGACGGTGCGGCCGATGACGCCTGGTCGGTGGGGGCTCCTGAGACGGTGATGCCGCAGCCGAGCAGCCCAGCGCCGCCGCCGAAGACGGAGCCGACGATGCCGGAGCACAGCAGCATGATCACGAAGACGCCGATCGCGATCGCGCCGACGGCTTTGCGGGTCATCGCGTCCTCACCTGCCCTGGGGTCGGGCGCCGCGATCGACGCGAGCTGGTCGGCGGGCAGAAAGGTGTGAGGTACGCGGGCATGACAGGTCCTCCATCAGGGACGGCGTCGGGAACATGGGTTGTGGGCCGGCGCGCGGGCGCCCCGCCCCCCCACCGGCCGGCCGCGGGGCGGCGCCCGGGGGTGTACCGGGTCGCGGCGGGGGGCGGGCAGCGGACCCGGGCCGGGTCGACGACGGTGATCATGGAGCGTCCGACGCGCCAGTAACGGCCGTTGTCGCCGCCGAGCTGCACGCAGGAGACGCGGCGGTCGCCCTGGTCGCGCAGCACCGTGTAGAGGGTGTCGGCGGGCTTCGTCCACCGCGGCCCGGTGATGGTCACCAGGGTGCCGGGGTACAGCGGCGCCAGGTAAGGGATCACCTCGGCCGTCGCTGCCGGGCTCGGCGTCGGTGCGTCGGCGGGTGCGTGGCGCAGGTCGAGCGGGTTGATCCGCATCGGGCGGCCGGTGCCGTCGGCCCGTTCGATCACGTCGTTGACCTTGAGGTGTTTCGTGACGGTCCAGACGACGCCGAGTTCGGACGCGCGGGCCAGGTCGGGGCTGATGATGACGCGGTCGCCGACCGCGTACGGGTGGGTACTCACGTTCGTCTCCTTGAAGTGGATGCGGTGCGGTGTGCGATGTGCTGCTGCAGCGGGGATGGTCAGCGCGCGTCGGCGGCAGGTGCGTGTCGGGCCGCCAGGGCGGCCAGGACCTCGGCCAGCCCGGGATGGGTGGCGGGCAGCGCGGCGGGGTCGGGGATGTCGTCGATCAGCAGGGTGGGGGTGCTGTCGCCGGGTCCGCGGGTGAGGCGGTAGAGCCGGCCGTCGGTGTCGACGGCGTCGACCCGATAGGTCAGGGCGACGGTGTCGGCGTGCACGGTGACGTCGGCGTACCGGATCGCGGCGGCGAGCATCGTCCGACCGGCGATTGCTGCGGCGAACACGGGCGTTCGGGTCAGGGCGGCGACCGCGTGCGCGAGGTGGTGCAGGTGTTCGGGCAGGGCGGTGTCGTCGCCGTCGGGCAGCGGGATCTCGACGCCGCGCACGAGTCGCCGGGTGGTCGCTCGGGACGGTTCGTGCAGCAGCAGGAGTGCCGGGGCGGCGGTGAGCCGGTCGGTGGGGTGGGCGGCGTCGGCGAGGTAGAGGTGGTCGGTGATGGCGTGGACGGTGTCGAAGGACAGCACAGCGGTGGCTCCGATCCGGGTGGGCGGGGGGTGTGAATCGCCGAAGGGCGCGGCCACCCGGGGGGTGCCGAGCCCTGCGGGGGGGGGGGTGCGGGGGGGGGGCAGGGGGCGGGTGGTCCGTCGCGGCTGATCGCGATGTCGAAGGCGGTGTCGTCGACCTTGAGGACCAGATAGCGGTGCCCTCGGGTGTGGCCGTCGCGCAGCAGGGCGAGCAGGGTGCCGCCGTGGTCGTTGAGCGGTTCGGTCAAGTGCAGGTGTTCGGCGAAGTCGTCGCCGCCGAGGTGCGTCGAATGTGGGTTACGAAGGCTGTCGGGTGTCCAGCCGTGGGCGAAGGCGACGTGGTGGCCACCCTGGTCGTGGCGGGGTCCGGGCCTACCGGAGGACATCAGGTAGACACCGTCGTCCTTGACGAACACCAGCGCGCCCGGGCAGACGACGCCGTCGGTCGATTCGCTGTAGGAGGCGGCGTGTTCGGGGGCGGTGGCGGCGTGTTCGGCCAGGCGTAGCGCGGCGGGCAGGTCGAAATACAGGTCGGTGGTGTCAGCCATGGTGCGGGTACTCCTCGAACAGTCGGGTAGATCGCGGTGAGATCGGGTGCTCGGCGGTGGGCTGATCGCGCAGGTCGCGGGGGCGTGGCAGCCGTCCGATACCTTCGGCGTCGGCGGGGGTGGCGGCGCCTCGCTGGGTGGCGCGGCCGTCGCGTTTCGCCTGGTACATGGCGGTGTCGGCGGTGTGTAGCAGCTCGCGGGTGGTGGTGCCCAGACTCGCGGTGGTCCATCCGGCGCTGGCGGTGAGCGTGACGGGCTGGCCGGCGACGTTGATGGGTCGGCTGGTGATGGCGTGGAGGGCGGCGTGTGCGGCGGCGGCGGTGGCGTCGCGGTCGCCGTGCACGATGAGCAGGTACTCGTCGCCGGACAACCGGGCCGCCATGTCGATCGGGACCGGCAGGTCGGTCAGGGTGTCGAGGCGGCGGGCGACCTCTTTCAGGACTTGGTTGCCGCCGTCGTGGCCGTGGGTGTCGTTGATCGTCTTGAAACGGTCGAGGTCGATCAGCACGATCCCGGTCGGCTGGCCGCGGCGCAGCGCTGCGCGCAGATGACGTGCGGCGGTGCGCCGGTTCGGTAGGCCGGTGAGGTCGTCGTGGGCGGCGTCGTGGCGGGCCCGGATGACCCATTGCCGCTGCACAAGGATCACGGCGAGGCTGAGGAGCAGGGCGGCGGTAAGGACGCCGATGGTGATGTTCTGCCAGTTCTGCAACACTGCGAAACGCTCCTTCCTAGCTAAGGAGCACCGGGCCGGCCGTCAGCCTCCAAGCAGGACGGCCGGCTCGGGCTTACCCCTGGTGGGTGTCAGCCGCCCGCGGGAGCGGCCTGATAGGTGGCGTACTTCGCCTCCTCGACGCGCTGGGCGTCGCCGCTGGTGACGAGCTTGTCGAGGGCGTTGGCGACCGCTCCGGCACCGGCTTTGTTCGACGTGCCGTCGGCGTTCGCGGCGTCGATCGCCTTGCACACCTCGGACACCTTGAACGCCTGCTCCGGTGATCCGGTCAGGACGGTCAGGACGGCGGCGCGCAGCTCGCCCTTCGGCCGTCGCGGCTGGACCGGCTTGCGGTAGGTCCGCCCTGTCGGCTGCTGCCCGGCGTCCGCCGATGCTTCCGGCGTGGCGTGCTCGGCAGCGGGCGTGCCCGATTTCGGCGCACCGTCGGTGTCGGTGTCGGTGTCGGTGTCGGGCTGAGGGTCGGGGGTGGGGTCCGCACCGCTGTCCGCGTCCGCGGCGTCACCCGCCTGCGGTGTGTGGTCCGCCTCCGGTGTGTCGCCGGCGTGCGGGATGTCGTCGCGGTACGCGTGGTCGTGCCCGTCCGCAACGCTTGCCGCCGCGGACGGGTCGGATGCGGGGTTGGTCGCGGTTGCCTGCTGCACCGGCGTTTCGTCCCCGATCGGGGTGGGGGTAGGCAGGGTGGCGGTGAGCTGCCACTCGGCGGGTCCGGTGGCGCTGTCGGTCTTGACGGCCTGCTCGTCGGCGAGCAGGTTGCGCAGGATCGGGGTGACGGTGGAGTAGCCGACTCCGGCCGCTTCCGCGATCGCCTTCGGGGTGGCCGGCGTGCCGAGTGTCCACATCGCCGCAACGACCTTCTGCGCAGCGGTGGGTGCGGTGTCGGCGCGTCCGATCGGCGGGCGCTGGGTGGTGGTCATGAGGTGGTGCGCTCCTTCCTGGTGAGGGGGCGTGGACTTGATCCACGCTTCGTTTCCGGATGTGGTCAAGTCGCCTCGACCAGGCCGAACGGGCAGGTCGCGTGCTGGCGACACGCCGTCGCGGCAGGCTCTGCGAATGGGGCGTGCGGTTCCCGGGCTCTGGGCAGGTCCGCGGGCATGGCAAACGGCGCCTCCAGCCGGAGGCGCCGTCGCGATCCGGGACGTGCCAGCCGGGGTGCGGTCAGTGGTGGTTGTCGTAAGCCGCGCGGACAGCGTCGGGGACTCGCCCGTGGCTGGAGTACGGGGGCAGCTGCAGGTGCTCTGCATTGGCCATCCACCAGGCACGCATCCGCCGGGTCAAGGCTGTGGAATCACCGGACCGGGCCTTCGCTGCGGTGCGGGGCTGCCGGCGGCCGGCGGCGATGAATGGGGCAAGCGCGGCGCGCAGGTCGCCGTGGTGCTGCTCGGACAGGTCGATCTCGTAGTGGACGCCTTCGACGGCGAACCGGTACGTGGCGACGTTCCCTTGGGTGTCAGCAGGTGTCGCGCGCTGTCGCTTCCCCTGATGCGGTGAACCTGTGTCCGACACGTCCTGTTCGGGCGTCGGGCACGTCGCAGTTGTTGCTGAGATGCCCGGGTGCTGCTGAGCGAACAGATGAACCTGCGGACGCTTCCGGTCCGGTTGCCGTCGGGAGTCCGGTACTGGACTGTCCTGTCCGAGGCCACCCTGACGCCGATTCCGGAGGCCGACGCGTTTCTGCGTCACGTGCGGTTCGGCCGCGATCAGGCCGAATCCACGACAGCCACGTACGCCGCGGCGTTGAAGCTCTACCTGCTCTGGTGCGGACGAACGCGATTGGACTGGCGCGACGGGGCGGCCCGGCTCGGCACGTTCATGTTCTGGCTGCGCCACGCGAGTGGCGACGGGCACGACACCTTCGCCGCCGGTGGGGACCAGAAGCCGGTGCGCGGCCCGCGGCGGGTGAACGCCGTGCTGGCCGCCGTGCGGGAGTTCCTCAAGCACCAGGTCTCGGTCGGCGCTGCCCCGGTCGAGATCCTGCGGATGCTCTACGAGGTGTCTGACGATCGTGACCTGCCGCCGGAGGTGCGGGGCGAGGCCAGCGGGGTGCGCTACTACGCCAAGATCCGCCATCGGGCGGCAGTGCCCCAGGCCCCGGTCGACCTCGCCAGTGACGCAGAGGTCATGGCCCTGCTGCGCGCCTGCCGGTCGGCCCGCGATCGGTTCCTGATTTTGCTGATGGCCCGTGCCGGGTTGCGCCGCAGCGAGGCGGTCGGCCTGCGCAGAGAGGACATTCACTTCGTCGTGGACGCCACGCACTTGGGCTGCCGAGTCGGCGGTTCGCACCTTCACGTCGTGCGCAGGGAGAACGTCAATGGCGCTTGGGCGAAGTCGCGCCGCAGCCGGGCCGTGCCGGTCGACTTCCTCGTGGTCCAGGCGCACGACCAATACACCGTCGAACGGGCCGCGCGGCCCGATGCCGTCGGCAGCGACTTCGCGCTGGTCAACTTGGCCGGGCTGCCGATCGGCGCGCCGATGAAGCCGGGCGGGGTCAACGAGTTGCTGGTCCGGCTGTCTCGCCGGGCTGGCCTGGAGCGTGTGGTGAACCCGCACGCTCTGCGTCACGCCTTCGCGACCAGCGTGGTGGCGGCCGGCGCCGCGATCGACGAGGTGCAGGAACTGCTCGGCCACGCGTCCGTGGTCAGCACGCAGGTCTACTTGCATCCCTCGCCCGAACGGCTGCGAGCCGCGGTGGACCGCGTCGCGTCGCCGCTGGACGGTGGCGGCCGATGAGCACTGCGGCGACGTTGCCGAATGCCCTCGAACCTGCTCTGGCTCTCGGGCCCGGAACGGATCGGGCGCCAGCGGCGCTGAAGCGGTTGCGCCAGTTGTTGAACCCGGAGTTCCTCGCCGAGCTGCGCTGGGATGAGGATGGAAAAGTCGTGCGGCCGTCACCGGCGCACCCCCTCCTGGGCTATCGGACCTGTCGAGTGCGCGACTGCGACGGGCGGGCGAAGACGGCCGGTGCGTTGTGTCGCAGCTGCACCACCCGGTGGGAACGCAGCGGCCTGGACGTCGAGACGTTCCTGGCGACCACGCAAAAGATCGCCACCGGCTCCACGGAACCGTGCGAGGTCGCGGGCTGTCCGTGTGACTGGTCTTCCTGCCGTCGACGGGTGTGTGAGCGGCACTGGGCGCAATACCGGCGGGTCGGAGCCACCTCGCTGGAGGAGTTCCTCGCTCGGCCCGATGTCGTGCCGGCGCCACACCCCGGTTGGTGCTCGGTGGTCGCCTGCCACCGCAAACGCAAGGGACGCCGCTGGTTCTGCGCCGGTCACCACTGGCGCTGGGGTCAGCGGCACCAGCGCGGCGAGCCGGCCGACCTTGAACAGTTCTGCCGCACCAGTTCCGGCATCGCCGGCGGCACCACCGTGAGCCTTCGCGGGCTTCCGGACCTGGTCGTGGTCCAGCTGCTCTATGCAGTGCAGCAGCGGCTCGCCCGCAAAGTTCGCCTCAAGCCGAGCGACTTGCGGCAGATCTGCGACGACGCCCGATCCCAGCAGATCACCACGCTCGTCGAGTTGGTCGCGCGCCCGAACACCCTGTCTATCGGGATCGTTCGCACGATGAACGACGACGTGCGCCGCGGGCTGTCCACGCCTGAGCTTGAGCAGCTCAAGGACGTGTGGGACATGGAGGTTTTCGGGCTCGGAAAGGGCCGCCGGATGGACTTCACCGGATTGCGCCAGGAATGGCTGCGCCGGGCCGCGAAGACGTGGGCGGTCGACGCCATCCCACGCCGCTACGGCAAGAACGTCCCCAACGCCCTCATGGGGATGGTGACCTGCTTGACCCGGCTGTCGGACAGTCTGCGGATCAACCGGGCTGACGCCGGCGACGACCCTGGCCTGCTCGGGCGAGAGGACATCGTCGCGTTCCTGCAACGACTCGCCTATCTGGAACACACCGGCCAGGTCAGTGCCCGCCTCCGAGTCACGATCTGCCAGTGGTCGTCCCGCTTCCTGCGGGATATCCGCGAACTCGGCCTGACCCGCCCCGCCCAGATGCTCGCCGCGTTGCCCGACGACTTCGCCATGCGCAAAGGCGATATCCCCCGGGCTCCGAACGACGACGGCGGCGGCCGGGCACTGCCCCGCCACATCCTCGCCCAACTCTGCGAGCGTCTGCCCGCCATCGAGACCGCACGCCGTGACGGGCGCCGCGGCCAGCCTCAAAACGGCCGACACGTACGCCTGGCCCTTGAGGTGCTCATCGACACCGGACGCCGGCCCGACGAGATTCAGAGGCTGCCCTGGGACTGCCTGCGCACCGACGACGACGGCAAGCACGTGCTGATCTACCAGGACTTCAAGAACAACCGGATCGGCTGCCGGCTGCCGATCGCCGACTCCACCGCCGCGTTGATCGCCGAGCAGAAGGACCGCGTCAGGACGCGATACCCAGGCACGCCGGTCGGCGAGCTGGCGCTGTTCCCCAACCCGTCCTTCAACCCGGATGGCACGAAGCCCTACCGCGGCATGTTCCTCGGGCAAGCGCACCGCGAATGGCTCGACACCATGCCGCCCCTACAGAACCCCGACGGCACCGGATACCCCAAGGACGAAATCACGCTCTACGCCTACCGGCACAGCTACGCCCAACGGCACGCCGACGCCGGCACCCCCGTCGACGTGCTGCGCGAGCTGATGGGACACCGGTCCCTCAACACCACGCAGACCTACTACCGGGTCACCGAGCAGCGCACCCGCACCGCCGTCGACCGGCTCGTGTCGCACCAATTCGACCGGCACGGCGACCGGCTCTGGCAGCAGGCCAAGACACTCCTCGACCACGAACACACCCGGATGCGCGTCGGCCAGGTCGCCGTTCCGTTCGGCGTCTGCGCCGAACCCAGCAACGTCAAGGCAGCCGGGCACGCCTGCCCCTTCCGGTTCCGCTGCCTCGGCTGCGACCACTTCCGCACCGACCCGTCCTACCTGCCAGACCTGCGCGCCTACCTGGACAAGCTGCTGCACGACCGCGAACGGGCCACCGCCGCGGCCGAGCTCGACGACTGGGCACGCGCCGAGGCCACACCCTCCGACCAAGAAATCGACCGGCTGCGCAAGTTGATCCGCCGCGTTGAGACCGAGCTCGACGTCCTCACCGACGACGAGCAGCAACAGATCCGCGACGCCGTCACGATGCTGCGCCGAACCCGAACCGTCCACCTCGGCACCCCCGGCATCCGGGCCGCCGAACCCAACCTGCGGCTGGAGCGGGAAGCATGAGCCACCCGTCATCGGCCAGCCCTCTCGCCCGCGTCCGCGGTGAAGACTCCGCCCGCCGTCGCCGCCGCGTCCTTAAGGCCCTCGACGACCTCGGCGCCGACGGCCACGAGATCAGCGTCTCGGCCGTCGCACGCCGCGCCGGAGTGCACCGCAGCCTGATCTATCGGCACACAGACCTGCACGCCGCCGTGCTGGCCCGCGCCGCCCAACCCGACAACGGACCCGCCGGCCCGCAGGTCAGCCGCAAGTCCCTGCTCGCAGACCTGGCGAATCTCACCGAACGCAACACACGCATGGCCCGCCGCATCGCCCAACTGGAACGCCGACTTTCCGAGACCATCGGCCAAGAGACCTGGCACGAGTCGGGGCTCGGCGCCCCTGCCGACGTCGAAGCCCTTCAGCAACGCGTCGCCCAACTCGAACAGGCCGTCGCCGACCTGCGGACTCAGCTCGCCGACCGCAGCGACGAACTCGCCGCAGCCCGCGCCGCGAACCGCGAATTGATGGTCCAACTCAACGCCGCCCGGCCGGGGAGACAGACGCTCTAAAGTCGCGGTGTGCTCATCGAAGCAAGCAACGGGCCCACAGTGAGTTTGCGACCGGTGCGCTGGCAGTTCCCGCCCGACGCCGGAGCGTGGGACGACCAGTGGCTGGTCATCAGCGGCACCGTCGACCTTGGCGATCGAACCTGGTCGTTCACCGACCCTTGCCTTCTCATCGGAGAAGCACGCGAGCTGGCCACCTGGCTCCGCCAGGTGGCCAGCGGCCAAATCGGGCCGGATCGCGGCGGCGAGCCGTCGCTTGCGTTCATGGAGCCCGCTCTGGGCTTCTCCACAACGGCACGCGACGGTGACGAACTCGTCGTCGGCATCCACTTCACCGCCGAAGCAGCGCCGCCCTGGCTGCGCGACGACAATCCTCACTCCGCCCAATACACAGTCGAACTGCCGCTCCGAGTCGGAGAGATCCTGGCGGCTGCGGACACTTGGACGGGCGAGCTGGACGCCCTCCCCAGCCGATCTTTCACGAGCACCGAGTGACCGATCCCCCGGACTGCTGCTGGCACCCGGACGTTGCCTCCCGGCAGAGTCACCCACTAATCGATACGCGCTCGTGCACGACATTTGTCGCCCACTGCCGGAAGACGCCTGAAGTGCCCGGACCGGCGGAAATGGCGCGCAACCGCGTTGCCATCGCCGCCAGAGCCCCAACGGAAGCGACGTTGTCGGTGCTGTGGTCGAGGTCGTCGAAGACGATGTGCTGAACGCGGGTACCCACAGTGCTCTCCTCTATGGATGGGTGGGGTATGCGAAAGCCCCGCGGCCCCGGTGGGCGGCGGGGCAGCGGATGGCGGCCGGGGTGGTTAGGCCCAGGCGTGGAACGTGACGGCGCGGGCGGCGGGGCCGGTGCCGTGCGGGTGCAGCAGCCCGGCGGCGGCGCCGATGGCGTCGACCCAGCCGTCGGGGAACAGATCGGTGTCGTAGACGACGTCCCAGGCGGTGTAGCTGTCGGTGGGGCTGTCGCCGGTGCTGACTCCGCCGGTCAGGTAGGCGTCGACGCCGCCGCCGACGGTGTCCGGGCGGCCGAACAGGAACCGGGCGACGTCGCGGCGCTGCAACGATGCCGCGAAGGCGGCGAGCGCCTGGTGCAGACACTGCTCGGCCCACGCGCGCAGGGCGTCGGCATGCCGATTGATCATCTCGTCGGTCCAGGTCCCGACCGGCGGGTGGATTCCGGGGACGGGGGTGTCGACGAACGCGTCGTTGGCGAGCATGCGGTCCAGGTCATCGGGGGTGGCGGTGCTGGTGAGGTGGGTGACGACCGCCTCCGCGGCGGCCAGGTCGATGGTGGTGTCGGCGGGGAGGTACAGGGTGCGCACGAACATGTCGGAGCCCACGAACTGCTTCCTTCCTGTCTCGGTCGGGGTTTCAGGGGCGGGTGGTGGGCAGGGTGGTCCAGCAGGAACCGGTCCATACCTGCCACCGCATCCCGGCCGGGGCAGGCCAGTCGTCGGCGACGAGGGCACGGGCGCAGACCAGCAGCTCGTCGAAGTCGCGCGGCGCGTCGAAGAGCGGGCGCAGGGCACGGGTGTGGCCGGCGTCGTCAACGAGCCGGACCTGGGTGCCGCGGAGCTCGGTCCTGGCCTGGGCGATGGCGGCATCGAGGTGATACTCGTCGGCGAGGGCGTCGAGGAGGCGTTGCTCGCTGACTGGTGCACCGTCGAGACGGCAGGCGGCGACGTAGTCGAGCATGTCCTGCCGGCCGAGGGACGAGTACGGGACGAACATCGGTGTGCCGCCGCCGTTGCCGTCGTTGGTGACCGTACCGACGCGGATCCCGTCGAGCATCAGGTCACCGCTGAACACCGGCCCGTTGTCGGTGAGCCGGTGGTGCAGGTCGGTCAGGCGCAGCCGGTCGTGCGGCACCCGCATCTGCGGGGTGTGACGCAGCGTCACGAATTCCGGCGCACCGCCGTGGGCGGGGATGTCGCCGACGACGTGGTCGCACTGGTACGGGTCGACCGGTTCCCAGCACCAGATGCCGCCCATCACGACGTACCGGCCGTCGCTGTCGGAGATCGTCCGTTCGATCGCGTCCGGGTCATCCTGCAACAGGCGCAGGTCGGCGACGAACACGTTGCCGTCGAAGAACAGCCGGGCGAGCTCGGCGTCGACGCGGTGTTCGATGTCGGCGTCGGCGACGCCTCTGTCGCGTAGCTCGTCGCGTAGCCGTTGGCGTCGCTCCTCCTGGTCGGCGATGATCGCCTCGGCGACCTCGCGGGTGCAGGTGAACACCGCCCAGCCGTTCCAGCGTCGCAGCAGGGTGCCGACGAACCCGGTCGTGTACCGGTCGCCGTCATCGTGCGGGGTGATTGCCCATTCGCCGGAGAACACGCCGACGGCGCCGACGTCGACCCGGTCGGGGTGCAGGCGTGTCAGGTCGGTGCCGGTAGGGCTGGCCGCACGGTGGCACAACTCGACGACCCGTGCTTCGGCGGCCTCATCGAAAGCGTCGGCGTACGCCTCGACCGCTGAAGCGCGTTCCGCGTCGGTGAGCGGCTCTGCCGGCGAGGTGCCGTGTTCCTGAAGGACCTCGCTCAGGTCGAGGGTGCTGTCGGAGCGGTCGCACACCGGCAACGTGTCGCCAACGGCGGGATCGCCGTCCTCGATGCCTTCCAGGATCCGGCGGGCTACGGCGCGCACGTCGCCGCTGGCTCTGCCTCCAACGGTGTGCTGGCACCACCAGTCGGCCGCAGAGCGGCCATCGGCCGCGCCACCCGCCGTGGCGGCGGCGCGCACCGCGTCGTCGCGGCGCTGCAACACCTCGGCGGTGGGCTGAGCGGTGGTGTCAGCGGTGGTGTCAGCGGTGGTGATGCTGTCACCGCTGTCGAGCAGCATCGACAATGTTGAGCCGCTGTCCCAGGCGACCTGCACCGTGTGGGTGTCGACGTGGTGGTGTCGCACGGTGCCGAGGTCGCCGGGGCGCAGGTCGGTGTGCGGGTCGCTGGTGTGGACCAGGCGGATGCGCTGGCCCGGCTGGAAGACGGTCATGGCTGCGGGGTGTCCTCTCGTGTCAGGCGGTGCAGGCGGCGTGCAGGCGGCGCAGGGCGCGGCGTTCGAGGTCGCGGACGGCCGGGATGCTGCGGCCCATGACCCGGGCGACGCGGTCGATCGGGTAGCCGTCGAGGTAGCGCAGGCGGATCGCTTGCTGCTGGGCCTCGGTCAGCGCGCCGAACGCGGGGCCGAACCCGGGGCGGCTGGTCACCGCGACGGTGCGGGCGACCAGTACCGGGCCGGTCGGGGTGCGCATCGAGTCGCAGATCGTGTACGCGGCGCGGGTGTAGCGGCGCTGCGACCACTGGTGCCGGGTCGCCGCCCGGGCGACGAGGCGCAGCAGCGACCGGTACAGGTCCGGGCCGAGGTGGCTCGGGTCGAGCAGCGCGTCGCAGAAGGCGTCGTGCACGAGGTCGGGGGCGGCGTCGCGGTCGCGGTGCGGCAGCCGGGACACGGCGTACCGGGTCAGCGCCGCGCGGGTCGCGGTGTAGAGGGTGGCGTAGGCGGTGCGGTCGCCGTGGCGCAGCCGGCGCAGCAGGTCGACGTCGTCGCCGATGCCGAGCAGGGCGGCGTACCCGCCCGGGCGTGTGTGGGTGGCTGTGGACATGGGACTTCTCCTTCACGGGGAGTCCGGGGCCCGGCCGTCCGGCCGTGCCCGGAAACAAGGTGGGTGGCCGGGCTCGGCCGAGATGCGAAGGCGGTTAGCGGTGGGTGTCGACGACCGCGACGGACCAGTCGGCGGCGGTGAACGGGCCGTGGTGTCCGGGTAGGCGCCGGCGTCCGGTGCGCAGGTGCTCGAACAGCAGGGCCAGGCGCGGCGGAACGTCACCGTCGGTGCCGGTGAGTACGGCGAGGTCGTTGTCGAGCCACACCAGGCCGGCACGGTCGACCCAGGCCACCGGGGTACGGCGGCGCGGGAACCGCCATGCCGGGTCGAACAGCCGGCTCAGCGGAACGAGGTCGCCGCTGTGCGGCTGCCAGTTCCAGTACGGCACCAGGGTGGTGCCGGTGCGGCGGCCGTCACGGACGGCGTCACCGCAATGCGGGCAGCCGGGCGGGGTGCCGTCGCAGGTATCGCAGGGCCGCCAGTTCCCCGGGTCGAGGGTCGGGTTGTAGTCCGGGTCCCAGGCGCCGGTGACCTGTCCACCGAACCGGTACTCGTCGAACGTTCCGGGCCCGCGGAGGTAGTCGAGCAGCGGCTGCAGGTACTGGTCGACGGTGGCGGTGGTGGCGTGTGCGGGGATGAGCACGGCGAACAGGTGGTGGCCCATCACGCCACCTCGGTTCCGGTCGTGGTGCCGGTGTCGCCGTCGCGCCCGGTCGGGGGGTCCGGATCAGCGGGGACGGTGAGCCAGGGCCAGGTGTGCGCGCCGAGCGGGTACAGGCCGTCGGCGTCGGGGCGGATGACGTCGACGCGGCGGTGCACCACCTGCGCGGCGGTGTCGATGACCTCGTAGACGTCCAGGTCGGTGTCGCGCCACTTCAGGGCGACGTGCTCGCCGGGCATCGACCGATCGGTCCAGTCGAGGACGTGCAGGTCGTGGATCATCGCGTCGATCGTGGTCCGGGTGAACCGGGCCAGTTCCCCGCCGCAGGTGTTGCCGTTCTCGGCGGCGACCAACGCCGGGTAGATCCCCGGTCCGACGGTGGGTACGCACGCGACGGTCGCGGGCTGCCAGACGGCGTCCGGCGGGTACAGGTCGCCGCGGACCTCGTGGATCGTGATGCGCGGCCGGTCCGCCAGCAGATACTCCGGCGAGACCTCGACGGCCATCCAGTGCATCAGAGGGTCAGTCGCCTGCACAACCCAGCGGGGTGTCAGCTGGTGCCCGCGGTGCCGTGCGGAGAGCGGGAAGAAGGCGCCGCGACCGTGGGTGTCGGGGACGGCGCGGCGGCCTGTCGGCCGGTGCACCCAGGTGGAGCAGGTGGCGGTGATCTCCTCGCCATCCATGTCGTGCCAGGACGGCCAGCCGTTGGAGAACAACTCGTCGCTGGTGTCAGTGCCGCGCCAGATCAGCGCCGGCACGGTCGGGGCCATCGCCGCGGCTTGGGCGCCGGTGATCCGGTGCCGGATGCACCCGGTGGCGTGCGCGATCAGCGGCCGGACCTCGTCGAGGTGAAACCACATCCGCGCCGCGTCGCCCGCTGCCGCGTTGTTCGCTGGCGGGTCGGTGTGGTTCGGGTCGCCGGTGGGTGGGCGGGTGATGCCGACGGCGGCGGCTTGCTCGGCGCACAGCAGTTCTCCGCCGGGCAGGCGGACGACCGCGTCGGCTTCGCCGCCGTCGCAGCCGGGGTTGTCGTCTTCGGGGGTGAACCAGTACGCCTCGACGCCGACGGTGTCGTCGTCAGCTTCTCGCTGGGTTGTCACTGGTGCTCTCCTTTGCGTGCGGGCCGCCGGTAAGCGGCGTGGACGAGAACCGGACGGCAGGGCGCAGCGTCGATGCCGTCGTGGGATGGGGAAGGTGGGGAAGGCGAAGTCAGCGCCGGGTGGCTGCCGCCTGCGGAAGAGGGAAAGGGCGGCCGTCAGCCCGGCCGTCGAGGTCGTGGGCCCCAGCCCGGGGCGCCCGGCCAAGGACGCTTCGGGGTTGCCGCGTTCGCCCGGCGCTCGCCCGTTCGATGCGGGGCGGCAGGGTGTGGTGCAGAGGCTTTGATGCGTGAGGTGGGTAGGTATGGGGTGGACGGCTTCGCCCCGGGCGGCCGGGCCCTTTCGGGCGGGACCGTTAGGTGCTCGGACAGCGGTGTGTCCGAGCACGGAGAGCGGTCCCGGCCCGAGAGGGGGTGCCGGGGTCAGAGGGTGACGGCGATGAGCCGCTGCTCGTCGTCCAGCGTTTCGAGCAGGCGCATGGCCTGTTCGATGTAGGTGGTGCGGTCGGCGAGGGCGTCACTCGCGGGTGCGAGGCGACGGCCGTCGTCGGTGAGGATCGCGTCGCCGCAGATCGAGGTGGCGGCGCTGTAGTGCTGGTAGGCCATCTGCCCGGCCTGGTACATCTCGACCTCGGTGGGGTCGAGGTGCCCGGCGGTCGGGTTGACGGCGTTGTGCATGCGCATCGCGGTGATGCGCGGCTGGGCGTAGAAGTCGCGCTCGGCGTCGGCCAGGCTGTACCGGTCGCGGTGCTGGTCGTGCTTCGCCTGGTACAGGTGCCAGGGGTAGGCGGGGCGGGTGCCCCGCGTTGCCGCGGTGAACACCTGATGCCGGATGCCGCCGCCGATGCCTGCGGCGTACCGCAGACCATCGAGGTCGAGCAACCGGACCGGGCCGCCGGCGCAGTACGCGGGGGTGCCCTTGCGCAGCAGCACCATGCGCTGCCGCTGCCACATCCGCAGGCGCGGGCTGGCCCAGTAGCGGGGCTGCAGGACGCCGTGGACACCGAAGTGCCGGTCGAGGGTGTGGGCGGTGAGCGGTTCGTGCGGGAGCGCGTCGGGCAGCAGCACGATCATCGTGCGGATCGTCGCCGTCGGCGGTTCAGCGGGTTGCGGGGCGGGGGTGCTCGCGCGACCGGGTGCGGCCGGGTTCGCCGTGCTGGTGCGCGGGCCGGTTGCCAGCTGGGGGACGCGGCTGCCGAAGGTGGTCAGCTTGGTGCCGGTGCTGGGTCGGGTGCCGTTCGCGGTGGGCTGGGTGCCGGTGGCGGCGTCGGTCATGGCGGGTACCTCTTCCTGTGTGGTCGCGTGTGGGCACGCGAAAGTGACCGGTCCACTGACTGCGTGGATCGGCTGGGCGGTGGTGCCGTGGTGGTGATCCGCTGGGTTCGCGAATCGAGAAGGTGATCCGCTGGTGCGGATCGAAGGGTGGTGCGGATGGTCCGCAGGGTTCGCGGAGCCGAGAGTGGTGCGGGTGGCCTGCTGGGTTCGCGGGCCTGGGGGTGGTTGGTGCGACCGTGGGGTCGCCGCGCGGTGCGAGCATCGACCGGCCCTCAAGGGGCGGGTGGGTGACGGGCACCGGGTGGTGCGGCGAGAGTCCCTGCGGTGGGACCGAACCGGGGTGGAGATATATAGAGGTGTTGTTGGTGCCGAGAACCGTACCGCTGCCGTCTCACAACCCGGCCGTGTCAGATCCCTGCGGAAACGGCCTCTGACCTGCGGTGTGAGACTTTCGCGGGCCTCACGGCTGGAGGCTGTGAGACGTTGTGAGACTTCCTTCCGGCCGCTGTGAGACTTTCCAGGGCAGCCATGAGTTGGACCGGAGTTGGTTAGGCCTCGTTCTGGGGCCAGCGGTGCGGGTTGTTGACCGGGTCGAGGTGCCCGTGGTCGCTGGGCAGCTCGTGCAGCCAGCGCCGCTGACGCGAACGGTCCCCGGCGAGAGTCCAGGCCAGCCCGGCGGGGTGGTCGGCGTGCACGGCGGTCGCGACCGGCATGCTCGGCCGCAGGTGCGCGAGCGCGTCAAGCAGGTGATCTTCCCGTGCCCGGCTGGGCACGTGCAGCAGCACGGGGTAGCGAGGGCCGCCGCCGTCGGCGAGCCGGGCGTAGGCGGTGAGTTTGTCGAGGACGGTGCCCAAGGACTCGGTGCCGCGGTCGTGTTCGAGCCAGAACCCGACGGTGCGCTCACCGAGGCGCCAGATGCCGTGCCCGTCGGGTTGGATGCCGGCGAAGCCCGCGTAGGCGGCGGTGGTGTGCTGCTCGGACCACCACCGCTCCAGATCGGCGGTCTCGATGGTGCGGGCGGAGGCGACCAGGTCGATGAAGAACTGGTTCACCCCGAGTAGGTGGGCCAACTTGCGGCTCCCGACGATCCGTTCGGTGCGCTCGATACTGGTGCGGGCTGCGGGCGCGTCGGGCCGGTCCGGGTGGTGGTAGCGGGTCGGGTTGACGATCTGGCCGAGCGCGCCGAGGGCGTAGAGGTATTGGCGGCCGCCAGTGGTGACGTCAACGAAGCGGTTCACCGCCTCGATGTCGTGCAGCTCGCGCAGGCGTTTGCGGGCTCGACGCGGCCCGGTGAAGCAGGCCCGGGTGATCTGGGTGGTGGACAGCAGGTAGTGCTCCGCCAGCCAGCCGAGGATCTTGTGGTCGCGTTCGGTGAGTCGGGCGGTGTTCTTCAGCCGGTCCCGTCGGGCCGGTCCCCGCGACCCTGACGGGCCGCCGCGGGTGGCCCCGGGAGCGGCCTCCGGGCCGGGTTCGGTGACGGACGGTTCGGGCTGAACGGGTTCGGAATCGTGGGGAGAGTTGAGGGATTCGCTGGACACGGTGGAGTCTCCTGGGGAGTGGGAAGGGTGAGACACCCTCCCGAACGGGAGGGGTGTCGGGTTCTGTCTCGACGCTCGGTGAGCGGCTCACACCGGCCGTGTGCTGCGCAGACAGACGTTCAGGGGTATGACGTTGGGTGAGCGAGAGGTGATGGCAAGTGACGGGGCATTGGATCCAGTAACGGATCCCCCGACCTCAGCCAGTCGGAGCTGCTGACAGACGCACCGAGCAATCGGTCAGCAGCACACTGCTGCTACCTGCGGCGACTGCTGTCGCCGTCCGGGCGACTGTTTGCTCCGCTGCGGCGCTTGGCGTCTTCGCTGCGGGAGAAGCGTTTGACCAGGTCGTCCATCGCGGTGGTGTCCTGCACCGGTACCGCCTCGGCAGCGGCCTGCCGGATCGCGGTCGCCTCCCCCACGAGCGGTCGAGGTGGGCGGGTCTTCATCGTGAACGCGGGCATCTGCCGACCGTCCGCGACGAGCCGGGCCACGGCGGTGTACGCGTCCAGGTGGGTCAAGTCGTGCTCGTCGAGCTCGGGCAGGGTGTGCCGGGCGAGGACGCGGGCGTCCTCGGGCGCGCACGAGAAGTAGATCTTGTTGCGGGCGTTGGCGGACGCGGCTGCCAGGAGGTCGCGGGGGAACTGGGCGAGGTCCTGGTGCGACAGGGTCATCGCGAGCCGGTACTTCCGCGCCTCGGCCAGCATCGTGTCGAGGCTGTTGGCGAGGGTGAGGAAGTTCTGCGCCTCGTCGATGATCAGCGTGGCGTCCGGGCGTTGCTCGGGTGGGCGGTTGGCGCGGGCGGTGGCGGCCTGCCACACCTGCGCCAGCACCAGCGAGCCGAGCAGCTTGGACGTGTCCTCGCCGAGGGTGCCTTTCGGGATCCGGACGAGCAGCACCCCACCGTCGAGGATTTTGCCCATGTCGAAGCTGGACTTCGGGTAGCGCATGGATCGTTTGACGAAGTCGCGCAGCAGGAACGACCGCAGCCGGGCCAGGACGGGGCCGATGACCTGGGAGCGCAGGGCGGGGTTGAGCTCGTCGTACCACTGCCAGAAGCCGCTGAGTCCGGCTGGGTCGTCGAGGCCGACGGTCATCGCCGACCGGAACTGCGCCGAGTTCAGCAGCGGCGGGATGTGTTGCAGGGTGACGTTCGCGTGGCGCAGCAGGGTGAGGCAGGCGACGCGCATGACGTCGTCCATCCGCGGCCCCCACGCTTTCGCGAAGATGTTCCCGAAGATCGACACGAGGTTGTCGACGACCAGGTCCGGGTCGTCGCCTTCCAGGGGGTTGAGCGTCGGTGGGTTGGGTTGGTCGGGGTCGAATATGACGACCTTGTGCGCCAGCCGGGCGGGGATGCGGTCGAGGATGTCGAGGACCATGTCGCCGTGCGGGTCGATGACGACGGTGCCGCGCCCGGCGAGGATGTCGTCGACGGCCATGTTCACCAGCAGCGTCGTCTTCCCGGAGCCGGTCGATCCGATCACGTGCGTGTGATAGCGGGCGTCGACCACGGACAGGGCAACGGAGTGCCCGCCGATCTCGGCGTCACCGAGGATCTTGGTGCCGCGTCCCCCGGTGGGGATGGCGACGGGGGCGGGCATCGACTTGGCACGGGCGCGGTCCAGGCCGGGTACGGCGAGGTCCTGCGGCAGCGCCGCCAAGGCCGCCAGTTCGGGGCTCGAAGTAAGGAACCCGGGTCCGAGCCGCCGGGCGGCGAGCACCGCGACCGGTTGGCGCATGCGGGTGCGGTGGGTGAGCCGGTTACGGCCGGTGTAGACGGCGAACGCCGACCCGAGGGTGTCCGCGATCCCGCGTAGCCGCCCGTCCGACAGGCCATCAGGTGCGCGGGTGGGGGTGCGGGCGACGGCGTAGCGGATGCCGGTCTGCCACAGCGGGTAGGCGGTCTTGTCCAGGATCGCCCGCACGTCACGCTCGACGCCGGGGTCGCGGCGTGACGCCGGCGGGGGTGTATGCGACTTGCCGCTGGTGGTGCCGAAGCGGCCGGGCAGAAAGATGTCCACCATCTCCTGCACCGGTGCGGCAGGGTTGATCGTCGGCATCGCGGTCTTTCCGGCCCGCAGCCGCCCCGCGGCCTTACGGGCACGGGCGACCCGGCGCGACGAGGCGGGCCTGGCAAGGATCTGCACGCAGGCATGTTCGTCGGGCTTGAGCTGCGACCCGGCGGACATCAGCGCGCGGAGCGGGTCGGCGTCATGGTCGGTGTTGAACGGCAACCAGTCCGCCGCGGTCGGGCTCAGATGCCCACCGGTGGCCATCGGAGCCTCCACGGGGATCGGCGCTACGGGGTCGGTGGTGGTGCAGGCGGCGCCCGGCCAGGCGGCGCGGATCGCGGCCTCCACAGCCCCGCGGGGGACACTGCCGGGTACCCACACGGAGATCATGAGTTGCCGGCCGGTCCAGGTGTACTGCCACACGACGTGCGGACTGCCATAGACGAGCCGCCGTCGGCGCGACGGGGCGAGGGTGCCGGACAGATTGGCCCACAGCGCGGCGGCATTGTGGGCGTCGACCTCCGGGGGTGGGGCGATCGTGATGAGGCGGGCGTCGGCGGCGTGCCACCGGTGCCGCCACGACGCCAGGAGGTTCTGGGCGGCGACGACCACGACGAGCAGGGCAGCGCCGACGGCGAGCAGCCAGGGCCGCTGCCACGCCCACAGCACGGCGTCGGTGATCAGCTGGGCGGGTCGGCTGGGCGGCGCGATGCCGCCGGGTGGGGGCGGGGAGAAGTAGGACAGGGCGGTCAGTGGTGTCACGGGGTTCGCCTCACTGGAAGGTGACAACGCCCACGGCGCCCCGACCCAAGGGGATGGGCGGGGCGCCGTGGGCGGCCGGGTGAACGGGTTTACAGGTCGTCGGCGGCGTCGAGGCCGGCGAGGTCGGACGGCAGTGTGGTGGCCAGCTGGTGCTCGGCCGGGGCGGCGACCGACTCGAAGGCGGTCCGCTGGGTGCCGGAGATCAACAAGCCCTGGCCCTGGCGGGCGGTCATCAGCATCCGGCGCTCGCCGACAGTGAGGCCGAACGCGTCGCCGACCGCGTCGATCGCCTGCGGGGCCTGCTTGAGCAGCACCTGCGTCGCCGCGTTGCTCACGACGGCTTGGCCGAGGTCGGTGCCGAGGACGTCGGCGACGTCCTGGGTGACGACGGCGAGTCCGGCGTTGCGTTTGCGGGCGGCCTTCGACATCCGGAACAGGAACTTCGCTCCTTCGCCGTCACGCATCAGCAGCCACGCCTCGTCCACCACGACCAACCGGCGGACACCTCGGCGTTCGGCGCCGGGGGTGTCGACCTGCCGCCATATCGAATCGAGGGCGAGCAGGGTGCCGACGGTGCGGACCTCGTCGGGCAGGTGCCGCAACGACCAGACGACCAGGTGCCCATCCGGGCGGGTCGTGGTCGGCCCGTTGAACAAATCGGAGAACGAGCCGTCCACCCACGGAGCGAGCCGGGCGGCGAGCTGCGCCGCGGCCGGGTCGTCGTCGGCGCGCAGGCACGCGGCCAGGTCGCCCAGCAGCGGGGCGGTGCGGTGGTGGGTGGCGGGGTCGGCGGTGATGCCGGCTTGCCGGTAGACGGTGAGGATGGCCCGGTCCAGGGCGGCGCGTTCGTGCGGCGGCGGCTGATGCCCCAGCAACACCGAGATCAGGGTGTGCAAGAACAGCCCCCGTCGGGTGAGCACGTCCGCGCGGGTGTCCCCGGTCGGCAGGTCGAGGGGGTTGACCTTCACGCCGGCGTGGCCGAGGCGCATGATGCTGCCGCCCACGGCGTCAGCGAGGCGCAGGTACTCTTCCTCCGGGTCGATGATCGACACCTGCACCTGCTGGTGCAGGCTGCGCAAAATCTCCAGCTTGAGGAAGTACGACTTACCCGCGCCGGAACGGGCGAGGACGACGGAGTTGTAGTTCTCGCAGGCCCAGCGGTCCCACCAGACGATCCCGTTCGACGTGGGGTTGATGCCGTAGAGGGTGCCGCCCGACGCTTGTGCATCCCCCGGCAAGGGCGCGGGCAGGTCCGGTGAGGCGAGCGGGAAGGCGGCGGCGAGGGCTTGGGTGTCCATGGTGCGCAGCATCTGCAACGCGTCCGTCGCGAGCGGAAGGGTGGTGGTCCAGCCCTCCAGGTGCCGCCACGTAGCCGGCTGCACCTCCAACAACGTAGACGCGGCGGCGGCTTTCACCTGCGCGCACGCGTCGAGCAACTCGTCCTCGGTACGGGCGTGCACCGTCAGGTACAGCCCGACGCGGAACAGCTTTGCCGCCCCCCGCGCCAACCGCTGCGCGAGGTCCGCGGCGTCGTCGGCTGCGGCGTCGACGTAGGGGTCGGACAGCTTTCCCTTGTCCGTGTCCGCCCGCCGCGACGACTCGAACCGGGCCCGCTGGTTCCGCAGGCGGGCGGCGGCGATCGGCGCGGGCAGCGGGTCGATGTGCAGGGTGAGGTCGAGGCGGCCGGGCCAGGACAGCAGCGGCTCCAGCCACGCCGCCCCCACCTCGGCCGGGTAGCCGGTCACGACGAGGGTGGCCGAGTAGCCGTCGCCGACGCGCAGCGCCCGCGGAGTTACCTCGACCGCGCCCGGCGCGACGGTCGCCGCCAGCCCGGCGGACGGTCCGCCGCTGTCGGGTTGTGGTGCGCGACGTCGCGGTGTTTTCGGCATGGGGCTACCTCCTGTCGGGGTGCGGGTCGGTGCGGGCACGTCGGCGGACAGGGCCGGTGATGACGGTGTCCGGACCGGCCAAGCCGCCGGGGCGGGGCGGCCGGTAAGGGTCGGCGGCGGCGGCAACCGCCGCGGTGGCGGACGGTCCGTCGAGGACGCGGGCGGTGATGCCCAGGCCGGTGAGGGCGCGGACGGTGTCGTCGGCACGGCGCCGCGCCGCGTACCCGGCCCGGTCCGCCGCCAGGGCGCGGCCGATGACGAGGACCTGCCGGCGCAGCGGATCGCGTTGTACGGCGAGCTGCTCGAGGAAGGCGGCGTGGTCGGCGCACGCCTCCACCAGCCCCGGGTGCGGCAATGACGTGGCGGTGGCGGCGAGGATGCGGGCGTGGGAGTGCAGGTCGACCGGCTGCGCCGACACCAGGATCTGCGTCGGGGTGGCGAGGCTGTTCAGCCAGCGCCCGTAGGCGTCGATCAGGGCGGCCTGCTCGTCGTTGGTGCGCAACGCCAGGTTGACGGTGGTGGCGGCGACGATCGCCGCCCGCGTGTTGCCGAGGGTGATCTGCCCGTCGTCGGCGATCGCGTCGACGGGCAGCCTGAGCGGAGCGGGCAGCCGCACCCGGCCGGACTGGGGCGGCTGCACCCAGTCGGGTACGGCCGGTGCGGTGTCGGTGGTCGACAAGGCGTGCGGCTGGCGGGAGTGCCGGAGCGCCGCGAGCAGCCACGCGTCCATGGACATGCCGTCGCGGCGGCTGACCACCACGGCGAACACCACCCCGCCGACCAGCACGCCGGCGCCGAGCAGGATCGGCACCGGCACGTACGGGTGCAACCCTTCCCACGCGCCGTAGAAGACAACGGCGGCGACGGCGAGGACGGCGAGCTGCCGGAACGTCAACCCGTACAAAATCTTGTCGGGGGCGTCGACGTCCGCGGCCATCTTCGCGTGCACGGCCGGGCCGTCGGGCTTGTCGGAACCCATGATGAAAGTCCTTTCGTGTGGGCAGGAACGAAGGCCGTGCCCGGGCGGGGCGTACGGAACGGGGTGCAGGTGTCAGCGCATGACGCGGCCGACACCCGGCAGGGCGCGCCCGACGGTCTGCACGGCGACGACGCGCACGACCGCGCCCAGGACACGGTTGTTGTTCGCGTTCGGAGAGGCGATCAGGCGGCGCATGATGCTCGGCACCCGCACGGCGGTCCACAGCAGGACCATGACGACGAACAGGTTCAGCACACCGCCGGGCTCGACCGGCAGGCCGAGTAGCGGCAACATGTGTCGGCTGTCGGTGAGCATCCACTGCCCCGCCGCGAGGAACAGCCCTTGCACCGGCGGTATCGCGAGGACGCCGACGTAGGCGCGCCACCACAGCCGGGCCGCGCCGTCGGTCTGCGGCAGCGCGTGGCACGCCAGGGCGATCGGCGCGATCGTGGTCAGGATCAGCACGATCGCGAACCGGACGATCATCGAGATGGCGGTGGTGGCCAGCAGGACCACGATGATCGCGACGCAGACGACGAAGAACAGCGCCCCGGCCGAGTCCCGGGTGGCGAGGATGCTGTTCTTCATCCCGCCGAGCCCACCGTCGGAGCCGGCGTCGACCTCGGTCAAAGCGCCGGTGAGCGCGTTCGCCAGCTCGATCAGCTTGCTGGCGATGAGCTGGGAGAAGTGCGCGGCGACGAACCCGACCACACACCGCGGGAGCAGGTCCTTGGCGGTGTAGCGGGCGCGTTCGTCGCCGCCGGCGAACATGGTGAGCGCGCCGACGGCGATGAACACCAGCACGAAGACGGTGTCGACGATGAGCACCGATCGGCCGGTCAGGGCCTGGACCTGCGGCAGCACCGTCACGTCAGGGGTTCGCAGCAAAGCCTTCGTGATCGCGGCGATGATCGCGTTGAGCACGTCGAGGATCGCGTCGGCGAACCAGGAGAAGATGCCGTCGAGAATCCAGCCCATAACGGCGTCAGCCCCCGACGATGCCCTGGACGACCTCGAGCAGGATCGGCGCGAGGACGGCCAGGCCGTAGCCGACCAGGGCGTTCTTCAGCGCCTGCTTGGCCTTGTCGACCTGGGCGGGGTCACCGCCGGCGGTCGCCCAGTACACCCCGGCCAGGACCAGGAACAGGGTGGCCAGGGCGGCGAGGATCCCCATCACCCAGGTCTGCAGGTTGCCGATGACCTGGTTCAGGTTCGTCGGCGCCGGAGCCGCCCACACCGCGGTGTCGGCGTACGCGGCGGCCGGGACCGACAACATCAGCAGCACTGTGACGACGTGGGCGATCACGCGGACGGCACGACGCCGGCGACTCACCGGGCCCGGCTCGGCACAGCGGTCGGCGGCATCCGGCCGGTGGGTCTCCACCGGTGCAGTGCGGCGGCGGCGGAAGACGGCAGGAAGCGGAATGGGTAGGCGGGACATGGCGGTTCACCTCCAGCCCGCACTCCCGGCAGGCGCCGGGGTGGGGCGGTTGAGCGAGAAGGGGGAACCGCCGCCGGCCCACGTGGTGGGTCGACCGGTTGATGCCGCAGACGGGCTCCGGGAGGAGCACGTCCTCCCTTGAGGGGTGTGGCGGTGAGATGAGGTGTCAGCGCATCGAGCACGGCGCGGCACCCGAACCCCGGCTGCGGCACATCGCACGAACCGCACTGCGGCGGGTCGGCGGCGGGCGGAACCCGGTGCCGGCCGCCGGCTGGCGGGTGGCTCAGGAGTTCCGCACCCTCACACCGCCGCCTGTGTGCTCTGGCGAACACTTGCCGATCTCACAACGTCTCACAGGCCCGCCGAAAGTCTCACAGTGCAGGTCACAGCCCTGTCGCCGGTCCGGCCGGAAGTCTCACAGCAGACGCAGGGGGCCTGCCGAGATCTCACAGGAGTCGCTGCCGCCCGACGCAGATGTCTCACAGCGGTCAGGGCGGCCTCCGCCGGACGCGCGAGAAACGGGCGCCCCCCCCCGGGGGGGGGGGGGCCCCCCCCGCGGCCGTGGCGGGGCACGCCGCGGCCCGCCCCGCCCCCCCCCCCCCCGGGCGGGGGGGGGGGGGGGCCCCCCGCGGGTCGCGCTGCCCCGCGGCGCCCCCGGGGGGGGGGGCCCCCCCCCCCGCCAGGCGTACTGGAATGGTCAGGCGGCGGCCGGCAGAGCACCGGCCAGCGCGGGCAGGGTGGTGCGGCCGGCGCGGATCGCGGCCCGCCGGTCCGCAGCAGCCATCATCGCCCGCGCCGCCTGCGGCGACACCGAGTCCGACAACGCCCCCACGGCCAGGGCGGTCGTCAGGCGGGTGTCGATACGGCCCAGCCGCATCCGCAACGCGTCGACGCTGATCCCGAGCCGGTCCGCGATCGGCTCGATAGGTTTGCCGCCGAGGCGCACCTCGATGTACGGCTGCTCATCGACCTCGTCGACCACCCCGATGCGAGTGGCGCGCTGCACCAGCAGGTCCGGGTGCCCGTACGGCACCCGGGGCGTCCGCGGGCCGGTGACATGCTCCACGTCGTCCACGGGCAGGTACTCGCGGGCCTGCACCACCAGGTCGTGGCCGGCACGCCACCCCGCCATGCACAGGGCGGCGTGCGGGGCCGCCCGGTCCAGGTCGACGCGGCGCAGCGCCGCCAGGAACCCGGTCAGGATCTCGGCGTCGATGTCGTCGCGGTCCCCCCGGTACATCGCGGCCAGCTCAGCGGCGTATCGAACCAGGGCGGGCATCGCCATCCCCACCGCCGCGATCAGCCACTCGCGGCCGTGCTCGCGGGCGCGGCGGATCAGCTCCCGCCAGACGATGTCTCGGGCGTCGTAAGAGTCGCGGTGTTCCTGCAGCCAGGCGCTCAGTTCCGGCAGCGGCACCACGCCTGACGGGAGACCCGCGTCCGGGAACGCTGTCACGAGCGGGTCGACGTCCAGGCTCAACGGGTTGGGGTCGCAGGTGAGCGTGGCGAACGCGGTGGCGGCGGCGGATAGCGGGGACGAGGGCCACACAGGCTCGGACACAGACATGTCACCACTCCAGAGAAGGCGAGGAAGAGGGATGGTCGCGATCGTGGGCCTCGGTGTCCGGCCGCTCGTCGCTGCTGTCGAGTACGACACACGCGTCTCACAGATGTCTCACAGTGCAGGTCAGCGGCCTGCCGGGCCGGATCTCACAGCCCCACCTCGATGTCTCACAGACCCCCGCGGACCGCGTTCACAGAGCCGGCTGCCGTCGCCCCAGGACGGCGCAGGCGGCACCCGAACCTGCCGGCCAGAGCTCCCGGATCTGGCTCGATGAGGCAGTTCGGACGGACGTCTCACCCTGTTCTCAGGTTCACGCCCGGTCTCCGCATCCGCTTCGCCTCGTGACCTCGCTCGGCACAGCGGCGGCCCACCCGGGCCAAGAGCCCGTCCGCGCGGGGATGGACACCCGGCAGCGTCCTTGGCCATGTCCGGAGGGCACGCCGTGATACGTCCGACGGTCACCGCTTGGGCATGTCCAACGCAGCGCCGTGGACGTGTCCGCACGGGGCCATGGACATGTCCAGCCGCCGGTGTCCGCGCGCCATGCCAACGATGCACGTCGATGTCACCTCCCGGCCTTGGACGGCCGCCATCGGCGACATTGGGGGGTGTCACAGTGCCGTCCAGGGCCACCCGTCCCGAGACATGTCCATCGATGTTAATCGTTGACATGTCGGAGTGTCACAGGCTTTGACCTGCTGTTGGACATGTCCGGGCCGCCAGTGACATGCGCCGGTGACACGACCGGGAGAGGGCTCGTGACATCGCCGGACAGTCCCGCCGTGGCATGTCCGCGGCCATTTCACGCGCCGAGACGGACACGTCGCGCGGACATGTAACCCCACCCCC
>CBIHNN010000009.1:0-90419 GCA_966211315.1 uncultured Micromonosporaceae bacterium | reverse complement strand
GGCTCACCCGCATGGCGCGGTAGGGGCCCGACACCCGGTTCTCGAAAAGGCCAACGGTGCGACGGCCCAAGGTCCTAGCTTTCCCGCATCGCGAAGCGCCGTTCGGCCTCGATCATCTCCGGGTCGGTTTCGATCTTGCCGTACAGGGCGGCGCAGAGGATGGTCAGGCCGAGGCCGATCAGCACGACGACGTTGACGATCGAGAAGTTGAGAATGTTGGCGTCGGTGCGCATGGTGCACATGACCACGACGGCGAGGACGATGACGCCCCAGCCCGCCATCATGTTGACGCGGTGGTGCAGGTTCCGGCCGATGAGGGCGGCCGCGGTGACGACGACCCCGACCAGGAGCATGAGCCAGGCCTGGGCGGGGTTGGTACGCAGGCCAAGGGTCCAGTAATGGCCGCGGGCGAAGAAGTCGGCGCCGCCCGTGGTGGCGACGCCGACGATGCCGTACGCGAGGAGATAGAGGCCGGCGAGGGCGGCCAGCGCGCGGTAGAAACCGCGCATGCGATGGTTGACCGGGTAGTGGGCCATGGCAGTGGCCTCCTGAAGGTCTGGTGTGGCGCTAGGCGTTCTGGCGTACCTGGCGAGGGGCGCCGGCCTGCTGGGAGGCGACGACCTTGCAGTACAGACCGGCGGTGACGAGAACCATGCCGATGGTGTACGTGACGATGACGGTGGCGATGCCGAAGTTGAACACGTTGGCGTCCGTGCGGATGGCGGCGAGCATGACGGAGCCGACGCCGACGAGCCCCCAGCCTACGTACGTGTCGACGGCCACGTCGATGTTGCGGCCGAGGGCGCTCGCGATCAGCACGATCGCCCCGAGGATCACCGACACGAAGGACCAGCCGAGGTTGGTGTTCTGGCCGAGGGCTTGGGCCTCGCTCGGGGCGAATGCCGGATCGGCGGCGGTGTTGATCAAACCGACAACGCCGAAGATCACCAGGTAGAGCCCGGCGAGCCCGCTGAGTGCCCGGTACACGGGTCGCAGCGGGTGGTTGACGGGGATGTGCGCCATGGTGTCTCTCCAGCGGCCGTGGTGTGGTCTGATCCGTACCCGATTCTGGCCTATCGACTCGTGGCCCGGGCTGTGACCCCCGGAGATCAGGTCTCGGGGATGGCCTCGGCCAGTTCGAGCCAGGCCTCCTCGACCCGGGCGCGCTCCTCGCGGGCGGTCTTCAGCTGGGCGTCCAGCTCGATGATCTTGTTGTAGTCGGCGCCGTGTTCGGCCAGGCTCTCGTTGAGGTGCTTCTCGCGTTGATCCAGCTTGGCGAGCTGACGTTCGAGCTTGGCGAGTTCCTTCTTGGCGGTACGCACGTCGGCGGCGGACATGCCGGGGGCCCGGTCCGGGATGGCGGGGGCCCGGTCCGGGCTGGCGGGGATGCCGCCGGCGACGGCGGTCCGGGGGGTGAGGCCGCCGGCGCGGGCGAGGTATTCGTCGATGCCGCCGGGCAGGTGCACGAGACGGCCGTCGCCGAACATGCCGTACACGGTGTCGGTGACGCGTTCGACGAGGTAGCGGTCGTGGCTGGCGACGATCATGGTGCCGGGCCAGGAATCGAGGAGGTCCTCGAGTGAGGCGAGAGTGTCGGTGTCGAGATCGTTCGTGGGTTCGTCGAGAAGCAGGACGTTGGGTTCGCCGGCGAGCAGGCGCAGCAGTTGCAGGCGCCGCCGTTCGCCGCCGGAGAGGTCGCTGACCGGAGTCCAGATCCGCTTGTCGGTGAAGCCGAAGACCTCGGCGAGCTGACCGGCGGAAAGGTCCCGGTCGCCGAGCCTCACCCGCTTGGCGACCTCCTCGACGGCTTCGAGCAGGCGCAGCGAGCCGGGCAGTTCGTGCAGTTCCTGGGAGAGGAACGCAGCCTTGACCGTCTGCCCGGTGACGAGCCGGCCCGAGTCGACGTTCCGGACACCGGCGAGGGCGCGCAGCAGAGTGGTCTTACCGGCCCCGTTGGCACCGACGATCGCGATACGGTCGCCGGGCCCGACGTGCCAGGTGAGGTCGGAGAGCAACGCCCGATCCCCGATACGAAGGGAGATGTCCTCGAGGTCGTAGACCTGCTTGCCCAGCCGGGTGGTGGCGAGGCGCTGCAGGCTGACCGTGTCCCGTACCGGCGGGACGTCCGCGATGAGCGCGTTCGCGGCGTCGATCCGGAACTGCGGCTTGGACGTACGGGCGGGTGGGCCGCGGCGGAGCCAGGCGATCTCCTTGCGGAGCAGGTTCTGACGGCGGGCCTCGACGGCGGCGGCGACCCGCTGGCGTTCGGCGCGGGCCAGGGTCCAGGCGGCGTATCCACCCTCGTACGCGAAGACCTGCTGGTCGACGACCTCCCACGTGGCGGTGCAGACCGCATCGAGGAACCACCGGTCGTGGGTGACGACGACGAGCGCGCCGCGCCGGGTCAGCAGGTGCCGGGCAAGCCAGTCGACGCCGGCGACGTCGAGGTGGTTGGTGGGCTCGTCGAGGATCAGCAGGTCGGACTCGCGGACGAGCAGTGCGGCGAGGGCGACCCGGCGGCGTTCACCACCGGACATCGGCCCGACGGGGGTCTCGAGGCCGAGGTGGCCCATGCCCAGCCCGTCGAGGATGGCCCGGACGCCCGCGTCGCCGGCCCATTCGTGCTCGGCGCCCATGCCGTCGGAGAGCCATTGGGTACCCAGAACGACATCGCGGACGGTCGCGTCGGCGGACAGCGTGAAGGTCTGCGGCAGGGAAAGGACACGCAGGTCACGACGGTGCGTGACGCGGCCCGAGTCGGGCTCCTCGGCGCGGGCGAGCATCCGCAGCAGGGTGGACTTGCCGGCGCCGTTGAGGCCGACGATGCCGACCCGCGCGTCGTCGTCCAAACCGAGGGAGACGTCGGTGAGGAGTTGCCCGGCAGCGCCGTACCCCTTGTTGACCTTGTCAAGGTTGACGATGTTGGGCACGGTTCAGACTATCCGGGCCCCCGGCATGGGCCCACGGGCGGTGTACGCGTCCCGGCATACGCCGGAGGCGCGCAGGCCGGCGGCGACGGACTCGGCGTGCCCGGTGTCCGCGGTCAGGAAGACGCAGGTGGGCCCGGAACCGGAGACGATCCCGGCGACCGCCCCGATGTCGTACCCAGCCTTGAGGACCTCCGCGAGGGCGGGCCGCAGCGACAGGGCGGCCGGTTGCAGGTCGTTGGCGAGGGCGGCACCGAGCACTCCGGGATCGCGCTGGCGCAGGGCCGCAAGCAGGTCGTCGGCGGCGCCGAACGCGGCGGGCGGCCAGGCGCCGGCGCGCAGCGAATCGAGTTCCCGATACACGTCCGGGGTGGCGAGGCCTCCATCAGCGACAGCCACCACCCAATGCCAGGTGGTAGGGCGGGCCAGGACAGGGCTGACCGCCTCACCGCGGCCGGTGCCGAGCGCCGTACCGCCGAAAAGCAGGAACGGCACATCGGAGCCGAGCTGCGCGCCGATCCCGGCGAGTTCCTCGCGGGACAGCCCGAGGCCCCAGAGCGCGTCGCAGGCGATCAGGGTGGCGGCCGCGTCGGCGCTACCGCCGGCCAAGCCACCGGCGAGCGGAATCGATTTGCGCAGGTGCAGGCGGGCGTGGGCGGGCACCCGGCCGTGCGCGGCGAGGGCCCGCGCGGCGCGGATGACCAGGTTGGTCTCGTCGAGGGCGAGGACGCCCGTCCCCTCCCCCTCCATCGTCACGGTGAGGGTGTCCCCGGCCCGCGCGGTCAGCTCGTCGAAAATGCTGATCGCATGGTAGACGGTGCTCAACTCGTGGAAGCCGTCCGGGCGAAGAGGCCCCACCCCGAGATGGAGATTGATCTTGGCCGGTACGCGGACCCGCACCGGGCCGCTGAGCTTACGGGCACCGTCGTCGGGCCCCCACGCCTCCGTCACGAAGTAATGTCCGCGCTCAGGAGGCGGATGTCGAACGGGGCGGTCAGGACCAGCTCGCGGGCCGAGTCGGCGGCGAGCTCGTACCGGCCGTCGACGAGATCGCAGGCGAAAACGTGCGGCCGGTCCTGCTCGTGGCGGGCGAGCCGCTGCCGCAGCGGATCAGGGGACCACATGACGTGGCCGGTGAGTTGCGCCGTCATGCGTACACCTCCTTGGAAGCCGAACCCACCTTACCGCCGTACCCCCAGCTCATGAGCCTGCGCCGCGATCGCGGCGAACGCGTCGACGGGAAGTGACTCCCCACGGGCCCCCGGGTCCACACCCGCCGCGACCAGGACGGACGCCGCGCGGTCCGGTCCACCGGCCCAGCCTGCGAGCGCGGCGCGCAGCGTCTTGCGCCGCTGGGCGAAGGCCGCGTCGACCACGGCGAAGACCGCCTCGCGCGGCACATCGGCGACGGGAGACGCCCGCCGGGTGAAGGCCACGAGCCCGGACTCCACGTTGGGCACCGGCCAGAACACGTTCGGGGGTACGCGTCCCGCACTCTTCGCCGTCGCATACCAGGCGAGCTTCACCGACGGAATCCCGTACACCTTGGAGCCGGGCCCGGCGACGAGCCGGTCCGCGACCTCCTTCTGCACCATGACGAGCCCACCGCGCAGCCCGGGCAGCTCAGCCAGCAGATGCAGTACGACGGGCACCGCCACGTTGTACGGCAGGTTCGCCACCAGCATCGTCGGCGGATGCTCCTCGAACGCGGCGGCGGTGACCCGCAGCGCGTCCGCGGCGTGCACCGTCAGCTTGTCGGCGTGCCCGACGGTCTCCGGCAGGGCAGCCGCGAGGACCGGGTCGAGCTCGACGGCGTGCACGTGCGCCACCGCCGGGACCAGACCCAGCGTCAGCGACCCCAGCCCCGGGCCGACCTCCAGTGCCACGTCGTCCACGGTCAGCGCGGCGGCCGCGACGATCCGGCGGACGGTGTTCGCGTCGTGCACGAAGTTCTGGCCGAGCCTCTTCGTCGGCGCCACGCCGAGGCGGGCGGCGAGCTCCCGGATCTCGGCCGGGCCGAGCAGTGCATCAGCCATGGGCCCAGAGCCTACGGCGCCGCCGCGCAGCTCTGTCGCACCCGGGCCCGAACGCCGGGCCGGCGGGGCCCCGCCACCGGCGGCGGACCGGCGAACCGCCCGGCAGCCGGGGTCACCCGACCGAACCCGGCCGCCGTCGTCGCCCATGAGCGGGCCCGTGACGACGAAGGACGGGGCGAACCAGAACACCGACGCCAACAGGTGAAGATGGGGGGTGACTCCTGGTTGTCCGGTCAGGCAGGTCGTCCCGTACCCGGTGGCGTGTGCCACGGGCCGAAGACGCATTCCCCGTTCGCGGAGATCGCCGCACAGAGCTCATCCAGTTCGACACCGGCCGTCTCCGCCAAGACGCGGACGGTCAGCGGAATCAGATACGACGCGTTCGGCCGCCCCCGGTACGGAATCGGCGTCAGGTACGGCGCATCCGTCTCCACCAGCATCTGCTCCGGTGGACACACCGCGGCGGCCTCCCGCAGGCCGACAGCGCTGCTGAACGTCACCGTCCCCGCGAAACTGAGAAAGTAGCCGCGCCGTACACACTCGGCGGCGAACTCGGTGCCGCCGGAGAAGCAGTGCAGCACGACCGTCTCCGGAGCACCCTCATCGTCCAGGACCCGCAGCACGTCGTCGTGGGCGTCGCGGTCATGGATGATCAGCGCCTTGCCGTACCGCTTGGCGAAGCCGATGTGCGCCCGGAAGCTCGCCTCCTGCGCGGCCCGGCCGTCCTGGCCGGTGCGGAACGTGTCCAGCCCGGTCTCGCCGATCCCCCGCACCCGCGGCTGCGCCGCCAACGCCTCGATCTCGCGCAGCGCCTCGTCCAGGTCGGCCAGCCGCGGCGCCTCGTTCGGATGCAGCGCGACCGTCGCCAGGACCGCGTCGTGCCGGGCGGCCAGCTCGGCCCCCCACCGCGACGAACCGACGTCGACGCCGACCTGCACGAGGCGGTCGACACCCACCTTCGCGGCCTCGTCGATCAGCCCGTCGACCGTCTTGCCGGCGCCCCCCTCCTGGACGGTGATGTCCAGGTGGGTGTGGCTGTCGAAGACCGGCACGGTCAGGGGTTCTGGGGCCGGCGGGAAATCACCCGCCCGCCTGGCGGCGCGGGCCTTCCGGGATTCAGTGCTCATCACCGACCAGCATCACACAGGGGCATCCAACCTCTCCCGGCCCGGCCTCCCGGCCCTGCGCCACCTCCCGGCCCTGCGCCCGTGCGATGCGCTCCGACGCGGACTTACGGGGATTCAGGCGGCGGCACGTCAGCCCTCCAGGCGGGCCAGCTCCTCTTCGATCACCGACGGGTCCAGCTTGCGGAAGATCGGGGTCGGCGCAGCGAGCGGCGTACCGACGGAGACGGGCGTCGACCCCCACCGCGCACCGACGGTGTAGTCGCCGGTCAGGACCGGATACGACGGCCCGCCGTCGAGGTCGTCGACCTGCTCGATCGACGGCATCGGGGCGTGCACACCGACGCCGCCCAGGGCCTCGTGAACCTTCTGCGCCGAGTGCGGCAGGAACGGGGTGAGCAGCACGTTCGCGTCGGCGATCACCTGTAGGGCGACGTGCAGAATCGTGGCCATGCGAGGCTTGTCGGCCTCGGCCTTGAGCTTCCACGGCGCCTGGTCCGACAGGTAACGGTTGGCCTCCGCCACGATCCGCATGGCCTCACCGATCGCGGCCTTCTGCCGGTGCTGCCCGATGAGCGAGCCGACCGTCTCGAAGCCGGCCCGCGCTACGTCCAGCACGGCCGAGTCCTCCGCGGTCAGGTCCCCCGCGGGCGGGATCGAGCCGAAGTTCTTCGCGGCCATCGAGATCGACCGGTTGACCAGGTTGCCCCAGCCCGCCACGAGCTCGTCGTTGTTGCGACGGACGAACTCCGCCCACGTGAAGTCGGTGTCGTTCGACTCCGGGCCCGCGGCCGCGATGAAGTAGCGCAGCGCGTCGGCGTCGTACCGCTCGAGGAAGTCCCGCACGTAGATGACGACCTTGCGCGACGAGGAGAACTTGCGGCCCTCCATCGTCAGGTACTCCGACGACACGACCTCGGTGGGCAGGTTGAGCCGGCCGAGTTCGCCTGGGCTGGCCGAGTATCCGAGCAGCAACGACGGCCAGATCACCGAGTGGAAGACGATGTTGTCCTTACCCATGAAGTAGTAACCACGGGCGTCCTCACCCTCGCCGTCCGCCGACCACCACTTCTTCCACGCCTCCGGGTCGCCGGTGCGGCGCGCCCACTCGATCGACGCCGACAGGTAGCCGATGACAGCGTCGAACCACACATAGATCCGCTTGTCGTTGCGGTCGCTCCACCCTTCCAGCGGGATCGGCACACCCCATTCGAGATCCCGGGTGATGGCGCGTGAGTGCAGGTCCTCCAGGAGGTTCTTCGAGAACTTGAGGACATTCGGCCGCCAGCCCTCCCGCGTGTCCAGCCAGGATCCCAGCGCCTGCGCGAACGCGGCAAGGTCGAGGAAGAAGTGCTCCGTCTCCACGAACTGCGGCGTCTCGCCGTTGATGCGCGACCTCGGGCTGATCAACTGCTCGGGGTCCAGTTGGTTGCCGCAGTTGTCGCACTGGTCGCCGCGTGCGCTGTCATACCCGCAAATCGGGCATGTGCCCTCGATGTAGCGGTCGGGAAGCGTACGACCCGTCGACGGCGAGATCGCGCCCAGCGTGGTCTTCGCGACGATGTACCCGTTGCGGTGCAGCCCCTCGAACAGCTCCTGCACCACCGCGTAGTGATTGCGCGTCGTCGTGCGGGTGAAGAGGTCGTAGGAGAGCCCCAGGCCGTGCAGGTCCTCGACGATCACGCGGTTGTACCGGTCCGCCAGCTCGCGCGGCGTCACGCCGTCCGCATCCGCCTGCACCTGGATCGGGGTGCCGTGCTCGTCGGTGCCCGAGATCATGAGCACGTCATGGCCGGCCATCCGCATGTACCGGCTGAAAACGTCGGAGGGCACCCCGAAGCCGGAGACATGACCGATGTGGCGCGGGCCGTTGGCGTAAGGCCAGGCGACCGCGGCGAGAACGTGACTCATAGTCGACCAGCGTAGTGACCGTCGGGACGGCGCCGCGAGCGGCTGCGCCGGCCTGTGGACAACCCCGGGCCTGTGGAAAAGCCGCCGACACGCGCCAGGCGTGCGTGATCGATGGCGGGTCCGCGGTGTTCACTGGGTGACGTGACCGGATCTGCGCCACAACCAGGTGATATGCACCCGACGGACGGAATCGCGCCGCTGCCGGGTAGTCGCCGCGCAGAGGCAGACTCGCGCGTACGCGGCAGCGGCCCGAGCCCAGCCCCAGGCCCGACGTCACTCCCCTGGTGGGCCCCGGGCCCGGGCGGCGACAGATGGCGCGGTGAACCCGGCCGCCACTCCCGCGACAGCTCCCCGAGCCGGGTCCAGTCCGGGGAGCGGGTGGGCGACAGTCCTGCCGGTCCGACGACCGACGCCGAGGACACGCCGACCACGCGAGCAACGACCGAGCGAGCAACGACCGAGCGAGCAACGACCGAGTCCGTGAACCCGGATCCCGGCCCCGACCCCGGTCCCGCGACGGTCGAGGACGCGGTGAACGAGCGGTTGATCGAGGCCGTGCCCGCCGGGTCTGCGCGGCATGGTGCGGAGCGGTTGACCGAACCGGTTCCAAGACGGTCGGGTGAGCGCGAGCAGGACCGGCCCACCGAGGCGCTCGCGGTCCGGCCCCGGACCGCTGGCTCCGGTGACCGGGACGGAACCGCCGGCGGGGGCGAGGAACGCAGCCAGGGCGGTAACGGTGGGCAGGACGCGGGGGACGGCGTCGCGAAGGCAGCCGGCGAGCGGGACACGGAAGCGGCGATCGGGGACGGGCCGGGTAGGGCCGACGTACCGGATCTGATGGTTCTGCCGGATCCGCCGTCGCGGCGCAACGCGGTGCCGGAGCAGAGTTCGACGCCGGCGTTCTGGTTGACCGCCATGGAGGCAGGAGAGACGGATCCGGAGGCATCGCTGGCCCGGCTCATGACGGCTACGGAGGAGCGTCCGCCGGTCGTCGTTGCGCGCGGGCCGCGCCGGCCGGCGGGTGGGCTGGCGGCATTGCTGCTGCTGGCTTTGGTGGCGACGTTCTTCGCCTGGGTCAGCGCCGAACCGATCTGGCTGGCCGTCGGGCACGGCGAGACGGGGGTGGCGAGCGTGACCCGGTGTTCCGGAGACGGGATCGGGCAACGCTGCATCGGGACGTTCAGCAGCGATGGGCGGATCGTCCGGGCGGTGAAGGTGCTCGGTGCCGCGGGGCACGTCGGTGCGGCCGTTCCCGCCCGGATGGTCAATCTTGCCGGCGATCACGCGTACGCCGGAGCGGCCGGATGGACGCTGCACCTGCGGTGGACCATCGGGGTGGTCCTCACGCTGCTCTGCGGGCTCGGCATCGCCTCCGCGACCGGAGCCCGGCGGCTGGAGACCGCCCGGGCGCGCCGCCGGGCCGTGCTGCTCAGCCTCGCCGCCCCGGTCCTCCTCCTGATCGGCTTCCTCGCCGCCGCGTACTGACCGGCCGCCGCGTACCGACCGGCCGCCGCGTACTGGCGCACCGAGCGGTGACGTAGCCGGTTTTCCTCGAGCCCGGCCCCAGCCTGCCGACCTTGCTGACGCTGCCCGCAACCGAACGGGCACGGTCGGAGGGAACGCCGTCATGGTCACCGCCCGCAGGATCGGCGCGATCGTCGCCGCGGTGTTGTGCACCGGCGCGTACGCGGCGCCCGCCGCGGCGGCCCCGGCGGTGACCACAGCGGTGACCACGGTGACCGGGCTGGTACAGGACGTCGTCGAGGAACGACCCGGAGACACCTCGGACGCGGAGCTGACGCACCGGGTGCTGCGGGTCGGCGAGCGGACCGTACCCCTGGTGGACGGGTCCCTGGCGGACGTGGCCGCCGGGCGGACGGTGCGGGCCTCCCTCGCGGACGCCGCCGGGGGCGAGAAGCGGGTCGTGGCGGCCGAGGAGCTGGCGACGGCGGCCGCCGCGCCGGACATCACCGGTGTTCACGACGTCTATGTCGCCATGGTGCGTCCGGTCGGGACCGCGGGGACCGACGCGTACGGCGTACAGGACGTGACGGACACGCTCGCGACGGCGTCGGCGTACTGGTCCGATCAGACCGGTGGGCAGGTCAGTTTCCGGGTGGCGGGTTCGGTGGACTGGTACGACTCGGAGTACGCGTGTGACGGCGACACGGACTCGACGGTCGCCATCTGGGAGGAGGCGCTGACCCGGCTCGACGTGCCGGCGGACGCGCACAGCCACCTGATGGTCGTGGCACCGCAGGGCGCCGACGAGTCCCTGAACTGCTACTACGGCTACGGCTCCCTCGGCATCTGGGACGACACCCACCCGGCGATGACGTTCGTGTCGAACCTGAACCAGTCGCTGCTCGCTCACGAGCTCGGCCACAACCTGGGCCTGCACCACGCGAATGCGCTGCACTGCGCCGTCACGGACCCCGGTTTCACCACCGAGGGCGACGATGTCGTCTGGCCGGACGAGTGCGTACGACAGGAGTACGGCGACCTGTTCGACGTGATGGGCTTCTCGGGTGAGTCGTACGGCGAGGGCAACCTGAACGCGGCGCACCTGGACGGCCTGGGTCTGCTGCCCACGGCGGTGCAGACGGTCGGGACGGGCACCGAGCAGGACGTGCGCATCGCGCGGCTGTCGGCGGCCGCGACCGCCGTCCGCGCGGCGAAGATCGTCGACGACTGGGGCAACCGCTACTGGGTGGAGTACCGCACGGCCACCGGCCGCGACGCGATCACCGCGGCGGACAACCCCCAGGAGCCGAGCCTGGGAGTACGGATCCTGAAGGACGATCCCGCACAGAAGGTGTACGGCGCCTCCTTCGTACTGGACGCCACGCCGACCCCGTACGACACCGACCAGCAGAACAGCCTGGCGGTGGGCACGTCGTTCACGTCGGAGAACGGGCTCGTCACGGTCACCGTCGCGAGCGTCGACGCGGACGGCGCGAACCTGTCGATCACGAACCGGCCCGTCGCCGACGCTTCGGCCGTACCGGCGGCAGTGGCCCTGAACGTGCCGGCCGGCGCTCTGGCGGCGACCGCGACCGTGACGGACGCCGAGGGTGATCCGGTGGCGGACTGGAACGTGCAGGTCCAGTATGCCGACGACGCGGATCCGGACGGCGGGTTCGGGGACGTGCGGACGGCCCGGACGGGCACCGATGGGATCGCCTCGTTCACGCTGCCGCCTGCCGCCTACGCCGGGGCGTACCGGGCGGTGACGTACGCCGAGGGTGATGCCGCGTCAGTCAGGAGCGAGTCGGTGGCGGTGGCCGCGAGCGACGCCCCGGCCGACGTTTCGCTGACCGGCCTGCCGATCGCGGCGACGGTCGGGACGCGGCTCACCGCGACGGCGACCGTGCGGACGGGTCGCCAGAGCCCGGTGGTGGGCTGGAAGGTGCAGTTGCAGCGGCGGCTGTACGGCACGCCGGTGTTCGCGACGGTCGCGACCGCGACGACCGGTTCGGCGGGCACGGTCAGCGTGCCCGTCACGAGCGGGATCGGTGCCGCGTACCGGTTCGTGACGCTCGCCGGGACGGATGCCCCGGCGGTGGTGTCGGACGTCGTCGACGTGGCGGCCCGGGGCGCCGTCGGCCTGCGGCGCCCGGCGGCGACGGCGAGGCGCGGCCGGGCGCTCACCGTGGGCGGCACGGTGAGCGCCGTGCCCGGCGCGGTGGTCTACGTGCAGGCACGGTACGGCTCCGGCGCCTGGTCGCAGGCCCGGGCGAAGGTCAGCGGTACGGCGGTGAGCGGTTCGGTCACGTTCAGCCGCTCGGGCACGTGGCAGGTACGGTTCTCCCTGATGGCGGGCTCTGGCGGCCGCTGGTCGGGGCAGTACTCGACGACGTATCCCGTGCGGGTCAGCTGACCACGTGCACGAGGGCGTACACCTCGCGCTTGCGCAGCCCGTACTCGCCGGCGACGAGCTCGATGGCGTCGCGCCGGGACGCGCCGGCGGCCTCGCGTGCCGCGACCGCCGCGCGCAGGGTGTCGTCGTCGGGCCGTGACGCGGCGCGCGGAGCGGCGCCCGCGACGACGACCGTGATCTCGCCGCGCGGTTCGGAGGCGGCCGCCCAGGCGGCGAGGTCGCCGAGCGGGCCGCGGCGGACCTCCTCGTAGGTCTTGGTGAGTTCGCGGCAGACGGCCGCGGCGCGGTCGTCGCCGAACGTCGCCGCCAGGTCGGTGAGGGCACCCGCGATGCGGTGCGGGGCCTCGAAGAAGACCAGCGTGCGGGGTTCGTCGGCGAGTTCGCGCAGGCGGGAGCGGCGCCCGCCGCCGGTGCGTGGCAGGAAGCCCTCGAAGCAGAACCGGTCGCAGGGCAGGCCGGACAGGGCCAGCGCGGTGGTCACGGCGCTCGGGCCGGGCGCGGCCGTGACGGGGAAACCAGCCTCCAGGGCCGCGGTGACCAGCCGGTAGCCGGGATCGGAGACGCTGGGCATGCCGCCGTCGGTCACGACCGCGACCAGGGAGCCGGCCCGCAGCGCGTCCACCAGGTCGGGGGTACGGCGTTCCTCGTTGCCCTCGAAGTACGAGACCACCCGTCCGGCGACGGTGATGTCCAGATCGCGGGCGAGCCGGGCGAGTCGGCGGGTGTCCTCGGCGGCGATCACGTCTGCGGACTCAAGGGTGCTCCGGAGCCGTGGTGATGCGTCGCCGACGTTACCCAAAGGGGCTCCTACCAGCACTAATCGACCGCCGCGCGCCTCGTCGGCCACCGCGTACCCCCCTTCCTCACCGGCCCGCCGCCGGGCCGGATCCAGTGGACCACACTGCGACCCGCACGCTCCGGGCGCCGCTCGTGGCCACGGCGGCCTACGATCGCGTGGTGATCCCGGCGGCGACAGCGGACTCAGACACCCTCACGGCACCCGTTCCGGCCGGTGCCGATCCGGCCGGTGCCGATCCGGCCGCGCGCCCCCCGGACGAGCGTGTCCCCCGGCTGATCCGGGCGCTGCCCCCGATCGTCCGGGCCCGCCTCAGCACCGTGGACAGGAAACTGAGCCCGTACGCCTGGCTGGTGGCCGCGTTGATCACTGTGCTGGGCGGCATCGTGCGGCTGGTGAATCTCAGCCATCCGAAGGGCTTCGTCTTCGACGAGGTGTACTACCCGACCGACGCGTGGGACATGCTGACTCACGCCGTCGAGTGGGACGAGAAGGCCAACGGCCCCGCGTACGTGGTGCATCCGCCGCTGGGCAAGTGGATGATCGCGCTCGGTGAGCAGATCTTCGGCAACAACGAGTTCGGCTGGCGGATCAGCGGTGCGATCTGCGGCACGTTGATGATCCTCGTGTTGGTGCGGGTGGCGTTCCGGCTGTTCCGTTCGGTGGTGCTGGCCGGTGCGGCGGGTCTGTTGCTCGCGCTGGACGGCTTGCACCTGGTGATGTCTCGCACCGCGCTGCTCGACATCTTCCTGGCGTTCTTCGTCCTGCTGGCGTTCGCGGCGATGCTGCTCGACCGGGATCAGCGCCGGGCACGCTGGCGGACCGCGCTGGAAGAGGGCCGTGGCAGCATCCCGTCGGCGCCGTGGTGGCGCCTGCTCGCCTGGGTCCTGCTGGGCTGCGCGCTGGGCGTGAAGTGGAGCGCGGCGTTCTTCCTGCCCTTCTTCGCGATCATGTCGCTGGCGTGGGAGGTACAGGCCAGGCGGTCGGCGGGCGTCCGCAGGCCGGTCATTCGCGGCATCCTGAGCTCACTGGGCTGGGGATTCGTCGGCGGCGTCCTGTCCATGGTGATCTACCTGGGGACCTGGGCCGGCTGGTTCCTCACCGACAGCGGGTACTTCCGGCACTGGCTGAGAGACGCCGGTACGTCGGAGCCGCCCGTGCTGGGCGCCCTGATCAACCTGCTGCACTACCATAAGGAAGCCTTCACGTTCCACACCGGACTGGATCAGAAGCACACGTACCAGTCGTGGCCGTGGCAGTGGCTGCTGCTCGGCCGGCCGGTGGCGTTCTACTGGAACGGCCAGGGCAACTGCGGGCAGCCGACGTGCGCCTCGGAAGTCCTGCTCGTCGGTACGCCGCTGCTGTGGTGGTCCTTCATCCCGGCCCTGGGCGCGCTGATCTGGTTCGGTATCGCCCGGCGGGATTGGCGGGCCTGGGCGATCGGGGCACCGATCGCGGCGGGCTTCCTGCCGTGGTTCTACTTCGCGATCGCGGACGGCCGGACGATGTTCTCGTTCTACGTGCTGCCGATCGTCCCGTTCCTGATCCTCGCCGTGGTGTACGCGCTCGGCGCGATCGTGACGCCACCGGGCGGCCTGGTGGAGGGAGAACGCAGCGACCGGCAGGTGATCGGGGCGGTCGTGGCCGGCCTGTACGTGGCCGCGGTGGCGGCGTGCTTCGCGTACTTCTACCCGGTTTTCGTGGCGCAGCTGCTGCCGTATCAGGACTGGTTCGGCCGCATGTGGCTGGGCAATCGCTGGATCTGACGGTTCCGGTCAGAGCAGAGCCCGCGTCCGCTCCGGCGGACGTGGGCTCATTGGTGTCGACACGGGCTCATCGGTGTCCGTTTCGGTCTTCCAGCGGGCGTCTGTGGTTCGTCGACGGCGGCGGGAAAGAAGACGCGCGCCCCGATCGCCTGCCACGGGGGAAGCGGGCGATAAGGGCGCGCAAGAAGAAGCTTAGCCAGCCCGCCGAAGGCGCACAATGGCTCCCCGCCTTAGAAAAACCTTAGATTCGCTCCAGCGGGGCGGGCGGATGTTCGCACCTCCGGGCGGCCACCGACCCGACGGCCGATAGCGACGAAAGCCGCATACAGTACTTATCGATTAACGAATGATCTTCGTGATCTGTGTCAGCTACGAGACAGTGCCAATCCCGCCCGCTCGCCGTAACGCTTGATAGCTCCCGCCCTTCGCCCTGATCAGGAAAAACATGAAAGGTCCGGCGCACAGGGCGATCCCCGGGTGACGGGCCTCGCCGTCATCACTTCGGGCAGTTTTCGACCGAAAGCCACCATCACTCATAAGGATGACGCTTGGGGATTTGCCGGACAACATTCCTAAGCTTCGCGACGTGCCTTCGCCGGAGACCCCCACCCCGCAGAACGACATCCCGCAGACCGACGCAGTGGAGCTGCCCGACACCGAGGCGTTCCCCATGCCCCGGCCCGACCTCGTCTTCGTCGACGCCACGGGACGCCGGCGCCGCCTGCTGCGCCGCGCCTCGTACTGCTTCGCCGCGGTCTGCGTCGCCTATGGCGGACTGGTCGGCGTCAGCCTGGCCGGCGGCCCGGTCAGCACCAGCGCGGTCCTGCCGTTCCCGAACCTGGCCCAGGACGATCCCGCGACGCCGACGCCGTCCGCGACCGCCACGCCGACCGCCCCGCCAACGGTCAAGGAATCCGACCGTGCCACGGACCGCGTCCTCGCCGCCCCGATCGGCCCGAGGGCCGCCGTGCCCAGGGCCCCGGTCCCGCAGGACCCCCCGAACGGTCCGATGCTGGAGGCGATCCGTACGCCGACCGGCTCGCCGAGCCCCGGCGAGTCGTCCGGCTCGCCGAGCCCGGACGCATCGAGCAGCACCCCGCCCAGCCCGTCGCCCACCCCGAGCCCGGCGCCGACACCGGCGGGCGGCACCGGTGGCGGCGCACCGAATGGCCCGGACAGCCGATCCGCCGATGGGACAGGTGGCAACTCCACCAACGCTCCGGCCCCCGGCGCCACGACCACCGACGCCACGACCACCGACGCGCCGACGACCACGCCTTCGGCAGCCAAACCCCCGAGGCACGCGCCTCGCCAGCACGACACGTCCGACGACGAACCCACCCGCACCGCACAGAAGACGGTGTCGCTCACCGTGGTCGGGTTGCTCAAGCATGCCAAGGAGGTCCCGTGACCCCCACGCGACGAGCGGCACCACGTACCACACCCAAAGCCGGGAAGACCGCCGCGGCCCGGCGTACCCCGCGCCCCCGGGTGGTCCTCGGCATCATGCTGATCCTGGTCTTCGTCAGCCTGCTGCTGGTCGAGGCCTACATCAGCGCCGAGTTCGCTGAGGACGGCACCCCGTCGGCGGGCCGCAAGCAGGACAAGGTCCCCGCCTCGGTGATCGAGGGCGGCCCGATCATCAACACGACGAACGGACAGGTCCAGTCGCTCGGCATGCCGGCGAAGACGATCGCGTTGACGTTCGACGACGGACCGGACCCCCGGTGGACCCCGCAAATCCTGCAGGTACTGCGCGAAAACCAGATCACCGCGACGTTCTTCGTGGTCGGCTCCCAGGTCGCCCGCTACCCCGATCTGGCGAAGCAGACGGTCGCCCAGGGCAACGAGCTGGGCCTGCACACCTTCACCCATCCGAACCTCGAAGACATCGCGCCGTGGCAGCGCCGGCTCCAGTACAACCAGACACAGACCGCGATCGCCCGCGCCGCGGGCGTGACGTCGTCGCTGATCCGGTTCCCGTACTCGTCGCGCGCCGACGCGATCGACGACGACAACTGGCCTCTCGTCACCGAGGCGGGCGCGCTGGGCTACCTGGTGATCGTCAACGACACCGACAGCCGCGACTGGTCCCGCCCCGGCGTCGACACCATCATCTCCAGCGCCACCCCGCAGGACGGCACGTCGGCCGTCGTACTCATGCACGACGCGGGTGGCGATCGTACCCAGACCGTCGCCGCGCTGCGCCGCTTCATCCCGCAGATGAAGGCGAAGGGCTACACCTTCACCACCGTCTCCGGCGGACTCAACGCCGCGGCCGCCGCGGGCGGCGGCCACCGCGCCACCGTCGTCCAGAACCCGCCCGCGTCGCATGCCGACCAGTGGCGGGGCGCGGCGCTCGTCGCCACCGTCAAGCTCGCCGACATCGTCGTGTACCTGCTCGCCGGCCTCTTCGTGATCGTCGGCATCCTCTTCATCGCCCGGACCGCGCTGCTGCTCGTCCTCGCCGGCCGGCACGCCCGCAGGCGCCGCTCACAGGTCTGGTCGTGGGGACCGGCCGTGACCGAGCCGGTGTCGGTGATCGTGCCCGCGTACAACGAGAAGGAAGGCATCGAGGCGGCCGTACGGTCCCTGGCGAACGGGGACTACCCGGACATCGAGGTGGTCGTCGTCGACGACGGGTCGACCGACGACACCGCCGCGCTCGTCGAGGGTCTCGGACTGCCGAACGTCAAGGTGGTACGCGTACCGAACGGCGGCAAGTCGAACGCGCTGAACACCGGCGTCGCCCTCGCCAGGCACGACCTGATCGTCATGGTCGACGGCGACACCGTCTTCGAACCCGAGTCCGTCCGGCTGCTCGTACAGCCGTTCGCCGACCCCGAAGTGGGCGCGGTCGCCGGAAACGTCAAGGTCGGCAACCGGCTCAAGTTGGTCGCCAAGTGGCAGCACATCGAGTACGTCATCGGCTTCAACCTGGACCGACGGCTCTACGAGACGCTGCAATGCATGCCGACGGTGCCCGGGGCGATCGGCGGGTTCCGCCGCCAGGCGCTCGCCCAGGTGGGCGGGATGAGTGACGAGACGCTCGCCGAGGACACCGACGTCACGATCGCGCTGACCCGGCTCGGTTGGAAGGTCGTCTACGAGCAGAACGCCCGGGCGTGGACCGAGGCACCGGCCACGCTGGGCCAGCTCTACAAGCAGCGGTACCGGTGGAGCTACGGCACCATCCAGGCGATGTGGAAGCACCGCAAGGCACTCACCGACTCGGGCGCCTCCGGCCGCTTCGGGCGGCGGGGGCTGCCGTTCCTGGCCCTGTTCGGCGTGGCGCTGCCGCTGCTCGCCCCGGTGATGGACATCCTGCTCGTCTACGGGCTCATGTTCTGGGACCAGACGGAGACCGTCGTCGCCTGGCTGGCGATGCTCGGCCTGCAGATGATCACGGCAGTGATCGCGTTCCGGATGGACAAGGAAGAGCTGCGGCCACTGTGGGCGCTGCCGTTCCAGCAGCTGGCGTACCGGCAGCTGATGTACCTGGTGTTGATCCAGTCAGTCATGTCCGCGATGACGGGAGCACGTATGCGCTGGCACAAACTGCACCGCGCCGGGCTGGGACAGCCGGCGTCCACTCCGCGACCGGTCGCGCCGCCGCCGCCGGATCCGCGCCCGGTGCCGACACTGGGGTACGACCCGGCGCTGGGCTACGACCCGCCCACGGACGTGCTGGGGTACGACGCTTCCCTCGGCTACGCCACCCAGGCCCAGCCTGTTGCCCAGCCCGCTGCCGAGCCGTCGATCGTGTCCGTCCCCGCACAGGGGCGGGTGCACGCGGAACCGTCGCCGCTGGTCATGCAGTGCGAGCTGCCCAGCTATCCTCCCCCTGACCTGGCCGGCGCCGCGGCCCGCGCGTCGGCCGGCGTACCCGGCCAGATGGCCCGCAGCCGGCCCCAGGATCCGCGACCGGCCGAGGACGCCCGGCCCAGCGACGAGCGGTGGCCGGCGTAAAATCCGGGGCCCGCCGAGGGGGGGGCGGCCGAGCCGTGGGCCGCCGAACCGCGGTGCGGCGGCCGGTACGCCGACGAGCGCTACTCCGATCACCGATCGGATTGACATCCTCTCCGCCCTAGAGGACGGAGATTCCCCTCCACGCTGCGCGTGGAATACGCGGCGTCCGGGTGGGTTACCGCTTCCCTGCGCGCCGCCGGGACGAGTCCCGGTCTTACGTGCGCTCCACGGTCGTATACGTTGTCCGCCCGTCCGGCGGCCAACACGTTCAGCGCCGCATTCACGTCTCGGTCGTGGGCTGCTCCGCAGGGGCAGGTCCCACGCTCGGACGTTGAGCGCCATCTTGTCGTTGATCCGGGCACACGCGGAGCACATCCGGGTGGACGGGAAGAACCGATCCACCTTCTCGAAGGTGCGCCCGCACCTCGCGGCCTTGTTACTCCAGCATGCCCGTGAACGACGCTCATCCGGCATCGTGTACGGACTTCGCCAGCCGGGTCCGGCCGAGACCGGCGACGCACAGGTCCTCGACGTACACCGCTTGGTTCTCGCGGATCAACGTCGTGGACAGCTTGTACTGCCAGTCGCGTCGGGTGTCGGCCACTCGGGCGTGCGCCCGTGCGACCTTCACGTCGGCATTCTTGCGCGGTTGCTGCCCCTGGTCTTGCGGGACAGGGCCTGCTGCAACCGCTTGCGGCCCTGGCGTTTGCCGGTGATCGAGGCGAAGAAGTTGCGGTACGCCGTGTTCAGATCGGCAAGGGCCTGCTGCAACACCACGGCCGACACCTCGCCCAGCCACCCCCGTTCCGGGGTGAGCTTGGCCTCGGTGATCAGACGGCGGGACGGCGTCCGAGACGTACTTCTGGCCCGCCTCGCGTGCCTGCTGACGCAGGCGCAGCCCGTCGTTGAACACCACCCTGGCGCACCCGAACGCCCTGGCCAGCTCGATCTGCTGGCCAGGCGTCCGGGAGACGCGCAAGTGGTAACGGAGCTGCACGAGAAGCGCTGGACCACGTTGGTTTACGGCAGAACCTGAAGGCATCCGCACTGGTAGGCACTGTGTTTTGCAATACACGTTCACTTGGTCTTCGTGACGAAGTTCCGGCACAGTGTTCGGCGACCGGCACCTGGCCGGGATGAAACAGATCATGCGGGACGTGTGCACGGACTTCGAGGCCGAGCTGGTGGAGTTCAACGGCGAGAACAATCACGTCCATCTGCTGGTCAACTACCCGCCCAAGGTGGCGGTGGCCCGCCTGGTCAACTCTTTCAAGGGCGTGTCGTCGCGCCGCCTGCGGCAGGAGTTCCCCGACCCGTGCGTCCCTACTACCGGGCCAACAGGCTCTGGTCCTGCTCGTACCTCGCCGGCTCCGTCGGCGGGGCGCCGCTGAGCGTCGTGAAGCAGTACATCGAGCAGCAGAACCGTCCCGCTTAAGGCACTGCTCGGGCCTTGGCGGCCCTCCCAGCGCGGGCCATCACCCCCGGCCTGAAGGCCGGAGCACCAGCCCGCATTCCGGTAGCGACCGGTCAGCAGGCGGGTTCGCACGTCGGGAAGACCACATGCAGGGACGTGCCGTCGCCGGGCCGGTCGGAGAGCGCCACCGTCGCGTGGTGGGCGTCGAGGATCCGCTTGGCGACGGCCAGACCCCGATCCGCCTGCGGGATGTCCGCCGGGGCGGCGATGGCGCCGTAGAACAGGTGCGGGAAGAGATCCGGCCGTTCGCCGCTCCCCAGGTCCAGGTCGTCCAGGCGGACGGCGGGACCGGACTCGATCTCCGTCCCGACCCGGACCCGTCCACCGGCCGGCGTGTACTTCACCGCCGCGAAGAGCAGGTGCATGAGAACCTGCTCCAGGCGTACGGGATCAGCGATGATCGGCAGCGACGGTCCGCCCGCCTGATTGAGGATCCAGATCTGTTTGGTGGCCGCGATCGGGCGTACCGCCTCCACCGCCCGCTGGGTCAGGCGGGTCAGGTCGACCTCGCGCATCCGGAGTCCGTCCGGCGCCTTCCCGATGTCGGCGAGGCTCAGCAGGTGGCTCAGCAGATCCCGCATCTGGCGTACGTGGGCCCCTGCCGCCCGGCCCAGGTCCTCGGCGGCCTCCGGGTCGTGCAGCCCGGTCTCGCCCAGCGTGTCGAGGTAGTGGTCGAGCTGCCGCAGCGGCGCTCGCAGATCGCCGCCGACGAGCATCGCCAGGTCGTCCTTGCGCCGCTCCAGCTCCTGCAGCCGTGCCGTGGTGGCGGCGAGCGCGGAGGCGTACCGGCGCAGTTCGAGCTGGGCGGTCACCTGGCGGGCCAGCGCCCGCAGCGCGCGCAGCTGGTCCAGGCTCAGCCTGCGGGGTTCCCCGTCGACGACGCAGAGCGCTCCCAGGGCGAATCCGTCGGTCGTGACGAGCGGGGCACCGGCGTAGAAGCGCACACCCGGGTCGCCGAACACGGCCGGGTTGTCGCTGAACCGGGTGTCGCGCCGGGCGTCGGGAACCACCATCAGGTCCCTGCCGAGGATGGCGTGCGCGCAGAACGAGACGTCCCGCGAGGTTTCGGTGAGGTCGGTGCCGATCTTCGCCTTGAACCACTGCCGGTCGGTGTCGACGAGGCTGACCAGCGACATCGGCACACCGCACACCGTCGAGGCGAGCGCCACGATGTCGTCGAAGTCCTTCTCCGGTGGAGAGTCCAGTACTTGAAGCTCGTGCAGGGCGGCGACGCGATCGGTCTCGTGGTCGGGAAGCGGTACTTTCATGGGATCACCTCCGAAGATATTTCAGGTTTAACACGCGAACGTTGTCTTTCGGACGCGTTTCACTCCGAAGGTGAGCGGGGAGTACGCACAAGGGCCGGGTCGCCCTCGATCGAAGACGCCCAGCCCCGTGCCATCGACCGGTCCTACGCCGACGTGTGGCAGACCGCCTCGATGTTGTTGCCGTCCGGGTCGAAGACGTACGCGGCGTAGTAGTTCGGGTGGTACTGCGGGCGCAGCCCCGGCTGCCCGTTGTCGACGCCGCCGGCATGCTGCGCGGCCTTGTGGAAGGCGTCCACGGTGGCGCGGTCCGCAGCGGTGAACGCGATGTGCACCCGGTGGGTCGGCTCGCGCAGGGCCAGGTAGAAGCAGGGTTGATCGCCGTCGGCGAACCCGAGGAATTCGGGTCGGTCGAGCACGATCCGGAGGCCGAGCGGGCGCAGCGCATGCTCGAAGAAGTGGCGGCTGTCATCGAGGTGGCTCACGCCGAGGGTCACGTGGTCGATCATCGCTGCTCCCGTCCCGGCCGGACGAGGAGAGTGCCCGGCCGCGCACCTCAGACCCTAGTGGCCCGGTACGACAGCCGCTTCCCTGCGAAGATCCGACTATCGATCGGCGCAGCCCGGGGCGGCCGCAGGGAGTTCGACCGTGAAGATCGTCCCACTGCCCGGATTCGCGCAGGCGGTGATCGTACCGCCGTGCCGTTCGACGATCGCCTTCGTGATGGCGAGGCCCAGGCCGGTGCCCTCGACCTTGCCGGCGACCGCCGTCGAGGCCCGGAAGAAGCGGGTGAAGAGCTTCGGGTACTCGTCCTCGGGGATGCCGATGCCGGTGTCGGCGATCGACAACCGCACCCGGTTGCCGCGCTGCTCGGCCGAGACGGTGACGGTACCGCCGGGGGTCGTGTACTTGATGGCGTTGGACAGCAGGTTGTCCAGCACCTGGCGGAGCCGGAACGGGTCGCCGGCCACCGCGAGGATGCGCGTCACGCCGTTGTGCACCGTCACGTCACGGGCGTCGGCGGCGAGCCGGTGATTGTCCAGGGCCTCGCGGACCAGCCGGGTCAGCGACGTCGGCCGCGGTTCGATAGGAACCTGACCGGCGTCGATCCGGGCCAGCTCCAGCAGGTCGTCGACGAGGCGCTGGAGGTGACTGCTCTGCCGGGCGATCGCCGACACGAACCGGCTGCGCTCCCCCACTGGGCCGTCGTCGTTCTGGAGCAGTTCCACGTACCCGCTGATGGAGGCGATCGGGTTGCGCAGCTCGTGAGTGACCAGCGCGATCAGCTCGTCCTTGAGCCGGTCCACCGCCCGCAGCTGGCGGACCTGCTCCCGCTCGGCGCCCAGCAGTGCCTCCCGGCGCTCGGCGAGACGGTGCCGTTCGGTGACGTTGGTGCAGATCGCGTCGACGAGCTGCCGGTCCCTGACGCGGCGGGGCACCGCCCGGACCCACACCCAGCGGGTGACGTCGTCGAGGCCGCGTACCCGTACCTCCGCCTCGGCCGGGACACCTTCCGCGAGCGACGTCAGCAGCGCCTCGAACGACGGCATGTCGTCCGGATCGACCAGCCGGGCCACCTCCGCGCGCAGGTCCGCGCCCGTGCGCACCGCGCCACCGAAGACGTCCTGGCCGTTCGGGCTGACGAAGACCGCCGGCATGGCGCCGTCCGGCAACACCTCGACGGAGCAGATGAAGTCGCTGATCTGGCGCATCACCCGATCGAACTCGCGGCGGGCATCGGCCAGTTCGAGCCGGACCTCCTCGGCCCGCCGGCGCTCGATGTAGCGGCCGAGGTGCGCGCCGACGCCGTCGAGCATGTCGACCAGCTCGGTGTCCGGCTCCGCCGGGTGGTCCGTCACGAACAGCAGGACGCCGAGGACCGACTCCGGGCCACGAATCGGCATGACGACCGCCGCGTGCAGATCGGCCGCTGCGGCCGTGGAACCCCGCAGGAAGGTACGCGGGTCGGTGGCCATGTCCACCACCCACTCCGTACGGCCGCTCGCCCACGCCAGCCCCGGCAGACCCTGCCCGCGTTGGAAGGTGAGCCGCTCCGGACCGGTGAACCCGGCGACGTCGGCGCGGTCCGCCACCCACGAGCCGAGCCGCTCAAGGACCTGCCGCTCCTCGTCGACCTCCCAGTACTCACCGACGGTCCAGCCGAGCGCCTCCCCCACCGCGGCCACCACACCCGCCGAGACCTCCTGGTACGACGGCGCCTCCGCCAGCACCCGGGCCACCGCGTGCTGGGCGGCGTGCAGCCTGTCCCTCCGGTGCCGCTCGGTGATGTCCTGCACGGCCACAACGGCCCCGAGCGACTGCCCCTCGGTGTCCTGGATCGGCCGGCCACGAACGGTGAACCGGCGGTCGCCGCCGTCGGCGTACCGGATCACAACCTCTTCCTGCGCGATGTCTTCGCCCGCGTACGCCCTGGCCAGCGGCGCCTGGGCCCACTCCAGTGGGGTACGCCCGTCCGCGTCGAAGAGCCGGGAGGTCTGCGGCCCCTCACCCGGCATGCCGTCAATCCCGAAGACGTCGCGCATCGCCTGGTTGGACAGCGCGAGCTCGCCGTTGCTGTCGCAGGCCACCACGCCCTCGTCGAGGCTGTCCAGCAGGGCCTGCAGGAACGACCGGTCGTGCTCCAGCTGACGGCGGGCGTCGACCTGCTCGGTGATGTCGTGCAGGAACGCGTGGAACCGCAGGTCGTCACCGCTGCCTTCGGTCTGCAGGGTGAGTTCGATCGGGAATTCCCGCCCGGCCCGGTTCACCGCGGCGAACTGCAGGCGTTGGCCGGCCAGCTTCGACTCGCCGGTGTCGCGGACCCGGCGCAAACCCGCGTTGTGGGCGAGGCGGTACCGTTGCGGCACGATCAGCCCAGTCAGCTGCCGGCCCAGCGCCTCGCCGGACGACCAGCCGAACAGCTTCTCCGCGGCCGCGTTCCAGGCCACCACGTCCCCGTCGACGTCGATCGCCGCGTACGCGTCCTGGGTGGTGTCCAGCACAGCTGCGAGCCGCTTCGCGGACCCGCCGAGCCGGTCGTTGACCAGCCGCAGCGCGATCTCCGACTCGGCTGCCGCCGCGAAGTCCGCGAGGGTCGCGAGTTCGTCCCCGGTCCAGTCCCGAACGGCCGTGTCGACGGCGCTGAAGGCGCCGAGCACCGCGCCGTCAGCGCCGCGCAGGGGCCAGCCGGCGTACCCGGTGAGGATCACGGGGCGCTTGCCCTCGACGACCTCGCGGCAGTGCGGGACCGCGGCCACATCGTGGCCGGGGTCCCCGGCCGACGTCCCCACCGGTACCTGACGGTCGTGGTCGGCCAGCGTCACCAGCACCAGGCGTACGCCGAGTGAACGCGCCGCCAGCCGGGCGAGCCGGTCCAGCCCCGGCACCGGCGCGTCGAACAGGCCGGTCGCCGCGAGCGCGCGCGTCCGGCCCTGATCACTGATCCACTGCGTCGTCACGTCCCGCTCAGGCCTCCTTCGCCAGCCACCATCGCATCCGCGCCTGGGACACAGCGCCGAAACCAGCTTTTGTGGCAGGCAGCATGCATTCCGCGGGACGTCGCGACCCGCCGCGCGGCCGTACCTTGACGCAGTGCCCGAACAGCCGCCGGCCGATTCCCCTGATCGACCTGAACGCCCCCGACCCCTCGGACGTCCGGCGGCCCGTACCCGAGGGGCGCGCCCGCGACGTCCTGTACCGGTGGCTCACCTCCGTCCTCCATGGCGGCGCTCGATGCGGCCCTGGCGGTTCGTGGTCGCCGGGACGGCCACCCTGATGCTCGTGGCGATCCCGCTGACGATCGCGTAATCCGGATTGCCGTTCTGCCTGGTGCAAGCCGGTCCAGGGCGGGTAAGAACATGGTCATGACCGCCATCGCCGTGACCGGAGTGACCGGGATGCTCGGCGGCCGGGTGAGCCGCCTGCTCGCCGCCGCAGGAACCCCGCAGCGCCTCATCTGCCGCGACCCGTCCCGCGCGCCCCGGCTCGACCGCGCCGTTCCGGCCCGCGCCGCGTACGGCGACGGCGAGGCAGCCCGCCGGGCACTGCGCGACATCGGCACCCTCTTCATGGTGTCCGCGGCGGAGAGCCCGCACCGCATCGAGGAGCACCGCACGTTCGTCGACGCGGCCGCTTCCGCCGGCGTACGGCATCTGGTCTACACGTCGTTCTACGGCGCCTGCCCCGATGCCACGTTCACGCTCGCCCGGGATCACCACGCCACCGAGGAGTACATCCGTCAGACGGGGATCGGATACACGTTCCTGCGCGACAACCTGTACGCCGACTTCCTCGACGAAATGGTCGGCGAGGACAGCGCCCTGCGCGGGCCCGCCGGCGACGGCCGCGTCTCCGCCGTCGCCCAGGACGACATCGCCGACGCCGCCCACGCCGTCCTACGGGACCCGGCCGCGCACACCGGAAACACGTACGACCTGACGGGGCCGGAGGCCCTGACGTTGGACGAGATCGCCGCGACGATCACCGATGTCACCGGCCGCAAGGTCACGTACCACCCCGAAACCCTGGACGAGGCGTACGAGTCCCGCGCAGGCTACGGCGCCCCCGACTGGCAGGTGGCCGCCTGGGTGTCGACGTACACGGCGATCGCGGCGGGCGAACTCGACGGCGTCAGCGACGCGATCCCCCAGCTCACCGGCCACCCGGCGACCAGCCTCGCGCAGCTGCTCGCCGCCGGCGCCCGTACCCGCGGAGCCTGATCGAAGGCATCCGCCGCCGCCTGAATGGCTCCCGCCCAGGCGGGGCCGTCGCCGTCCGCCCGGCCGCCACTGGAGAATTCCTGCTGAACAGCTGTCTGGCAGGTCACCCGGAAGCAGCCTTCGCCGAGGCGACCGATCCGGACGTGAGCTACCTCGAACCGGTGTACGCCGAACTCGGCGTCGTGATGACCGACCAGGTGCGTCGACGATTCGACGAAGTGCAGACATTCCACCAGTCCGTCGTCCGGAACCGCCGCACCTACCTCGAGGACGAGGTGACCGCACTGCGGGCACGGCTGGCCGACAGCGAATCGGAACGTGCACGGCTCGGCGGTGTGCTCGCCACGTCACTTCGCACCTTGCAGGAAGGCGGAGCACTCGACGCCCTCACACAGCTCCAGCAGATCCTCGGTCAAGAGCAGGCGGTGCTCTCCGGGGGCCCCAAGCCCAGCGAAGCCGCCGTGCACCCATCGCCGAGCCGCCGCAGGGTGGACGCCGAGGCGAACCAATCCTTGACGTAGCAGTCGCGGCCCGCGATTCGCCTCAAACGCCCCCTCCACCCTCGCCGGGACACACCAGCCCGGCCTCGTAGGCCGTCACGACCGCCCGAACGCGGTCCCGGGCACCGAGCTTGGCCAGGATGCGGCCGACGTGGGTCTTGACCGTGCCTTCGGCGACGAACAGCCGTTCGGCGATCTCGCTGTTGGACCAGCCTCGCGCCATGGCAGTGAGCACCTCGCTTTCCCGTTCGGTCAGCGATGTGACCGCTTGTGCGGCGATCGGATCGGTCGCTGGCCTGGCCAGGTAGTCCAAAAGCCGACGGGTGGTCGACGGGGCGATCACTGCGTCACCGGCGTGCACCGCGCGCAACGCGGCGAGCATCTCCTCCGGTCGGATGTCCTTGACCAGGAAGCCGCTGGCGCCCGCCCGGACCGCGGCCAGGGCATGCTCATCGAGGTCGAAGGTAGTCAGCACAATCACTTTGGGCGGTTCGGTTGCGGCGATGATGCGGCGGGTGGCCTCGATGCCGTCCAGACTGGGCATCCGGACGTCCATCACCACCAGGTCCGGTCGCAGCCGGCGTACCGCCTGGACGCCGGCCAATCCGTCGGCGGCCTCACCGACCACCGTCAGATCCGGCTGGCTGTCGATCACCATTCGGAACCCCGCACGTACCAGTGCCTGGTCGTCCACCAACAGCACCCGGATCGAGGTCATGGCGTCACGTCGACCGGTGTGAGTGCATCGGCTGCGGCCGAGGGCGCGGGCCGATCCGTATGCGGTCGGTCCATGTGCGGCAAGGGCAGCAACAGCCGGACGCGGAACCCTCCGCCGGGCACCTGGCCGGCCTGCAGCGTGCCGCCGTACACCGCTGCCCGCTCCCGCATGCCGAGCAGCCCGTGGCCGGTGTCCCGTTCGGTGATCGGTGCCTCGGTACCCGGGCCGTCGTCTTGGATCTCGACGGTGAGCGAGGATGACGACCAGGTCAGGGTCACGTGGGCGACGGCGGTGGGACCCGCGTGCTTGAGGACGTTCGTGAGCCCTTCCTGAACCGTTCGGTAGACGGTCACTCCCAGGCCGGGTGGCATCGGGGTGGACGTACCCCGAGCCTGGAACTGCACGATGAGACCTGCGCCGCAAAACCGGTCAATCAGCGGGCCCAGATCCGCGACGTCCGGTTGCGGCGCTGTGCCCACCTCGACGTCAGGGGTTTCCGCCGATTCAGGACCGCCGTCGCGCAGCGCCTCCAGCAGTCGACGTACTTCGCTGAGCGCGCTGCGCCCGGTGTCCGAAATGGTGGACAACGTCTGCGCGGTGGCCGCTGGATCGGAAGCGGCCACGTACCGACCGCCGTCCGCCTGGGCGATCATGACTGCTAACGAATGCGCCACGACGTCGTGCAGCTCGCGGGCGATTCGCGGCCGCTCGGCGGAACTGGGCAACCGCGACGCCGGCTCGCGCTCGGTACGCGACAGCCGCTGCTGCGCGGCGACAGCGGCGGCCCACCTCTGCCGCGATCTGCGCAGTAGCCCGAACCCGTAGGCGAGGACCAGCAGAGCCGCCGGCAAGGAAGCCAGGAGGAGGGGTTCATCGACCGGCGGAGTCACCGCGCGGAGGTCCGTGGGAGTCATCATGGGAGCCGACTGCAGGTTGGCGATCGTCCGGATACGGTCCACCCAGAACTCGGTGAACAGCAGCGCGATGCCGGCGGCTACAGTCGCTCCCCGGTACCGCCGGTGGCCGTACGCGGCGACCGCGTACAGGATCGCTGGTAGGACGACCAATGACGTGACGGATGCCAGGTCGGGAACGACGATCTCCGCACCGACCAGGATGAACACCGCGCAGGCGGCGAACTCCGGGTTGGATCGACGCCAGATCAGCGAGGCGCACAGAAGCGCCGCGTGCGGCACTGACGCGGTCAGGTCCACAGTGTCCGGGTGTAGGCCCGCGAGCACGCTGATGACCAGCACCCATCCGACACTCTTGACGTCCGTCCATGTGGGACGGCCTGATCTGTCGGCTGTGGTGGGTGAGGTGGGGATGCTGATGGCCATGATCGACACGGTAGGCAATACCCGTGTTCTCCGCCTCGGCCGAAGGTTGGAAGGGCCCGTGGGCGAGCCGGCGGTTGTGACCACCGGCCGGCCCACGGCAGACCGTCTCGGGAATTATGGCAGTTTGTGCCCGATCGTCTTCTCGATCCACGCCCGTTTGAACGGCACGTTCGTGTAGATGCTCGAACCTCTGCAGGTCCGTCCGTTGGTCCCGCCGTAACCGCTGGTGGCCCCGATCAGCTGCCACCGACCCGCCCGCTTGACCATCAACGGGCCACCGGAGTCGCCGTAGCAGGCGCTCGTGCCTGGATTAGCGGGATCATCGATGCACAGATCGCCGGGAGCAAGAGCCTTGCACTCGCGGGGCGGCACGATCGTGCTGTCCACCTCACGCAATTCGACCGGCGACGTGCGCCCATTCGGCCAGGTCAATCCCCAACCGATCATGCGTACTGGACTGCCTGGATCGGGCACGTCACCGATCGTCATCGGCGGTTGGTACGACGCACGGGCCAGCTTGATCAGCCCCAAGTCATACTGACGATCCGGGAATTCGACCTGTCGTACGACCTTGATCACCTCGCCGCCGGAGTCCCACCTCGACGAGCCGATCCGCACCTGCGCCGTGGTCGACGTGGAATCCACGCAGTGAGCCGCGGTCACCGCCCACAGTGGATCAACCAGGGTCGCCCCGCAGCCGTGCTCGTACCGCCCCTTGAAGAGATCTTGCAGCGACACCATCGCCGGGTAGGTTTCACTGGCCTGACGCCCCCCTACGATCAACACCGTGGCGCTGTCGTCCGGGGCGGGCGTGGCCTGAGCCGCCGTCCCACCCGCGACCGCCGCCGCACTGAGGCACAACGTCACCGCCAGCAGACCCGGCCACCTGGCGGACAGGCGACCGGTTCGATCCTCTTGTCTCATTGGCGCTTCTCCCTCTGCGGTTGAAATCCGACATGAAGGACGCTAGGCATCGCAATCGGGCGGCGAATCTGGCTCCGGGCCACGGTGCATCCGACCGTTGTCAGACTCTGAGCGGATCCGCCTCATCCTCAGGGCATACGAACCGGTGGCTGCCGGTAGTGCGGCATCTCCCCGCCCCGGCAACCAACCTCGGTGTCCGTGTCCATGGCAGAGTCCCCACTTGTGGCCAGCGGAAAGTCCCCACCTCGCAGGGGATTAGTTGATCGTTCGGAGTTCTTGGGGGTCCTTCGGGGCCGAGATTTGCGGCGCTAACCAGCACGTCAGCAGGCCCCGAAGGACTCCCTGTCGGTGTACGCGTGACGTGTCCAGTCGCGTACGCGATGAACGTGTCCAGTTGTGCGGCGCGTCGAGTGCCCTGGTGGACGCCTTTGAGGTGAGACTTCGCCCTGTTTGAGTTGATTCGGGCAGAGGGCGACGTGACGTGGTGCTGGACGCGGAGCGGTGGCTGAGCTGCGCCGGTTCCGTGCGCTGCGCGATGCCGGGTTGAGCGTCTCGGAGATCGCCCGGGAGACCGGGTTGCACCGTACGACGGTGCGCAAGTACCTGAACGCCGAACTTCTTCCGGAGCTTCGTGGCCCGCATCCCGAAGGCCCGCATTCCCCGGATCAGCGTTCACGATGCCCGGCGTACCTGCGGCTCCCTACTCGCCGACCTCGACGTCCATCCGCGCGTCGCAATGCAGATCCTCAGGCACGCCGACTTCAAGGTGACGATGGAGATCTACACCCAGGTCTCCTCGAAGCAGACACGCGACGCACTCAAGCGGCTCAGCGACAGCCTCGAAGCGGAGGCCGGGACGGCGACCAACCCGGCGGAAGCGGCCGACGATCCAGAGGCCAGCTCGGACGCCGAACCGGACTGAGCCGGGCGCTGCTGTACTCCACTGCTGTACAAGATCGAAAAGGCCGTTCTCGGTAGTCGAAAACGGCCCTTGACCTGTGGTGGAGCTGAGGAGACTCGAACTCCTGACCCCCTCGATGCGAACGAGGTGCGCTACCAGCTGCGCTACAGCCCCGCGGACCCGACATAGCCGAGCCAGCGGGGATAAGGCTAACAGGTGCCCCGACCATGCCCGCGAACCCCCCTCCGGCGCGCCGGAGCGTGAAGATCAGGCCGTGTGCGAGCGGCCGCCCGCCTCGTACGCGCGCCCGCGCAGCCCGCCCCGTCGGCGGTACGACACGGAGCCCTCGGCGGGTGAAAGGTCGGCGCGGTCGAGGCCCATGGCGGCCCGGCGTACGGCTTCCTTCTGGGCGGCGAGGCGCTTCTGGCCTTCGCGGCGGGCGGCGGCTCGGCGGGCCTGCTCGCGGCGTACCTCGGCTTGGCGGGCGGCGAGCCAGGCGGCTTCGCGGGCTTCGGCGCGACGCCGGCTGCGGTCGGCGATAGCCCGGTTACGCAGGTGGACGAGGTAGACGCCGAGCAGGGTGCCGGTGACGGCGAAGCCGATCCAGAAGCCGTTGCTGACGACGGCGACGCCGATCAGTTCGACGATGTTGAGCAGCATGAGGGCGGCGAGAACCCGGCGGCGCCGGATGATCGCGGGGGTACCGCGGCGCCGGGACGAAACTCGCCGCCGCGTGCCGCGCGGAACCAGGTGGAGCGGCGATTCCGGGGTCGCGGGGGGCGCTGAGACGGGGGGTCCGGAAACAGGAATTTCCTGTCGAAGCGTAACCGTGAAGCGGCGCGCGGGGTTGATCGGTCGGCGTCCGGGCACGGTTCGGCGTCGACGGCGGCGCTGCAGCACCCGAGCCGTCGACTGCGCCCGCTCCGCGACCAGGCGCTCGGTGGCGTCGTACCGGCGGACGAGAGCCGGCGCGAGCGCGAGCAACCCGGCCGCGGCGAGGACGGCGAGGAGCACCGAGGTCGGCACCCTCACCCCTCCCGTCAGCCGTCGAGCGACGGTTGCCGCCCGTGACGCACCCGTACCCTACAGCGACGGTGAGGGGGCGGACGAACCTGGCGGCGCCCCCGCACCGCCTGGATGGTCCTTCTTCGTGCCTGCCTCCACCGCCGCCCGGAGCCGGGCGCAGCAAGTCCCAATGTCTCGAGGTTACGATCGCGGCCTGCGGAAAGTCGCGCGGCGCGCCGGGCGCGGTACCCGGAACAGATCATGGTGTTCTGGTACGGACCCGTCGCCACCGGGAGAGCAGACCCCCTTCGGCCACGACCTCCTCGCTGGTCATCGCGTAGCCGATGTGGTCGCGCCAGCTGCCGTCGATGTGCATGTAGCGGGCGTGGTACGCCTCCTCGCGGAAGCCGAGTTTCTCCACGACTCGCCGGCTCGGGCCGTTCTCCGGCCGAATGTTGATCTCGACCCGGTGCAGGCCGCAGGTGCTGAACGCGTGGTCGACGGCGAGCGCGAGCGCGGTCGGGATGACGCCGCGACCCGCCACCCGCGAGTCGACCCAGTACCCGACGTACGCCGAACTGAACGCGCGCCGCACGATGTTGCCGAGGTTGATGTGCCCGACGAACCGCTCGGTGCCGCCGTCGCGCAGGCAGACCGCGAACGGCATGCTCTCGCCCGCGCGGGTGGACCGGCGCATGTCGCGGTAGATGTAGCCGTAGGCGCGCGGGGAGTTCAGCTCACGCCACGGGCCGGGCGGCGCGGCCTCCCACGGCGCCAGCCACGGCTCGTTCACGCAGCGGACCTCCGACCAGACATTGCCGTCGGAGCGGCGGTACGGGCGCAAGACCACGGGACCCTCGACCAGGACGGCGGGCCATCCCGGCGTGGACCCCAGCATCATCGCCTCCGGTCGAGCAGCAAGACGTCGACGGTCGAGCCGGCCGCGGCGGCGGTGACCCGTTCCCCCAATACCAGCAGGCCGTTCGCTTCGGCCAGGCCCGCAAGAGTGTACGGGCCGCCAGCGAGCGGCTGCACGGTGTAGCCGCCACCGCGCCGCTCGGCGACGTGCGCGGGCCGGAACTCGCGCAGACCGGCCGGCGACGACACCGTCTCCAGCAAGTGGGCGCGCACGCTGGGCCGGAAGACCGGATCGGCCCCGGCGAGCAGTTGGATCACCGGCCGGACCAGCACCTCGAAGCCGATCAGCGCCGAGCCGGGGTCACCGGGCAGGCACACGACCGGCACCTCCTCGCCGCCGACCGTACCGAAACCGAGGGACGTGCCCGGGTACAGCGCGACGTCGGTGAACTCGACCGAGCCGCGACCGGCGTCGCGGCGCGACAGGATCCGCCGGACCATGTCGCCGGGGCCGACACCGGTCCCGCCGGTGGTCACGATGAGGTCGGCCCGCAACGTCTGGTCCTCCAGAAGGCCGCGCAGACCCTCCGGGTCGTCGTCGCAGATCCCGATCCGGTACGCCAACGCTCCGGCCTCCACCGCCGCAGCGGTCAGGGCATGCGAGTTCGCGTCCACGATCTGCCCCGGCTGGCTGGGCCGGCCCACGTCGACGAGCTCGTCACCGGTCGCCACGATCACCACGCGCGGGCTGGGCCGGACCACGACATGCCCGATCCCGCACGCGGCGAACGCTGCCACCATCGCAGGCGTCACGTACGAGCCGCTGTGCGCGAGGACCCGGCCGACGGGCAGCTGATCACCGGCCCGGCGCAGGCCCTGCCCCCGCTTCGGGGCGTGGAACACCTCGACCGCCGCCATGCCCTGGTCGGTCCAGTGCACGGGTACGACGACGTCCGCCCCGATCGGCAGCGGCGCACCGGCCGCCACCGAGAAGCACGTCCCGGGGGTGAGCCGGACCGGTCGCCAGCTGGCCGCGCCCAGGTCACCGACCACGTTGAGCCGGACCGGACGCGGCCCACCTTCGAAACTGCCGAACGACGGGTGGGAACCGGCCCGCCCCGCCGCGGCGATGTCCTCCCAACGCGCCGCGTACCCGTCGATCGCCGCCTGGTCGAAGGCCGGCACCGGATGCGGTGCCGGCACATCGGCGGCCAGGACGTTGCCGTACGCCTGGGTGAGCTCGAGGTCGAGCGGAGGCAGCGCCCGTAGCCTGCGCAGCACGCTGCCCAGGTACTCGGCGAGAGGCATCAGCTCGTTGGCGGCCGCCTCGAATTCGGCCGTCGCCGTCATGCCGTGCTTCCGCCGGCGTCCCCATCGGAGTTCCGGACGAACTCCCCGAGCCACTCCCGGAATTCCCGCCCCAGGTCGGGACGCTTGCAGGCCAGCTGGACGACAGCCTGGAGGTAGCCGAGCGGCATACCGGTGTCGTAGCGGTGCCCGCGGTACACGATCGCGTGCACCGGCGTACCCGATGAGAGCAGTGTCTCCATGGCATCGGTGAGCTGGATCTCGCCACCGCTGCCGGGTTTCGTGTCCCTGATCGCCTCGAAGACCGTCGGCGGCAGGACGTAACGGCCCAGAACGGCGAGATTGCTCGGCGCGTCCTCCGGGCTGGGCTTCTCCACGAGCCCCGTCACCTTGACGATGTCCTGGCCCTCGATGTCGAGACCCTCCTCGGCGGGCTCGACGGACGCGATGCCGTACCGGCTGGTCTCGTCGGGCCGGACCTCCATGAACGCGAGCACGATGCCGCCCGTACGGGCCTGCAGGTCCAGCATCGCCGGCAGGAGCGGCTCCTGCGTATCGACGAACTCGTCACCCAGCAGGACCGCGAACGGCTGGTCCCCCACGTGCGACGCCGCGACGCCGACGGCGTGCCCGAGGCCGAGCGGCTCGCCCTGTCGGCAGGTGTAGATGTCGGCGAGCTCGCTGGTACGGCGAACCGCGGCCAGCCGTTGGAGGTCACCCTTCTCCTCGAGCCTCGCCTCCACGTCGGGCCGCCGGTCGAAGTGGTCGACCATCGACGTCTTGCCACGACCGGTCACCAGCAGCACGTCGGTGATGCCGGCGGCCGCGGCCTCCTCGACGATGTACTGAAGAACCGGACGGTCCACGACAGGCAGCAACTCCTTCGGCACCGCCTTCGTCGCCGGCAGGAACCGCGTCGCGAGACCGGCGGCCGGTATTACGGCCTTCACCGCCCTGCGCCCGGGCGCCCGCCCATCGGTTGTCATCTCCGTCGTCACACTGCCTTCGCTCGTCTGACCAGACATGTCGCGAGACTATCGGCCGCGACTCTGTCGCGGCGGGTGTGACCCTCCCGGCGCGCCGTTTCCGCCGGATGGCGGTGAACCGCCGGTCCAGAGAACCGCACCGTCGGGTGCCGGCTGCGGGCCGTCCGGCGGGGCGATGTCGGCGAGGCGGTACGTGTCCCGGCCTCCCGCTTTCGCCGCGTACAGGGCGGCGTCGGCGGCGTCCAGAACCTGGGCCGCGGTGAGTCCGTGATCCGGATAGACGGCGATACCTATCGATACGCTGATCGGGATCCGATCGGGGTGCCCTGGACGCCGTCCGCCGATCGGCACCGGGGTGGCCCGGATATCGGCGCCGAGCCGCTCGGCAACGGTCGCCCCGCCGTACGCATCCGTCTCGGGCAGCAGGACGACGAACTCCTCACCGCCCTGCCGGAACGCGAGGTCCACCTCGCGCAGGCAACCCTTGATCCGCCGGGCGAACTCGATGAGCACCGCATCCCCCGCCGCGTGCCCGTACGTGTCGTTGACGTCCTTGAAGTGGTCGAGGTCGAGCGCCAGCACGCAGAGCATCCGCCCGAACCGGCTGGCCCGCTCGACCTCCCGGCGGCAGCACTCCTGCAGATAGCGGTAGTTCCACAGCCCGGTCAGCGGGTCGGTGAGCGAGAGCCGCTGAGCCTCTTCGTGCAGCCGTACGTTGTTCACCGCCACCCCGGCCTGCCCGGCGAACGTCCGCAGCGTCTCCAGGTCCCCGTCGTCGAAGTCGTCGGCACCGAGCCGGTCGTACAGGGCGAGCACCCCGAGCGTCACCGGCCCGGCGTCCTCGTCCTCCCCCGGCCCCGCCGGCACGACGGCGTACGCCGGAACGGCCGGGGCGCAGATCGGCACCGCGACGTACGACCGCCCCCACGGCTCGCCCGGCGCGGGCACCGTGCCGTCCCCGGACCGGCCCAGCCGCGGCTCCGCGGTCTCCGCCACATTGCCCAGAAGTCCGGATCCGATCGCCAGCCGGAGCGTGGCGACATCGTCGCCGGGCCACAGGCCGGTCAGCCCGTCTTCGGCCCGCCCGACCAGTTGCCGGGTCACCGGATCGACGAGCAGCACCACTCCGGCACGCGCACCGGTGGCGGCCATCGCCGTCTCCACGATCACCCGCAGGATCCGTTGCAGGTCATGGGTGCTCGACAGCGTGTCACCGAGGATGCTCAGGTGCCGCCGCAACTGGTCCCGGCTGGCGGTGAGCGCCTGCACGTACGACTGCAGTTCCCGGGTCATCCGGTTGAAGCTTCCCGCGAGCCGCCCGACCTCGTCCTGCCGGACCATCGGCACCCGGGTGTCGAGGTCACCGTCGGCGACCTGGTCCGCCGCCCGGGCCACTTCGTCCAATGGGCGGGTGGTCGACCGGGCCAGCCATGAGGCGACGAGCATCGCGAGGGCGGCGGTACTTGCCACCGCGACGGCGAGCAGCACGTACAGGGTCCGCGGATGGCCGCCGGGCGTGGAGACGACCACGATCAGCGGCTGCCCGGGGCCGGATGCGATCCGGCGCACGTACCGGGAACCGCTGCGGTCGGTTTCGTTCTCGCGCAGCTGGGCGCCGAGAGCGGCGACGGCGGCCCGCCGCCCGGCCGGTTCGGTGCTGAAGGACGCACCCCCGTCCGCTCGGAGCAGGGTGACGGCAGCGCCGCCCACTCCAGCGAGCCGATCGATGAGGGCGGCGTCGAGGCGTTGCGCGGCGTACACCGTACCCAGGGAGTTTCCTACCGGGTCGCGAATGTCGGCGACGGCGTCGATCGCACCGTCGGCGCCGCCGACAACGGGTTCGGCGCAGTCGCGCCATGGCCGCGGCGGCGGGGACGGGGTCTCGATGATCGGCGCGCCGGACGGGTCCGCGATCGACACCGCGGAGGCGAGCCCGCGCTGGACCAGTTGATCGGCAGCGGCGCGGCGCGCCGTCTCGTCGGAGAGGACGGCAACCGAGTCGGCGGCCGCCTGGAGCTGCCTGCACAGCGCGCCGACAGCGGTGCGTACGGTGGTCGCGGCATGATCGAGCCGTTCGTCGGCCCGGTCACGACCGACGGAAGTGACAGTGACCCCGACGAATATCGCACCGAGGAGCACAGGCCCGAGGACGACCACCAGGAAAGCCGTCGTTAGACGGCCACGCAGAGTCACACATCCTCCCCAGGGCAGTGCCCTCTCTCGTGTGATGCTGACACAGTGTGCACGGTTTGCCAGGTTTGGAAGGGTGGTGTTGTGCCGGATTTTCCGGTTGGAGCAGAAACACTCGCGCAGGCAAAGAACGCCGCGCGCCGCCGGCTCCTGGCCGCAAGAGCAGCCCTCCCACCCACCGCCCGGACATCGGCCGACGCCGACATCCAGGCCGCGACAATCGATCTGGTACGCACGACGGCCTCCCGACGGGTCGCCACGTATCTGCCCATAGGTGACGAACCAGGCGGCCCAGGTCTCGTCGACGCGCTGGGCACAGTGCTCCCGTCCGGCGCCCTCCTGCTCCCCGTACTGCTTGCTGACCTCGACCTCGACTGGGCAGCCCACACCGGCGACCTGGCACCCGGCCGTTTCGGCCTGCGCGAACCCACCGGACCACGACTGGGGCCGGAAGCCCTCGCCGGCGTCGACCTGATCGTGGTCCCCGCCGTCGCCGTCGACCGCCACGGAACCCGGCTGGGCCGCGGCGGCGGCTCCTACGACCGCGCCCTCGCCCGGGCACCCCACGTCCGGGCAGTCGCCCTCCTGTACGACGGAGAATTCGTCACAGAGTTGCCGTCCGGCACCCACGACCGCCCCGTGACCGGGATCATCACCCCGTCCAGCGGGTACGTCGGCTGGACGAAGTGACCCGACATGGCGCACCATTGGCACTCGGAATCGGCGAGTGCCAACTTTCCCGCCCACACCGGAGGACCTGTGCCCACGTACCAGTACGCCTGCATCGAGTGCGGTCACCAGCTCGAGGCGGTGCAGTCCTTTACCGACGCCGCCCTGACCGAGTGCACGGTGTGCCATGGGCGGCTGCGCAAGGTCTTCGGCTCGGTCGGCGTCGTCTTCAAGGGCTCCGGCTTCTACCGCACCGACTCCCGCAACGGTGGCAAGTCCGGCAACTCGAGCAGTGCGGGCACCCCGGGGACGTCGGGCGCCGAGAAGAAGGCGGAAAACGCGCCCGTGGCGAGCGGGTCGTCATCCGACTCGGCCAAGTCGTCCTCGTCTGCATCGTCCTCCTCTTCCACGTCGTCGTCCTCTTCCACGTCGTCCGCCCCTGCGTCGTCCTCCACCTCCGCCTCGTAAGCGCCAGCGGCGTCCGGCAGGAATTGCCGGAGCCCGTCTCGTTCCGAGGCGGGGCGCCCCTGCGGTTGGTGGAAGCCTCGCATCAGATCCCGCGGTTCCGCCGGTTATCCACAGGCCGCCGGTTATCCACAGGGCAGCAGCGGGACGCCTGGCTTTCCTCCTAACCTCCGAACCGTCCGGCGCTGAGCAGTGCCGGGACGGAGAGGAGACGTGGTGACGACGTCCGCGCCCGCACGGAAGGCAGCACGACTCGACCCGGTGCGCTGGCGCCGGCCAGGCCGCTCGGCGCTCGTACGGTGGGCCGCGGTCGCATTACTCCTCGGGACGGCTGCCGTGGTGGTTCAGGTCCGAAACCCTGCCGCCTGCACCGTTGGGCAGGCGGCGGCATCGGTTCCCCAGCCGGACGGATCCGGGACGGCGGCACCGCGTACGGTTCCGCCGGGTTCGGTCGGCGTTCCCGTCCGCCTCGCCGAGCCCGCCGCGCTGGCGCTGCTCCGGGCCGGTGATCGGGTCGACCTGATGGCGGCGAGCACCGGGGAACCACGTCGCCTCGCCGTGAACGCCTTGGTCCTCGGCGTCCACAGCGCCGACGAACTGGCCGGCGGGCTCTTTCTCGCGCTCACCGCCGACGAGGCCAAGGCGACGGTTGGGGCACCAGGCGATACCCGGTTCGCGGTGCTCGTACGCTCGTCAGGCTGATCCGCGGAAACTCAGCCCCAGTGCGGCGGACGGTCTTCGAGCAGGCGGTCGTCGTTGCCGGCCGAGCGCTGCGACCAGGACGATCCGCCCCATCCCAGGTCGGTGTCGTCGCTTGTCTGGTCGGGCAACACCGGCGCCTCGTCGGCAAGATCGACCGTACGATCGTCGTCCCGGCCGGTCTCGGGTTCCTCCGACTTCTGCACGGCATGAGGGTAGTCGCTCCGAAAACCCAACCGGCAGGCGGCCGGAAGTGCCCGAACGTTGGTAGCGTCGGTCGGCGTGACTGCTCCGAACGGTTCGAACGACGAAGACGCCTTCTGGCGGCGACCGGACGGTCCCGAGCCGGAGCCGCCCCGGATGGCGCCGCAACAGCCCACCACGCCGCCGTACGCCGGGCCGCCGCCGAACACCCGGCCACCGGAAGGTTGGCGCCCCCCGGTCGTCTCCGAGCCACCCACGGCACGCCAGTTGCCCCCGCAGGACCTGGCCGCGCTGGACGAGGCGGAGCAGCAGGCTCGCACACTGACCTATGGCGTCGGGATGGTGGCCGGGGCACTCGCGCTCATCGCGATCTGTCTTCTCTGCTCCCGCATCCTGTTCTGACCTGGCCCGACCTTGATGGCGTGGCGGCACACAGCACCACGGCACGCAGCACCACGGCACGCAGCACCACGGCGGGGCCAGCATGACGGCGCGCTGACGCAGACCGGGTCAGCTGCCGTAAACCGCCTGCGCGCCGGAGTCGCCCGTACGAAACACGAAATACCCGGTCACGACGGCGACCACGAAGACCACCACGATGAGGCCGATCTCGGCCACCTTCGGCACGGAGCGGCGGCGGGTCACGGCCACGAGGAGCCCCGTGGCGACGCCGAGGCCCAGTGAGAACCAGAAGTTGAGCTCGCCGTACCCCTCGTGGGTCACGATCGGCTGCAGCGCTTCGGCCGGCTGACCGGCAAAGCGGCTCTCCTTGAATGCCTGCCCGGACAGCATCGCCACCAGGGCTGCGGCGGGAGCGGCGACGGCGAGCAGCACCGCTACCCAGCCGATCCGGGAGCGGAGCTGGGGAACGAGGCCGTAGAGGATGGCCGTGACCACGAGCAGGGGTACGAACACGACCGCGGCGTGCACCACGAGCGGGTGCAGGGGCAGGCCATTGAACTGGTCGAACACGACGCCTCCAGGGGGACGCGGGAACGATGACAAGAGGGCACGACTTGATCCTTCAACCATCCCTTACTACGCGCGTGCGCGCGATCATGAACTTCGGTTCACCGCCGCAGTGGGTTGTCTCACACCGGGATGAACGCAGTGACAGCCGTATCGCTTGAGCGGGTCCGACCCGCGTGTTGTCATGGAGCAATGTCAACCGCTGAGCAGCTGCTGCGTTCCCGCGGTCTGCGCATCACCAGGCCACGGCTCGCCGTGCTCGAGGTGCTGACCGGCGGCGGACACCTGGACGTCGACGACATCGCCCGGCAGGTCCGTGCGCGGCTCGACTCGGTGTCGACGCAGGCCGTGTACGACGTACTCGGCGCCCTCTCCCGCGCCGGTCTCGCCCGGCGAATCGAACCGGCCGGCAGCCCCGCCCGCTTTGAGGCTAGGGTGAGCGACAACCATCATCACCTGGTCTGCCGGGGCTGCGGCGAGATCACCGACATCGACTGTGCCGTCGGGCAGCGCCCCTGCCTCGATCCGGGTACGGGCGATCACGGCTACGACGTGGACGAGGCGGAAGTGACCTTCTGGGGACTGTGCCCGACCTGCCAGCAGCGCCGCGCCACCGGCTGAGGGTCACGCCCGACCCAGCGGTCCGCAGCGCGCCGTGGCACATTTGGTGAGTGGATCGCGACGACGCGCGAGGCTTGTTCGGCCCCGGTTCGATCACCTGGAAGCTGCACGAGCAGCCGATCCTGTTCCTGGGTGGGCTGCGCGCCCTCTATCTGCAGGCCCTGCACCCGCGAGCCATGGCGGGCGTGGCTCAGAACTCCACCTACAAGGCAGATCATTGGGGACGCCTCATGCGGACGTCCATGTACGTCGGCACCACCGTGTACGGCTCCGTCGAGGAGGCCGAGACGGCCGGGAGGCGGCTCCGACGGCTGCACGCCCGGATGTCGGCAACGGACCCGCGTACGGGTGAGGTGTTCCGCATCGACGAGCCTGACCTCCTGCTCTGGGTACACGTCACCGAAGTGGAGTCGTTCTTGACGACGGCTCGACGGGCCGGGGTGGATCTCACCGACGACGAGGTGGACCGGTACTACACCGAGCAGCTGCGCAGCGCCCACCTGGTCGGGCTCGACCCGGCCGGGGTGCCGGCGACGGCGGCGGAGGTCGCGGCGTACTACGAGGCCGTCCAGCCGGAGTTGGCCCTGACCCGGGCCGCTGCGGACACGTTGATCTTCCTGACGGTGCCGCCCGTGCCCGAGTCGTGGGATCTGACCCTGCCCGTGCGGCTCGGGCTGTCGTTCGGGCCGACCCGGTGGGCGTACCTGGGGGTCGCTGTGACCGCGCTCGGCCTGCTGCCGCCGTGGGCTCGCCGGTTGTACGGCGGCCTGGGCTGGCCGACGACGGACGTGTCCGCGGAGCTTTCGGTACGTGGCCTGCGCCTGCTTCTGGCCACACTGCCGAAGAAGCTGCGCGAGAGCCCGCTGCGCAAGGCGGCCATGGAGCGCATCGCCGCCGCGGCCTGATCCGGGTTCAGACCGCGCGTTCGACCGACGCCCAGGGCTGCTTGACGGGGGCCTCGGCGCCCGCGGGGCAGATCCGGCGGAAGTCGCAGTACGAGCAGAGGGTGCCCGGTATCGTCGGGAACGCCGCGTCGGGGTCGGCGCCCGCGGCGACGGCCTTCTCGGCGGCAACGATGTCGCGGGCGGTGTCCTCGGCACGGCTGAGCTGCCGCTCCAGCGACTCCTGGGTGTGCTCGTGGGCGGCGACCGTCCCGGTGGGCAGGTGGTGAAGTTCCACGCGGCGGCACGGGCGACGGAAGACCCGCTGGGCGGCGTACGCGTAGAGGGCCAGTGCCTGGGAACCGCGGGCGTCGTCGGAGTCCAGCTCGGACCGGCCGGTCTTGTAGTCGACGATGGTCAGTTCGGGGCCGTCCGGGCCTTGGAAGCCGTCTATGCGGTCGGCCCGGCCGTTGAAGGCGAGCACGCCGGTCTTGACGGCGACCACGCGCTCGACGCCGACCGGTTCGGCGGCGGGATCGAGCGTGGCGACGTAGGACTCGAGCCAGTGGAGGGCTTGGCGGTACACCGCGCGCTGCTGCTCGTCGTCGCGGTAGCCCTCCCCCACCCACGTCGCCTTGAGCAGGGTGGGGAGTCGCTCGGGCGAGCGCTCGGGCAGGGCGTACCAGTTCTTGAGCGCGGTGTGGACGCTCGCGCCGAGCGAGTTGTGTGCCCACGGTGGCCCCTTCTGCGGCGCCGGGCGGTCAACGTACGTGTAGCGGTAGCGGCGGGGGCAGTCCACGTACGCGCCGAGCTTGCTGGGCGTGCAGACGAAGAGCTTCTCGGGCATCCCGGCGAAACCGAGCTGCTCGGAGACGGCGGCACGCGTCCGGGGGGAGGAGGGCACCCGACGATCCTGCCAGGCCCCACCGACAGAATCTCAGCGCGACGCGAGGAACGTGACGGGAGCTTCATCGAACACCGTCAGATCCATGATCGACAACCTATAGCGGCGGTACGCCGGCCGCCGCGGCGACGATGCGCTCGTACCCCTGGGCCGACGTCGTGAAGGCACCCAGCTTGACCGTCTTGTGCGTGCCGTGGAAGTCGGACGACCCCGTCACGACGAGACCGAGCCGCTCCGCGAGGGCACGCACCCCGGCGCGTTCCTCGGGGCTGTGGTCCTCGTGGTCGGCCTCCAGCCCGAACAGGCCCGCGGCCGCGAGCTCCACGATCAGATCGTCGGGCACGGTCCGGCCACGCCGGGTCGCGCGGGGATGCGCGAAGATCGGCACTCCACCGGCGGCACGAACCATGCGCACGGCTTCGAAGACGTCGAGGTCCATCTTGGGGATCAGGTAGCGGCGGCCGAGCCAGCGGGAGGCGAACGCCTCATCGGTCGTCACCACCAGCCCCGCCCGGATCAGGGCCTGCGCGATGTGCGGGCGTCCGACCGACCCGCCCGCGGCGTAGCCCGCCACCTCCTCCCAGGAGATGTCCACCCCGTCGGCGCGCAGGCGCTCGACCATCCGCTCGGCCCGCTGCTCGCGGTCTGCGCGCAGGGCGGCCAGCCGCGCCTTGAGCTGTGGCTCCTCCGGATCGAAGAGGTACGCCAGCAGGTGCAGCGGGATCGACGGATCGATGCCGTACCACCGGCACGACAACTCGGCGCCACGGATCACCGTCAGGCCGGACGGGCGGGCGGCCGCCGCAGCGGCCCAGCCGCCGGTCGTGTCGTGATCGGTGATGCCGAGGACGTCCAAGCCCGCATCCGCACCCGCCGCGACCAGCTCGGCCGGGGTGAGCGTGCCGTCGCTGGCGGTCGAGTGGGTGTGCAGGTCGATGCGAGTCACGACGGCTGACGCTACCTGCCCGGTCATGCGACTCGGACGCCCATACTGTGTGGCGGCGGCCTCAGCAGCGATTCTGGGGGCGTACCAGCAGGTCAGGCGTCATCGGCCTGGTCGGAGTCCTTGCCGAGGCGCGCCTCGACCGCCTGCGGCTCGTACATCTCCTCGACCACGCGCAGGTAGAGTTCATTCGGGTCGGGCAGGTGTACGATCTCGCGCAGGGCCTGGTCCTGACCAGCGGATTCAAGCACGAACGTGCCGTAGCGCAGCAGCCGGCCCAGCGGCGACTGCTCGTACTTCATGTCGGTGACCCGCAGCAGCGGCATCATGGCCACCTTGCGGGTGATGATGCCGCTGACCACCATGACCCGCTTGTTGGTCAGGATGAAGCGGTCGAAGTACCAGTCCGCGACCTTCCAGGCCACCCAGCCCATCACGCCGAACCAGATCAGCACCACGATCGTGGTCATGGCATCCACGTTCCGCTTCGCGAGGAAGCCGGAGAGGTAGCCGAGCAGGAACGTGACTCCGGTGCCGATCAGCAGCGGAGTGGTGAGGTGGATCCAGTGCCGCTTCCATTCGCCGCGGTAACGCTCGGTCGGGAAGAGGTACCGCGAGACCAGGGTGGTCGGTTCGTCCTCGATGGGCAGGAAGCGCCGGGGACCGTTGCCGGGTTCGTCAAGGCCGGCGAGCTCCTCCGCGGTGAAGCCCTCCTCCTCCGGCGGTACGTAACCGGCCTCGCGGACGCGGGCGCTGCCCCGCGGCGTGTCGTCGCCGTACGCGGCACTGGCCGAATACTCCGCGTTGGACGAATACGCGGGTCCGCTGCCGAAGCCGGGGCCCTCTCCGTACGGCGGACCGTCGGGATAGGGCGGCCCGTCGGTGGACGTGGACGATTCCTCGTACGCGGGCCCGTCCGTGAACGTCGGGCCGTCCCCGAAGGACGGCCCCTGCCTGCGGATCGGCTCATCGTCGGCCACCGGTCGGCTTTCGGACGGGCGGTCGGCGAAGGGGCCGTCGGTGAAGGCGGGGTCGTTGTAGGTGAACCCGTCGTCATCGTCGGCGTCCGGGCGGCGTGGATCCTCGTCGTCAGGTCGACGCGGCTCGTCAGGGCCCATACGTGCTAGGCGACGAGGTTCGTGAAGAACGCGCCGAAGCCCTGAGCGATATCACCGATAGTGCCGCCCAACGACTGGAACACGTTGGCAGCGGATTTCGGGTTGAAGGCGATGAAGAAGATCAGGAATGCGATCCCGAGCCAGGTGAGCACCTTCTTGATCATGGCGGGCCTTCTCCTCCGTGCGGGTGACGGTCGTCGCCGCAGCAGTACTCACGGTATCAGCAGAGCGTCGCTGTGTGAACGATGTTACGGAATCGCCCACTGTGCCCACTGAGCAGGTCAAACCCGCCCGTGCAGGTACGGTGAGGGAGCTCCGTATACCAGCTCGGACGGCACCCCCTCGGACAAGTCGTGAAGCACGACGTCGTCCGCGAGGATGTAGCCCGCGCTTGCCGGCCACGCTACCGCATAGAGCCACATTCCTCGGGCTTCACTCACGTACGCGCTGCGATCGGCGGGTGACTTAACGCACCAGAGTGGGGTGGGATGCCCGCCGGCACGGATCTTCGCGTCCGGACCGGCGTGGGTTTCGGCGTCGGCCATGGACTGGACGACCAGGTAACCGGGGTCGGTGCCGGGGATGCCGGCCAGCCGCGTACCGAGGCCGACGCCCGGCTGCTCGGCGACGATCAGAACGTCCGCGGGACCACCGCCGAGCGGGCTCGGCCCGCTACAGGCCAGGGCCGTCGCGCGTACCCCTGAACGATCGTCGCCTGCCCACCCGACACCGGTGACGGTCCACCCGAGCGGCAGCGGCCACGGACACCAGAGCGGCATCTTGTCGGGCGTGCCGGCCACCTGGGCCACGACGCTCTCGAGGATTTCCGGACCGATGTGCTCCGCGACGTGGAAGGGAGGCACCACGTCGCAGTCCGCACAGCGCCAGTCACTGTGCATGAGATCCGGCGGCCGGACCCCTGCACCGCAACGGGGGCAACTCACCGTAACGCCCACCTCACTACGGTGCTGGCCGGAGGTGCCCGCCGTCAAGCGGATCGGCCGAACCCACGCATCAGTTTCCCGGTGGTGGCCCAGCGTGTGCCCGTACCCACGCATGCATCGCGATACCGCTCGCCACCCCCGCGTTGATCGACCGGGTGGAACCGTACTGCGCGATCGAGAACAGCTGGTCACACGCTGCGCGCGCCGCGTCGGACAGGCCAGGCCCCTCCTGGCCGAAGATCAGAACACACCGCCGCGGCAGGTCCGCGGACTCCATCGGCCGCGCACCCGGCAGGTTGTCGATACCGATAAGCGGCAGGCGCTCGGTGCGCGCCCACGCCAGGAACTCGCCGATCCCGGGGTGGTGCCGGACGTGCTGGTAGCGGTCCGTGACCATTGCACCGCGCCGGTTCCAGCGGCGCCGCCCGACGATGTGCACCTCCGCGGCGAGGAACGCGTTCGCGTTGCGTACGACGGTGCCGATGTTGAGGTCGTGCTGCCAATTCTCGACGGCGACGTGGAAATCGTGCCGGAACCGGTCGAGGTCGGCGACGATGGCGTCCTTCCGCCAGTATCGGTACCGATCGACGACGTTGCGCCGGTCGCCGTCGGCGAGCAGCTCAGGGTCGAAGCGGGGGTCTTCCGGAAGCTCGCCCTGCCACGGCCCGACGCCCACGTCGACCTGCGGCTCGGTCCCGGTGTTCTCAAGCTCTTCTGCATGCGACACAGGCGCTCACGCTACGGTCCTGTGCCGTTGCGGCTGCCGTCCGGGTGATTTCCGACCCTGGACGCAATGAACGGCGGGGCCCTCCCCGGCACCCGCCGCCCACGCTCTGTTGGAAACAGATCTTGCCTCACCCTCCGTAGGCCGTGAACCCCTGGAGGATGTGACACACATCTCATGCAACCTTCTTACCAATTATCCTGGCGGTCGGTTTGCGCCCGCGAGGCACCGGTGGTGCACGTCACCGGCCGATCTTTCGGACTGAAACCGGCAGAGAACCGACACGAAGACATCGCCCTCGAAAGCGCTCTCCCTACGTGCGTGATGACGGCGTTCGCCCTCCGGCGTCATGACCGCCCCGCCCGTGGCCCGCCCCACGTGTGAGCGCGGACTCCTGGGGAATGATGGAGGGTGACGGCCGGTTCTACCTGCGTAGAACAACCACCGGACGACGGAGAGAACATGGCCACCGTTGCGCTGACCGCGGAGAACTTCGACGAGGTAACCCACCAGGACGGCATCGTCCTGGTGGACTTCTGGGCCGCCTGGTGCAGTCCCTGCCTCCGGTTCGCGCCGACGTACGAGCGCTCGTCAGAGAAGCACCCGGACATCACGTTCGGCAAGGTCGACACCGAGGCCGAGGAGGCGATCGCGGCGAAGTTCGACATCCGCTCGATCCCGACCATCATGGCGATCCGCGACGGCGTCCTCGTCTTCGCACAGCCCGGCGCCCTGCCCGAGGCGGCCCTCGAAAGCATCATCGAACAGGTCCGCGCGCTCGACATGGACGAGGTCCGCGAGAAGGCCGGCGTCACCGAGGACTGACTCGCCACCTCGCGGCAGAAGGCCCGGCACCCCCGTGGAGCCGGGCCTTCTGCGTGACACGGGACCGTGCCCGCGTGTCGGCCTGGACAACATATCGTACGTGTGTTCGAATCCTCGACATGCGATGGGCGCACCTGTCGACTCCGCCCGACTCAGACAACCCTGACCAGGCAGCGCCGACGGCGCCACTCCTGCCGCTGGCGCTGCCCGGGGCCACCGTCCGCACCTTCGACACCCCCGGCTTCATGGGCATGACGTTCTACGAGATCCAGGCCAAGAGCATCATCAACCGGGTCCCCGGCAGCTCGCGGGTTCCGTTCGAATGGACGATCAACCCGTACCGGGGCTGCTCCCACGCCTGCTCCTACTGCCTGGCGGGCGAGACCCCGATCCTCATGGCGGACGGCAGCGCCCGCCCACTCGCCCAGCGCCACATCGACTCCCACGGCCGAAACCTGCGCATCGGCGACCGACTCCGCGGCACCGGCACATTCGCCCACCCGCCAAAGGACACCCCCGACTACCGCTCGGGTTACCTGTACGGCCTCGTCCGCGGCGACGCCGCCCTGATCCGCCACCGCTCCCGCCCGGGCAGGCCGGCCCGCACCGCCGACGCAGTCGCCCCCCGTCCGCAGAAACCCCTGCCTGCGCCGGTACGGCTCCCGCGGTCCGGCCGCGGCCCATGTGCAGAACCCGGCCCCGAGACGATCGGCGGCTCCGGCCGGTCCGGGCGTCAGCTCGGGCCGGAGTCATGGTTCCGCTTCGCGACTCGCGGATCGCGGACCGCAACCGGGCCGTACGCCGGATCCCTGACGACCGCCGGGCCCGTGGCGGTCGGCTCCCCGCACCTTGCCGGCGGACGCCGTCGGGGCGGCGCGGCGCTGCTCGCCGTAGGCCCGCACCCCGCAGACACCGATCAGCCCGCCACAACGCCGTACCTCGTGAACGCGCCCGGCATCGCTGCTGAATCCCGCCACGCCGCAGGGCGTCCGGCCGCCTGCGACCCGGCGGCCCCGCCGACCGCGCAGGCAACGCTGGACCGTACAGGCCTCGGACGGCCGGGCGGGGACCCGGACGAGCCGTGGGTACGGGCGGACGCGTACCTCAGGGATGTGACGTTGCCGCGGGCCCTGCGCTGGCCCGAGGTCGTGACCGACGGATGGCTGCGCGGTTTCGTGGCCGGGCTGTTCGGCGCGGCCGGGAGGTTCGAGGGGCTGAGTGCGCGGATCGTCAGCCAGAGTGAGGAACTGCTCGCCTCCGCGCTCGACGCCCTGGCCCGGCTCGGCCTGGACGCCCGGTGGGTGGTGGAACAGCCGTTCGGGGCGATGCCGGCGATCGAGGTGGCGGGGTCGCTACGGGAGGTACTGGCGCTGGTCCACGGCACCGGCATCACCGGCGTACCCGTCCCGGAGGCGACCGGTCACCCGGTCGCGGGCGGCGACGGGCTCACGATCACGTCGATCGAGCCGCTCGGGCTCAGCATGCAGCTGTACGACATCACCACCGGCACCGGTGACTTCATCGCCGACGGGGTGGTCAGCCACAACTGCTTCGCGCGGAACACCCACACGTACCTGGACCTCGACGCCGGGCACGACTTCGACTCCAAGGTGATCGTCAAGGTCAACGCAGGCGAGCTCGTCCGGCGCGAACTCGCGGCGCCGCGATGGCGCGGCGCCCACATCGCCATGGGTACGAACGTCGATGTCTACCAGCGGGCCGAGGGGCGCTACCGGCTGATGCCGCCGATCCTGACCGCGCTGCGGGACTTCGCGAACCCGTTCTCGATCCTCACCAAGGGCACGTTGATCCTGCGCGACCTGCCCCTGCTCCGGCAGGCCGCCGACGTGACCCAGGCCGGACTGATCCCGCGGTACCGGGAGCTGTTCCGGGACGGCTCGTACCTACCGCAGACGTACCAGCGGGAGATCATCGGCCGGGTACGCCGCGCCGCCCGCCGGCACGGTTTGCACCGGGCTGATGTCGGCGAGTCCCGGCAACCGGCCGGCGCCACCGCTCCTGCCGCTCCGGAACAACTGAGTCTTCTCTAGGGTGGGTCGATAGAGTCGCCGCATGAGGAACGCGCAGCAGATCCTGGCCGACGCTCGAGTGATCGCCGTAGTCGGGGCGTCGAGGGACCCGTCCAAGGCCGCGCACTCCGTACCGCTGCAGATGATCCGTCACGGCTGGCAGATCATCCCGGTCAACCCGTTCGTCGACGAGATCTTCGGCATCCGTACGTACGCCCGGCTCACCGACCTGGACCAGCCCGTCGACCTGGTGAACGTGTTCCGGCCGGCCTCCGACGCCGTGCAGGTCGTCCGGGACGCCGTCGAGATCGGCGCCCCCGCCGTGTGGCTACAGTCCGGCATCGTCTCCGCCGAGGCGCGCGAGATCGCCATCCAGGCCGGTCTCGACTACGTCGAAGACCAGTGCCTCGCCGTCGAACGAGCCGTCGCCGGGCTGAGCCGCTGACCGGCTGGACCAGCGGAACCGGATCAGCGGAACTTGATCAGCAGGACTGGATCAGCGGAACTGGGCCTCGCGGACGCTGTTGCCGCCGTCTACCACGAGCATCTGACCGGTGATGTACGACGCCGCCGGTGAGCAGAGGAACGCGATCGCCGACGCCACCTCGTCCGGGGTGCCCGGGCGGCCGATCGGCGTACCGAGGCCCTGCTTGAGCTCGGTGACCGTCGAAGCCGCCGTGTAGATCGTGCCGGGGGCGACCGCGTTCACCGTGACGCCGTCGGCGACCAGCTCCATCGCCAGCGCCCGGGTCAGCCCGATCACACCGGACTTGGCGGCCGCGTACGCCGCCTCGGTCGGCAGCGCGTTGACCGGGCCCGCCGTCGCGGACAGGTTCACGACACGGCCCCAACCGGCCTCCGCCATGCCGCCCACGAACGCGCGGCTGCACAGGAACGCCGTGCTCAGGTTCCGGTCGATCTCGGCCCGCCACTCGTCGTACGTCAGCTGCGCGACCGGCCGGAGCACCTCCGGCGAGGCCCGGCTCGCCAGGCCGGCATTGTTCACCAGCACCTGCACCTCACCGAGCTGGTCGACGATCGCATCGGCGAGCGCACCCACCTCGGCCTCGTCCGTCAGGTCCGCGACGAACCCGGTGGCCCCCAACTCGGCGGCCCGATCGTGAATGCGCCGGGTGGTCGAAACGATGGCGACACGCGCCCCGAGTCCGGCGAGCCGGCGCGCGGTGGCGTACCCGATCCCGTCCGGGCTGCCTGCACCCGTGACGAGCGCGACCTTGCCGTCGAGCCGCAACGTGACGGGAGCCTCCTGCGGCTCACCCTCACCAGCCGCCGGCAAGCTGTCGGAGTGCGACGGCACAGCGCCCATGGACGGCATAGCGCCCACGGAATCGGCATCGAATCCCATGCGGCGATCCTGCCTGCTCCCGCCGACGGGAGCAAACACCCCGGCGCGCCGCCACACTCCCGTGCGAAATGTAGCGATGCGCACACATACGGTCAGCCTCTGCGACCGGCCGGTAACGGTACGTGGCGGACACGACCCCGAGCAGGTGGAACCGGCCGGGACGGAGGTGGAACCGTCAGCCGCCCGGGGAGGGAGCTCGCGCCGGACCCGTCGCCCGCATCGGCCGGACCGGGCCCCGCTGGACGAGGACGACGGGGGCGTCGCCGTACCGCTCGGGGAACGCGGTGCGGGCTTCGGGCAGGTCCTGGGTGCCGACTTCGACGCCGGTACCGTCGTGCCGCGCCCCCACGGTGGAGATCCGGACGCCGCGGGCGGCCCAGTGCGGCAGGTCATCGGTGATGCGCTGCTGGAGGGCCGCGAGGGTCGCCCAGCTGTGGGCGGCGTCGCGGACCAGGATGCAGGAGTCCCCGGCGGCCCGGCGGACGAAGTCGTCGAAGGACGTCGATGGAACGCGATAGACGACGGCGCGTACCGCCTGCTCGTCGACCTCCAGGCCGGCGTAGCTGTCAGGATGGTCGGCGCGGCCGCCACGGTCGATGCGCTCCATCGCGGCCTGCAGGTCGCCCGCCGTGGCTGGGCTGCGCTCGGCGCAGCCGAGGGTGGACCAGGATCCGTCGCGCATGACCGCCTGTCTACCTCGGATCTTGGTTCGCCGCCACCGCGACCACGTTTGACCGACCGTTACCACCGGGACGCACGGCGAACGGCGGAAAGAATCAGCCCGGGTCGCCGCCCGGAGCCGAGACCGGGAGTTCGCGCGACCGGGTCCGGGCCGCGCCCAGCACCACGGTGGCGACGCCCGCCAGGATCAGCACCAGGCCGGGCAGCGCCGCGAGTCGTGGTCGCTGACCCAGCCATACCCAGGCCAGCAGGCTGGCGGCCGGTACCTCGAGCAGGACGACCATGCTGATGGTCGTGGCGGAGACGCGCTGCAGGGCGTAGTTGAACATCGAGTGGCCCAGGAGTTGGGCGCCCGCGGCCAGCGCCAGGATCGCGGCCCAGCTGCGGCGGTCGTAGCCGGTCAACGCCAGGCCCGCGCTCAGGCAGACGACGACCAGGACGGCGGCGCAGACGCCGTAGCAGATCGAGGTGTACGTGACCGTGCTCAATCGGCTGCGCGCCCTCTCACCCAGCGCGGTGTAGACGGCTGCGCCGACGCCGCCGAGCAGGGCGAGAACGTCGCCGAGGACGGCCTCGGCGGAGACGCTGAAGTCGGCGCCGGTGGCGACTGCCGCCCCGAGGACTGCCGCGCCGATGCCGAGCCAGGCTGACGTGGAAAGGCGGCGGCCCTGCCCGAGCGCGATGAGGCCCTGCCAGATGGGCTGGGTCGCGACGAGGGCTGTAGCGGTGGCGACGGTGCTCCATTGGACGCTGGGCATCCAGGCTGCGAAGTGGGCCGCCAGGGCGAGGCCGGCGAGGGCGCAGTAGATCGCGGCCCGGCGGTCCGAATGAACCAGATTATGAAGTTCGCTACGACGGCCGGTCACCGATATCGGAGCGATGACCGCCGCCGCGATCGCATTACGCCAAAAGGCGATGACCAGGGCGGGCACGGCGGCGTACGCGATCAAAGGTCCCGAGGACGAAACCGCGATCACGGCGATCACGAGAGCTGCGGTGGTGAGCGTTCCGGGCGAAAGACGCACGTTTTTACCACACCGGGCGTTGTTGCACATGAAACACGAGGGTTCCTGACCTCGGTAGAACGGAAAGTGAGCCAGTCGTTACGATCCTCGCCTCTACCGCCCGATTCCCCCTTCAAACTGCTCGGGAGGCTGGTTTATCATGCCCGCATACAGTGCGGCACTGTTCGACTTCTTCGGCACACTTACGCAGAGTGTCCAGCGAGGTCCGCAACATGCGGATATCGCCCGGAGCCTCGGTTGTGACCCGGACGCCGTTCTGGGGGTGCTGGACAGGTCGTTCCGGGCCCGCGCTCGCGGCCTGTTCGGATCGGCCGAAGCTACCCTCCGCTGGGTCAGCGAGCAGGCCGGAGGCAACCCGGACAGCTGTACGCTGCGGGCGGCCATCGGCGCGCGGATCCGGGCGTTACGCGCCGACACGCGGTTGCGGCCCGAGGCGGTAGGCGCCCTGCAACAGCTCAAGGACCGTGGGATCCGTACGGCGATGATCAGCGACTGCACCCATGAGCTGCCGGCATTCCTGCCCCAGCTGCCGGTGGCGCCCCTGCTCGACGTGCAGGTGTTCTCCGTCGAAGTGGGTCGCTGCAAGCCCGACCCGGCGATGTACCTGACGGCGTGCTGGGAACTCGGCGTACCGCCGGAGGAATGCCTGTACATCGGTGACGGCGGCAGTCGCGAGCTCAGCGGCGCCGCCGAGCTCGGCATGACCGCGGTACGCCTCGACGCCCCCGACCTGGCCGACCACCTGGTCTTCGACCCCGACTCGAACTGGTTCGGCCCGACGATCGGGTCGCTCGACGAGGTGGTCGGTCTCCTGGACCGGGCCCCCGTACCGGCCTGACCGGGTGCCGCCGGGTACGTCAGAATGCTGCCATGACGCATCCGGTGGTGACCGAGGCCATGAAGAAGGCGGCGGTGGCCTGGGTCACCGTCGCCGACGGCCACGCCCTGGCGCTGTGGTGCATGCCGCTGGAGGGCGCCCTCTACGTGATCAGCGGACCTGGCGAGCAGGCCGCCCCCGGTCTCGCCGAGGCCACGACCGCGGAGGTGACGCTCCGCGGCGACCACGGCGGGCGGATCGTCACGATGGCCACCGAGGTCCGCCGGCTCGCGGCTGGCAGCGAGGAATGGGGCACCATCGCGCCGCAGGTGGCGGGCAAACGGCTCAACGCCCCCGGCACCGCCGAAGCCCTTGTCGCGGCGTGGCAGGAGCGCGGCTGCGCCCTCGTCGCCCTGACCCCGACCGGGGAGTCGGCGCTCACCGGCGAGGACCTGCCGGACGCCGTCGCGGCCGAACCGCCGCGGGAGACCCCGGCCCGCAACGAGGTCCGCAGGCCGTTCCGCCTGCACCGGGTTCGCAGACCACACCGCTGAGCCGTCCCGGACAGGCGAAGCCCGGATCAGGCCCGCCCAGCGGCGCGGCGACCGCGCGTCAGCCGATGAAGGGCGGGACCGTGATCTCCCCGCGCGCCACCGGGGTGACGTGCCCAGCCACGGAAGCACTCACGGCCGCCCCCGACACAGCCCTGACCGTGCAGGTCAGCGTGGACGGCCGGTGCATCTCCACGCCCTGGCGGACCGTGTAGGACGCCTTCCCGTCCGCGGGCAGGACGGCCGCCGCGACGAGGAACACTCCCAGGCCCAGAGCCGCCTAACCGGTCGCCGGGTCCTCGGGGACCGACACGCCCGGGCAGAACACGCGGGCGTGTGCGACGCCCGCGTCCCACGCGAAGACGCTCAGCATCGGTGCGTCCGCCCGCGGCGGCACGGCGGCGCGGGCGACCGCGTCCGCCCGGACCGGCAGGAAGACGAACTCCAGGCCGCAGTCCCAGCGTGGGTACGCCACCCGCCAGCACCGCCGTATCACCCGACACCTTCACCGGCAGCAGCCCCGCCCCGCACTCCTGCACGAGTTCGCCGGCCGCGAAGATTCCCCGCCGGACACCGGTCACCGCCGCCCCGATGCTCGGATGGCCGGCGAACGGCAGCTCCGCCTCCGGGGTGAAGATGCGCGCCCGGTACGTCGCCGAGGACGACGGCAGCACGAACACCGTCTCGGACAGATTGAACTCCCGCGCCAGCGTCTGAAACTGCGAGGTCGCCAGGTCCGAGGCGTCGTACACGACGGCGAGCGGGTTGCCGGTGAACGGACGATCGGTGAAGACGTCCACGATCTCGTAGGGGAGGGAGGACATGCGCATAACGATAAAACCCCTAGGCTGATGCCGTGACGATGGCGAACCGGGTCTATGTGGCCCGCCTCGCCGGCCTGGCCGTATTCGATCCGAACGGCGATCAGGTCGGCCGGGTGCGGGATGCGGTGGTCCGGCTGCGAACGTCGAGCCGTGCACCGCAGGTGGTGGGCCTGGTCGCCGAGATGCCGCCGCGCCGCCGGATCTTCCTGCCCATCGGGCGGATCATCTCGATCGACGCGGACGCGGTGGTGCTCAGCACCGGCACGTTGAACCTGCGGCGGTTCGAGAAGCGCGCCAACGAGCTGCTCGTCCTGCAGGACCTGCTGGACCGGCGGGTCACCGTCGACGAGAAGCAGGGCACCGTCGTGGATTTGGCGATGGAGTTGGCGCGGGGCGGCGAGTGGCTGCTGAGCCGGGTCGCCGTACGCGAGCACACCGGGCGGTTGACCCGGCGCGGGCATCTGCACCAAGTCGAGTACGACAAGGTACGCGGGCTGATCGGCGTACCGGACACGCAGGGGACGGCGAACCTGCTCGCCGTACTCGACAGGATGCGCCCGGCGGACCTGGCGAACGCCCTGCAGGACATGACCGACACGCGCCGCAACGAGGTCGCTGCGGCCCTGGACGACGAGCGCCTCGCCGACGTCCTGGAGGAACTGCCCGAGCACGACCAGGTGGAGATTCTGGTCGGGCTGGACAGGGAACGCGCCGCAGACGTCCTCGAGGAGATGGACCCGGACGACGCCGCGGACCTGCTGGCCGAGCTGCCGCAGCCGGAGCAGGAGGTCCTCCTCGACCTGATGCAGCCGGACGAGGCCGGCCCGGTCCGTCAGCTGCTGAAGTACAACCCCGGTACGGCCGGCAGTGTGATGACGTCCGAGCCGGTGATCCTCACCCCGGACGCCACCGTCGCCGAGGCGCTGGCCCGGATCCGGGAGCCGCAGCTGTCGTCCGTCGTGGCGGCGCAGGTTTTCGTGGCGCGGGCGCCGATGGCGACGCCGACCGGCAAGTACCTCGGCATGGTGCACTTCCAGCGGCTGCTCCGGGAACCGCCGGCGTCGATCCTCGGCGGCGTCGTCGACAACGACCTCGACCCGCTGCACGAGGACACGTCGCTCACCGAGATCATGCGGCGGATGGCCACATACGACCTCGTGGCGATGCCGGTGGTGGACACGGCGAACCGGCTGGTCGGTGCGGTCACCGTCGACGACGTCCTCGACCACTCGCTGCCGCGCGACTGGCGGGACCGGGACACCGATCCGGTGGACGCGCCGTGAGCGACCGATTCTTCCGGCCCGCCGAGAACCGCAGCGTGGGCGAGCTGCGCCGCGACGCCCGGCTGGATCAGCCGCAGGAGCCGGGCCGGATCAGGCTACCGAGGTTCGATCCGGAGGCGTTCGGCCGTTGGTCGGAGGGGATCGCCCGGTACATGGGTACGGCGAAGTTCATCGTCTACATGACGGTGTTCATCGCCCTGTGGTTCGGATGGAACACGCTGGCGCCTGAGAAGCTGCGGTTCGACCCGTACACCTTCACGTTCCTGACGTTGATCCTGTCCTTGCAGGCCTCCTACGCGGCGCCGCTGATCCTGCTCGCGCAGAACCGGCAGGCGGACCGGGACCGGTTGGCGATGGAGGAGGACCGGCGGCGGGCGGCCATGCAGAAGGCCGACACGGAGTATCTGGCCCGGGAGATCGCGTCGTTGCGCATCGCGATGGGTGAGGTCGCGACCCGCGACTTTCTGCGTTCGGAGCTCGCCCGGCTGGCCGAGGAGCTGGACGAGGCCGCGCACCGGCGCCACCAGCTGACCCGCAGCCAGGACGAGAAAGCCGCGCGTCCCAAGGGGCTGGACGCGCGGCACGACTGAGTAGATGTTCTCACCCCCCGCCGCGTACGGTCCAGCGGGAAAGCGCACGTAGCATGGGCTACATGTCTTCGCCCGTAAGCACCCAGGCCGCCGACGGCACTGTCGAGGACGCGGTCCGCGCCGCACTCGCCACCGTCGACGACCCGGAGATCCGCCGTCCGATCACCGAACTCGGTATGGTGCGCGGCTTCACCGTCGCCGACGGCCTGGTCCGAGTGGATCTGCTGCTCACGGTCGTCGGTTGCCCGCTCAAGGACAAACTGCGCACCGACATCACCGCCGCGGTCACGGCCGTGCCGGGCGTCGACCGGGTCGAGATCGACTTCGGCGTGATGAGTACGGAGCAGCGCCAGGCACTGCAGTCTTCGCTACGTGGTGGCGGGGGCGCTGCCGAGCCCGTCATCCCGTTCGCCCAGCCCGGCTCACGGACGCGGGTGTACGCGGTCGCGAGCGGCAAGGGTGGCGTCGGCAAATCCAGCGTCACCGTGAACCTGGCCGCGTCGCTGGCCCGACGCGGTCTCGCGGTGGGCGTCATCGACGCCGACATCTACGGCCACTCGGTGCCCCGGATGCTCGGTGCGGACGGCCGCCCGACCCGGGTCGAAGACATGATCATGCCGCCACAGTCACACTGCGTGAAGGTCATCTCGATCGGCATGTTCACCGCCAACAACGCCGCCGTCGTCTGGCGCGGCCCGATGCTGCACCGCGCCCTCCAGCAGTTCCTCGCGGACGTCTACTGGGGCGATCTCGACGTCCTCCTGCTCGACCTGCCGCCCGGCACCGGCGACGTGGCGATCTCGCTGGCGCAGCTCCTGCCGAACGCCGAGATCCTCGTCGTCACCACGCCGCAGATGGCCGCCGCCGAGGTGGCCGAACGGGCGGGCGCCATCGTGCAGCAGACTCACCAGCGCCTCGTCGGGGTCGTGGAGAACATGTCCTGGCTGGAACTGCCCGACGGCACTCGGATGGAGGTCTTCGGCAGCGGCGGCGGCGCGACGGTCGCCGAGTCCCTGACGACGCTCGTCGGCGCGGCCGTTCCACTGCTGGGTCAGGTGCCGCTCGACACCAGGGTCCGCGAGGCCGGCGACGACGGCACCCCGATTGTGCTTGCCGCGCCGCAGGCCCCGGCCGCCCTCGCGCTGGAGGCCGTCGCCGAGCGCCTCGCGGTCCGCCGCGAATCGCTGGTCGGCAAGCCGCTGGGCCTGCGCCCCGCCGGCCGCTAGCCGGGGGTCGCTAGCCCGGGGCCGTCAGCTCCGGTGCGTCCAGGTGGCGTCGGCGTCCAGGTGGCGTCAGCGTCTAGGTGGCGTCGGCGTCGAACGTGTACGTCGGCTTCGCCTGCGCCGTCTCCGGTGCCGGCGTGGCGCCGTTCGAACTCGGCGGCGTGGCCCGGCTCTTGGCGGCCGCGGAGATGTCGTCGCGGACGGCGCCCAAGTCGTCCCGTACGCCGCCCAGGTCGCTCTTCACGTTCTCGTAGAGCCCCTGCAGCGGCTTCCTGATCGCCGCCTCGTCCTCCTCGCTGAGGATGTGCTTGCGGATGAACGCCTTCGGGTGCAGGTCCTCGATCTTGATGTCGGTGCCGAGTTCCCGGCTCAGGTCGGCCGTGGCGTTCGTCGCCATGTTGCGCAGGTTGCGCATCATCTTCAGACCGTCATTGATGACCTTGGGCAGCTTGTCGCCGAAGATCAGCAGCGCGGCCAGCAGCAGCGCGCCGATCTCCGCCCAGTTCAGGTTCTGGAACATGCGCCCTCCTACCGGGTTCCCGGGCAAGCGTACGCACGCCTACTTGGCGTCCGCCGCCAAGGTCACCGACGCCTTCTGGTTGGACGTACCGCGCTGATACTCCACCGACACGACCGAGCCGGGCGCGTACTTGCGGACCAGGGCGATCAGATCGACGCCCTCCTCCAGCACCCGTCCATCGATTTTGAAGACGATGTCCCCAGCCTTGAGCCCAGCCGCCTCGGCGGGCCCACCTGCCTGCACGGACGAGATCTTCACGCCGCCCGCGGCCGTACCGGGGGTCGTCGACACCTCGGCGCCGATCACCGTTCGGCGGGCCTTGCCGGTGTCGATGATCTCCTGCGCGACCCGCTTCGCCTGGTTGATCGGGATCGCGAAGGCCAGGCCGATGTTGCCCGCCTCCTCGCTGTCCGTGGCGAGCGACCGGATCACCGAGTTCACGCCGATCACCTTGCCGGTCGCGTCGATCAGCGGGCCGCCCGAGTTGCCCTGGTTGACCGCGGCATCGGTCTGGATGGCCGCGTAATAGCGGGTCTGCCCGCCCGGCTCGCCCGCCCGAAGGGTGCGGTCGATGGCGCTGACGATGCCGGACGTCACGGTGTTCGACAGTGCCAGCGGGGCGCCGATGGCGAGCACCGGGTCGCCGACGGCGATCTTGTCGGAGTCACCGAACTGCACCGGCGGCAGCCCGGACTTCGCCACCTTGATCACCGCGATGTCGGACTCGGCGTCATGACCCACCACGTTCGCGCTCGCGGTCGAGCCGTCGCTGAACAGGACCGTGGCGGCACCGCCCGAGGCACCCTCCACCACGTGGTCGTTCGTGATCACGTAGCCGTCGGCGCTCGCGACGAAGCCGGAACCGACCGCACCGGCCACCCGTACGGTGACGACGCTGGGCAGGACACGGTTGGCGACCCCCGCCACCGAGTCCGGCGGGCGCTGAACGGCGGCCGGGGTGTCCTGCGTCTTGTCGGACCCGAGCGTGGTCGGGGAGCCGATCCCACCGCGTACGGCGAAGACGTACCCGAGAGTGCCGCCGAGCGCACCTGCGAGCAGGGCCGTGATGATGCAGATCATCAGGATCGGCGCCGCGACCCGCGGGACCGGCCGATCCGGATCCGCCACGGGTTCCGGAACAGTCGACGGGTCCGGGGGCGGCTTCGGCAGCACCACCGCCGAAGGCGCGTACGGGTCCCGCCACGGGTCGGCCAGCGCATCGGACCACCAGGGCGAACCGCCCGCCTGAGGCGCAGGGGCGGCCGGCGGTCGGGGCTGGTGCCAGTTCCAGCCGTCGGTCACAGTTGCCAGCCTCCACTCGTCCCGGGTTACGCGAACCGGGTCGTCCAACACCCAGAATGACACGGATCCGGGGCGGCAACCCCCGCACCTTCCCCTACGAGACGTACGGGACAGGACAGCCCGCTGACAACGGCAACGGAACGGACCCTAGGCTCATAACCGGTGCGGACCGGTCAGGCCAGCATCGAAGCCGGTAATCGACATCCCCGAGGGGTCGCCATGGTCACCGCAGCCCGATCCCCCGGTACGCAGACGGCACAAGGCCTGCTCTTCTCTGAAGCGTACGTCGCCGAGGACGTCGTCCTGCAGACCGCGCGCAGCCTGGCCCACGAGGTCGGCCTCACCGCCGTGACACCGGGTGCCGGGGCGACTCTTCGCCTGCTCGCCGCGGCCGGGAACGCGAAAGCCGTCGTCGAGATCGGCACGGGCACCGGTGTCAGCGGGGTGTGGCTGCTACGCGGCATGCGCCCGGACGGCGTACTCACCACCATCGACATCGAGAACGAGCACCAGCGGATCGCCCGGCGGATCTTCCACGAGTCCGGCTTCGCCGCGTCGCGTACGCGGATCATCACCGGCCGCGCCCTGGACGTGCTGCCCCGGCTCGCCGACGGCGTCTATGACCTCGTCTTCGTCGACGCGGACGCGGCCGAATGCGGCGCCTGCGCGGACGCGGCCCGGCGCCTGCTGCGCCGGGGTGGGGTGCTCGCGGTGCACGGCGCGCTGGCCGGCGGCCGGATCAGCGACCCGACGGCCCGCGACCCGGGCACGGTGACCATGCGCGAGACAGTTCGATCGGTCCGCGACTCCGAGGAGTGGATACCTGCCCTGGTCCCCTCGGGCGAGGGCCTTCTGGTGGCGGTCAAGCAGTAGGCACGCCGCCGGACAGCAGGCGTGGCGGTCGGCACGGTGCCGCGCGGTCAGGCCGTGGCGAGCCAGCGGATCAGGGTACGGACACCCCAGCCGGTCGCCCCGACACTCAGTTCGGCGTCCACCCGGTCCGACCACGACGGCGCGGACATGTCCAGGTGCGCCCAGCGGCCGGTGTACTCGCCGAGGAACTCGCGCAGGTAGAGGGCGGCGACGACTGATCCGGCGCCCTTGTCCGGGGCGCTGTACAGGTCGGCGATGTCGCTGGTCAGGTACTCCGTGTAGTCGTCGGGCAGCGGCATCCGCCAGACCCGTTCGCCCGCGTCGCCGGCCGCCTCGGTGAGGGCGGCGGCCAGGGCGTCGTCGTCGCTGTAGAGGGCTGCCGTGTGCTTGCCGAGAGCGACCATGTTCGCGCCGGTCAGGGTGGCCAGGTCGACGATCACGTCCGGCCGGAGCCGGGTCGCCGCGTAACCGAGCGCGTCGGCGAGGACGAGCCGCCCCTCGGCGTCCGTATTGGTGGACTCGCTGGTCGTGCCGTCGTAGTGCCGGATCACGTCGCCGGGGCGCATGGCCGAACCACTGACGGCGTTCTCGGCCAGCGGCGCAAGGGTGGTGACCCGGACCGGCAGGCTGAGGTCGGCGGCGGCGAGGGTGGCGGCGACGACGGCCGCGGCACCGCCCATGTCCTTGCGCATGAGCTTCATTCCGGCGAGCGGCTTGATCGAGATGCCGCCCGTGTCGAACGTGATCCCCTTGCCGACGAGGACAACGTGCCGCGTCGCGCCGGGCGGATTCCATTCGAGCTCGACGAGACGCGGCGGCGTGGCGGAGCCCCCACCGACCGCGAGGATGCCCCCGAAGCCCTCGGCGGCCAGCTGCTCGGGCTCACGGACAGTCACCGTCACGCCGGTGCGGTCGGCCGCCTCGGCGACGATCCGGCCGGCGAGCCAGGCCGGGTTCTTGCGGGACGCCGCGGTGTTCGTCCAGTCCCGGGCCAGGGCCGTAGCGGTGGCTGTCACGCGGGCGGCGTGCACGCTGTCCGCGTACTCCATGGTCGTCAGGAGCTGGAGCTCGACGGGCCCGGCTGGGTCGCGCGGGACCATTTTGTCCTGGTAGCCGTAGGCGGCGAGCCAGGCGCCCTCGGCGAGGGCACGCACGGCTGCGGCACCGGCGTCCGGCGGGAGCGCCACCTGGACGGTCTCGCCCGCGCGCGCCGCACGGCTGATCGCGGCGCCCGCGGTCCGCCAGGCCGCGGGGCCCCCGTCGGCGACACCGACGAGAAGGACCTTGGTGGGGGTACGCAGCGGCCGCGGCAGCACCTGCACGGCGCCCGCCTTATCGGCGTTTTCGCTGGTACGCAGCAGCTCGGCCGCCTCCGCACGGACGTCATCGGGTGCCTCCCCCGGGCCGTCCGCACCGACCGTGACCACCAACGTGCCCTGTCCGGTGCCGGGCGGCACCGACCGGATAGCGAACACCGGGACTCCTCAGCTGATCGCCGGACGCCTGATGGAAGTGGCCCACAGGCACGGCGCAACCGTGCCTGCGGGCCATCGCGCGATCAGCCGACAACTTCCTTCAAGGCGTCACCGAGGGCGTTGGCCTCGTCCGGAGTCATCTCAACGACGAGCCGGCCACCGCCTTCGAGCGGAACGCGCATGACGATGCCGCGCCCCTCCTTGGTGACCTCAAGCGGACCATCGCCGGTCCGCGGCTTCATCGCCGCCATGTTGTCTCCCCTCAGACCTACATCAGGGTAGGTAGGTTTCCCCGCAGTCACTCTCACAACATCGCCGTGCACAGCCCACGGTGACGCCCCGTACACTCGGCCGGCCGATTGGTAACAAACAGCCGGACCGATCAAACATTTTCCCTGATGAACACCCTCGGACCCAAACCGAGTCCGTGGCGATGTGACAGCGTCTAGCATATCGCCGATAGGGCTGTCACAATGTGCGGTCATGCAGGCACGGTCTGCTCTCTTCGACCTGTACGGCGACTACCTTCGCCCGCGCGGCGGCAGGGCACCAGTCGCCGCCCTGGTCCGATTGCTGGCCCCGCTCGGAATCGCCCCTCCCGCCGTACGGACGGCGGTGTCCCGGATGGTCCGTCAGGGCTGGCTGCATCCCCTGCGCCTCACGACCGGACCCGGCTACCTGCTCACCCCGAAGGCCGTGCGCCGGCTCGACGAAGCCGCCGGGCGCGTCTATCGCACCGGGCGCGTCGGGTGGGACGGTCGATTCGACGTGGTCCTGGCCCGCACGCCCGTGGTTCGCCGCGACCGACAACGGCTGGGTACGGCGCTCGCGTACCTCGGCTACGGCGGTATCGACGAGCAGACCTGGGTCGCGCCGCGCGCCGCGGAGGACGTGGACGCCACACTCATCGAGGCCGGACTGGACTACGAACGTTTCACCGCCACCCACACCGCCGGTACGCCGGGCGCGGCGAGCGTCGTCCGGCGCGCCTGGGACCTCGACGAAATCGGGGCGGCGTACCACCGGTTCGTCGACGAGCAGCGGCCCACGGTGAGGACCGTCACGTCCCGCAGCAGCGACGAGGAGGCGTACGCGGTCCGGTTCCGGCTGGTGCACGCCTGGCGGACGTTCCTGTTCCGGGACCCGCAGCTGCCCCCGATGCTCCTGCCGGAACGCTGGGCGGGCACCACGGCAGCCGCCTTCTTCGACAAGCACGCGACCCGGCTCCGGCCGGCGGCCGACCGGTACGTCGAGACCTGCCTGGAGCAGGCCCGTCGATCATGAGCGGTGGCGTGCGATCCTAGTGGGCGTGTCCGATTCGTTGCTCATCGACCGCACCGGCGCCGTCGTCACGCTCACGCTGAACCGGCCCGGCTCCCTCAACTCGCTCGACATCCCGCTCAAGGAGGCGCTGCGCGACGCCCTCGGCGAGCTGGAACGGGACCGGGACTGCCGCGCGGTGGTGCTCACCGGCGCGGGCACGGCCTTCTGCGTCGGACAGGACCTACGCGAGCATGCTGAGGTCCTCGCCTCCGGCGGGGCCGAGTCGCTGGACACCGTACGGGTCCACTTCAACCCGATCGCGCAGCGGCTCGCGAACCTGCCGCAGCCGGTCATCGCCGCCGTCAACGGCACCGCCGCAGGGGCAGGGGCGTCGCTGGCGCTGCTCGCCGACTTCCGGATCGCCGGGCCCAAGACGAGCCTCCTGATGGCGTTCGCCAACGTCGGCCTCGCCGGGGACACGGGTGTCTCCTGGTCACTGCCGCGGCTGGTCGGCCACGCCCGGGCCGTCGAACTGCTCATGCTCGCCGAACCGCTGCCCGCTGATCAGGCCGCCGAACTCGGACTGATCACCAAGCTGGTCGCCGAGGACTCCGAGATCCTGCCCGCCGCCCAGGAACTCGCCGTACGGCTTGCCGCCGGGCCGACAGTCGCGTACGGGGCGATCAAACGTCAGCTCTCCATCGGCACCGCCGGCACCCTGTCGGACGCCCTCACCGCCGAGGCGCGGGCCCAGGCGATCTGCGGGGCGACCGCCGACCACAGGGCCGCGACGGCCGCGTTCGTCGCCAACCAGCGCCCTACGTGCACGGGCCGCGGCGCTCTCGGTGGTCCCGCCCGTTTCGGGGGGGGACCCCACGGTCAGTACCCGGTGGGGACCGGGGCGGTGTAGGTGATCTCGGACGGCATCAGGATCCACAGGACCGGGTAGATCAGGATCTGACTGCCCGGGATCGCGAAGAGGACCAGTACGAACAGCAGGCGCGCCGCCCACGGTTCCAAACCGAACCGGCGGCCGAGGCCGGCGACCACCCCGCCGAGGATCCGACCGTCACGCGGCCGGACAAGACCCCGGCTACGGAGCTGGTCGTGAACGCTGTTCATGACGTTTCCCTTCATCTCGTTGATGTGTCCAGCGTGCGCCGTACAGCTTCCGAGACACATCAGGGACGGACCCGAACCCGCCCCTGAGTCCGAACCCGACGCCCGTCCGCCGCCGGCGTCCTCCACCCGGCGGTATGAGTGAACCGGGATAATCCGGTGACATCGATATCGGCCTACGCTTCCGGACACGGCAGGTACGACCGCAAGCCGTACCTCGATCCCATGCGGAGGACGAATGCTCACGTGGCGGACGCTCTTGACAACGGCCACAGCCGCGCTCGTCGTGGCGAGCGGCGGCACGCTCGCGATGTCCAGCCCGGCAGCGGCGACCGAAGTCGATAATCAGGTCGTCGGCGGGACCCGCGCCGCCCAAGGTGAATTCCCGTGGATGGTACGGCTCTCGATGGGCTGCGGCGGCGCGCTGTACAGCCCCACCCTGGTCCTGACCGCCGCACACTGCGTCAACGGAACCGGCACGAACACCAGCATCACCGCCACCCTCGGCGTCGTCGACCTGAACTCCAGCACTGGCAGGATCACCCGCAGATCGAACTACGTCTACCGAGCGCCCGGCTACAACGGCAACGGCAAGGACTGGGCCCTGATCCGCCTGTCCAGCCCCGTCACCGGCGTCGCCACCCTGCCGACCGCGTCGACGACGGCGTACAACTCGGGCACGTTCACGATCGCCGGCTGGGGTGCGGCCCGTGAGGGCGGGGCGCAACAGCGCTACCTGCTCAAGGCGACCGTGCCGTTCATCGACGACACCACGTGCAACTCGAACTACGGCGGTCAGATCATCGCCAACGAGGAGATCTGTGCCGGTTACGCCGGCGGCGGCACCGACACCTGCCAGGGCGACTCCGGCGGCCCGATGTTCCGCCGCGGCGCCAACAACGCCTGGATCCAGGTCGGCATCGTCAGCTGGGGCGACGGCTGCGCCCGGCCCGGCAAGCCCGGCGTCTACACCGAGGTGAGCACGTTCGCCTCGGCGATCCGCTCGGCCGCGACCAGCCTCGGCGGCTGACCGCGTAGCAGGCGGCGGCCCCGGGTGCGCTCGACGCCCCGGGGTCGCCGTCATTCGTCGGCCTCCTCCGGGTCCTGGTTGGCCTCCTCGCCGAGGACGAAGGCCTGCATCGCCAGCTCGTCACCCGACGGTGAGACGAACACCGGCAGCTCGCGCGGCCCCAGCTGCTGCACATAGGACCAGAACTGCCGGGCCGCCTCCGCCGGGGAATCCGCCTCGATCGGCAGATCCAGGCTGACCAGCCAGGTGCGCCGGTCACCGGGCGGCCCGAGCCGGTCGGCCAGGCGGCGGAACACCGCCGGGTCGAGCGCCGCGAACGGTTGGTCGAGCGGCAGGCCGGGCACGACCTCCGGGGCGTCGAAAACCCTCCGGGTGTACGCGATCGCCAGCGACCCGCCCGCCTCGCGTACCCGGCCCAGAGCCACCACCAGGGGCTCCGCCGCGTCGACCACGACCAGGGCCTCGTCCCCCTGGTCGGGTACGGCGGCACCGGCGGGAACGTCGACGTCCAGGGTGTCGTGATGGAAGAGCCGCTCGGACTCGTACCGTTCCGCCGGGATGACCACCGCCCACTGCGTCATGCCGGTCATCTCACCATCTCTGCGCCCCGCTGTACCGCGAGGGGGAGCTCCATCGGCTCAGACCTGGGCGGGGAGGGCGACGTGGCAGCCGGCGAGGTGATCGTCGACCATGCCCGTGGCCTGCATGAGCGCGTACGCGGTGGTCGGGCCGACGAAACGGAACCCGCGCTTCTTCAGATCCTTCGCCATCGCCGTCGAGGCCGGCGTCAGCGCGGGAACCTCGGCGAACTCCACCGGCCGCCGCGCGCGCGGCTCCGGCGCGTACGACCACAGCAGCGCGGACAGGCCACCGGGCAGCTCGGCCGCGGCCCGGGCGTTCTGCAGCGCGGCCTCGACCTTCGCCCTGTTCCGTACGATGCCGGTGTCGGCCATCAGCCGCGCGACCTCCGCCTCGCCGAACGTCGCCACCGTCTCGATGTGGAACTGGGCGAACGCCGTCCGGAACGACTCCCGCTTGCGCAGGATCGTCAACCAGGACAGACCGGACTGGAACGCCTCCAGGGTCAACCGTTCGTAGAGGACGTCGTCGCCGTGCAGCGGCCGCCCCCACTCGGTGTCGTGGTAGGCGACGTAATCGGGAGTGCTGCCACCCCACGCGCAGCGCGCCAATCCGTCGGCGCCGACGATCAGGTCCGTCACACCGCCAACCTACGGGCGCCCACCGACAGAAATCAGGGCAGGCGGCCCTCTTCGACCAGGCGGCCGAACTTCTTCAGCGCGCCCTTCAAGCTGGCCTTGGAACCCGGCCAGAGCAACGGCCAGGCCATCCTCCCCGCGGCACCGCCGGGCAGGTGGAACCACTCGTGCCAGACCACCTGGGTACGGTTCTGCGCCATCGGGGTGCAGCGCAGCGAGCCGGGGCCCTTGAGCAGCCTCCCGCAGTGCACCACCCGCACCTCGTACGGCGGGTCGAGCCGGACCACGCGCATCTCGTCGCGCAGGACGGCGGGACCGACCGCGGTGACCGCCTCCACGAGGCTCCCCTCGCCGCCGTCGCCCTGGACCACCCGTACGGTCGTGAACGGCACCCAGTCCGACTGCCTCTCCCAGGCCGTGAACGCGGCGAAGACCTTCGCGGCGGGCGCGTTCACGATCACCGTCGCGGTGACCTCGCCGGTACCCGGCTGCGCCGCGTCACCCAGTCCGTCGACCGGCTCGGTGCTCACCGCCGTTCCGCCGTCGCCTCGCCTGCCGCTCCGGGGTCGGTGCCGGTCGTACCGGAGTCCGATGCGGTCGTATCCGACGGGACAGCCTCGGATGAGCCGGCGTCCGAACCGGCGGTCGTGTCGATGACGGCCGTGGGCTCCCCGCCGTCCGGGACGGTGGGTGTGGATTCCGGCGTACGCATCGCTTCGAAGATCGGTGAGGCGCCGAGGTCACCGGCGGAGGCGTCCGGGCCGGTCGGCGCGTCGGCCGGACGGGCGTTGCCGGAGGCTGTCACGGCTGCGGCGGACCGCTGGCTGCCCGGCGCCGACCCGGCATCGGAGGGGGGATCGGCGGCTGGCGGGACGGCAGCCCCGCCGGGAAGAAAGTCACCGACCACGGAGCCACCTGGCACGGCGTCCCCCACGAGCGCCCCACGCCCTGGCCTACCGGTCCGGGCGGACGCCGCAGGCGACGGGCCCGCAGACGACGACCCTCCAGACGACGGCCCCGCAGACGACGAGCCTCCAGACGACGGCCCCGCAGACGACGAGCCCGCAGGCGACGGTCCGGGCAAGGCGGCCGGGGCCACGGACGACGACACGGCGGCAGAGGAAGCGGCCGGGGCCGGATCCGCGGTCGCAGAGGGCGTGGAGGCGCGGGCCGACGGCGCGGCGGCGAGGGTCGATCCGGCGGCCCTCGCCGCGGCAGCGGCGGCGGGCGTGTTCGGGCCGGTGGTGACCAACGCCGGCACGGGCTCGTCGGCCGGGATGGCGGCCGGTGCGGCGGCGACCGGGTCGGCAGCCGGGATCGGGTCGGCGGACGGCTGAACGGCTGCCTCGCGGGCGCGTCGCAGAACGTCGGCGTCGGTGGTCCGGCCCTCGCGAAGAGCGGTGACCTCAGCCTCGAGGACGCCGATCAACTCACCCTTGTAGCCGATGTCGTACGCGGCACGCTGCAACGCCTGGTCCACCTGGGCCATCCGGTAGCCGCGGACAGAGGTGTCGAAGCGCACCCGGGCGATGTCCTCCTCGTCGAGGGGACGGTTGGCCGGCAGCGGCACGGCGCGGCCGTCGGGCTCGACCGGGGTCAGGCCCGGGTCGCCACCGCTGATCAGCACCGTGACGCCGAAGACAATCGCCGCGACCGTCAACGCCACGACGAGAAAGAGGAAAAGCTCGCCCATGGCACGATCGTGGCATGGCCGAGCGGGCGTGGCGAGCCCGCCACCCCGCACCGGGCGCAGCGACCCCTGCCATCGAGGGAACCGGCGACGGGGACTGCGACGAATTCTCAGGGAAAGGGGTGGGTGACCGGTGAGCCGGACGCTACGCCTGGGCGCACGGTCCTTCGAGGCGGGCGCGCCGGTGGTGATGGCCATCGTGAACCGCACACCGGACTCGTTCTTCGACAAGGGTGCCACGTACGAGCAAGACGCGGCGCTGGCGGCGGTGGGACGGGCGGTCGAGCAGGGTGCGGCGATCATCGACATCGGCGGCGTCAAGGCCGGGCCCGGTGACGACGTCACGGTGGCGGAGGAGATGCGCCGTACCGTCGACTTCGTGGCGACCGTGCGGGAGGCGTACCCACAGGTCGTGATCTCGATCGACACGTGGCGTGCACCGGTGGCGGCCGAGGCGGTCGCGGCCGGCGCGGACCTGATCAACGACACATGGTCGGGCGCTGACCCGGCGCTGGCCGAGGTCGCCGCCGCGACCGGCGCGGGGCTGGTCTGTTCGCACGCGGGCGGCCTCACCCCGCGGACGCGGCTGCACCGTACGGCCTACGACGACGTCGTCGTCGACGTCGTCGACCGGGTCACGGCCCTCGCGGACCGCGCGGTCTCGCTGGGGGTACGCCCCGACGGAGTGCTCATCGACCCGGCGCACGACTTCGGCAAGAACACCCGGCACTCGCTGGAGCTGACCCGCCGCCTCGACGAGCTGGTCGCCACGGGTTGGCCGGTGCTGGTGGCGCTCTCGAACAAGGACTTCGTCGGCGAGACGCTCGACCTGCCGGTGGATCAGCGGCTCGAAGGCACCCTCGCCGCGACGGCGGTGTCGGCGTGGCACGGCGCCCGCGTGTTCCGGGCCCACCAGGTCGCGCAGACCCGGCAGGTCCTCGACATGGTTGCCGCCATCCGTGGCGACCGCCCACCGGCGGTCACCCGGCGGGGCCTGGCCTGACCGCGTCGGCCTGACCGGATCCTGTCGCGGTGTCGCGGCCCCGGCGATTCGAGGCCCACGATCTACTGGGGGCGGGGAGTTCTCCCCCAGCCGGTCCACCGGCACCGGTCCACGGCGCATCACATCGGGCCGCACCGGCCTTGGTGGCCTACGTCCAGGTGAGGATGCGTTTGCGCCACGCGTAGACGATGCCCAGGGCGAGGATCGCCACGAAGATACCCATCTCGGCGACGGTGGCGAGTCCGTAGCCCGGACGGTCGAAGACGACGGCCCAGGGGAAGAGGAAGACACTCTCCACCGCGAACAGTACGTAGAGGAAGGCGTACACGTAGTAACGGATCTGGGCCTGTGCCCAGTCACCGCCGACCGGGTCGAGTCCGCATTCGTACGCTATCCGCTTTCCGACCGGCTCGGCGGGCGCCGCGGGGCGCAACAGGCGGTTCGCGTCGAAGGCACCCACCATGACCAGCGCACCCGCCACGAGCAGCAACCCGAGGGTGGCATATGAATGGAGGTAGCCGGTCATGCCGGACACCTTAGTGCACCCGTACGCCACCCGGCGGATCAACAACGTGACGAGCGTGACTGGGACGGGCGGGGGCGCCGGGGTTGTCCCGACGTAGTCTTCACATGACGACTTCGGATCGTCCGTGTGACGTCCGTATTCCAGCAGGAGGTTCCGTGGCCGAGCCCTCTGACACCGTGGCCGCACCGGCTCCGGTGAAGCAGGTGGAGCAGCTGGACCGGGTGGTCATCCGGTTCGCCGGTGACTCCGGCGACGGCATGCAGCTGACCGGCGACCGGTTCACATCCGAGACGGCCCAGCTGGGCAACGACATCTCGACGTTGCCCAACTTCCCCGCCGAGATCCGGGCGCCCGCCGGCACGCTGCCGGGGGTCTCGAGCTTCCAGGTGCACTTCGCCGACTACGACATCCTGACCCCCGGCGACGCGCCGAACGTCCTGGTCGCGATGAATCCGGCGGCCCTCAAGGCCAACCTCGGCGACCTGCCCGCAGGCGCCGACATCATCGTCAACACCGACGAGTTCACCAAGCGGAACCTGACCAAGGTCGGGTACGCGGCGAACCCGCTCGAGGACGGCTCGCTGGACCGGTTCGCCCTGCACCCGGTCGCGTTGACCTCGATGACCGTGGGCGCGCTCGCCGACCACGACATCTCCAAGAAGGACGCCGAACGGGCGAAGAACATGTTCGCCCTGGGCCTGCTGTCGTGGATGTACTCCCGGCCGCACGAGTCGACGCTGCGCTTCCTGGAGCGCAAGTTCGCCGCCCGCCCCGAGCTGGTCACGGCGAACGTGGCCGCGTTCAAGGCCGGCTGGAACTTCGGCGAGACCACCGAGGACTTCTCCGTCCGGTACGAGGTCAAGCCCGCAAAGATGGCCCCCGGCACATACCGCAACATCACCGGGAACGCGGCGCTCGCGCTCGGCATCGTCGCCGCGGGCGTACGGTCCAAACTGCCCGTCGTGCTGGGGGCGTACCCGATCACCCCGGCGTCGGACATCCTGCACGAGCTCAGCAAGCACAAACGCTTCGGTGTGACGACGGTGCAGGCCGAGGACGAGATCGCCGCGATCGGGGTGGCCCTGGGCGCCTCGTACGGCGGCTCGTTGGGCATCACCACCACGTCCGGGCCGGGTGTCGCGCTGAAGGGCGAGACGATCTCCCTGGCGGTGGCCCTGGAGCTGCCGCTGGTGATCGTGGACGTGCAGCGGGCGGGCCCGTCGACGGGTATGCCGACGAAGACCGAGCAGGCCGACCTCAACATGGCCCTGTACGGCCGGCACGGCGAGGCCCCGATCGCGGTGATCGCGCCGAAGTCCCCGTCGGACTGCTTCCACGCGGCCATCGAGGCGGCGCGGATCGCGCTGACCTACCGCACGCCGGTCATCCTGCTCTCCGACAACTACGTGGCGAACGGCTCCGAGCCGTGGCTGCTGCCCGAGGTGTCCGAGCTGCCGGAGATCTCCGTCGCCTTCGCCACGGAGCCGAACGGTGAGAACGGCGACTTCCTGCCGTACCTGCGGGACCCCGAGACGCTGGCCCGGCCTTGGGCCGTCCCGGGTACGCCGGGCCTCGAACACCGGATCGGCGGCCTCGAGAAGGCCGACAAGACCGGCGACATCTCGTACGACCCGGCGAACCACGACTTCATGGTGCGGATCCGCGCCGCGAAGATCGACAACATCCCGGTGCCGGACGTGGAGATCGAGGATCCCGACGGCAACGCCTCGGTGCTGGTGCTCGGCTGGGGTTCCACGTACGGGCCGATCGGCGCGGCCTGCCGGGCGTTGCGTCAGCGGGGGTTGCCCATCGCGCAGGCGCACCTGCGGCATCTCTGCCCGCTGCCGGCGAACCTGGGCGACGTCCTCGCCTCGTACGACAAGGTCGTCATCCCCGAGATGAACCTAGGCCAGCTCTCGCACGTGATCCGGGCCCGGTACCTCGTGGACGCCATCCCCTTCAACCAGGTCAGCGGCCTGCCGTTCACCGCCGCCGCGCTGGAGAACATGCTCGAGGACGTGGTCAAGAATGGCTGAGACGACGCTGCCCCTGAAGCTCACCGCGAAGGACTTCAAGTCCGACCAGGAGGTCCGCTGGTGCCCAGGCTGCGGTGACTACGCGATCCTCGCGGCTGTGCAGGGCTTCATGCCGGAGCTCGGCATCCCGCGGGAGAACATCGTCTTCATCTCGGGGATCGGCTGCTCCTCACGGTTCCCGTACTACATGAACACGTACGGACTGCACTCGATCCACGGCCGCGCCCCGGCGATCGCCACCGGCCTGTCGGTGTCCCGTCCGGACCTGTCGGTGTGGGTCGTGACCGGCGACGGCGACGCGTTGTCGATCGGCGGCAACCACCTGATCCACGCCCTGCGGCGCAACGTCGACCTGAAGATCCTGCTGTTCAACAACCGGATCTACGGCCTGACGAAGGGTCAGTACTCCCCCACCTCCGAACTCGGCAAGATCACCAAGTCGACGCCGACGGGTTCGGCCGACTCGCCGTTCAACCCGCTCTCGCTCGCGCTCGGTGCCGAGGCCAGCTTCGTCGCCCGCACGATCGACTCGGACCGCAAGCACCTGCAGTCGGTGCTGCGCGCCGCCGCCCAGCACAAGGGTTCGGCGTTCATCGAGATCTACCAGAACTGCAACATCTTCAACGACGGCGCGTTCGAGCTGCTCAAGGATCCGGGCGCCCGCGACGACCACCTCATCCGGCTGGAGCACGGTCAGCCGATCACCTTCGGCGCCGAGGGCCAGTTCTGCGTGGTGCACCCGGCGGGCGGCTTCGGGCTCGAGGTCCGCGACACGGCGTCGGTGGCACCCGGTGAGATCGTCGTGCACGACGCCACGGTCGAGGACCCCGCGTACGCGTTCGCCCTGTCCCGCCTCTCAGGCTCCGACCTGGGCACCACCCCGATCGGCGTGTTCCGCTCAGTGGGCCGCGAATCCTACGACGCGCTGGTCCAGAAGCAGCTGGCCGATGCCAAGGCGAGGGCGGCCGGGACTCCGGACGAGATGCTGAGCGGGCTGCTGGCCGGCGGCGACACCTGGACGATCATCTAGGAGCCGCCCTCGTCTAGGAGCTGCCCTGGTCGTGGTCGCGGTCGTCGTGGATGTAGACGAGCATGTCGCCCGTCTCGATCAGGACGCTCTTCGGCCCACCCAGCGGTAGCACCTTGCCGCGCCGGATCAGGGCGACGACAAGGGTCTCCAGCTCGCGCGGGTTCGCGCCGACCTCGTCACGCTTCGCCGACCGCATCGCCAGCGCCATGCCCTGACCCGGGGTGAGCAGGTCCTCCACCACGTCGATCAGCGGCGGGGCGGTGGTCGTCAGGCCGAGCAGGCGGCCCGCCGTCGCCGACGACACGATGACGTGGTGGGCGCCGGACTGCTTGAGCAGCGGCAGGTTCTCCGACTCACGGACCGCGGCGACGATGCGGACCTGCCCCGCGGTGAGCTGCCGGACGGTCAGCGTGATCAGCACGGACGCGTCGTCGCTGTCGGTGGCGATGATGACCGCCTTGGAGGTCTTCACGTGGGCCTCGATGAGGACGGAGGACCGGGTCGCCGAACCCTCGATCGCGACGAGACCCGCGGCGACGGCCTGCCGTACGGCGGCCTCCCGGTTCTCGATGACGACGATCCGATTCTTGCTCAGACCGCCCTCGAGGAGGGCGGTGACCGCACTGCGACCCTTCGTGCCGTACCCGCAGATGATGATGTGGTCTTTCAACTTTCGCCTCCACCGCGCCTGGCGCAGGTTGTTGCGGTACTGCTCGGTGAGAACCTCGAGCGTGGTGCCGACCAGGATGATCAGGAACGCCACGCGGGCGGGGGTGATCAGCAGGACGTTGACCAGCCGGGCGTTCTCGGTGACTGGGGTGATGTCGCCGTAGCCGGTGGTGGAGAGCGAGACGACCGCGTAGTAGAAGCAGTCGAGGAGGGTCAGACCGTCCCCGTTGACGTCGCGGTAGCCGTCCCGGTCGAGGTAGATGACGCCGACGGCGCCGAAGATCAGCGCGAGGGCCGCCCCGAGGCGGATGCTCAGGGCTCGGGCCGGGCCGGAACGTACGACAGGCAGATGGATCATGTGATGCCGGCCGCCTCCACTCGTCCCCGCCGGCTCCACTCCCGCCAGCTTCACGAGACCTTAGTGCACCGTGACGAGGGCGTGGCCGGGAACGGCACCGATGAGACCACGCCGGAGCGGCTACGGAAACCGGCTTCGACCAGTTGTTCGCCGAGCGGCAAACATCAAAACCATCAGTAGCCGTCTCATCACAACAGGCTCACGCTTTTAGCACCCCTGTACTACCAGGAGGCCGTCGTGATCCGTCGAGCCGTCACCGCCCTGACCGCCGCCCTCGTTCTCGTTCTCGCCCTCGCCTCACCCGCCGCCGCCGTGACCGCCGCGGAGAGGGCCAAGGTCCTCCTCAACTGGACCCAGACCCCCGTCGGCAGCTACAACGCCTGGTACGCGGCCGCACTCGACCGCGCCTCCTGGGCGGCCTACGGGTTCGACTGGTCCACCGACTACTGCTCACAGAGCCCGGACCAGCCGCTCGGCTTCGACTTCCGGCTCTCCTGCCAGCGGCACGACTTCGGCTACCGCAACTACAAGGCGGCGGCCGCGTTCCCCGCCCACAAGAGCCGGGTCGACGACGCATTCTACGCCGACCTGAAACGGCGCTGTGCCACGTACCCGGTGCTCGTCCGGCCGTCCTGCGACAGCCTGGCCTGGACCTACTACAACGCGGTCCGCATCTTCGGGAACCTGCAACCCGTCAGCCAGGCCACGCTGGACCGCGCCGCGGCCCAGCGCCGCTGACACCTCCACCGACCTGCGGCTCAGACGCCCGGCTGCGATGCGCGGCCGGGCGTCACCCCGTCCGGATGCCTCACGCCGCCGTGAACCGGGTCGAGTCGGCGGCGAGGTCCGGGTGTTCGACGGCGATGGCCAGGGCGACCGCGCCCTCGATGTCCAGGGCGGCGCCGTCGACGTACGCGGCGTCGAAAGGACCGTCGCCGGCCGACTCACGGACTGCGGCCAGCTCGGCGGTCCACCGGCAGGCGGCCGTACCCGCGGCTCCGAACAGGGTCGCTGCCGCGAGGGCGTCACCGCCCGCGGCGCACCGCGCGGCCATCGCGGCGACCGACTCGGCGGCGAGCCGCCGGAAGCCGTACCGCATCCGGGACCGCAACGCGACCACCAGGTGGTCGTGCGCGGCGACCAGGTCACCGCGGCGCAGCGCCACCAAACCCAACAGCATGTCGACGGTACGGCGACCGCGCTCCACCGGGTCCGCGGCCTCCCACGGCCGGGCCGCCCCGAGCAGCTCAGCCGCCTCGTCCAGATCGCCACGCCGGCAGAGCAACTCGGCCAGGTCCGCGACGGCGGGCAGCGCCGCGCCCGGCACCTCGTGCCCGACCGACCACTCGATCGCCTCCCGGTCCGCCCGTTCCGCGTCGGCGGGCCGGTCCATCGCCGTCAGCGCGACACCGCGGGCCGCGAGCACCCGCCCGCGCACCGCCGGGTCCACACAGCGCCGCGCTGTCCGCTCCGCCCGGCGGCAGAGCCGCAGCTGCACCACCGGATCCGCCTCCAGCCCCGCCTGCAGCAGGTACGCCGTGACCAGCTCGGCCGCCGGAATCCGCTCGCCCACCGTCCGCAACCGGGTGAACAGGCGGGTCAGCCAGCGGCCGCCCTCACCGGATTCGCCACGGTCGCGCCACCACGGGTCCAGCCCGGCCGCGACGTGCAGGCCGCGCCGGGCACTGCCACCGAGGACACTCCAGCGCAGTGCGGCCCGGGCCTCCGGGACGACGGGTTCGAGCGCGTCGAGGGCGAGCGTGCCGGGGCGGCCGTGCGCGTCGACGTACGCGTTATGCAGCTGATGCAACACCCAGGACACGTGCCGGTCGCGAGCGCCGGCCTCGTCCCCGGCCTCGGTGAGCCGCCGCGACGCGTACGCCCGGATCGGGCCGGGCAGCCGGTAGACAGTGCCGGAGCCGGAGCCGGACGGCTCGGCCAGGACGAGGGACTTGTCGACCAGGACCGCGAGGGGATCGAGCGTGTCCTGCCCGTGCAGGTATTGCACCGCCGGCAGATCGATCGGTCCCGCACACACGGCGAGCCGCCCGAGCAGCCGCGCCGCGGACGGCTCCAGCGTCCGGTACGACCAGGACACCGTCGCGTGCAGCGTCGCGTGCCGGGCCGCCGGGATCCGGTACGAATCAGTGTCCTCGATGGCCGGCCGCGCCGACACGGTCCCGCCCAGAGTGGGGCCGGTCGCCTGCTGCGGCACCCGCAGGGGCCGGCCGGCGTCCAGGACCCCGATCATGTCGTCCAACCGGTCCAGCAGCTGACCGGGCGACAGCAGTCGCAGCCGGGCCGCGGCCAGCTCCAACGCCAGCGGCAGACCGTCCAGGCGCGCGGCGAGGCGGCGCATCAGTACCATCTCGTCCGCGGCGGCGGGCCGTCCACCGCGGGCGGCCTCCACCCGCTCCAGCAGCAACGCGACGGCATCACCGGGCGAACCGTCGGGCGCCGGCTGCACGGCCAGCGCCGGGATGCGCCACACCAGTTCACCGGGTACGGCGAGCGGCTCGCGCCCGGTACCGAGTACCCGCAGCCCCGGCGCCCCCTCCAGCAGCCGCGTCGCGACCTGCGCGGCGGCCCACGGGTCGGCGTCGCAGGTGTCCAGCAGCAGCACGAGCCGCCCGCCGGCGATGTGATCGAGGACGGTGTCCAGCACGGCCCGGCCGGGCTCCTGACGTACCCCCAGAGCGACCGCCACCCGAGCGGCCAGGTCGTCCGGGCCGGCGCCCGCCGCCGCGACGTCCACGAACCACACACCGTCCGGGTTGGCACCGACCAGTGTGGCCGCCACCTCGACGGCGAGCCGTGTCTTGCCCGAACCACCCGCACCGACCACCGTGACCAGCCGGTGCCGGGCCAGCTGTGCGGTCAGGTCCACTCGTTCGGCGCGCCGCCCCACGAAGGAGGTCAGCTGCGACGGCAGGTTGTGGGCCACGGCCCGAGCCGTACGCGGCCGCGGGAACCGCTCCCCCAGACCGGGGGCGACGAGTTGGAACAGCCGCTCGGCGTCGTCGAATCCGCGCAGTTGATGATGGCCGAGGTCCAGCAGGGACGCGCCCTCCGGGAGCCGGCTCGCCGAACGCACCGTCGCCGCCGAGCACAACACCTGCCCGCCGTGCGCTGCCGCGGCCACCCGCGCCGCCCGGTGCACTTCCGCGCTCGTGTACTCCCCGGCGTACGGCTGCACCTGGCCGGTGTGCAGTCCCATCCGGACCAGGGGCGCGGCGTCCGGGTACGGCCAGTCGTGGTCCGCGAGGTCCCGCTGGGCGATCAGGCAGGCGTCCACCGCCGCCGCCGCATCGGCGAACGCCGCGAAGAAGGAGTCGCCCTCGGTGAACAGCTCGACGCCGCCGCGGGCGATCAGCGCCCGCCGTACGACGTCCCGGTGCGCGCCGAGAACCTGGCGGTACCGCGATCCGAGCATCCGGGCGAGACGGGTGGAACCCTCGATGTCGGTGAACATGAACGTGACCAGTCCACTCGGCAACTGATCCCGTCCCGACACGGTTGACCTCCGCCCCCTAGGAGTCGCGCTTCATGCTGCCGCACCGCGACGACGACAGGCATCGTAGAAACGGACGGCAACGAAGACCTTGCGTGCCGTAACCGACGGGTGGGCCGCCGCCCGGGTGCTCCTGCACACCGGGAACCATTGAAGTCGTAACGACATGCTGCGCGAAGCGGTTGCGGCCCATCGAGCACGCTCACCCCGCCGAGATCACCCCATCCGCTCGCCGGAGGGCCGGTCAGCAGCCGCAACCACCCCCGCAACAGCCGCCACCGCCCTGCCCCGACGGCGCGGGACCCGCGTCCGGCCCGCTCGCCGCGCCCGTCACCGCGACAGTGGACAGCAGTTTGACCGTGTCGGCGTGGCCATGCGGACAGGTCGCCGGATCCGCGGACTCACGCATCGGACGGCTGATCTCGAAGGTATCGCCGCACGCGCGGCAACGGAAGTCGTACCGAGGCATCGGCCCAACATACGCGCGCCCGCCCGATTCCGGCGCCCTACGACCCGGCCGGTGCGTTCTCCGTCCGGGCGATAGGTTCGGATGCCCGGCGGTAGTCTCGACGACGTGGGCGAGGAGGACAACGCATCGACGACGCGACGCCTTCGGTCGGCCGCCCCGCCAGCCTCATGCCGCACACCCACAGCGGTCGCGGGCGCTGAGGAAACGGGCGCAGCGGTCGCGGGCGCAGCGGACGCGGGCACAGAGGACGCGGGCACAGAGGACGCCGGGGCCGGGAAGCGGCGGACCGGGCTGCGGCGGCGGATGCCGGTGCCGTCGTGGGAGGCGGTCAAGGCCGCACTCGTGGCGACGTGGCGGGTGGTCACGGTGCTGCCGGGGACCACGTGGCGGGCCGCGCGGCGTCCGCGGGGGCAAGTGGTGGTACCCGGGCTCGTGGCCGTGGTTCTGTTCGGCTCCGCCGGTACGGCGGGAGCGTGGCTCGTACCCCGGCATGTGAACGTCGCGGACACGGCGGCCGAGGTGGACGACGGGCCGACCGCCGGTCCTACGCCCTCCGCCGAAGGGGCCGGGCCCCGGAAGCCCGGCGAGCCGGGCGTGTCGGCGCCTCCGCAGCCCCTGCCCGGGGCGAACGGGCGGCCTTCGGACGCGCTCGCCGGGTGGGCCGCGGGGGTCTCGGCGAAGCTGGGGATCCCGGCGGTGGCCGTACAGGCGTACGGATACGCCGAGCTGGTCGTCGCCCGGACTACGCCCGGGTGCCGGTTGAGCTGGACCACGATCGCTGCGATCGGCAAGGTCGAGTCGAACCACGGGAGTGCCAACCAGGCGAGGCTCGGGCAGGACGGTCAGGTGCTGCCGGCGATTCGCGGCCTGCCGCTGGACGGGCAGGGCGGGCGTCAGAAGATCATGGACACCGACCAGGGGACGCTCGACGGCGACCCGCTGTACGACCGTGCCATGGGGCCGCTGCAGTTCCTTCCCAGCACCTGGAAGATGAACGCGGTGGACGCGGACGACAACGGGGTGACCGATCCCCACGACATGGACGACGCCGCGCTGACCGCTGCTGACTATCTGTGTCAGGGCGGCCGGGACATGTCCACGTCGGAAGACTGGTGGGCGGCCATCCTGTCCTACAACGACGTGCAGCGCTACGCGCAGGACATATGGAACGTTGCGAACGACTACGGCACGAGAAGCCGTACGTAGAGTAACGACCTCCGCACGGTGAAGCACTGACCCCTTTCCTGATGGTCTGCTTCACGGCAAGCTGTACGGGTGAGGGTGCGTGAATGGGATCCGCGTGCGGCGACGGCGGACGAGATCCGGGCGTTGCTGGACACGCTGAACGCCGTCCTGATCAACGACGTACCCGACGATCCGCCCTGGCAGGACGCGTCCGTCCGGGAATACCTGGCCGAGACCATGCCGGGGGAGCGACGGATCTCCTGGATCGCCGAGGAACAACCCGACCTCGACGGCGGCAGCCGCATTCTGGGATATGTGAGTGTGCTCCTGCTCGGCGACATCGGCGTGCTGGACGTGCTGGTGCACCCGGACGCCCGGCGGCGGGGCCTCGGCAGCAAACTGGTCGCCGTGGCGGCCCGCCGTGTCTGGGCCGAGGGGTTCTCCTCGATCGGCGTCGAGGTCGCCGGCGGTACGCCGGCGATCGGCTTCTTCGAGTCGCTGGGATTCGAGTGCGAGTACGTCGAATCGCGAAGCGTCCTCAGTCTGTCCATGGTGGACTGGCTGACACTCGGCGAGATGGCGCGCGGGATCAGCGCGGGCTACCGAGTCGAGTTCCATCCGGGCCGCCCCCCGGCGGAACTCATCGAGGCGTACGCGACGGCGAAGCTCGAAGTGCAGGACACCGGCGAGCCCGACCTCGACCTGCGGCCCAGCTCGTCGGATCCGCAGCGGCTGCGAGACAGCCTCACCTGCCTACACAAAAGGGGTCTGAAGCCGTACATCGTGCTGGCGATCCACGAGCAGACCGGAGTGGTGGCGGGGTTGACCGAGGTGGTCGTGCCGGCACATCGGCCCGTCCGGGCGGACCAGTACGACACGATCGTGGTGCGCGATCACCGCGGCTTCGGCATCGACCGGGCGATCAAGGCGCGGATGCTGTTCGAGCTGCGGTCGGCGGAGCCAGGCCTGCGGGAGGTGCAGACCTGGAACGCTCAGCACAACGAGTCGATGCTGAAGGTCAACGCGGAATTGGGCTTCCAATCGGACCGCGAGTGGTACGAGTACGGGGCCGACGTCGCACAACTGGTGACGAGGCTCGAATCGCTCTGACGCTGGTGTCGGTCAGCGGAGCAGGCGAGCGGCGTCCATGGCCCAGTACGTGAGAGTGATCTGAGCGCCGGCGCGTTTGATCGACGTCAGGGTCTCGAGGATGACCCGGTCGCGGTCGAGCCAGCCGTTCGCGGCGGCGGCCGCGACCATCGCGAACGCGCCGGAGCCCTGATCCGCGGCGCGGGGGCCGGCGCCCCGGGACCGGACGGCTGCGATGACGTCGAGGTACGGCAGGGCCGGCTTCACCATGACGAGGTCGGCACCCTCGGCGACGTCGAGGTCGACCTCGCGCAGGCTCTCGTGCAGGTTGGCGGGGTTCTGCTGATACGTCCGGCGGTCGCCTTCGAGGGCCGATTCGACGGCCTCGCGGAACGGGCCGTAGAACGCGGACGCGTACTTCGCGGCGTACGCGAGGACCGACGTCTCCTGGTAGCCGGCCGCGTCGAGAGCCTTGCGGATCACGCCGACCTGGCCGTCCATCATGCCGGACGGGCCCACCATGTGGGCACCCGCCGCGGCCTGGGCGACGCCCATCTCGGCGTACGCGCGCAGGGTGGCGTCGTTGTCGACGGTGCCGTCGGGGCGCAGTACGCCGCAGTGTCCGTGTGAGGTGAACTCGTCGAGGCAGAGGTCACTCATGACGACCGTCGAGTCGCCCACCTCGGCGACCACGTCGCGGATCGCGACGTTGAGGATGCCGTTCGGGTCGATCCCGCCGGAGCCGGTGTCGTTCCTCGACACCGGGACGCCGAAGAGCATGATGCCGCCGATGCCCGCCTGGACCGCCTCGACGGCGGCCTTGCGCAGCGAGTCGCGGGAGTGCTGAACGACGCCGGGCAGCGAGGAGATCGCGCGGGGCCCGGTCAGCCCCTCCTTGACGAACATCGGCAGGACCAGCTCGGCCGGACAGACGCGGGTCTCCTCGACCAGGCGCCGCACGGCCGCGGTGCGGCGAAGGCGCCGCGGCCGGACGTCCGGGTACGACACGTGACTCCCTAGCGGAATCTGAGGGCGGTGGGGCCCTGCACCTTGGAGCCGCGGCGCTGCTTGGCGGGCATCGCCGCCAGCTTCTCCCGCAGCTCGATGGCATACTCGGCGAGGGCCTCGACCAGGTCCGGCACGGACGCGTGCGACGGCTGGACGTCGATGCGCAAACCGAACTCGGTGGCGGTCTCGGCGGTCTTCGGGCCGATCACCGCGACGACCGTACGGGCGTGCGGCTTACCGGCGATACCGACCAGGTTCCGGACCGTCGACGACGAGGTGAAGAGCACCGCGTCGAAGCCGCCCGATTTGATGGCGTCGCGGATGTCGGCGGGCGGCGGCGCCGCGCGGACCGTCCGGTACGCGGTGACGTCGTCGACCTCCCAGCCTCGCTCGATGAGCCCGGCGGCGAGCGTCTCGGTGGCGATGTCGGCGCGGGGCAGCAGCACCCGGCCCACCGGGTCGAGGATCTCGTCGTGCGGCGAGAACTCCGCCAGCAGGCCCTCGCTGGACTGCTCACCGGCGGGAATCAGCTCCGGCTGGATACCGAACGCGCGGACGGCGTCCGCGGTGGCCTCGCCGATGCAGGCGATCTTCACACCACCGAAGTGGCGGGCGTCGAGGCCGTGCTCGCCGAACTTCTCCCACACAGCGCGGACCGCGTTGACCGAGGTGAAGACGACCCAGGCGTACCGGCCGTCGACGAGGCCCTTGACGGCGCGCTCCATCTGGGCCGGGGTGCGCGGCGGCTCGACCGCGATCGTCGGCACCTCGCAGGGGATCGCCCCGTACGCCCGCAGCCGCGCGCTCATCGCCCCGGCCTGCTCCTTCGTCCGGGGAACGAGGACCTTCCAGCCGTACAGCGGCCTGTTCTCCCACCAGCCCAGCTTGTCGCGCTGCGCGACGTTCGGCCCGACGGTGAGGACGACCCGGCCGGTGAAGCCGAGCGCGGCCGCGACGAAGCTCTCCACCGTGGACCCGGTCGTGTACTGGGTCTCGCCGGTGCCGTCGCCGGTCACGCCGACCGGCGTAGCGCCGTCCACCCCGGCGGCCAGCAGGCCGTCGCGGACGGCGGCCAGGTCACCGGCGTCGACGGCGACGGCGAAGCCGCCGCGTGCGACGGAGGCGGACAGCGCGTCGAAGTCCAGGGTGGCGACGTCGTCGACGTCGGCGGCGGCGCGTACGCCGGGCAGCGGCACACCCGCGTACGCGGCGACGCCCTCGGCCTGGCCGATGCCCGGTACGACCTCGAAGTGCACGGCGGTACGGGCAACGGCCTGCACCTCCCGGACGACGGCGTCGTGGCCGAACGGGTCGCCCGCGACGAGGTGCACCGCGGACAGGCCCGACTTGGCGGCCGACAGCAGCACCTTCGCGACATCGCCCGGGCCGCCCTCGGCGGGGCTGAACTGAGCGTCGTCGGCGGCTTCGGCGCGGATCGCGGCGAGCAGCGTTTCGGGGACACCACGGTCGTAGACCACCTGGTCGGCATCGATCAGGGCCTCGTGGGCGCGGCGGGTCAGCAGCCCGGGGTCGCCGGGTCCGGCGCCCACGAACGCGATGCGTCCGGCGGGCTTACGCGTGCGGGTGGTCATTCTGTGCTCCCCATCAGGGTGTCGGCGCCGACGTTGAGGAGATCGGCAGCGAGCGCCTTGCCGATCTCTGCCGCGTCGGCAGGCGTACCGGTGCGTGACAGCCGGATGTCTCGGGCCCCATCCAAGCTGAACACCGCACCGCGCAGGTACATCTCGTCGCCGTCATCGGCTTCGGCAACCTCGCCGTACGCGGCGACCGGAGCGTTGCACCCGGCCTCCAGCGTGGCGAGCAGTGACCGCTCCGCGACGACGGCGGCGCGGGTCGGTGCGTGATCGAGCACGGCCAGGAGCTCGATCAGGCCGGTGTCGTCGGCCCGGCACTCCACGGCTAGCGCGCCCTGTGCGGGGGCGGGCAGCATGAGCATCGGGTCGAGCGTCTCGGTCAGCTCGGCGGTGCGTCCCAGCCGTGCCACTCCAGCCCGCGCCAGGACGACCGCGTCGAGGTCGGCCTGGGGGCCGAGCACCCGCGCGATGCGGCTGTCGACGTTGCCGCGGATCGGTGTGACGCGCCACTGTAGGCCGAGAGAGTGCAGTTGCGCGATTCGGCGCACCGCCCCGGTCCCGATCGTGGCCCCCGCGAGCAGCTGATTGAGGTGCAGACCGTCGCGGGCGACGAGCGCGTCCCGCGGGTCCTCGCGGGGCGGGATCGCCGCGATGTGCAGCGCCGGGTGCCCCGCAGTCGGCAGGTCCTTGTACGAGTGGACCGCGAAGTCGATCTCCCCCGCGACGAGCGCGTCCCGCAGTGCGGAGACGAACACACCGACTCCGAGCTGGGCGACGGGCTCCGCCGAGGTGTCCCCGGCGGTGACGATCCGGACCAGTTCGACGGGCCGGCCCGTGGCCGCGGTGAGGGCGTCGGCGACGTGCCGGGACTGGGCGAGAGCCAGGGCACTGCCCCGGGTCCCGAGCCGCAAGGTCACTGCTGGACTCCGATCTGGGGTACGGCGTCCACCTGGGTGGCCTTCGGCACATCCAGGTCGAACAGCTCGCGGAGCAGAGCGGCGTACTGGTCGCCGCCGGGTTCGGCGGCGAGCTGGCGGACCCGTACGGTCGGCGAGTGCAGCAGCTGCTGCACTACCCGGTGCACGGTTCGGGCCACCTCGGCGCGCTGGTCGTCGGTGAGTTCGGGCCGGCGCTGCGCGAAGCGGCGCAGCTCGGCGGTGACGACATCCTCGGCGCGGGCACGCAGTGCGGCCACGGTCGGGGCGATGTCCGCGCCCCGCAGCCAGCCGAGGAAGTGTTCGACCTCGACGGTGACGATCTGTTCGACGGCAGCGGTCTCGGCGGCGGCCGGGCCGGTTTGCCGGCTGGCGGCGAGCGCGTCGATGTCCACGACGACGACGCCCGGCACGTCGCACGGCTCGACGTCGCGGGGCACGGCGAGGTCGAGTACGACGAGCGGGGTGTCCCGGCGGGCGGCGACGTCGCGCAGCAACCGCTCGGTGAGGACGGGTTCCGGCGAGGCGGTCGCCGCGACCACGACGTCGGCGTCGAGAAGCGCCAGCGGTAGCGAGTCGAACGCCGCAGCCGTCGCGCCGTACGCCTCGGCGAGCCGGGCGGCGCGTTCCGCGCCCCGGTTGGTGACGCTGACCGGCCCGACCCGGGCCCGGGTGAGCGTGGCAACGGATAGCGCGCCCATCGCGCCGGCCCCGACGACCAGGGCGGATTTGCCGTTGAGCCCGTCGGGGAAGTGTCCGGCGGCGACATCGAGGGCGGCGGTGACGACGCTCTGCCCGGCCCGGTCGATCCCGGTCTCGGTGTGCGCGCGCTTGCCGACCCGTAGCGCCTGCTGCATCAGCTCGTGCAGGAGCCGGCCGGCGGCGTCGCCCTCGGCGGCGGCGTGGTACGCGTCCCGCAGCTGGCCGAGGATCTGCGACTCGCCGACGACCATCGAGTCGAGGCCCGCGGCGACCCGGTACGCGTGCTCGACGGCGGCGGCGTCGTAGTGCACGTACAGGTGTTTGGCGAGGTCGGCGGAGGGCAGGCCGGACTGCTCGGCGAGCACGGTGCACACGTCGGCGAGGCCACCGTGGAAGCCGCTGACGGCCGCGTACACCTCGACCCGGTTGCAGGTCGACAGGACGACGGCCTCACCGACGTACGGCTGAGCGAGCAGTCGTTCGAGCACGCCCCCCGGGTCTGTCCCGGGTACGGCGAGCCGCTCCAGCGTGCCGACGGCGGCAGTGCGGTACGAGGCACCCACGACGAGGAGATTCACGATCCGACCGCCTCCTGACCGTTCGTGCGGGTGCGGTCGACCCGGCCGCCCGGCAGCGCGGTCAGCGACGCCTTACGGTGCTCGTGGAACGACAGGATCTGTAGTTCGATGGCGAGGTCGACCTTGCGTACGTCGACGTTGTCGGGAACCGACAGCACGCAGGGCGCGAAGTTGAGGATGCTGGTGACCCCGGCGGCGACCAGCGCGTCGGCGACACCCTGCGCGGCGGCGGCGGGGGTGGCGATGACTCCGATCGCGATGGACTCCGCGGCCGCGACGTCCGCCAGGTCGTCCATGTGCCGGACGGTGAGCCCGTGGATCTGCTCGCCGACGCGCTGGGGGTCGGAGTCGAGCAGGGCGACGACGTGGAACCCGCGCGAGGCGAATCCGTCGTAGCCGGCCAGGGCGTGACCGAGGTTGCCGACGCCGGCGATGGCGACGGCGCGGCGCTGGGTGAGGCCGAGTACGTACTCGATCTGGTCGATCAGCAGGGCGGTGTCGTAGCCGACGCCGCGGGTGCCGTACGAGCCGAGGTGGGAGAGGTCCTTGCGGAGCTTGGCGGAGTTGACGCCGGCCGCCGCGGCGAGGCCTTCGCTGGAGACCGTCTCGCAGCCGTCGTCCACGAGGTGGTGCAGGGCGCGCAGGTACTCGGGCAGCCGTGCGATGGTCGCCTCCGGAAGATCCGGGAGGGCCGGGACGGCACCGGCCGGACCTGAACGGGCCGGGCCGGACGAATTTCCGGGTCGGTGCTGGCTCATGAGACTCCGTGCCGACAAGCTGACGAACCTGCGGTGAGCCCCGGTGCAAGCCGGCTGGACCGGATGTGCTAGCGGAACTCGTCGGAGCTACAGGGTAAGTGCTTGTGAAGGCGTGCACAAATCGCGATCTTGATGATGGAAGTGGACAACGGCCAGCTCTTTGTGCTATTGCGAGGCTGCACTTGAGCTGGTCGTACCCGCCGCCGAGTATGGCTCAACCGGGGGCCGGATCGCCAATCGCTGACACGTCGAGGGGCAAGCCGTCACAGCGTGGCGGCCAGCTCCACCGCGTCGAGGAGCGTGTCAGCGACCGGATGGCCCGAGGACCGCAGCCGTACCGGGTCGGTGAAACCGCCGGTGTAGAGGACGCAACGGCCGCCGACCGAAGCGGCGGCGTCAGCGTCGTCGATCGAGTCACCGATGAGCACCACCCGCTCGCCGGGGATGTCCAACTCGGCGAGATGTGTGGCCAGGTGGCCCGATTTGAAGCCACCTCCGACAGCCTGGCGCAGCCCGTCGACCCGGGCGAAGATCCCCACCAGGCCGTACGTCTCGACGGCCGGCACCAGCTCGGCGTGGAACCACATGGAGAGCAGGGACTGCGTACCCCGCCACGACGTGATCGCGGCCGTGGCGTCGGCGGCGAGTGCACAACTGGTCAGCCCGACCCGGTACGCCTGGTGGAAGATCTCGTCGAGCCGCTCGAACTCGGCCTGGTCGACGGCGCGCTCGAGCACCTCGGCGTAGTACTCGGAGATGGGGCGGCGGAACTGCCGCCGATGCTCGTCGGCGCTCACCTCCGGGGCACCGATGGCAGCGAAGGCGCTGTTCGTGGCCGAGACGACCAGGTTCAGGTCGTCGAGCAGCGTGCCGTTCCAGTCCCAGACGAGGTGATCGCGCATCGCGCCACCTTAGAACCGCGGGGATCCCGGCGGCTTCGCGAGGTCCCGCCGCAGGCGTTCCTCGTCCACCTTCCAGTAGCCGTGCTCCCGGCCGTCCAGCAGGATCACCGGCACCCTGTCGGAATACTCGCGCTGCAGTTCGACGTCCGAGTCGACGTCGACACGGGTCCACGGCTCACCGATCCGGTCGAGGGCCTGCTCGGCGACCTCACACAGATGGCACCCGTCCCGGCCGATCAGCTGGATACGGCTCACAGCTCCCCCTTGCGGACCTTGCCGATCGCCGAGTGCGGCAGCTCGTCGACGATCTCGATCTGGGTCGGGCACTTGTACCGGGCCAGCCGCGCGGCGCAGTGCTCCGCGAGTTCGCCGACGGTGACGCCGGCGGCCACGACGTAGGCCCGGACGGTTTCGCCGGTGGCCGCCGATGGCGCGCCCACGGCGGCGGCCTCGACGACCGCCGGGTGCTCCTCAAGGGCGCGTTCCACCTCGCGCGGGTAGACGTTGAAGCCGTTGACCAGGATCAGCCCGCCGACCCGGTCGACGAGGAAAAGGCGGCCGTCGTCGTCGGCGTACGCGATGTCGCCGGTGGCCCACCAGCCGTCGACCGCTGCGCCGTAGCCGTCGGGCCAGTAGCCGGAGAAGAGGTTCGGGCCGCGGACGACGATCTCACCGGGTTCGCTGCCGGGTGCGTCGTCCAGCTCGAAGTCGTCGGGGTCGGTGGACCCGGACGGCCAGACCGTACGGCCGCTCGCGTCCCGCAGGATCAGGTCGACGCGCCCAATGGCCCGGCCGATGGCCCCCGATTCGTGCCGGGAGGCCGGATTCGTGAGGGTGAGAACCGGGGCGGTCTCGGTGAGGCCGTAGCCGATCCGGATGGGGACGTGCGTCTCGTCGGAGAAGGCGCCGGCGATCACCGGATCGAGCGGGGCGGCACCGCTGACGGCGCAGGTGACGGTGGCGCACGCAGTCCCCACCTCGGGCCGGCCGGTCCACGCCGCGTACATCGACGGGACGCCGACCAGGACGGTGACCCGGTGGCGGGCGACGGCGGCGAGCGTCGCTTCGGCGTCGAACTCGTCGACCAGGACGCCGCACGCGCCGTGGTACAGCACCGAGCCGAGACCGGTGTTCAGCCCGTAGGCGTGGAAGAGGGGCACCGCGACGAGGACCGTGTCGTGTGTCCCCACCACCTCCAGCTCCGCGAGCTGCTCGTGGTTGGCGATCAAGGCGGCGTGCGTCAGCATCGCGCCCTTCGGCCGCCCCTGCGTACCGGAGGTGTAGAGGAGCAGACCCACGGCGTCCGCCGCGACGACGGCGGGCACTGCCGGCGCCGGGCCGTCCACCGCCGGCAACTGCGGGGGTACGCGTCGCACGCCGAACGCCGCCACCGGCTGTGCGACGGTGTCCGGTGCGACGAACACCGTCGCACCGGAGTCGGTGAGCACGTGGTCGAGTTCCGGTGGGGTGAAGCCCGGGTTGACGGGCACCGCGATGAGCCCGGCCCGCATCGCACCGAGCAGCGTCACCGCGAAGTCGATGCCGTCCGGCACCGCGATCGCCACCCTCGCCGGGTGCCCGTCGACGGGCTCATCACCCGCCAGGGCGAGCAGTCGCGACGCCGCCCGGTCGACGGCCGCGTCGAAGTCGTCCCAGGTCAGCGTGGTCGTGGTACCGACGAGAGCGGCGTAGTCCGGCCGCACCAGGGCGGCGTGGCGTACGGCGCCGGGCAGGGTGGCCGGCCGGCTCGCCGCTGCGGGGTTCTCCACGATGGCCGACTCTGCCACACGGAGGTGACGGTCGGACGGAACGTCCGACATGCCTGCCGGATATGCGTGATCCTAGGAGCCGAAGACCGACTTGAGCCGTTCATCCCGTGAACGGCTAATTTGGCGCGGCGCACACAGTGTGCGACAGAGGGCCGTCCCCGTCGGAAATACTTCACCCCTGTGTAACGGACTCCATGCCTGTGGGTGATCTTGCCTCTATCATACCGGGGCACTTCGCCCATTTCAGTGCGAGTTGATTCCCCTCAATCCGAGGAGGCCGCTGTGCCCTATGCCGCACCGCTGACAGACCTCGCCCCGGGGGATCGCTCACCAGCGCTCCCCGCCCCACCCGCCGGGGACGCTAGGCAGGCTCCCTGGAAGAACTGCCGGGTGGAGGAGGTTCAGTGAGGCACGCTTTCGCCGGGGATCCGGTCCGCCGAGACGTCCTGGACGCCCGTCAGGCCCTGAACGAGGGCCTGACGTACCTGCGTTCGACGGTCGACGACATGATCACCTTCGCGATCCGTGGCGACGGCGACAAGCGCATCCGCAACCGCCCCCACGTCAACGAGTCACCCAACAGCCGTACCCAGACGCCGAAGAACAAGCCGGTCGGCGGGCGCATCGTCGCCCCCGGCCGGCCGGCCATGCCGGGCCAGCGTCCGGCGGGTACGGGACCGCTCGACCTGCCGCCGGTACCCGCCACCGTCGAGAACGGCGTGGTGGTCGTCCCCGCACAGAGCACCACCGGCCCCACCGAGGGACCACCGCGTGCCCGCCCCGACCGGGGCGACCCGGCCGCCGAGGTCTGGGCCCTCGTCGAACGCGCGCAGGCAGGCGAGTCGGAGGCGTTCGGCCTCATCTACGACCGGTACGTGGACACCGTCTTCCGGTTCGTCTACTTCCGGGTCGGCAACCGGCAGCTCGCCGAGGACTTGACGTCCGACACGTTCCTGCGCGCCCTCAAGCGGATCGGCAGCTTCACCTGGCAGGGCCGTGACCTCGGCGCCTGGTTGGTCACCATCGCGCGCAACCTGGTGGCCGACCACTTCAAATCGGGCCGTTACCGCTTGGAGGTCACTACGGGTGACGTTCTCGACGCGGATCGGGAGGACCGGGGCCCTGAGGGCAGCCCGGAATCCGCCGTGGTCGACCACATCACCAACGTCGCCCTGCTCACCGCGGTCAAACAGCTCAACCCGGAGCAGCAGGAGTGCATAGTGCTGCGCTTCCTGCAAGGATTCTCGGTGGCCGAGACCGCCCAGACGATGGGGAAGAACGAGGGCGCCATCAAGGCCCTCCAGTACCGGGCCGTACGTGCGCTGGCCCGCCTCCTGCCGGAAGGCTTCTCGCTGTGACGTACACAGCCGCGCGGACGATCACGGTCCGCCACCCGAACGCACCTCTGCCCGTAACCGTTCGTACCCTTGCGCCGTTTCTCCGGGTGCGACCGATCGACGTTTTTCCGGTCGCACCGGCCGGCGGAGTCGTCGCCCGGACAGCCGAAACGAGCGAGGGGAGGTGCCTTCGGTGAGTCCCGACTTTCTCGACCGCCGGCGCGCCAAGCGCTTCGCGCAGCTGATCGAGGAGACCAACGGCGGTCCTCGAAGCCATATCCGAGGACACGGCGACGAGCAGCTCGCTGAGCTGGTCTCCGTCGGTCAGACGTTGACCCGCATCGGCCCGGCGGTACAGACCGTCACCGTCGAGCCCGAGTTCCGCAGCAGCCTGCGAGCCATGCTGGTCGCCACGGCCGACCGGGAGGGCATCGGAGTCACCGCGCAGTACGAACCAACCGGCGAAGACCCGGCGTCGGCCCGGTGGCGTCCGCTCGGTAGCGGTGCCGGTCGCCGGTTGCGGGCCCGCGGCGCGATCATCGCCGGTGTGGCCGTCGGTGCCGTCGCCATCTCCGGCATGTCGTTCGCCAGCGAGGACGCGGTACCCGGCGACGCGCTCTACGGCGTCAAGCGCTCCACCGAGAAGGCACAGCTCGCGCTCGCCGGCTCGGACGTCACCCGGGGCCAGCTGTTTCTCGGCTTCGCCCGCAACCGGCTGGCCGAGGCCGCAGCGATGCAGGACATCGGCCTCGACGAGGTGCTCGCCGACATGGACAACGACAGCCGCGAGGGTGTCAAGCTGCTGAACGGTGCCGCGGTCCAGCGCCGCGACGAAGCCCCGTTGAACGCCGTCGACACGTTCGTCAGCGCCCAGCGTCGGCAGCTCGGCCCGCTGATCGACGGGCTGAACGCCAAGGACCGCGAGAAGGCGATCGACTCGCTGCGCCTCCTCGACGAGGTGGACAAGCGGGTCCGGGGGCTGCGCAACAGCTTCGCCTGCGGCACGGACGGCATCTCGGGTGCCGACTCGCTCGGCCCCAAGCCGCGGTCGTGCTCGGCCGCGGACAGCCCGAAGTCCAACGGAACCGGCAAGCAGACCGGGTCCGGCGCCGAACGGGGCTCGACGACGGAGAACCGTCCGGGCCCGTCGCCGAACCCGTCGCCGAACCCGTCCACGTCGGCGAAGGCCGTACCGGGGCAGTCCAAGTCATCCGCACCGGGCACGGGGGTCGGCTCGTCCAGCGCCCCGGCCGGGCAGCCGCTGCCGGACCAGCCTGCCGGCGACAACGGCAGCGGCAACGACAACGGTCTGCTCGACCACGTCGTCGACGGCGTCCTCGGCTGACACAAGCACACGAAAGGCGAGGGCGGTCCGGATTCCCGGACCGCCCTCGCCGCGTTCCCGAGCGGTCGGACCCGGCCGCGGGGCGGCGCAACCACGCCCGGGCCGCCCCCCGGGGCGCCCGCGAACCCCGCGGCCCCCCCGGGGGGGAGGGGGGGAGGGGGGGGGGGGGGGGG
>CBIHNN010000008.1:0-90456 GCA_966211315.1 uncultured Micromonosporaceae bacterium | reverse complement strand
GTGGGCGATACTGGGTTCGAACCAGTGACCTCTGCGGTGTGAACGAAGCGCTCGCCCCCGGAGCTAATCGCCCAGACGCCCCGGACCGCTACCCGCCGCGCGGGCGCCCGCGCGAACCGGGGATCAGCGTGTCCCGGCGGCGGCCGCAGGGAACCACGATCAGCGACCGGCCACCCAGTCGCGGCAGAGTATGTACAGGTCGATGTTGAAGCTGACCTTCAGGGACGCCCAGACGACGGCGGTAACGAAGATCAGGCCGACGATGCCGATCAGGAGGCGGATCGGGAGGGGCCGGACGCCTATCCAGTGGGTCCAGGACTGGACCCACCGGCGGGTGAACGACAGCAGGTGCTTGGCCCAGACGAACTCGACAGCCCAGATGGCGAGCCCGAGGATCACGATCGCCCAGCCGGGGCCCGGGAGTGGTATCAGGGCGGCGCCGAGGGCGACGAAGACGGCACCGAGGATTCCGATGACGACCCGGAGGGCGACGCGGCCGGTGGGGTTGCCGCGGATGGCGTTCAGGGTCCGGTGGATCCGGCCCGGAGGTCGCGCGACCGACGGTGCGACCGGATTTGTGCCCATTTCCTACCTCGAAGTCCGACTGCTCTGCGACCACCCCGTCACTACCCGGGAGGAATGGACGTTACCGGAGTAAGTCAACTGCTGGACCCACCCGACGCCGGGCGGAACCGAGTACGCGGGCAGAACAGGACAAGATACCGATAATCACCTCGCGGCAGGAGGTTTTCGGAACCGTCTTCCCACTACTGGGTGAGATCAGCGTATGGCGGAGCGTAACGAGGAGTATCACCTGAGTATGGGAAACGCGGGGTTCACCAACCTCGCAGCGGTGCCGGGGGGAGTACGTCCATGAGTGCCATTCGTCCGACGACCGTCGAGGTCGAAACCTCGCTGCGGCTCGTTGCGCCGGACGCCACGGCGTTGCCGGTGCGTGCGAGCCTGCGCTATGACCCAGCGGATCCGTACGCGGTTCATGTGCTGTTCCACGCCGAAAGTGCGGGTGGGGAGGCAGTCAGCTGGTCGTTTGCGAGAGAACTGCTGGTCACGGGGCTCGACGAGCCTGCCGGGATCGGCGATGTGAGGGTGTGGCCGTGGGCCACACCACGGGGTGACTTCGTCGCCCTTGCGCTGTCGTCACCTGACGGCAACGCACTGTTCGAGGTTCCGCGAAGCGTCCTCGTCCGGTTCCTCCGTCGCACCTATGTCGTGGTGCCGCGGGGTCGGGAATCGGAGCACTTGGACGTGGACACGGCAGTCAATCGACTGCTGGCGGGGCGTTAGCGAGATAAATAAAGAAACAGCCCGTACGGACACTGCCGGTCCGTACGGGCTGTTTTTTGCTTTAACGCAGTAAGCGACATAAACCCGACACAACGCAGATAAGGGCGCGGGAGCCGCAACGGGGGGTCAGCGCGACGTGCGCCATACGGCTAACGTCGTCCTCGATGCTCACTTTCGGTCATCCCCCGCTGCCCACCCTGTCCACATCGACGACATCCGGTGCCGCCGGCGTCGCCACCGCGAACCTGCGCGACGCCGACCTCGCCGTCGCCGGCGCACCTCCCGTCCCGCTTGATCATCACCTGTTGGTGCTGGTCACGGCGGGCCAAGGCGCCCTAGAGGTGGACTTCGCCGCCCGGCCCTGCCGGCCCGGCACCCTGCTCTGGGTACGCCCAGGCCAGGTCGTCCGGCTCGAACCGCCCGCCAGGATCGACGCGGTCCTCGTGACCTGGTCGCCCGAGCTATGTCCGGAGAACGACGTGGCCGACCTGCCGTTCGACGACCCGTTCGGTCCGGCGGCCTGGCAGCTCGTCGGCGAGGACGAGGACGCGATCATCAGCGAGGTCAGCCAGCTCGTCGTCGACTGCGAGCGGTTCTCCACCGGCGCGCTCGCCATAGCCCTGCTCCAGCACGAGCTCGCCGTCCTGCTGCTGCGGGTCGGCCTGCTGGCGGCACCCAGCCTGCCGCGGCTCAGCCAGGCCGAACGGCGCACGTTCACCCGGTTCCGGCGCGAACTCGAGCAGGGGCATGCGATGAGCCGACGCGTCGAGGAGTACGCCGCCCGGCAGGGCTGCTCCGTCCGTACCCTCACCCGGGCCAGCCTGGCCGCGACCGGGCGCAGCGCCAAACAGCTCCTCGACGACCGGGTCGCGTTGTCCGCGAAGCGGATGCTCGCATGCACGTCCCTCGCGGTGTCCGAGATCGGCCGCCGGCTCGGTTTTCCCGAGCCGACGAACTTCGGCCGGTTTTTCCAGCGGGCCGCCGGGGTGAGTCCCGGAACGTTCCGGAGCGCCTTCACCGAGGCCGCCCGCAGCCGTGTGCCTACGCCCCGTGGACCTTCGGGGAGGTCGTAGTGTCCGAATTCCCCTAATACCGGGGGTGCGCGAGGAGCCCGGCGGCGAAGGCGGCATGATGGATGGGTGCAGATCTCCGCGCGAGGCGACTATGCGGTACGGGCAGCGCTCAGCCTGGCGAGTGCGTACCCGGCGTTGATGTCTGCCCAGGCCGTAGCACAGGATCAGGGCATGCCCAAGAAGTTCCTCGAGGCGGTGCTTGCCGACCTGCGGCGTGCCGGGATCGTCCGCGCCCAACGGGGCGCCGAGGGCGGCTACACCCTGTCACAGTCTCCGCGCGAGATCAGCGTGGGTCAGATCCTGCGCGCCGTTGACGGTCCCCTCGCCGGGGTTCGCGGCCTGCGCCCGGAGGAGACCCGCTACGACGGTGCCGCCGAGAACCTACCGAACCTCTGGGTGGCGGTCCGTGCGGCGGTCCGCGAGGTGGTCGACGAGGTGAGCCTCACCGACCTGGTCAGCGGCCGGATGCCGGCCCACGTCCGGAAGCTGACGACGCTGCCGGACGCCTGGCAGCCACGCTGACGGTCCGTTCAGAACGTTTGCCTGGAACCCGGCACGGGGAGAGTCGACCCGGCACGGGGAGAGTTGACGGGCGGTCAGCCGGGTGCCGGTGCGATCACCACGTCGCCGCCCAGGCGGCCGTGCTCCGGTTCACGGCGTACCGTACCGGCCGTGACCAGCGTGCCGAGCACCCGCGTCGCGTCCTCGGCGCGGTAGATGGTATCGGTCAGCGCGAACGTCCGTAGCTCCGTCACCGTCTGCTCCCCCACCTCATCCAGGTGCGCGAGAATCTCGCGCCGCAGCGGACCCGGGTGCGGGTTGAACGAGATGTCGATCAGGTGGCCCTCCGGGTCACCGGGGTCGCGGTACCGGACGCCGCCGTACTCGTCGACCGCCCACAGCGCGTCCTTGAACGCCTCGAGGCTCTTGCCGGACGTCGTCGCGAAGAAGACCACCTCGGTTCGGTCCGCAACCAGCTCGACGGCCGTGACCAGGGGAAACCCGATGTCGGGCCGCGCGGTGCGGTAGGCCTCCACCAGCGCGGCCCGGCCGTGTGCGCCGGGACGGGCCGCCGCGGCCCGCCAGCGCTCGTCGCCGGTCATCCGGTCACCGCCCGTGGCCAGAGCGTCCGCGGCGAGCACGATGAGGGCCTCGGCCGGCCGGCCGACCCGCAGGGCGGTGACCGTCTCCAGCGCCGGGGGCCGCGGCGCGTGTGCCGTGTCCAGATATCCGAAGACCGGCGCGGCCGCCGCACCCGCGGCCTTCAACGCGACCGCGACACGCTGGTCCGTGTCACCGTTCACGGCCAGAACCGGCGGGGGTACGGGCACAGACCCCACGGTCAGCACGGACAGCTGGCGCCCGCGCACGGAGTCGGCGAGCTCGGCGAGGGCGGCTACCGCCGCGTCGATCGCCGGGCGGGCGGCGTCGTCGGCGTATCCGTGCAGGTAGGTGGCGCGTCTCGCACGCTGTCCGTTCGCCCAGCTCTCGATCCGGCGGACGAGCAGTTCACGCTTCACCGCAGCGAGGGTCATAGAGGATTTCTACACGGGTGTCGAGATCCCCACGCCGCCGCGGGTGGCACCGCCGTACCGCTGCTTCTCCCGGGCCAGGTCCAGGCGGGCGATCCGCTTGCGGCCCGCGAGCGCCTGATCGTCGAGCAGATCGGCCGGGATGAGCCAGACGACCTCGAACTCGAGCCCGTCCGGGTCCCTGCCGTAGAGGCTCTTGGTGGTGCCGTGATCGGACGAGCCGGCGAGCGCGCCGGCGTTCGCCAGCCGGACCATCGTGGCTTCGAGTTCGTCGAGGGTGTCGACCTCCCACGCCAGGTGGTAGAGGCCGACGGTGCCGCGGCCGCCCGGGGACCGGGCGGCGCCCGCGCCGATCTCGAACAGGCCGAGATCGTGGTCGTTCGTGCTCTCCGGAGCCTGGAGGAACGCAACGCCGCGAGAGCCGTCCGGGGTCATCGGGATGACCCGGAACCCCATGACGTCCCGGTAGAACGCGACACTGCGGGCCAGGTCGGAGACGTAGAGGACGGCGTGGTTGAGCCGGGTGACACCCATGGATACTCCTCAAAAAGTTTAGGCTTCAACTTTCAGTGTAGCAACGAGGCAGACACTCGGGGGTTGTACCCACCGTTGCGAGCCAGCCACTATGGGGCACGTGTCCCGTCCCCTCGCACTCGACGATCTCACCGCGCAGGCCCGGTCCCTCGCCGCTGTGGGTGACCTCGCCGCCGCGCGTCACCTGCTCGACAGCGCGCTCGCCGGCACCGACGCCGACCCGGCGCGCGCCCGCCCCGACCTCGCCGACGCCGCGGCGTTACACGCTCAAATCCTTGTGACCCTCGGGGACGCCGAGAGCGCCCGCGACTGGGCTGGGTTCGCCCATACCGCCCAGCAGCGCCTGCACGGCCCGGCCGACGACCGTACGGTCTCCGCTACGGCCACCCTCGCCGCCGTCCTGCACCGCGTCGGCGCACACCGGGCGGCCGCCGAGCTGTACACAACCGTCGTGGACCTGCTGTCCGAACGGGACGGCCCCCACTCCGCCCGGGTCCTCGCCGCCGAAGCCGACCGCGCTACGGCCGAACACGCCGGCGGCGACTGTGGCCCGGCCGTCGACCGGCTCGCCGACGCCTGGAACCGCCACCGCAGCGCGTACGGGAACGCCACACCGGCCGGCATCAAGATGCTCGCCCGGCTGGCCACGATGGAACGCGATTGCGGCGATGACGCACGCGCAAGGGAACACCTGTCCTTGGCGGACGAGCTCTGCCGTACCCACCTGCCGAAGGACCACCCGCTCGCCCGGCAGGTGGCGGCGCTGTCGGGGACCGCTCCCGACCCGGGTCACAGCCTCCACCACCAGCGGGCCGAGCGGCCGACCGAGCCGCCCCGCCGGGGGGCTGCCGCGTCCGTCACTGCCGCACCCGCGGTCGCCGCACCCGCCGTCGCCGCACCCGCCGTCGCACAGCCCGCCGTCGCACAGCCCGCCGTCGCACAGCCCGCCGTCGCACGGCCCGCCTCCGGGCCGCCGTCACCCGTGGCGGGATCTCCGGCTGCGGCGACGGGGGGCGGAACGGGAGGCGGAACGGAGCCAGATGCCGCCGAGGCCGCCGAGGTCGGTGGTGAAGCACCGGGTGTGACGGCGGTGCCCGCGCCCGGGGCCACGCCCGCCCCCCGGCACTCCCCCGACGACGCCGGCTGGTCCACCGGGACCCTGTGGATCCCCCAACCGCAGCCGACGGCCCCTGCAACCTCGTCCGCCACCACCTCACCCGGCTCGCCCTCGGGCGTCACCGGTGCGCCACCACCGGCGCAGCGGCGGCCGCCCGACCCGCCGGCGGTCGGCCCGGCGCCTGTACCCGAGCCGGTATCCGCACCGGATCCGGGATCCTTCCTGGACCGGCGATTGCCCGTACCCGTCGACCACACCGGCGACCAGCTGTCGCGCCAGCGAATGATCGTTACGGTGGGGGCCGTCCTCGTCGCCGTCCTGGCCGTGGTGGCCGTCGTGATCGTCTGGCTGACCATGACGCCCGGCGGCACGGCGGCTCCGGCGCAGATCCCCGCGCCCAACGCAGTCTCAGCGGGCCCGGCCAGCGCGGGACAGACGTCGGCCACGTCCGCATCGCCGCCCTCGGCGGCCGGTCCCGCGAACGTGACGTTGCGCGACGGCCGGGACAGTGTGACGCTCACGTGGACGTACCCGGCCGGTGCCGAGGGGCCCGTCGTCGTCTCCGGTGGCCGGGCCGGTCAGCCCACACAGGCGTTCCAGCAGCTCCCGGCGGGCAGCGCCGACTACATCGTGTACGGCCTCAACGACCGCACCGACTACTGCTTCACCATCGCCGTCGTGTACGGCGCGGATGCCGTACAGACCTCACCCCAGGTGTGCACCCACCGGATTTGATCGCCCCCAAAGCGTAAGATCCCGGCGACGAGAACCAGCCAGACCTCCTCGACTGAGCCTGGCAGGAACTCCGTCCCCGCCTGCGGGACCTCTGACCTCGAAAGACGACCGGTCAGGCAGAGCGACCGAGGTCGAGGTCGGCGACCACCGGGTAGTGGTCGGAGGCCGATTCGGTCTCGCCGTCGGTGACGACGCGGATGTCGCGGATCCGGTCGGCCAGTACCGGTGTGGCGAGCAGGTAGTCGAGGCGCATGCCGGAGAACTCGCGGCCACCGCCCGCCGTCGTGGGCGCCGTCAGGCCGTCGCCGCGGCCCGCGCGGCGCCACAGATCGTGGAAACCGGCGCCGACCAGGTGGGCGATCGTCCGGGTGTCGGCGCGGCCGTCCGGGTCCAGGTGCCGGTGGCGGTACGGGGCGTCCAGTCGCGCCAGACGGTCCGTGTGGTCGGTCCACGGATCGAGGGCATTGAGGTCGCCTGCCACCGCGACCATCCGGCCCTGACGGGCGAAGCGGGCGGTGAGCCAGCGGGCCTCGCGCAGGCGGCGGCCCGGGGAGAACGGGTTCAGGTGAGTGCTGACCAATGTCAACGGGCCGGCGCCGGTGGCGACGGTGACCGCGGCGGCGGCGTGGTGCAGCGCGAACCGGGCGGTCCACGTACCCAGGAAGGGTCTGCGGGCCAGCACCGCGACGGGCTGGCCGAAGAACGACGGTGCGAGCACCGGGGTCAGTCCCGCGGAGCCGGCGAGGCGGCGCAGGCGGCGGCCGCCGTCGCGGTGGGCGTCGCGGAGCTCCTGGACGGCGAGCAGGTCCGGAGCCTCGGCACGGACCACCCGGCCGATGGCGTCGAGGCGGTCGGCGCCGCCGCGGTCGTACCCACCGGTCTTGATGTTCCAGGTCATGACCCGCAAGGTCACGCGCGAACCGCGGTGTCGGTCGGGGCGGGGATCCGCGCGGCGAGGGACCGCACGGAGACGTCTTCGTTCGGGCGCACGACCCAGTAGAGCAGACCGATCCAGCACGCGCTGAGGACCAGCGCACCCACCACGTCGGTGGGATGATGCATGCCGCGGTACATCCGCGACGACGCGACGACGGTCGGCACGACGACGGCCAGGACCACCGGGAACCAGCGGGACCAGTGCCGCACCCGGCCCATGACGAGAATCGCGATGGCGGCCCAGAGGCACATGGTCGCGGCGATGTGACCGGACGGGAACGCGCTGGTGGGCAGCTGACCGTCGAGGTGTTCGACGGGCGGGCGCGAGCGGCCGACGGCGGCCGCGGTGACGAGGAAGAGGGTCAGTTCGCCGAACATGGCCAGGACGATGAAGAGCACCGGCCGCCAGCGCCGCCAGACCGCGATGGCCACCGGGCAGAACAGCAGCGAGATCAGCGTGATGGCATGGGTGTCACCGGCCTTGCTGCCGAGGTAGCTGAGGTCGTTCAGGCCGGGCGTACGGTGCGTCACCAGCCAGCGCTCCACCCCCATGTCCAGCGAGTCGACCCAGCCGCCCTTGAGGTGGTAACTGACCAGCATGCCGAACGCGTACAGCAGGCCGAAGAGGAGAACCCAGCCGACCAGGATCTTCGCCGCCCCGGCCCACGGGTGCGCCACGACCTGCTCCTCGTCCGGGGCGGGGGTCAGGTCGCGGGCGGCCTCCGGCTCGAGACCCTCGGTGACCGGCGGCGCGGACCGGCCCGCCTCCAGGCGCCACACCCGGAACGCGTGCGCGGTCACGCCCAGCCAGGCGCCGCCGAGCAGCCAGCCCGCGAGCACATCGGAGGCGAAGTGGACGCCGAGGGAGATCCGGCTGAACCCGATCGCGAAGACGACCAGCCCGATGACCGTCGCGGCGACGGACTTCCAGCGGCCGCGCAGAGCGGGCAGGAAGACGAGCAGCAGGGCACCGTACACGACGGCGGAGCCGAGGGCGTGTCCACTCGGGAAGCTGTTGCCCGGCGCCAACGCGACGGGATCGGCGACGACCGGCCGCAGCCGGCCGACCAGCGTCTTCAGCGACGGGTCCAGGACGAGCGCGCCCACGCCGGCGACCACGAGGAACAGGGCGAGCCGGGTACGCCGCCGCACCAGGAGCAGCACCACCGCGGCCGCCACCAGCCATACCATGACCGGCCGTCCGCCCAGCCGGGAGATCGCCTCGAACGTGGCGACGAACGGCGGGTGCTCAGCCACATACCCGTTCAGGGTCGCGGCGATTCCGCGGTCGACCGAGTACAGCCATGCGGCGTGGTGCCGGACCAGGACCAGCAGCAGTCCGAACCCGACACCCGCGGCCGCCACGAGGGTCAACCCGGCGAGGCTGCGCTCGGTGAAGTGGCGCTGGGGCCGCCATCCTCCCGGCCGGATGCGGCCGCTTCCGGCCAGGACCGGATCCGTTGACGACGTCATGGGCCGGGAGTTACCCGACCGGCTCCGCGCTCACACCGCCCCTCCGGGATGCGCGGCGGGCACCCGGCGGTCCGGCCGGACCGGTTCGGGGACGCCCACGCGTCGCGCCTCCAGCCGGGCCGCGAACGCGATGCCGAGGAGGAGCACGAGGACGAACGCGTCCGCAGCAGGTGCCAGCGGCCGTACCGGCGCGGCGCATGGTACGCGTCGTCGGCGGAGAGCTCATCCCCGGCCGTGCACCGGATCTCGGGTACGGGTTCGGTGCTACTCATGGCAGCCGTTCGGCTGCCTCACCGGCGCGTTCGGCGCCCGCGGCCAGGTCGGGAGAGCGTTCGGGCTGCGGTACGCAGAGCACCAGCGCCCTCGGCCGTACGGTCACCCTGAGCCGGCGGCCGGATTCGATGAGGTCGCCGTCGAGCTGCCGCGGCTGCTTCTTCGTGGCGGCGATGTCGATCGTGGCTGCGGACCACGTCTCCATCCGCGGCACGCGCGGGTGGCGGCGTAGCACCGCCCAGCCCATCGTCAGCCAGTGCCGCAGGGTGCGGGGGGTGAGGACGGCGACGTCGAACTTACCGTCGTCCGGTTCGGCTTCGGCCAGGAGCCTGACCCCGCCCTGTAGCCGGCCGACGTTGCCGATGAGCACGGTGCGGACGCGGCGTTGCAGGGGCGGGCGGTCGTCCAGGCGCAACGTGATCTTCACCGGCCGGTCCCGGAGGTGCTTGAGGGCGCCGAACACGTACGCGAGCGGGCCGATCGTGGCCTTGGCGGTCTCGGAGGTGGTGGCGAGCATCTGCGCGTCGAAGCCCATCCCGGCCATGACCACGAACGAGCGGCCCTCGGCGTCGCCGACGTCGAGCCGGCGCCGTCCGCCTTCCAGGGCCACCTCGATGCCGGTGGCGATGTCGGTGCTGAGGCCCAGGTTCGTGGCGAGCAGGTTCCCGGTGCCGGCGGGCAGGACGGCCATCGCGACGTCCGTGCCGGCGAGGGCGTGCACCACGGCCATGACGGTGCCGTCGCCGCCGCAGACGAAGATCAGCTCGGCGCCGTCCGCGACCGCACTGGTGGCCTGGCCGGTGCCCGGGTCGTCAGGGGTGGTCTCGTACCAGGTGGGTTCGGGCCAACCGGCGGCGGCGAGGTCCGCGCAGATGGTCCGGCGCAACCCGTCCGGGTCGGGGACCTTGACGGGGTTCACGACGACGGCGGAACGGGGCGCACTGTCCTTCGTCACGGGCGACAGTGTGCAGCAGCCCACCCGTAGCGGCGAGTCGAGAGCCATGTCGAGTACGGTCCATCCAGGAATTGAACAGGTTCGAAGTGAGGTTCCGGCGCTGATCGTCGTACCTCTGGGACAGAGGCCGTCTGCGGCATGTTCGCCTGGACCCGCCTGTAGGCAGAACGCCTCTGACGAAAGGAGCGGCGATGTTCACATACGCCGAGGTCGGCGCCACCCGCCATGAACCGCTTCCTCCCGGCTACCATCACCTGCGCTACCGCACCCGGGTGGGCGACGACTTCGCCGCGGCGGCCGATGCCGTCCTCACGTACCGGATGCACCGGGCCAGCGGGGCACGGATCGAGTCGAGCGGCGAACGGGCCGCGCCCGGCGTCCGGGTCGTCGTCTCACTCGGGCCGATGCGCGCACCGTGCGAGGTGATCTGGGCGGTCGACGAGCCTGACCGGGCCGGATTCGGGTACGGCACGCTGCCCGGGCATCCCGAGTCCGGCGAGGAGTCGTTCCTGGTCGAACGGGACTCGCAGGGCCAGGTCTGGTTCTCGGTCACCGCGTTCAGCCGCCCCCGTGCCTGGTACGCCAAACTCGCCGGCCCGCTCGTGCCGATCTTCCAGAATCTGTACGCCCGCCGCCTCGGCGCCACTCTCCGCCGGCTCAGTTGATCGGCGATACGGTGGCACGGTGACGAACACGGCCCGCGTGACCTGGTGGGGCCACAGCACCGTGTGGCTGGAGGATTCCGGCGTACGGCTACTCACCGACCCGCTGCTCACCAACCGGCTGGGCCACCTGCGCCGGGTCGCCGGTCCCACCCCGGCGCTGCCCGGGGACCCGGACGCCGTACTCCTGTCGCACCTGCACGCCGACCACCTGCACCTCGGATCGCTGCGCAGGCTCGGCGGAGACCCCGTGTTCGTGCTGCCCCGCGGTGCGGGTGACTTCGTGCGCCGCGGTCTCGGCCGGGACGTACGGATGGTCGAGGTGGCGCCCGGCGAGGAGGCGACTGTCGGCTCGGTTCGGGTGCACGCCGTCCCGGCGGCCCACCCGGCGCTGCGCGGACCGTGGTCGAGGCTGCGCGCCGCCCCGGTCGGCTTCGTCATCGAGGGCGCGCTACGCACCTGGTACGCGGGCGACACCGGCCTGTTCGACGAGATGCGCGCGCTGAGCCCGCTCGACCTGGCGCTCGTCCCCGTCGGCGGCTGGGGGCCCAGCCTCGGCGACGGCCACCTCGACCCGGCCGGTGCCGCCGAAGCCGTCCGGCGGGCCACCGCGGCCGTGTCGATCCCGGTGCACTACGGGACCTTCTGGCCGCTCGGCTGCGGGCGGCTGCGCCGCGACCTGTTCCGCACGCCCGCGGAGACCTTCACGCGTGAGGCCGCCGGGTTCACCGACGTGAGGGTCATCAAACACGGCGAGACGACCGTCGTCGGATCCACCCCGTGATCGCCGCCCACGAGTTCGAGGGGACGCTCGGGCTCGCAGCGCTCGCCGGGCTGTTCGCCGCCGTCGCGTTCGGGGCCATCGTCCCGGTCGTGCCGACGGGGGCGGCGGTCAGCGGGGCGGCCGCGTACGCCTGGCACAGTCAGCCGCTCGTCGTCGTCCTCGTGGTGACGGCCGGGGCGGTCGGGGCGTACCTCGGCGACCTGGTCATGTACGCCATCTGCCGGGTCGGCGGCAGGACGCTGGCCCGGCGCCTGCGCTGGCTGCGCGACGAGGAGCACCTCGCCCTGGTGCAGGAGAAGCTGGAGCGCAGCCGGGTCCCGGTGCTGCTGGTGTCCCGGCTGCTACCCGGCGGAAGGGTCCCGGTGCTGCTCGCGGCGGCGTTCCTCGGGCTGAGCTGGCATACGTTCGTGGTGGCGAACGTCCCGGCGTGCGTCCTCTGGTCGGTCGTCTACGCCGCTATCGGTGTCGTGGGCGGCAGCGTGTTTCCTCAACCGTGGCAAGGGGTGCTCGCCGCGGTGGTGCTGGTCGTGCTGATCACTCAGGTCGTGAGGCTGGTGAACCGGCGACGCTCCGCCGGAGCGGCGTCTCGCTGACCAGGTCGGCCACGGCCAGCTCCACCTCGGCCGCACGCGCCTCGGCCGCACGCGCCTCGACGGCCGCGCTGATCGCCGGCCCGGTACGGTCGGCCGCCTCGTCACGGATGTTCAGGTGCGCCAGCCAACGCACCAGGTGCCGGTGGATGGCGTCGGGCCCGTTCAACTCGGTCTCGCGCGGCCACGACGCGGGGTGCAGGAGCACCGCGTCGGTCTGCCAGCCGCCCATTCCGCCGTGCGAACCGACCAGCTCCTCGAACGCGGCGACCTCCTCGGTCTCCGGGTCGACCATGCTGATCAGCACCAGGTCGCCCAGATGCTGCATGGTCTGGTGCCGGAGGAGGTCGTCGCGGGCGAGCGGCCCGTACGGGATCAGCGGGTCCTGCCCGCCGACGGCCCCGTCGGAGAGCCGGTGCCAGCCGTTCGCGCCGAACGCCATCGGCCCGGCCTCGTCGTCGACGACCACGAGCCCGATGCCGGGGTGGGTGGCGAGCTGCCCGATCAGCCCCGGGTAGTGCGCCTCGATCTCGTCGCGGTCCAGGCGGTCGGGGTGCCGGTTCAGGTAGACCATCGCGAGGTTGCCGGAGGCGGCCACGACCAGGTCGGTCTCGGCGTTCGACGCCTCCCGGCTCTCCACACCGGCCGGGCCGAGCGTGACGTCGGCGCCGTCGCGGCGCGACCGGGTCGCCGCCCGGGTCGCGGCACCCGCGGCACTACGCCGCTGCACGACGTCGGTGAGCAGGGCATTCACCGGGCCCCAGTGCTCCACGACACCGGTGGCTCCGGCGGTGTTGCCCGCCGCCCGGGCGGCCTGCTCGTACGCGCGCTCGACCACCCGCTCGACGGGTTCGCCGTACCGTTGGCGGAACGTGGCGCCCTGGCTCTGCCCGTGGTCGGAGAGGACGACGATGTGGTACTTCCGGGCGCCGTCCGCGGCGAGCCGCTGCAGGGTGCCGAGCATCCGGTCGAGACCGTCCAGCGCCGACAGCGACTCCGGCCGGGCCGGTCCGGCGTGGTGCGCCACCTCGTCGTAGTCGACGAAGTCGCAGAACACGACGGGTGCGCCGCGGGCCATCTGCTCGGCGATCAGGGAGACGTTCAGGTCGCGCAGCAGCACGTTCGTCACCGGCCGCAGCGCCAGGTACGCCCCGCCCCGCGGTACGCGCGGCTGCACGTCGCGCCGGCGCTGCACCCGGGCCTGATGCAGCTCCTTGATCGTCTCACCGATCCCGAGCACGAGGCCCCGGGCCAGGCTGTACGTCAGCCACGACGCGTACCCGCGAGCGGCCCGTCCCGGCAGGGCCGCCCGGCTGACCGTGAGCAGGCTGACCGGGGCGTCACCGGAGAAGATGTTGCTGATGCTGACGCCGCCGCCGCACAGCAGGCCCCGCCCGTCGGAGATGCGCTGCTCCAGCTCGGCGGCGTCGCGCGGGCGGTTGGTGACGAGCAGGCGGCCGGTGTCCTTCTCGTACCAGCGGAACGCCGGGATCGACGTGGTGTTCCCGTGCAGCATGCCGGCCTGCGAGGCAGGGGTGGTGGCGGGCAGCCCGGTGTGCCAACCGGCGAGGCTGTGCGTGCCGGACCGCAGCCACCGGCCGATGGTCGGCAGGTTGCCGGCGCGCAGCGCCCACTTGAGCAGGGGACCGGCGACCCCGTCGAGCTGGATGATGATCAGCCCTTCGCCGTCGGGCACGCGCGCTCGGCGTATGCGGTTCATGAGGCGGAGGTTCTCGGTCACCATCGCGTCGTCGGTACCCGCGTCGAGGACCCAGTTGACCAGGGCGGCGATGGCCACGGCCACCCAGGAGGCGACGAACGCCGCGGCCAGCGACACGTGCGCGTCCGGGTCGAGGCGCAGGGCGACGTACATGACGACGGCCTGGACGCAGATGCCGAGCAGCATGGCGCCCCAGCCGCCCACGACCGTGGCGAGCACCATCAGAAGCGGGCGGAGCAGGACCCCGACGACGCTGACGGCGACGACGAGCCAGAGCAGTCCGACCAGCCCGTTCGCGTCGACGCCGGGGGCCAGCCAGAGGGTGGCGCTCAGCACGAGGAACGACGTGAGCGCGGCACGCAGCAACGAGCGGACCCTGGCCACCGTGAACCGCCAGTCGCGCAGCATCCGCATCACCGTGCGCAGTCGAGCCCACCGTACAGCCCGGTCGATCACGGTCTCGTGCGAGGACATCAATCCACGATCGCACAGCTCCCGGGCGGTACGGCGGACTGCGCGCTCACCACTTCAGGTGTTCGCGGGTGAGCCGCGCGACCCTCTCGACCACGTCGATCCCGGAGTCCATGCTCTTGTGCCCATGTGACAGTACGGCCATCGTGACGTCCGAGTCCTGATCGTTGATCCGGCCGATACTGTTGATGATCCACTTGTTGTTCTCGGTGTCGCGCTGTAGCCAGCCGTTCTTGAGGGCAACCTGTTCGCCGTCGGCCGCGGCGGCGCTGACGCCCCACCGCTGGTCCTTCTCCACCGTCGTCATCAGCTCGTTGGCCAGCTCGCGGGAGTCGGCGTCCAGCGGGCCGTGGTCCGCGGCGAGCTGGCTGAGCAGCTGCGTCTGATCGACGGCCGTGGTCTTGGTGAGACCCCACGACTCGTCGACGTCGGTCGCGGAGAGGCCGAGTCGCCTGTTCGCGCTGCTCAGCCCCTTCGTGTAGCCGATCCGTCTGAACAGTGACGAGGTGGCATCGTTGTCACTGTTGCGGATCATCGACGTGGCCAGGCTCAGCTCGCTGGAGCTCAGGTCGCGCTCGGTGTCCTGAGCCCGCAGCAGCAGTGCGGAGAGTACGTCCACCTTGATCACGCTGGCCGTCTCGAACGTGTCCTTGCCGTGGTACTCGTACAGCTGGCCGGTCTTTCGGTCGAGCACCGCAACGGCGAAGTCGGGGGCGTCCTTGGCGACCTCATCGAGAGCCTTGGTCAGGCGCTGTTCGCGCCGGACGCGTTCCTGCCGGGCGAGTTCCGCCGGGTCCGGGCCCGCCTTGCCGGGCGCCACCGCGGCCCGGCCACCGGCCGATCCCGCGGTGGATGGCCGCTCGCTGGCCAGCCCCGGTGTGTCGCGCATACCCAGGCCGATCAGAACCACGCCGCCCAGCAGGGCCGACGCGGCGACGGTGAGAATGAGCGTCCGGGATCGGGGCACCCATGAATAGTGCCGTGCCCACCCCTGATCGGCTCGTAGCCACGGCAAAAAAATCGGCCGAAAACGAAAATATCAACCCTGAGCGCCCATTCGATCACCGTCGGTGACGCCAGGAAACTGAGATCCACCGGAATGCACCCCCGCGTGCCGAGTGAACGGAGAAATGCCGGGATGACGTTCATGTCTATGGTTCCCCGGGCCCTGTTCGAGCTCGCCCGGGCCGCGGCCGGCCAAGCCGTCGAGTCCGCCGCCGCCCTCAGCACCCTGCCGGTCCGGGTGTTCCGGGTGCTCGACTCCACCGAACTCCTGGTCAACCGGATCACCCTCATCGCCGGCCAGGCCGAGGCGCTGATCGCGCGCACCGGGCTGGTGATCGCCGAAGCGGAAGCCGCCGTCGCCCGGACCGGCATGGTGATCACCGAGGCCGAGGCCGCCGTCGGGCGGACGGTGGCGACCACCGGCGCGGCGGCCCTCACCGTCCAGGAGGCGGGAGCCGTGGCCGCCGCAGCTGCCGCCGTGGTCGAGGACGCCCGGCTGGTCAGTCGCGGCGCCGCCGCCGTCGTCGACCAGGCCGCAGGCACGGCCGGCACGGCGGACGGCCTGCTGGAGGCGTACGCCCCGGCGCTGCGCACCGCCGCCCCGATGGCGCAGGAGTTCGTCCGGCAGCTGACGCCCGCAGAGGTGTCGGCGGCGATCCGGATCGTCGACCGGCTGCCTCAACTGCTCGACCACCTGGACGCCGACATCCTGCCGATCCTCGCCACGCTGGAGAAGGCCGGCCCGGACGTGCACGCCCTCCTCGATGCGACCCGGGACCTGAAACTCGCGATCATCGGCATCCCCGGCATGAAGATGCTGAGGCGCCGCGGCGAGGAGCGGGAGGACGAAGAGGCGGAAGAGGACTGAGGATCCTCAGCTGATCAAATGTGAAGGTGGTGCGGCGCTAACCGTCGAACCACTGACCGGCACGTGGAGGACGTCCACGAAGCCATCCTGGGGCACTCCACGTGCGGTGGATCACATTGGCGTCGGACGATGCCGCTGCAGATGATCTACCTGGTCAGCACCGCCGACCCTCACCCCGGGCACTCCGACCTGATCGTCATGCGAATGGAAATCGTCGCACCCGAACAACGCAATAGACCAACATTAAGTGCACATTAGGTGGCGCTACGCAATCCTCGCTTCGTCAGGCGTCAATCTCGAAGCAATTTTCGTAATTGCATCGAAACGTTGACCCAGGCTCGTCCTGCCGCTAGCCTCCACATCGGGGAGAGCGCTCTCCCACCGGTCACTCACAGTTCATGACGGTCATGTCCCGGTCCGTGTTGCCCATGGCACCGGACCACGGCATGGCGGATCGCAGCACCGGAATGGCCCCCCAGCCACCGGGAAGCAGGTCGGTCCACCCATACAGGCGCACCGTAATTTACGGTTCCCGTCCCCCACGGAGACGGGAACCCTTTCGTACCCGCGTTGGCCGCCGTCCAGCGCCCGACCCGTTTGCCACGGAGGCTTCCGCATGGACTCGCCCACCACCGCCATAGGCGGGCACCGCGCCAACGGCCGGCCCCACCGCCGACGTCGTCGCTTCATCGGCACCATCGCCGCCTCGCTCGTCACCATCAGCGCCGGCGTCGTCGCTGTCGCGCTGAACACCACCGCGAACGCGGCGACCGTCGGCGCCGGAAGCTACAGCGAAACCGTGCCCGCCGGGGGGAAGCTGCCCAGCGGCTGCGGCGACCTCACCACCAACCCACGGCAGTTCGTGACGTCGAACGCCCCCGCAGGGCCCCTGCCGACGAACGACTGGTGGTCCTCGCTCGTCTTCAAGCGGTTCACCGACAACGCACAGTGCGCCTACAGCGAGCCGCTGTTCGCCCACCCGCTGGTGTTCAACACGTTCAACGACGGCCTCGGCGTCTCGTACTCCGAGACCCCCGCGGTCGGACCGCAGAACGGGATCAGTGAGTACGCCTACTCCTACAACGAGGACGTCCGGGTCGGCGTCACCGGTCTCAACGCGCCGGCCGTCAAGGCCGACAGCTGGTCCGACTGGACCGTCACGCCCATCTGGAGCGACGACTCCCGGACCCTCAAGGCGACCATCGGCAGGGGCCTGCCGTTCACGTACTACGAGGCCACCGGTGGCGCGCCGCAGATCACGGCCAGAGGCGGCATCACGATCTGGTCCAACAACGGCCCCCGTATCTGCTTCAATGCCAACGGCAAGGACTACGTCGCGTTCGCGCCCACCGACGGCAGCTGGTCGGTGGCCGGCAACACCATCACCGGCAACCTGAACGGGAAGGACTACTTCTCCGTAGCGGCCCTGCCGACCACCAGCACGACCAGCACCAGCGACCGGGACAACCTCGCCGGCCGGTACGCGCAATACGCCTACAACTGGGTCACCGGCACCAGGATGTCGTACGCGTACGACCAGTCGGCCAGCACCATCACCACCACGTACGCGTTCACCACAACGGCGAAGGAGGGCACCGGATCCGGCACGGTGATGGCGCTCTACCCGCACCAGTGGAAGTACCTCACCGGTTCCACGCCGACCGGCATCACCTACGTCTCGCCCCGCGGCCCCATGAAGGTCGTCACGGGCACCCAGTTCCGGACATCGATGAAATACGCAGGCGTACTGCCGGAGGTGCCCGCGGTCGGTGACGGCGGCGGCGCCGACCTCACGACGATCACGAACTACCTGAACGCGGAGCTCGGCGACCCGATGAAGATCGCGGGCACGGCTGACACGTACTGGACCGGCAAGGGCCTCGGCCGGGCCGCCCGGATCGCCGAGGTCGCCGACCAGCTCTCCATCACATCGGTCCGCGACGCCGCGCTGAACAGCATCCGCACCACCCTGACGGACTGGTTCACCGCCAGCCCGGACAAGGCCACGAAGCTGTTCTACTACGACAAGAACTGGGGCGCCCTGATCGGCTACCCCGCGGGTTACGGCTCAGACCAGGAACTCAACGACCACCACTTCCACTACGGCTACTTCGTGGCGGCGGCCGCCACGCTCGCCAAGTTCGACCCGGACTGGGCGACGAGCGGCAAGTACGGCGGCATGGTCGACATGCTCATCCGGGACGCCAACAACTACGACCGCAACGACGCCCGGTTCCCGTACCTGCGCGACTTCGACATCTACGCGGGTCACGACTGGGCGTCCGGGCACAGCAACTTCAGCCGCGGCAACAACCAGGAGTCCTCGTCCGAGGGCATCAACTTCGCCAACGGTCTGATCCAGTGGGGCCAGGCGACAGGCAACACGGCGGTCCGTGACGCGGGCATCTTCATGTACACGACGCAGAGCGCGGCGATCCAGCAGTACTGGTTCGACGTGGACAACACGACGTTCCCCGCGAACTGGCACAACTACGCCGGCATCGTCTGGGGTTCCGGCGCATCGTTCTCGACCTGGTTCAGCGACGAGCGCGAGATGATCTACGGCATCAACATGTTGCCGACCACCGGCGGCCACCTCTACATGGGTGCCTACCCGGCCAAGGTCCGCCAGGTGTACGACGAGATGGTCACCGAGAACGGCGGCGCGCCGACGATCTGGAAGGACATCCTCTGGCAGTTCCGGGCCCTCGGTGACCCGGATGCGGCCCTGGCGAGCTTCCACGCGGACGCCGGGTACACGCCGGAGGAGGGCGAGAGCAAGGCGCACACGTTCCACTGGCTGCGCAACCTGTCCGCCCTCGGCACCGTGGACGCCACGGTCACGGCGAACCACCCGCTCGCCAAGGTGTTCGCCAAGAACGGCGCAACGACGTACGTGGCGTCGAACATCACGGCCAACGCGCTGACGGTCACATTCTCCGACGGCAGGACGGTCAGCGTCCCGGCGGGTAAGACCGTCGCGGTCGGCGCGGTCAACTGGAGCGGCGGCAACGCCACCGGTGGCGCGATCGCCAGCCGGTGACCGAGCACCTCGGCGAGCCCGTCACCGTGATGGCGAGCAGCGGTCGGGCCACCGGTGAATGACTAGCACGATGTGAGAGAGGGGGCGGGAAACCCGCCCCCTCTCTGTCGTGCGTACGTCTCAGCCGACCGCGACGGTCAGCCCGGTGATCTCGTACGAGGCGATGACCGGACGCAGCCCGGCTGTCGGCGGGTCGACCATCCGCAGCCCGGGAAGCGTCAGCAGCTTGCTGACGAAGATGTCGGTCTCCTGGATCGCGATGTACGCCCCCGGGCAGCGGTGCGGACCGTCACCGAAGGACAGCCCGGCGTCGCCGACCCCGTCGGCGAGGGGCCCGGGGGGGGCCCTTGGGCCCCGCCCCGCCCCCCCCCCCGCCGGGGGCAAGTTTGGGGGGGCGCTGGCCATTTAGCGGCGGGCGCCGCCCCGGGGGGCCCGCGGCCGGGCGGGGCAGATGGCGCCCGGCCGCTCCCCCACCGCGGACGTGTCCATGTTGGCGGCTGCGACGCCGATGTCGAGCCGGGCGCCGGACGGGATCGTCACCGGGCCGTCCACTCCGGGAACCTCGATATCGGCGGTGGTGATCCGGGCCAGGTTGCCGACGACGGGTTCGAGCCGCAGGATCTCGTGCAGGATCGCGACCCGCTCCTTCTCGTCCCCGGTCTCGTACGCCTGGCGCAGGGTGTCGTCGGTGAACAGATGCCACAGAACCAGCGTGATGAACTCCCGGGTGGTGATCATCCCGGCCGCCGCGAACGTCACGCACTCGCCGAGGATCTCGCTGTCGCTGCAGCCCTCGTCGATGAGGTGCGAGATGAGGTCGTCGCGACGCTCCTTGCGGCGCGCCACGATCGACGGGCGCACGTCACGCCAGAAGAACATGGCCATCGTCATGTTCGTGCCGAGCATCCGGCGGATCGCTGGGAGGCTGGTCCAGCCCGGGGGGACCTCCAGCCGGGTGAAGAACCGGTCGAGCCGCTTCGCCATCCCGCCCCCCGCCTCGGTCAGGCCGATCACCTCGGCGGCCACCGCGACCGCGAGGCCGAAGGACAGGTCGGAGATGTCCGCCGTACCGCGCCGGCGCAGCTCGTCGCACTGCTGCTGGGCGAGCCGTTCCATCAGACCGCGGTACGTAACCTCGACACGCTTGGGGGTGAAGTACTTCGCGGTCTGCCGTCGGTGCTCCCGGTGCTCCGCGCCGTCGCGGTACAGGACAGGTTTGCGCATCCTGTGCGGCATCTTGTCCATGTTCTCTATGCCGAAGCCGGCCTGCCGGGTGTCGGTGTTGCGCAGCAGCGCCTTCGCGGTGGCGAAGTCCTGCACGTGCCAGACATCGTCGGGACCGGCGTGCGCCGGGCAGCCGGGGGCAGCGACGTCACGCTCCACCTTGCGATGTGTGTCGTCACGCGGGGTGTCGTCGACGGGTGTGTCAGCCGGCATGGACGCTCCTCTGAGGCGGAATCAGAATCTTCGCGATTTTCGCCCATCAGCGGGAATCTGTCACCACGATGACCGCCGGTACGGCAGCGATCGGCGTGGCGGAGCCGTCCACCCTGGATGAGTCGGGCGGCCGGCATCGGGTGCTCGACGAGCCGCCGCTCTCCGCGAGGCCGCCGGCCGGGCGGGTAGGCGTACCACCCCGCCCGTACCGGTGATACCGGCTAGCGGCCGCAGGTCACCCCGTTGAGCGTGAACGTCGAAGGGCCAGAGCTGGTGGCCCCCTTGGTGCTGGTGAAGCCGAAGGTCACCGAACCTCCCGCCGGGATCGCGCGGTTCCAGCCGGCGTCGCGGACAGTCACGTCCGGCCCGGCCTGCGCGTGGTTGCCGTTCCAGACCTGACCGATCCGCTGACCGTCACTGAAGGCCCACGTCAGCTCCCAGCCGTTGATGGCCGACGTGCCGGTGTTGGCGATGCGGACGTCAGCCTGGAAGCCCGTAGACCAGTCGTTGATCACCGTGTAGGTCACCGCGCAGCTACCCGACGGGGGCTGGCTGGTCGGCGGCGCCGTGGTGGGTGGAGTGCTCGTCGGCGGCGTGGTCACGGGCGGGCTTGTCGGCGCGGACGTGGGCGGGGTGTTCGGGCCGCCGACCCGGTCGGCGTAGAGGATGCCCCGACCGTTGGTGCCGAGGTAGACGCGCCCGTACACCCGCGGATCCCCGGTGATCGCCTCACCCATATTGCCGTACTGGTGCTGATCGTCATTGATCCGGACCCAGGTCGCCCCGGTGTCGTCGGAGCGGAACACCCCGTCGACACCGTCCACCTTGCCCGCCAGGAACAGGGCGTGGTACGTCCGGCCCGGGGCGCTCTTGCCGTAGCCCACGCTGATCCCGCTGTCAACGCCAGAGATCTTGGTGAAGGACGCGCCGGAGTCGGTGGAGCGGAACAGCCCGCTCCGGCCGGTCAGCCAGATGTGCCCCTCATGACCGGCGACGGCCTTGAACTTGCCGCCCGAGGGCAGACCGGTGGCCGCGGTGGCCGTGAAGCTGGCGCCGCCGTTGGTGCTGACGTAGAACCGGCCGCCGCTGAAGCCGTAGAACGTCATCGAGTTGACCCGGTCTGATTCCACCACCGCGTTCTGCGGCAGGCCCGACGCCTGGCCCCAGGAACTTCCGAGCCCGGCGGTGTACACGACCGGGCTGTTGTTCGGGGCCCACACGAACCGGCTGCCGTCGGCGGCCGCGGCGATCGTGCCGCCGTCCTCGTTGACCGGTTGGTTGCCGCCGGTGAACCAGGTGGCGCCTCCGTCGGTCGAGAAGTACGCCTGCTTGCTGCTACGTACGACGATGTTCGGGCTCTTCTCCGCGAAGTCGAGGCTGCGCGCGCCGCCGCCGTGCATCTTCGCCGGCACCTTGGTCAGGTCGTCGTGACGGAACCCGTCGACGTCCAGCATCGCCGAGATCAGCGACGGACCTGACGGCGGGCTGGCGAGGTCGCGGATCGCGGTCTCCTCCAGTCCGGCCGCCACGGGCCGGATGGTGAACGTCTGACCGGCGTCCCACTTCGTGAGGTCGGTGCTGCCGTAAATGGTGGCGCCCGTGCCGTACATCATCCGGTCGGAGTTGAACGGGTCGATCTCCATCGCCTCGGTCATCCAGCCGAGCTTCGGGGACTGCTCCGGCGGCGTCGGCGTCGCACCCCAGTCCAGCCACGGTGCGGCGGAGATGTCCATCCGGTACCTGTTGACGCGGTTGCCGCTCTCGTAGTCCCAGATCCGCTTCCACGTCGCACCGGAGTCGGTGCTGCGGAAGATGACGATGTCCGGCCACCACGACACCTGGGTGGCCACCATCAGCGTCCCCGGCCTCTGCCGGTCGATGGTCAGGCCGCTGTAGCCGAAGGTGTTGGCGGAACTGGTGGAGGGTACGGGGCTGATCCTCGTCCACGCGCCCGTCCCGATGCTGAATTTCCACACGTCGCCCTTGGCGCCGTCGTACGGGCCCCCGGTGTCGCTGGTGGCGATGTACAGCAGGCGGTTCGTGTGGTCGATCATGCCCTTGTGGGCGATGTAGCCGGTGGGCGCACCCGGGACGGCGTGCCACGTGGCGCCGCCGTCTGTGCTGCGGTAGACAGTGTTGTTCTTGTCCGCCACGCCGACGTATATGCCCCGGGTCATGCTGCCCGCAGTGCCGGTGGTCTTGTCGAACGTCACCCACACGATGCCCTGATTGTCGGCGGTGTACTCGTTGGCCGGGTCCTGCACGTAGTTGCCGGGGTTGGGGAAGTTGGTGACCTGCGACCAGGTCACACCGGAGTCGGTGCTGCGCCACAGGCCCTTGCCGCTGGGCGCCCCGAAGTACAGGATGTTGTTCCTGTTCGGATCGATCGCCAGCCGCTCTCCCATGCCGCGCCCGGGCATGTTGCCGCCGAGCTTGAACGGCAGCGTCGTGGCCTGCCACGTCCTGCCCTGGTCGCTGGAGCGCAGGATGGCGCCGTTGTTCGGGTCCCAACTGGTGGTGTACATGCCGGCCGCGGTGTAGACCCTGTTCGGTTCGACCTCGTCGGTGGCGAGGCTCACGACGCCGTTCCAGCCCCAGTTGCCCTGCCCGACCCAGTCCAGCAACGGAGTCCACTGCTGGGCGCCCTGGTTCCACCGGTAGGCACCACCGATGTCGGTACGGGCATAGATGAGATCCTTGCGGCTCTGGTTGAAGATGATGCCCGGCACGAAGCCGCCGCCGGCGATCTGGACGTTGCGCCAGTTGTACTGTTCGGCGGCGGCGGCGGCCGTGGCCGTCCCGCTCGCCGTGTACGTGGCCACGGCCGTCGTTCCCGCCACCACAATGGTCGCCAGGACCCCGGCCCATCTGTTTCTCCGCACGAGGCGGCCTCCTTCACGCATGAGCCGCGACGGCCTGTCCGTCGTGTCGTTCTGTCGAACATCGAGCAGTGGTTCGCCGTGGGGAAGGTGCGCACGAAGAGCACGCAGGAAGGAGCCGCTGATCCGCGTGCGCGGGACCGCAGAGTCCATCGGGGTTGAGGTGTTCCACTGGGAACGCTCCCAGCGTAGGGCCATCGACCCCGGAAGGGAATAGTGTCGGAGATGTTAACGCTGTGTTGCCGCGATGGCTCACCGTAACCGGAACCAGCGTCGGGGTCCTCGTGATCACAATCGCGGGACCCTGCCCCGGATCCCTCCGGCGGACCCTCCGCGTCAGCGCAGTGACGGAAGGCGTACGGGCGCCGCCGTGCTGGTCCGCGTCACGAGCTTCGGGGACAACAGTGTGGTGTCCGGAACGGCGTCGCCCGTCAGCTTGCACATCAGCAACGCCACCGCCTTCGCCCCGACCTCCTCGGCGGGGATCAGCACCGATGACAACGTCGGGTTCTGGCGCTCGGCGACCTCGTCCGGGCAGATCGCGAGCACCGACACGTCGTCGGGCACCCGCCGGCCGAGTGCCCGGAGGACCCCGATGAGGTCGTTGACGGCCGGCTCGTTGTGCACCACGAGGCCGGTGACTTCGGGCCGTTGCCGCAAGAGCCCGGCGAGCGCCCCGTGCACGGCGTCGGCCCCGCTCTCACAGGGCCCGGTGGTAGCCCGGATGCTGCGCCGCTGCGCCGCGTCGAGGAAGCCCGTCGCCGTACGAGTGGCGAAGCCGGTCCCCCGTTCGTACACGGCGCGGGGCGCACCGAGCAGCGCCACATCGGTGTGCCCCAGGTCCGCCAGGTGGTGCAGACAGCTCGCACCGGCCTGGTAGAAGTCGAGGTCGACGCACGTCAGCCCGGCGGCTTCGGCCGGAAACCCGATGAGCACGCTGGGGCAGTCCAGTTCCCGCAACAGTGGGACCCGCGCGTCGTGCATCTCCACGTCCATGATGACGATGCCGTCGACCATCGCGCTGGCCGCGATGCGCCGCAACCCCGACGGCCCCTCGTCCGCGGTGACCAGCAGCACGTCATGGTCGTACCCCCGGGCCGTGGTGACCACCGAGCTGGCGAACTGCATGAGCACCGGCAGGTGCATGCCGGCCCGCAACGGCAGCACGAGGGCGATCACGTTGGCCCGGTTGCTGGCCAGCGCACGGGCCCCGGCATTGGGGTGGTACCCGAGAGTCCTGATGCTCGCCAGCACCCGCTGGCGGGTCGTCGCGGAGATCGGGCGCTTGCCGCTCAGCACGTACGACACGGTGCTGGGTGCGACTCCGGCGTGCCGGGCGACGTCGAGGATGGTCGCGACGCCGTCCCGTTGCGGACGGTCGGCCCGCCTCCCGGCCATCATGAATCGCCACCGACGAAGCTCAGCTCGCTCAGGCACACCCCGCCCGAGCCGAAGACGGCGTAGAGGTCGCAGGAGCCCGTGGCGTCAACGGCCGGTGCGGTGACCTCGGTCCAGGCGTAGCGGTCGCCGAGTCCGGTGGCCGTCAGCGTGGCGACGATCGGGCCGTCCAGCGGGTCGTCACGGCGCAGATGGACCACGGCTTCCCCGTGCGTGCTGGAGAGGCGGGCCACGCACCGGGTGAGACCGGTGCCGAAGTCGACATCCTCGAAGGCGATCCAGGCGCCGTCCAGGGTGGCCATGACGGCATCACCGTCGGCCTTGGTGGCATCGACGAACTCCACGTCGGCGTACGCGTCGGCGTTGACGGCGGCGACGGGCCGACGGGCGTCCCGCCGGACGACGTTCTCCCCATCGACGTCGAGAACGGTGGTGAGCTTGATGTCCGTGCTGGAACGGCCCACCAGGACGTCGTGCCGGGCAGTCTCGACGACGTACCGTTCGCCGATCACATCCCAGTACGCCAGGTCGGCCACCGGAAGCTCGAAGCGAACCGTCACCCGGCCGCCCGCCGGTACCCGTACCCTTTCGAAACCGCGCAGCCTGCGCAGCGGTTGCTTCACCCGGGACCGGTGCTGTCGGGTGTAGAGCTGCACCACCTCGTCACCGTCGGTGTCACTGGCGTTGTGGACGTCGACGCCCACGGTGACGGTGTCGCCTGCTGCGACGCGAGCCGCCGACAGCTGAAGGTTCGAGTACTCGAAGGTCGCGTAGGTGAGCCCGTGCCCGAACGGGTACAGGGAAGTGCCCCGGAAGTACAGGTACGTGGCGTCGGCGGCGATGACGTCGTAGTCGAGCAGATCCGGAAGATCGGCCGCTGTGCGGTACCAGGTCTGGGTGAGCCGCCCGGCGGGCGCGACGTCACCGAAGAGCACCTCGGCGAACGCCTGCCCGAACTCCTGTCCCCCGTGCGCGGACCAGGCGACGGCGGGCAGATGGGCGTCGGCCCATCCGACCGCGTACGGGTAACTGCTCATGACGAGCAGGACGACGTGGGGGTTGGCCTCGTGTACGGCTCGGATCAGCTGCTCCTGCGCGGGCGGCAGGGCGAGGTCCACCCGGTCCTCGGTCTCCCGGCCGTTGATGAGCGGATGGTTGCCCACCACCACGACCGCGACGTCGGCATCGCGAGCGGCGGCGACCGCCTCCTCGATGCCCGATGCGACGGGCTCGACGACGAACCGCGTCGCGTCCTGCTCCCCCACGGCATCGGCGCGCGGCGTACCGGCACTGTCCACCCTGACGTACTTGCCCGTCGCCACGTGACGCAGGACGACCTGCTCGCCACGGTTCTCGATGCGGAACGTCTCGCGCACGATCCAGCCGTTCGGCGCGGTGGCGGAGTTGGCGAGGACGCCGTCGTCGTCCACGGTGACATACCGCCTGTTCGCCACGGCACGCAGCGTGCAGACACCCTGGCCCCAGTCGGCGACGTCGAAGTGTGCGACGCCGGGTTCGAGACCGGCCGTTACCGACAGCGCCCCTGGGTCGGGTTGCTCGCCGGCGTTCAGGTAGCCGCCGTCGCTCAGGCGCAGGGCCAGCCGGTCGACGCCTTCGGCGAAGGTCACCGTGGCGCCGACGGGCAGCTTTCCGGCGATACCCTCACGGATCGTGACGGTGTACGGCAGGGTTCCGCTGTACCAGTCCTCGTACAGATTGTCGCCACCGGATCCGATGACGGCGACGTTGCGAAGCCGGTCGGCGTTCAACGGCAGCATGCCGTCGCTGTTCTTCAGCAGGACGATACCCTGCCGGGCCGCCTCTCTGGCCAGGTCCTGATGCGCCGGACAGTTGATGACATCTTCCGTCACACCGGCGTACGGGTTCCGCTCCGGCGGATCGAATTCGCCGAGGCGGAATCTGATCGTGAGAATGCGCCGGACCGCATTGTTCACATCCGACTCGTCGAGCAGGCCCCGGCGCAGTGCCTCGGTCAACCGCTCAACCGTTCCCCGGGCGTTCGCGTCGCCGTCCGTGAAGCTGTCGACGCCCGCCTTCAGCAGCGCGGCGAAACTGGTGACGTGGTCCGGGTAGTAGCCCTGCACGTTCGCGACGTTGGAGGGCGCCATGGCGTCACTGACCACGAGGATCTCGTCCTCGGTCCATCGCCGCAGCTCTGCGTTGATCAGTGGGCTCAGATGCGCCGGCCGCCCGTTGACGAGGTTGTACGAGCCCATGACCGCGACTGCGGCACCCTGCGCGATCGGCGCGCGGAACGCCGGGAGTTCGTACTCGTAGAGCACTCGAGGCGGTACGTTGCTGGACGTCTGGTTCCGGCGCGTCTCGTTGTTGTAGGCGAGGAAGTGCTTGAGGGTCGGGGCGGTTCGCAGGTACGTCGGATGGTCACCGCGCAGCCCAACGGAGTAGGCGACGCCCATGATGGCGGTGAGCAGGGGGTCCTCGGCGTACCCTTCCTCGTTGCGCCCCCATCGTGGATCGCGTAGCGGGTTCACCACGGGCGCCCAGACGTTCAGCCCGCCACGGGCGGGGTCCTTGTGGTGGAAGCCGCGGGTCTCGTCGCCGACGGCGGCGCCGACGGCTCGGACCAACTCAGGGTTCCAGCTGCTGGACAGACCGACGGCCTGCGGGAAGACGGTCGCCGGCCCGAGCCAGGCGAGGCCGTGCAGTGCTTCCGTTCCGGTGGCGAACGGGCCCACGCCGAGCCGCGAAATCGGTGCCTGGTGCTGGTGGAGCAGTCCGATCTTCTCCTCCAGCGTCAGGCGACCGATGAGATCGGCTACGCGCACGCCGAGGGGCTGCGCATGCTCCCGAAATACGTGGGTGTCGGGGTCACGCATCGGGACCACCCTTCGTCATTGTCCTGTTACAGGTATGTGGGAGCGCTCCCGAGTCGAATCGCTTCGACATTGAGGATCCCGATAGCCAATCGAAACGCTTCGAATTATTCGCAGGTAAGCGCTTTCATCGACACAGTCACACGAGTGTTACGGCTGGCGACGGAGCAGCAGCGTCGCACCGCCCATGGCCCTCCGTCAAGACGACTGAGCGATCGAACCACGCAATGGTGAGCGCTTTCCCCTATTCGTCCACAATTGCCGTGGGAGCGCTCCTCAGCGCACGGACGGTAGGTGGCCGGCGTCGACCGCGTCGAGGATCCGGGCCGTACCGCCGAGCGCCCCCGCACCGTGGCCCAATGTGGAACCCGCCAGGCGACAGCCGCCCGCATCGGGAGCCACGACACGTGTCCGCAGTTCGGCTTCGGCCGGCGGCAGCAGCCAAGGCGTGAGCGGCACGTAGTACCCGCCGAGGATGACCACCTCGGGATTGACGAGATTGACCAGCGTGGCGACCGCATTTCCGAGATGGCGCCCGGCTCCGTCCAGGGCAGCCAGCACGACGGGGTCCTGGGCGGTCGCGCGTTCGACGATCCTCGCCACCTCGGGCTCGAAATCGCTGATCGGCCCCTCACGGACCGCATCCGGATTCACGTGGCGGATGAGCGCCGGTATCCCCGCGATCACTTCGAGGCAGCCACGCCGACCACACGCGCATTCTGGACCATGGGGGTCCACCGGTAGATGGCCGATCTCGCCGGCATACCCGGTCGCACCCCGCAGCGGCTGCCCGTGAGCGATGATGCCCGCGCCCACGCCCACCTCACCCGTGAGGTGAACCAGATTCGCCGTACCCGCGAAGGCCCCGTATCGGTACTCCGCCAGCGCGGACAGACTCGCGTCGTTCTGCACCTGCACCGGGAAGCCGGGCTGACGCAGCCCGCGAACGAGTTCCCCCCGCAGATCCACATCTCGCCAACCGAGCCCCGCGGCGAAACGGATGACGCCCTCGTCGTCGACCAGACCCGATACACCCGCTGTGAGACCCAGGACATGCTGGCCCTGGTCGCTGACGCGTGCCACGACCCGGCGGGTGAGCGAAACGATCGACGCGACAGCCCGCGACGGCGCCACGGTGAGCCCAGGAAAGGCGCGGCGCCAGGACAGCACGCGCTCACCGGCGAGGTTCACCGCCTCGACGGAAAGGTGATCGACGTCCACCTCCAGGCCGATCGCCACGTAGGACGAACCGTCAAGGACGATCATCATCGCCGGTCGGCCGATACGATGCTCCACCAGGCCGGTCTCGCGGAGAAGCCGGCGGTCGATCAACTCGGTGACGAGGCTGGACACCGTCGCCTTGTTCAGTCCCGTCGACGACGCTATGTCAGCCCTGGAGCAGGGCGCGTTGGCGCGCACGTGCCGCAGGACGACCGCGAGATTGGTCGCCCGCACATCCGCGAAATCGGCCATCTGGGACCCGGCCCGCCTTGTGGTGATCAAATCCGCCTCGCTCCCGGCGCCCGGCATGACATGACATGACGGCGATGCATTCCTCAGGGTAGTAATGTGCGACCCCGGTGCCTCACCGGGGTCGGCCCACCTGACCAGCACACCGTTCGCGCATCGGCGGTCCTGAGGCAGCCGTGGTGTCCCGGTTAATTTGTTTGAGGACTACACCAACTAACCCTACCATGACCTTGAACCACGTACCGTCCGTTCATCCGGGGCCTGCGACGAAAGCCGGGCGCGACGCACGGCGGCCCGATGGATCGAGGGATACCTGTGCCCCTGCGCCGCAACTCATCCGCCTGCTCTTCCGTCGGCCCGGCGGCCTCAGCCCGAAGCCCCTGGGCCTTGTGGCCGTTCTCACCGTCCGTTAGTTTGTTTAGAGACCAACCCAACTAATTGCCACGACTCTTGCCAAGCCCTTTCTGAAGGGAGAATTATGCACACTCCGATATCCGGCGCGAAGACCTCGCGTCGGAATTTTCTTGGCCTGGTCGGCCTGGGTGCCACGACGGTGGCGGGCGGCTCCGTTCTCGCCGGCTGTAGCGATAGACCGGCCGCGTCAGGCACCGCTCAGCAGGTCGACAAGGTGTCCGGCGTGCTGCCCAACGCCAGGGATCTCTCATTGGCGATTCCCCCGCCGGACGTCAAGGGGGTCCGGCCGGTCAGCGACGGCTACACGAAGTTCCCCAGCCAGCTACTGGACGCCATCACGGAGAGGCCCGGGACCAGCGGCAAGGAGGTCTCCGCGATGACGCCGGTCTGGGGCCCCGCCCCACCGGCGATGGCCGGCAACGCCTACCTGCAGGCAGTCAATGCCGAACTCGGTACGCCGATCAACTTCACTGCCGGCGACGGAGTCACCTACGCCGAGAAGCTGAACGCGATGTTCGGCGCCCGCGACGTGCCGGAGCTGCTGTGCGTGCCCGGCTGGGAGGTCTCGAAGATTCCGCGGTTCTCCCAGGCGGCGGGGGCGCTGTTCGAGGACCTCACGCCCTACCTCGCGGGCGACGCCGTCAGCAGATTCCCGATGCTCGCCGCCTTCCCGACGAGGGGCTGGCAGGAGTCGGTCTGGAACCAGCGTCTGATGGCCATCCCGAACGACACGAAGTTCGGCTTCGGCTGGACGCTGTTCGCCCGCAAGGACCTGCTGGACCAGGATGGCCACTCGATGCCCACCAGCCTCGAGGAACTGCTGGCCGTGGGCAAGGCGGTCACGAACCCGGAGAAGAAGGTGTGGGCGTTCAACGACATCTTCGACATGGTCCAGATGTACTACAAGGTGCCGGGCAAGGGCGCGAAGGACGGCTGGCGGCTCAAGGCCGACAGGACCCCGGAGTTCAAGATCGAGACGCCGGAGTTCCGGCAGGCGATCGAGGTCATGGCCAAGGTCTACAAGGACGGCCTGGTCCACCCCGACATCGTGGCGAGCAAGGGCGCGGACGCCAAGGCGCTTTTCGCACCCGGTAACCAGCTCATCTTCATGCGTGACGGGTTCGGCGTCTGGGAGGGGGCCCAGGCCGAACACCAGAAGGTGATCAAGACGCTCAAGATCGCACCGGTTCCGTACTTCTCCGCCACCGGCGGCAACCCGCTGATCTGGGGCGGCGAGGAGCCGATCTCCTTCACGTTCATCAGGAAGGGCATGGGCAAGGACCGGGTGGAGGAGCTGCTCCGCATGATCAACTGGTGCTCCGCGCCGTTCGGCACGAAGGAGTACCTGCTGCGCCAGAACGGCGTGGAGGGAAAGCACCACACCATGACACCGAACGGGCCGGTCAACACCGATCTCGGCTTCAAGGAGATCGCGAACCAATACTTCTTCATCAGCGGTCGCCGGCCGGTCGAACAGCCCACCCCGGCCACTCCGGACTACGTCCCGGACTCCATCGCGTTCAAGAACAACGCTGTGACATTCGTCGAGCAGGACCCCTGGCAAGGCATGAAGCTGGAGATGCCGGCGAAGTACAAGGCGAACATCGTTCCGGCGGCCGACAAGATCACCGATGTGCTGCGCGGCCGGCGTCCCCTGTCGGACGTGGACGCCATCGTCAAGGAGTGGCGCGCCAACGGCGGCGACGAGGCACGTGATCTTCTCGCCAAGGCGCTGGCCGACGCCGGGCGATGAAAATCCGTGAGATGACAGTCGCGGCCGGGTCCGGCACCAGCCGGGTCCGGCCGCCCCACCGCCAAGACGCCCTACCCGTCCGCGGCCGCCGGAGATCGCCACTGCGTGCCCGGCTGCGACGTGACTGGCCGCTGCTGGCCATGGTGGCGCCCAGCTTCCTGCTGCTCCTGGTCTTCCATTACGTACCCGTTCTCGGCAACATCATCGCCTTCAAGGACTACAACCCCTACCTGGGCGACAACCCCCTGCAGTCCTTCCTGCAGAGTCCGTGGATCGGGTTCGGCCAGTTCCAACTCCTCTTCGAGGATCCGGCGTTCTGGGACGCACTGCGCAACACGCTGGGCATCACCGCCTTCCAGCTGGTGTTCTTCTTCCCGATGCCGATCTTCCTGGCGATCATGTTGCACAATCTGCTCTCGTCCAGGGTGCGGACCTTCATCCAGACGGTGGTGTACCTGCCGCACTTCTTCAGCTGGGTGCTGGTGATCTCGTTCTTCGTGGCCATGCTGGGCGGTGCCGGACTGCTCAACGACGTGCTGCGCCAATCGGGGATGCAACCGTGGGACATCATGTCCAACCCGCACACCTTCATCGTCCTGGTCACCGCCGAGGCGATCTGGAAGGACGTCGGGTGGGGCACGATCATCTTCCTGGCCGCGCTCTCCACCATCGACCAGAGCCTCTACGAGGCGGCTGCCGCCGATGGCGCCGGGCGCTGGCGCCGCCTCTGGCACATCACCCTGCCGGGACTCCGGCCGGTCGTCGTGCTGCTGCTGATCCTTCGCCTGGGCGACGCCCTGTCGATCGGTTTCGAACAGTTCTACCTGCAACGGGACGCCGTCGGCCGGCAGGCCGCCGAGGTGCTGGACACCTTCGTCTACCACTTCTCCATCGTCACCGGAAACTACGGGTACGGTGCGGCGGCCGGTCTGTTCAAGGCCGCGGTGGGGTTGGTCCTCATCCTGGCGGCGAACAAGTTCGCACACATGCTCGGCGAGCGAGGGGTCTACTCCACATCATGACCGTCGTCGATGCCGCAATCCAGCAGCGCACCCGCCGGGGCCGGGGTTCCCGCCCCGCCTGGGAGGAGCCACCGACCCCGGTCGGCCGGGTCCTCAAGGGCGCCTTCCTCGCCCTCCTGATGGTGGCCGTGCTCTTCCCGCTGTGGGCCATCCTCGTGACCAGTTTCTCGTCGCGGGAAGCGATCGCCGACGCAGGCGGGATGGTGGTCGCCCCGCGGGATTTCGATCCCTCCGCCTACCTCACCATCTTCTCCGGCGGACTCGTCTCCCAGGCGCTGTGGATCAGCACCCTGATCACGGTCATCGGCACGGCCGTCAGCATCACGCTCACCGTGCTCGCGGCGTACGGCCTGTCCCGGCCCGGGTCGGTGGGTTACCGGTGGCTGCTCCTCTACTTCCTGCTGCCATTCCTGATCTATCCACCGCTCGTGCCGAAGTACCTCGTCGTCACCGGTCTGGGCTTGAAGAACACGATCTGGGCGCTGATCCTTCCGGTGGCCGTCAGCGTGTTCAATCTGGTCGTCATCCGCGGCTTCTTCCAGGGCATCCCGCAGGAGCTCATCGACAGCGCCCGCATCGACGGGGCCACCGAGTTCGGCATCCTCACCCGCATCATGCTGCCGCTGTCCAAGGCGGTCATCGCCGTGGTGGGCCTGTTCTACGCCGTCGGCTACTGGAACACCTTCTTCGACGCCGTGCTCTTCATCGAGCAGAACGACAAGCTCCCGATCCAGGTCGTGCTACAGAGCTACCTGCTGGCCGGACAGGCGCCGAACAACTCCGGACTGGCAGTGGGAGTCGCCATGCCGCCGACGCTGGCCGTCAAGATGGCGGTCGTCATCTGCAGCGTGACGCCGATCCTGGCGATCTACCCGTTCGTCCAACGGCACTTCATCAAGGGGGTGCTCATCGGGGCCGTCAAGGGTTGAGGTTTCCGCGACAGAACTGCCGGGCCAGCGCGCAGACGGGGGGCCACATCCCTTCCGGGGTGTGGCCCACCGTCAGGTTCAGCGGCGCGTCGCGGTGAGAACGCCGTCGATGGTGGTCAGGACGGCCGGAGCACCGTCGATGACGACCCGACCGGGCGGCTCGGCGCCGTCGACCGCCGCAAAGGCGATCGCACGGACCGGGTTCGGGCCGTCGACGGTGATCGCCAACGTGTCACCGTCGCGGACCGCTGTCACGACGGTGTCGCCGTCGACGTCCCTGATGCAGGTGGCACCCGCAGTGCCGCCGAAGCTCACCACGGTGACGTCGGTGAAGGGCCCGTCCCCGACCACGTCACCCGCGACGGTGGTCGCGATGAGTGCGCCGAACCGGGCGAACAGTGGCACCCGATCCAGCGGCGCGGTGATGCGGATATGCCGCCCACCACGGTGAACCTCCCCGGTCCACCAGTCGACCCAGTCCCCGGAGGGCAGGTAGACGTCTCGGGTGCCATCCGGGTCGATCATCGGCGCGATCAGCAGATCGATGCCGATGCGGTATTCCAGGTCGGCCTGCCACGCCGCCGGGTCGTCGGGCGAATCCACGAGCAGCGCACGCATCATCGGCTGACCGGTTCGCGCCGACTCCACGGCCGCAGAGTACAGGTAGGGCATCAGCTGATAGCGAAGCCGTAACGCCTCGGTGGCGGCCTGTTCGGCCTCCGGGAAGTCCCACGGCAGCCGGCTGGTCGTACCGTGCAGGCGGACGAGCGGCGACAGGGCTCCGAACTGCGTCCACCGGATATAGAGATCCGGGGTGGGCGTACCCGTGAAGCCACCGGCATCGTGACTCCAGAACGGAACGCCGGACAGCCCGTGGGAGAGTCCGCCGCGAAGGGTGCTGCCCATCGCCGGGTACGTGGCGTTGGTGTCCCCGCCCCACTGGGCGCAGTGCCGCTGGCCGCCGAGGAACGAGGAACGGGCCCACACCATGTCGTGGCCCTTCACCTCCCGGGTGACCTCCGCGACGGCGTCGTTGAACAACAAGCTGTACACGTTGTGCAGTTCAACCCCGGTCATGCCGTTGGCCGCGACGGCGTCGACGGGTACACCTTCGGCGAAGTCGGTCTTGAACACCGCTGCTCCCTGCTCCAGCAGCGGCCGCAGGAGAGCCTTGAACCAGGCGGTCGCCTCAGCATTCGTGAAGTCCACGATGCCGCAGGCCGGATAGGTTCCGTGCCAGACGTCGGCCACGTACACCGAACCGTCCTGACGACGCAGGAGATACCCGCGCTCCCCCGCCTCGGCGAAGTGGGGACTGTTCACGCTCAGGTAGGAGTTCATCCACAGACAGACCCGGAAGCCCTGCCGCGTCAGTTCCGCGAGCATGCCGTCCGGGTCGGGGAAGTTGGTGCGGTCCCACTGCAGATCGGACCAGTGCCCGTCGACCTGCCAGTAGCAGTCCAGGTGCAGAACGTCGCAGGGAATTCCGCGCTGCCGGATGATTCGGGCCCGCTCGAGCACGTTCTCCTGCGTGTCCACGAAGAAGCCGGAGGAGATCCACGTGCCGAATGCCCACTTGGGCGGCATCGACGGCCGGCTGGTGAGCCGGTTGTACCGGTCGAGCACCTCACCGGGGCTGGGGCCCGCGATGACGTAATAGTCGATGAGGTCGTCCGGGACGACGATCTGCACGCAGCTGTGGGTGGACTGGCAGATGTCGAACTCGGTGGCCATGCCACTGTCGACCAGGATGCCGTACCCCCGGCTGGACAGGTACATCGGGACGTTCTTGTATGACCGGTCGGACTCCGAGCCGAACGCGTCGAAGTTCCAGGTCAGTGAGCGCTGGCCGCGTTTGTCGAAGCCGGTGAACTTCTCGCCGAGCCCGACGAAGTGTTCGTCGGCGGCCGCGGTGAAGGACTCGTGGTAGGCGACCGTAGCGCCGTCGACGCTGGACCTGCCGAACGGCAGGATGCGGGTGCGCCCGCTGATATCACGCTCACCGGGGTTCTGCGCCACCAGAAGCCGCCCGCCATCGAGAAATCGCACGTTCCACGGGTCGAGCGTGATCTCGGCGGTGAGGGTGCCGGTGGTGACCCGTACCAGCTTGCCGTCCGACGTCACCTGCGCCCCGGAATACCGCTGGGATCGGACCAACGCGATCGCGCGCGCGGAGCGGGAACGCGCCTCGGGGTCCGCACTGAGCCGTACCCGCAGGATTCCTTCACCGGCGGCACTGACCTCCGCCGTGAGGGTCTCGCCATCGGCGGTGACGGCCTTGAGGCTGATGCCCCATGCCTCGGTACTGAGCATGTCGGCGTGAGCGACGACGGACGGCCCGGCATCGCCGGGCTTGCGGACGGGCATATCGATCGGGTCAGCGACGAAGGTTTCGTGCGGCACCAGAGGAGGTCTGAAAGGCATGAAGTTAGTTTGTCGTTCCTACTAACGAACGTCAACGCGGCGCCCAGTCGATGATGAACCTGGCCGGAGCATTGGAACGCACTGCCAGCATGGCGGCATCCGCCGACAGGTCCACAACATCGGCTCCGTCGATGCGCGGTGGCCGCGCCCCGGACGGCCATCCCACCGTCAAGAGCCGGTCACTGGCCGAAACGAGTTCAACCTCCACGCGACTGGGACGCCAGGCGAGGCGCAGCACCGTGATGCCGTCCCGGGCGCGTACGCCACGCACCTCCCCACGCGGCCACGTCTCCGGCAGCGCAGGGAGAAGGTCCAGGCGTCCGCGCGTGGACCGCATCAGCATGGCCACCACCACAGCCGGAAGCCCGCCACAGATGTCGACATTGAAGATGTGCCCGGCGTTGTGCGTCGACACCAGACTGGCTCGCCAGTAGCGGTCCGCCAGATGCTGCACGATCTCGTAGGCGGTTTCCCCCAGGCCGAGGGCGGCCGCGGCCAGGCCCAACTGCACCAGTCCGAACGCCATTTCGTCGCCGTTACGCTGCCACCATTCCCAGCGTCGCTCGACGGTGCGAACCGCCGCGGCGCACAGCCGCGGATCCTCCATGATGAGTGGGTCGGGCTCATACCAGAGCGGGAACAGGTGCGACGAATGGCGATGGGAGTGGTTCTCCCCGAGACTCGGCCAGATCCACTCGGCGAGGGTGCCGTCGTCGGCTACCCGGTAGGCCGGCAGGCGCTCCAGGATGTGCCGCCACCGAGCCTCGCCGGGATGGCTCCTGCCCAGTACGGCGTGGGCGTCCAGCAGATTCCTGAGCAGGTCGCGGACGGCGGCGACGTCCATCGTGGCGTTGATGGTGGCCTGCGAGCCCGTGCCGGCCGGATCGTTCTCCGGCGAGTACGACGGGACGAAGGCGTAGCAACCGTCCCCATCGACCAGGAAGTCCGCGTAGAAGCGGGCCGCCTCCACCATGAAGGGCAACGCCCGATGGACCAGGTGCCCCGTGTCGCCGGTGTAACGCCAGTAGTCGTAGTGCAGCCGCGCGAGCCAGGCGGCCCCGGCTGTCCAGAACGTCTGGCACCAGCGCTCGTCGAAGTGGTTCAGTTTGCCGTGGGCCGAACAGTGCGCCGGAACCAGGATTCCGCCCGCGCCGTACAGCCGGCGGGCATTCTCCCGGAAGTCCTCCGCGAATCGGTCGAGCAGGTCGAAGAGCGGCAGCAGGAGTTCCGGCGTACCGGTCGGCAGCAGCGCCGCCACCGCCGCCTGGAGGTTGCCGTCGAGGGTGTAGCCGGCACGCCAGGCGGGTTCGTAGCCGCCGCTCCACACGCCTTGCAGGTTCGGTGGAAGATCGCCGCAGCTGGAGATGATCGCGTACCGGCCGGCGTCGAAGAGCCACTCCACCCTGGCCGGCTCGGCTTCGGGCGTCAGGATGTGCGCTGTGTTGCGGAAGCGCTGGGTGCCTCCGCCGAGATCCAGGTGCACACGTCCGAGAAGTTCGGCATGGACCTTGGCATGCCTGCTCTGAAGCTCCTCGAAGTCGGCAGGCAGCGCGTCGAGGGCCTCGCCGGCGTCGTACCGCCCCCCGTCGTGCACCTGTACGCGGGCGAGTACGAGCAGCTCGGTGGACCCGTCCACCAGCAACTCGGTGCCCTCGACGGACACGTTCCCGTTGCCGGCCACGACCCGGCAGGTCACGTCGTAGCCTGTCACCCCACCCTGCCACGCGCCGGGAAATCGGGCCGTCAGCCGGAGGCGGTCCGGCTGAGCCGCCAGGGTGGTCTCGATGGGCGCGGGCGGCTGCCCCACGATCGGCCCGAGGCGCAACCGGCCGGAGAGCGGTCCGAGCAGCCGGACGGCGACGACATCCTCGGTACGGGAGACGAACACGTCCTGGCGTACCTCCCCGGCCCCGGTTCGCCAGCGTTGTGTCGCGGTGCCCGTCGTGAAGTCGGCGAGCCGTTCGTAGCCGGCCGCCTCACCGGCGTTCGCCGGGGTGAAACACAGCGTCGCGGCACCGATGAAGGGGTCGATGTTCCGGCGCCGGGCGTACCCGGGATGCTGCTCCCGTGCGACTCGGACCACCTGATCGGCGGCGTCCTGATAGTGGGCGGCGAACAGGCGGGCACGCAGCTCCGGAAGGATCGTCGCGGTGTCCGGCGCCGGCAGCGGAGCGTCCACGGGCAGGAACAGCCGCTCGTGCGACAGGGTGACCAACACCGCGTCGGGGTCACCGTGGACAAGGGCGCCTTGGCGACCGTTACCGCTGATCAGCGCCTCCTCCCAGTCCACTGCGACGGTCTCGGACACGAACCCGCCGCGGGTCACGCCGCCCGCACCGACGTCGTGCCAACTCTCGCTCCACCTGCTCATCGGCGTAGCCCCCCATCGGTTGACATGCCTTTCCGCGCCTAGTTAGTTTGGCATGCCAACGAACTAATTACCACTGAATGGAAGCCCCGTGCACCGTCCCGCTCCGGTTCCGTCCACCTCCCTGCCGTGGCCACGTGGCACCACGGGCCTGTGCTACGGCGGGGACTACAACCCTGAGCAGTGGCCGGAGTCCTTGTGGACCGAGGACGTGACGCTCATGCGGCAGGCCGGGGTCAATCTCGTCTCGCTCGGCGTGTTCTCCTGGAGCCGCCTCGAGCCGGTGGAGGGACGATACGACTTCGAGTGGCTCGACCGGGTGATGGACCTGCTCGCTGAGGGCGGCGTCCGGGCGGCGCTTGCGACCCCGACCGCGTCACCACCCGCCTGGTTCGGCCTGACCTATCCGGACGCCTTGCCGGTGACACCGTCCGGCACGAAGGTGTGGCACGGCAGCCGTGACACGTACTGCGTGAGCGCCCCGGCGTACCGCGAGGCATGCGTGCGGATGGCGCGCGCGCTCGCCGAGCGCTACGCCGGCCATCATGCCCTGGCCATGTGGCACGTGCACAACGAGTACGGCACCCCCTGCCTGTGCGATCACGTCGCCGAGGCGTTCCGCGGCTGGCTGCGTGCCCGCTACGGTGAACTCGACCGGCTCAACGACGCCTGGACCACGTCGTTCTGGAGCCAGCACTACTCCGACTGGACACAGATCCTGCCGCCGCGCGCCACCCAGTACCTCGCCAATCCGAGCCACGTTCTCGACTTCCGCCGGTTCCTGTCCGACGAGATGCTCGGCAACTACCGGGCGCAGCGCGACGTGCTGCGTGAGCTGACGCCCGACGTACCGGCGACGACGAACTTCGTGATGGCCGGGTGGGTGTCGGTCGACCCCCGGTCCTGGGCGGCCGAAACCGACCTGGTGGCCGTCGACCACTACCCGTCAAGCATGGCCACCGCGGCACACGAAACGGCCTTCGCGGCGGACCTGGCCCGATCCTGGTCGGGAGGTCGCCCGTGGCTGCTGATGGAACAGGCCACCAGCCTGGTGTACGAGCCGCGCCGGATCGCCACCCGGCGACCGGGCGAGATGACCAGGCTCAGCCTGTCGCATGTGGCCCGGGGATCACGCGGCGTGATGTTCTTCCAGTGGCGGCAGCCACGCGGGGGGGCCGAGATGTACCACTCGGCGATGGTGCCGCACGCCGGACCGGATACCCGCCTCTTCCGGGAGGTCACGGCGCTCGGTTCGCTGCTCGGCGAGCTCGCCGACGTGGACGCGGGAACCGTGCAGGCCGAAGCGGCGATCCTGTGGGACACCGAGTCCTGGTGGGCGCTGCAGGCCGCCAGCATGCCGTCGAAGACCGTCGACTACGCCGACGAGGTGCGTACGGCACACCACGCGTTGTGGGCCGCCGGAGTCCCGGTCGACCTCACGGACCCGCACGGGGACCTTCACAGATACCGCCTGGTCGTCGTCCCCGCGCTGTACCTGATCTCCGACGCGGCGGCACAATCGCTGGCGTCGTACGTCCGCGGCGGCGGCAACCTCGTCGTGTCCTACCTGAGCGGCATCGCCGACCCCGAACACCGGGTACGCCTCGGGGGCTATCCCGGCGCCCTGCGCGAGCTGCTGGGCGTCCGGGTCGAGGAGTTCCATCCCCTCTCCGATGGGGAGCACATCGCGCTGTCGACCTCCGGCAACGGATCGATCTGGAGCGAACACGTGCACGCGGCCGACGACGCGCAGGTGCTCGTCCGCTACGGCGGAGAGGGGCCGTTGGCCGGCCTGCCCGCCGTGACGCTGCGGCGGCACGGACGTGGAACGGCCCGGTACGTCTCGACTCGGCTGGACGAGGCAGCGTACGAGCGGGTCCTGCTGGAGGCCCTCGGCCGGTCGCCCGGCGAGCATGGCCCGGACGGGGTCGAGGTCGTCCGCCGGCGCACGGTCGACGACAGTTGGTGCTTCATCCTCAACCATTCCGCTGTCGGGCATCGCGTACCGGCGTGTGGCGTCGACCTGGTGACCGGCGACCTCATCGACGGCGCCGTACAGGTATCCCCCGGGGGGTTCGCGGTCGTTCGGGAGAAGCTCCGCCAGCCGTTCCGACGCCGTCACATGTGATGCGGCGCCGGCGGAAGCCCCCGACCCGGCGGAGTACCGGCTAGCCGGTGACCGAGAACGAGTTGGTGGTGAAGTTCCTGCCACCCGACGAGGAGGTGATCTCGTAGCCGAACTGAACCTTGCCGATCGTCACGTCGCCGAACCAGCCACGGTCCTTGACCCAGCGGGCGACGGCCCGGATGTCCACTGTGCCGGAGCTGGTACTGCTGGTGCGAACGAACGAGTACACCGCATTGCGTCCGTTCGAGCCGCGGTAGATGTTCCAGCTGTGCCCACCCACGCTGGTGGTGGTCTGGAAGCTGCCCAATGGGCCGACCGGGCCGTACTTGTTCATCCAGAGCATGATCTCGTGGGCGTCGTCGGACGACCAGACGTCGTACACGCTGGTGAACGCGACCCCGCTGGTCGGAACGCTCACATTGAAGGTGCTCGTCGTCGTGCCGAGCGCGCTCACCTTCTTGCCGATCCAGCGGGTGGCGTTCGGGTACGACTTGATCCCGCCCGTGTTGGGATGGTTGGCCCGCACGCCCCAGTTACTGGCGGAGTTGGCCCAGATCGTCTGAGGGCCGTAACCCGAGCCCCAGACGTTGTTGTAGAGGGTGTAACCCCCACTTGACCACGTGCCCCACCGGTCGCTCGTCTCCCAGACGACCGCCTGGGCGGGAACGGCGGTCAGGAGGAGCGCGACGGCGGCGACGAATACACCGATGCCGAGGCGGACGCTGCGCAACATGGCGACTCCAGCCCTGAGGACAATGCGATATCCCGGACGTTAGTTTTGAGGCTCGATGAACGCAAGAGATGGACGTCGATGCGTGCACCTGGATCAACGTCACGGGTTCGTCCGCGGGGGGCCGAGCGCCTTGGCGAATACCTGAATCTCGCCGAGGGCGAGGTAGCCGTTGGGGACGGCGGTCAGAACCACACACACCCCGGTCGTGGGAGCGGACGTGATCGGGACGTCAATCACCGGGGCGCCGGCGGTTCCCACCCTGACGTCACCGCTGGCGTCGACGCATCTCCCGCCTGCGTCCCGCACCTGCACCTTCAGGCTCTGCGCCAAACCGGCACCGGCCGCGCTGTCGCGATAGAAGTGAGTCACCACGCGGGTCACGTCGAGTGCCTTGGGCAGGGTGAACGTGATGGTGTCGGAAGGGTTCTTGGCTCCCGGCCGCCAGTTCGACCAGCCCTTCTCCGCCGTCACACCGTTACGCAGCCGGTCGGCCGGGTAGTTGTTCTCGGCGTAGGTGGCCATGACGGACACCCCCGCCCCGAGCGCCGCGTTCACCTCGACCGGCGGGCTGACCTGGACCCGCACCGTCGCCGGCAAGGTGCTCCCGTCGACGATGGTGGCGACACCGGTCAGGGTGACGACGCCGGTGCTGGCGAACGCGTCAGCGGGCGCGGCGTCCCATGTCACCGGGAGGTTCACCTGCCGGCCGTGCTCACCGACGCCGATGACCGTGGCGGGCAGCTCCGGCCGACCGCCGACGTAGGTCTCGGCATGGCCGGGCCGGGTCGAGGTGAAGACGTCGACGGCGACGTCGGCCACGGCGTGGACCTGTCGCCCGAGCAGGTCGGTCGCCGTGCCCGGCACGGAGAATTTCGTGGGCCGGCTCCACCGCTGCGCGGACGGCAGCTCCCAGGTGACCGGCACGATCCGGCGCTCGCCGCTGCGCAGCAGCGCGGTAACCGTCGCAGGCAGTTCCGGCGCCCGGCCCGGAACGGTGTAGGCGGCGACCTTCTCGGTGCTGACCGCGGTCTCGTCGAGGACGGCCCAGCGCTGGTTGGCGTTCGAGGTGGCCAGGTAGGTGGCGACCCGGCTGCCGTCCGCGGTGGCCTGCCCCGGCACCTCGAGGAGGGTCTTGGCCGCCACATTGACGAACGTGTAGGTGCCGTCGCCGGTGGTGGACATGTACCACTGGGCGGCCTCGTCGGGCGCGGTGGCGTTCTCCAGCACGGTTGCCCCGTCGCGAACCGCGAGCCGCTTGCCGGTGGCCGCGTTGACGATCATGTGACGATCGCGGTTGCTGACGCCGTAGCGCACCTGACGCACCGACCAGAGCTGATCGGTCCGCGTCACGTCGTTGGTACGGATCACCGAGGACGCGCCGTCAACCGATGGAGCGAGCGAGCGACCACTCTGCACCCCCTGAAGCCGGTACGTGTGACCGGACTGGACGAGAGCGACGTCGTCGTTCACGGAGGACACGCCCTGGATCAGGAAGGTGGTGACCGACTCGCCGGGGACCGTGAGCGTCGCCCGACGGTCGGCCACCCGTACCGGCCGACCTTGGACCAGCTTGCCCGCGGCGCTGGTCACCACCGGCGTGACGGTGGCGTTGGCGCTCACGTTGGAGAATCCGGACAGGTCCACGGTCACGGCCCTCGTGGTGGTCGTGCTGTTGACATGCACCGCCACCGCGCCCCTGCTGGCCTTCTTGACCGCGGCGAGGCTGGACGTGTCGTCCACCTTGACCATCCGATCTCCCGGCCGGATGTAGTGGGTGAAGTTCCGCATCGTGTCGAACTTGGTGTTCGTCTGGACCGGGCAGGTCGCCAGCGTGTCGGCAGCCGTGCAGGTGAACGGTACGTGGATGCTGCCCCAGTTCTTACCGGCCGCCTGCTGGGGGGCGGGATCCTCGATCGGCTGCCACAACACCCACGCCGACGGCTCCAGCTCGCGGATGTCGTTGATGATGTGGTTGGCGATTCCCAACCCGGGCTTCATGCCGGTGTAGTCGGTCCCCCCCACGACGTACGTGCCTTCGACCTCGCTCATCCACAGCCGCTTGCGCTCACCCTTGGCGATGTCCCGTACGGTGGTGCGCTGGCCGGTGCCGTACGTGTGCATGTTGAGCTGGGTGACGGCGGCCCTGGCCTCGGGGGTGAAGGCGTTCCAGTTCCGGGCGAAGATTCCGGGATTGGTCTCGTCCATCCCCGACACGACGGCCTTCGTCTTCGCCGTCCTCAGGCGCTTGCTCAGCGCCAGAAGAACCTTCTGTTGCAGCTCGGGGCCGGCGTGCGCGCCTTCCTGCCGTCCACCGGTCGGCTGCCCGTCGGCGCCCAGCGTGGTTCCCCAGTAGTTCGTGTTGGGCTCGTTGAGCGGGTCGATCGAATCGAATCTGATTCCGTGCGCTGACTCGATGTGCTCGCTCACCCGCACCAGGTACTCGGCGAACTCATCCACCTTGTCCGGCCGGATCTGGTCCACGTTGGCGTCGAAGCCGCCGGAGACGTACCCGCTGACGGTCTGGAACCACGGCGGCGAATTGCTGAACGCCTCCCAGCGGTCGACCTTGTCTTTGATCTTGTCGATCCACCAGCGCTGGTTGGCGTCCGCGTCGAAGTCCCAGTGGTCCGGATTGTTCTGGTCCCACCACTGCTTGTCGTTGGGCCCGTACGGCTGCGGCGCCTTCCAGAAACCGGGCATGGTCGCGCCCCGCTTCATGTAGTCCTTGCGGACGGTCGGCGCGTTGCCGCCACCGATGTTGTAACGCGCGATATTCAGGTTCAACCCGTCAGGACCGAACAGGAGATCCGCGAGCTTGCCGCGGATCTCGTCCGGGTAGCCGCCGGTGGCGTTGGCCATCCAGACCAGACTCGCACCCCAGCCCTCAAACTCGGGGTGCTGGTAGGACGGGTCGATGTGAATGGTCGCCGTGCTGCCCGGTGCGTCCTGTGCCGCGCCGGGCCCGGCCACCGCATCAGCGGTGCCGACGGCGAGCAGGCCCACGCCCAACACCGCTGATACAGCACCCGCCAGGATCCTGAAAACGTCATGTCGCTTCGTCATCGCACGTCCTTCGATCTCCGACGGTTACTGCGCGAACATGGCGGGTGAGCCAGCCCACAGCAAGCGCCCGATCGCAATCGCTCAAAATATATCGGAATCGAACAGGTAGAGGTATGTTCACTGGTGTTCGATCTTCATGATCCACTGACGCGGGCGCTTCTCCTGCCAAGACACAGGCAAGCGCTCTCGTCGCCGGGCCACCTCCCCGGCATTCGGATATCTCGATGTGTCATCGAGTGCTGCCGGGAACATCTGGCGCCACGGCTGCGCCTCGATGCCTGTTGGACAATGTGCGAGGATCATCGCGGCGGATTGAACACGGCTGTGGCAGGCTCGAGACCCGGCCGGTCGACGACCCGCTGTTGCGCGACGTCTGGGGGCTGGTGGTGCACCGGCTCGTCATCGAGCCGCCCACCCGGCCTACCGGATGGTTCACCCTTACCGTGACGGGGGATTCCGATGCCCGCTGACAATTGGCGCCTGTCGCCACACACCGGCTGGACCCGGCAGCACTGGGCCGACCACGCGGACCGGATGCTGCTCGCTCTTCGGCCATACTCTTCGCCCGGCAACGCGCGCATCGACCTGCCCGGCCCATCCAGCGCCTACGGTCGCGACAGTGACGCGCTGGAGGCTTTCGCCCGTTCGTTCCTGCTTGCGGCGATCCGGCTGCGTGGTGAGTCCGGACGCGACCCGCACGGGTTCGCCTCCTGGTATGCCGAGGGCCTACGCGCCGGCACGGACCCGTCGTCGCCCACAGCGTGGCCGCGTCCGGATGCGCTGGCGCAGGCGAAGGTCGAGGCATCCTCGATCGCGCTGGGCCTGCACCTGTCCCGGCCGTGGTTGTGGGACCGGCTGTCCGGCACGGACCGTGAGCGGATCGTGGCGTGGCTGGGCACGGTGGTAGGCCAGCACTACCCGCCGATCAACTGGGTGTGGTTCCAGATCGTCGTCGAGACGTTCCTGCGCTCCGTCGGCGGTCCCTGGTCGCAGGCCGACATCGACCGCGGGCTGGCCGTACACGAATCGCTCTACCGGGCGGACGGATGGTACGCGGACGGCACAGAGCGCGCCTTCGACCACTACGGCGGCTGGGCCCTGCACCCGTATCCTCTGTTGTGGGCCGACATGGCGGGTGAGCTGTGTCCCGCCGAGCTCCGGACGGCCTGGCGGAACCGCCTTGCCCGGTTCCTCGATGATGCCGTGCTCATGGTCGGCGGCAACGGCTCGCCCCTCCTACAGGGACGGAGCCTGATCTATCGGTTCGCCGCCGCCGCGCCGTTCTGGACCGGCGCCGTCACCGGGGCCACCGACCTCTCCCCGGGCCTTCTGCGCCGTACGTGCAGCGGCATGCTGCGGCACTTCACGAAACACGGTGTTCCGGACCACCACGGACTGCTCAATCTGGGCTTGCACCGGGCGTGGCCGGCGATGGCCCAGTCCTACTCGGGTCCGGGATCGCCGTACTGGGCCGTCAAGGGCATGCTGGGCCTGATGCTGCCCGAGCAGCACCCGGTGTGGACGGCGGTGGAGGAGCCACTCCCGGTCGAGTGTGCGGACGTCGCGCGGGTCCTGTCCGTACCGGGCTGGCTGGTCAGCGGCACCCGCCGGGACGGGCTGGTGCGCGTGATCAACCATGGCACCGACCACTCGCGGCCCGGTGACCAGCGTGCCGACTCCCCGCTGTACGCGCGGCTCGGCTACTCGAACGCCACCATCCCGCCACTGGGTGGGGCCGCATGGGACAGCCCGCCGGACAACTCGATCACGATGGTCGACGGCACGGGACGTGCGGCGCACCGTAACGGCTTCGAACTCGTCGACTGCCGGACCGTCGGCGAGGCGGCCGTGGCGGTGTCACGGGCGCACCTGCACTGGGTGGACACGGCCGCCGACACGGGGCCCGACCACGGATCCGGAAGGGCGGGCCCGGTACGCCGCGGGCCCACCGTGACGATGGCCTCGGTCCTGCGCGGCAGCGTCGAGGTGCGGATCGCGCGCATCGAAACGGTCGACGGGTTGTCCGACGACACCGTCCTGGAGATCAGCGGATGGCCGGTCGCGGCCGCCGAACCGCCGGTCGTGGCACCCGGTAACGGAGGCGGGCGCTGCTCAGTCACCGGCAACGGTCTGACCAGCAAACTGGTCGGATCAGGTGAGTGGAACACGTCGGTACGGCGCGAGCGGAGCACCTCCCCCCTCGGGGAGCACGTGGCTGTGCCCAGACTGCGCGCGACGTCACCGCCTCGGGCGGGGAACGTCTACGTCGGCCTGGCGGAACTGTGCGCCGGCGAAGCCGAAGGCGTGGAACCCGTGGTGACGATCGCTGACGACGCCACGGGCAGTGTGGTGACGGTCCGCTGGCCGGACGGCGCCTGCGTCGTTCTGCCACTGCCTCGTCCGTCCGATCAGCGCACCGGCTTGATGATGGATGAGTCCCGGATGATCAACTCGGGTGTGACCAGCACCCGCTGAACGGGGCGGCGAGGTCCCTCGATCAGCCGGGAGACCATCATCTCCACGGCGAGCCGGCCGACATGGTTCTTGGGTGGCCGGACAGCCGTCAAGGCCGGCTCCGCCAGGTGTGCCACTTCGTCGTCGTAGGAGACCAGAGCCAGATCGTTGGGGATCGACATCCCATGCTCGGTGCAGAACTGGGCGATCGACATGGCGTCCAGGTCACTGTGCACGATCAGAGCCGTCGTCCCTGACCGCCTGCAGTCGCGGAGCAGGTCGCCGATGATCTCACGGTGTCGTGGCGCGTGCAGCGCCACGGATTCGCGGACCACCAGGTCGTCGACCAGTCCGAGATCGGCGCAGGTCAGCCCCCATCCGCGGGCGAGATGTGCCGATGTGGGGCTGCCGTGCGACAGGACGAGGCCGATCCGGCGGTGCCCCTGGGTGTGAAGGTGGCGGACCGCCATCTCGAGTCCGAGGGAGTGGTCACTGCGGATCCATTCGACCGGGCGCGGCGTCGGGGTCCACCGGGCGGTCTGGCGTTCCACCAGAACCGTCGGCACCGGCAGCTTGCCGATCCAGTCGACCAACTCGTCGACCCCGTCGTCCTCCAGGCTAGGGGCGAGCAGGAGTCCCTGAACCTGCTGGGCGTCGATCAGGCGGCTGATCTGCCGGCGGTCCTCCACCGGGTCGTAGCTCGATCCTCGCAGTTGAACATTGACGCCGAGGACCGCAGCCGCGGTACGAACTCCGGTGACGATGGGCGGCCAGTAGTAGTCGAGCGACGGCACGACCATGCCGATCGTGAAGCGCGTCTTCTCCCGCCTGGGCGGTGCGGCCGATCCGGCCGGGCGTACCGGGAGCGTCGCGCCGCCGTGAACCCTGGTCAGCAGGTTGCGTTCCTCGAGGGCGGTGAGGTCCCTGCGCACGGTCAGCTCGCTGACGCCGAAGTCGCGCGCCAGATCGGTGACCCGGACCACGCCATGGCGGCGCAGCTGTTCCATGAGCCGTTCCTGGCGCTGGACGTTGAACATCCGATCCACCGACACGGATCTCCTCCCTCACCAGGCCATCGACCGTTCGCCGCCATGTTCGAATCTGAACGAGTACGGAGTATCTGTTTCGATCTATGGCTTCCATGTTCGGGGAAGGTTACTCATGTTACCTGCGTCACGTTGCAGTGGCGCCACGGCCGACACGGCACGTGCGGCACGACGGGGATGGAAGTGGCCTTCACATGGACGTTAAGCCCAGGGCGTTGCTGGTCATGGACCCGCAGTCGTTCCGTGCCCACTACGATCAGGAGCGGCTCGACCGGCTGGGCCAGATCGTCACACTGGCCGATTCACCGTGGACGGCGGACCTCGAATCACCCTCGGCGCGGGCTCGACTCGCGGACGCGGAGATCCTCCTGACGTCCTGGGGCGCACCGCTACTCACCGAGGAACGCCTCGACGCGGCACCCCGCCTACGGGCCGTCTTCCACAGTGCGGGCAGCGTGCGTTCACTGGTGACGAACGAGGTCTGGCGGCGCGGCATCAAGGTCGCCAACGCCGCTGACGCCAACGCCATCCCGGTGGCGGAGTACACGCTCGCCGCGATCATCTTCGCCGGCAAGAAGGCACCCTTCATCGCTGCCGACGTGGACACCCACCAGGGGTGGAGTCAGCATCGCAGCGGCTACGGCGACCTGTCGAACTACCGCCGCACCGTCGGCGTCGTCGGGTTCTCCCGCACCGGTCGCCGGGTCGTGAGTCTGCTGAGTTGCCTGGACTCGGCGCAATGCCTGGTAGCAGACCCGTACGCGGACGCCCAAGAGGTGGATCGCAGGGGGGCAACCTTGGTCGGACTTCACGATATGCTCCCGCGCTGCGACGTCCTCAGCCTGCACGCCCCCGCCCTACAGACGACGGAGAACATGATCGGAGCCGCGGAACTCGCCATGCTGCCCGACCATGCCACCGTGATCAATACAGCGCGCGGAAGCCTGATCGATACCGAGGCACTCGCGGCCGAGTGCCGGTCCGGGCGGCTCTTCGCGATCCTCGATGTGACCGAGCCCGAGCCGCTCCCCCTCGACCACCCGCTTCGGGCCACGACCAACGTCATGATCACGCCGCACCTGGCCGGCTCACTGGGCTCAGAGGTCCTGCGCCTGACCGACCTCACCCTCGACGAGCTGACCCGGTGGCTCCTCGCAGAGCCGCTGCGTACCGAAGTCACTCCCGCATCACTGGCCCTGCACGCCTGAAAGAGAACGCACGCCCATCCCCTCCGGTACCAGGGAGAAACAATGAATCGACCCAATATGACCAGGGCCGCAGCGGCGGCCATCGTCCTGCTGCTGGCCGCCACCACCACCGCCTGCGGCCACGGCGGCGACACCGACACCACGTCCAACGGCAAGACGGTCCTCACCGTCGCGCTCTGGAACTACGACACGACGCCCGAGTTCAAGGTTCTCTTCGACGGCTTCGAGGCCGACAACCCGACCATCGACGTCCAGCCGGTCGACATTCTCGCCAACGACTACCCCGACAAGATCACGGCGATGCTCGCCGGCGGTGACCAGACCGACGTGCTGACCATGAAGAACGTCATCAGCTACGCCCGGTACGCCACCCGGGGGCAGCTGGCGTCACTGACCGAGGCGGTCAAGGGCGTCGACCAGAAGAGCTACCTCGGCCTGGACTCGTTCGACATCAACGGCGAGTACTTCGCCATGCCGTACCGGCAGGACTTCTGGGCGCTGTACTACAACAAGGCGCTGCTGAAGGACTCCGGCATCGATATGTCGAATCTGACCTGGGACGACTACGCCAAGCTCGCCAAGTCGCTTTCCAAAGGCGACGGCCAGAGCAAGGTCTACGGCACGTACCAGCACACCTGGCGCTCGGTCGTTCAGGCCATCTCGGCCGCGCAGACCGGTGGAGACCAGCTCGGGGGCAACTACTCCTTCATGGCGCCCCAGTACACGATGGCCCTCGACCTGGAGAAGTCGGGTGCGACACTGCCCTATGCCACCGCCTCCACCCAGAAGGTCGGCTACGACAGCATGTTCTCGCCGGAGAAGGCCGCCATGCTGCCGATGGGCAGCTGGTACGCGGCGAAGTTGATCGCGGACAAGGCGGCCGGCAAGACGAAGGTCGACTGGGGCATGGCGCCCATGCCACAGGTGGCGAAGGACGGCAAAGTCACGACGTTCGGGTCTCCGACGGCTTTCGCCGTCAACAAGAAGGCCAAGAACGCCGATGCCGCCCGGAAGTTCGTCACCTGGGCATCGGGTGAGAAGGGCGCAACGGCCATCGCGAAAATCGGTGTGTACCCGTCCTTCACCAACGACGCGGTGCTGAACGCCTACACCTCGGTGAAAGGCATGCCGACCGATGAGGTCGCGAAGAAGGCATTCAAGCCGGACACCATCGTGCTCGAGATGCCGGTGAGCGAGAAGTCCTCCGACGTGGACAAGATCCTGAACGAGGAGCACCAGCTGATCATGGTTGGCGACAAGACAGTCGAAGCCGGGATCGCCGAAATGAACTCCCGCGTCAAGTCCGCGGTCAGCTGATCTCATCCCCGTGGTGGCGGCGGGGCGGCCCGCACCCCCGGGAAGGCAAAGCGTCACGAAACGACAACAACCCTGGCCTCCCCACCCCCCCACGGCGGGGGCCCCGCCACCGAGCCGGCCGGCCCCCCGGCAGCCAGGCCGGCGCGGCGGCGCCGCACCGCGCTGATCGGCTGGAGTTTCATCCTGCCGAACTTCGTCGGCTTCGCCGCGCTGACGCTCGTACCCGTGGTCGCCGCGCTGTTCCTCTCCTTCATGCGTTGGGACTCCTACGGCAGTCCGGAATGGGTCGGACTGGACAACTTCCGCCGCATGTGGGACGACGGCTCCTTCTGGGCGGCGCTGCGCAACACCACCTACTACGCCGTCGGACACATCCCCCTCACGCTGATCGCGTCCCTGGGGCTTGCAGTCATGCTCAACCGCAGGCTGCGTGGTGTCCGGTTCTTCCGCACCGCCCTGTTCTTCCCGTACGTCACCTCGCTGGTTGCGGTCGCCGTCGTCTGGAACATGCTGTTCAGCCCCGACGTCGGCCCGATCAATCAGTTGCTGAACGCGCTCGGGGTGCAGAACACACCGGGCTGGACCACGTCCACCGCCTGGGCCATGCCCGCTGTCATCATCACCAGCGTCTGGCGCGACATGGGCTACTACATGGTCCTCTACCTGGCCGGTCTGCAGACCATCCCGGCTGAGCTGTACGAGGCGGCCGAGATGGACGGTGCCGGACCATGGGACCGGTTCTGGAACATCACCGTGCCGGGTTTGCGCCCCACCACCTTCTTCGTCCTCGTCATGCTGACGATCTCGAGTTTCAAGGTCTTCGACCTCATCCAGATCATGACGGAGGGCGGCCCCGGGCGGTCGACACTCGTGCTCTCGCAACTGATCTTCCGTCAGGGCATCACCGAGGGACGATTCGGCTACTCGTCGGCCATCGCGATGGTGCTGTTCGTCATCGTCCTGCTCGTCACCGTCGTCCAGTTCCGCATTCAGCAGAGGAGCGAGCGATGAGCATCCTCGCCGCCGGGGAGGCCGTCGACGACGCCGGCCTCGTTCCCGAGGGACACACCCGGCCGCCGCAACGGCGGCGACCCACGTCACCCGTGCGTCAGGCCGTCCTCTACGTCCTGCTCACGGGGCTCGGGCTGGCCGTCATGCTGCCGTTCCTCTGGATGGTGGTGTCGTCGCTCAAACGTGACGCGGAGGTCTTCACCGTCCCGATCAGCTGGATACCCGATGAGTTCCACTGGGACAACTACGCGCGGATCTGGGATCGGGCGCCGCTGGGCACGTACCTGACGAACTCGCTCCTGCTCAGCGTGAGCATCACGGCCCTCCAGGTCCTCACCGGCAGCTTCGCCGCGTATGGGTTCGCGAAAATCCGCTTCCCGGGCCGGGATGTGCTCTTCCTCGCGTACATCGCCACGATCGCCGTGCCGTGGCAGGCGTACATGGTGCCGCAGTACATCATCATGGACAAGTTCGGCCTCGTGAACACACACCTGTCGTTGATCCTGCTGCAGGCCTTCAGCGCCTTCGGTGTGTTCCTCATGCGGCAGTACTACATCACCATTCCGGACGAGCTGAGCGAGGCCGCCCGCCTGGACGGACTCAATGAGTACGGCATCTGGGCGCGCGTCGTCCTGCCGCTGTCGAAGCCGGCGCTGGCCAGCCTCGCGCTGCTCACCTTCGTCAACACGTGGAACGACTACATGGGGCCGTTCATCTACCTCACCAGCAACGACCTGTGGACCATCCAGATCGGCCTGCGTGCCTTCGTCGGCATGTACGACGCCGAGTACGCGATGATCATGACGGGCTCGGTCCTCTCCGTCCTACCCATCCTGGTGATCTTCCTGCTCGGCCAGCGGTACTTCGTCCGGGGCATCGCCACCAGCGGGATGAAGTGACCGCCGCCGTGAAGGCCGGCACGCGGCAGCCACAGCCGACCGGCCGGCTCAACGTGAGCGCCGAAATCTGGGAGACGATCTGGTCGTACGTGCATCGGGTACTGGTCATCAATCTCGGCGTCGCCGTCACGAACCTGCCCCTGCTGCTGGCCCTGGCCGTCGTGGAGCGGCCCTGGCAGTACCCCGTGTTCTTCGGGCTGCTGGCGGTCGGCCTCGGCCCGTCGCTTGCCGCGGCGTTCACGTACCTGCATGGCGCCGGCGAACGTGACCGTCCGACCGTCATGGCATTCGCACGCGGATACCGCCGGTTCGCCTACCGCGCGGCGGTCCGCTGGTCCGTCACGGTGGCCCTGCTCGGCGTGCTGGTCACCGACATCGTGACATTGCACGACTCCGCCATGGGCGGGTTACTCGTTCCCTTGCAGGCGATCATGGCAGTGATTGTTCTGGCTGCCGGAGTGCTGTGGGTCGCCAGCCTCCCGCTACACCCGGACATGGGACTGCGGCGCGGCCTCGCCACCGCCGCCTACACGGCCGTCAACCGGTGGTGGCTCAGCCTTACCAGCCTCGCCGTTCTGGCGGCAGCCGCGGTCGCCGTCAATCAGGCACCCGTACTGGGGCTGGCGACCCTGCCCGGGTGCGCCCTCATTGTCACGTGGGCCAACAGCCGGGCCGCGGTCAGCCGGGCCGTCCCGGCGGATCACCCAGCCTGACGATCGTCCGCTGCACGCTCGCGGTGAAAGGTCCTTCCACTGGCTGTCCGGGTGGACGAGGAAGTGGCACGCCGAACCGGCAGAGGTTTCAGCGATGGTGCCGAAATGGTGATGATGGTGACGGACTTCGACTGGCGGCAGCGACGCTCATCCGCGATAGCGGACCTCATGCTGGCCCGAGTTTGGCCGATGTGACTGGTGCGCCCCGTTCTGCCATGGCAGTCGGTAAGACCCGAGGAGAGAGCTGTGAGCCCGCCACCCAGCGTCACGCTCGTGCCGCGGCCGCCGACACCGACTGCGCCGTCACTGGCGCGCGATCCGGTGCTGGTCTGCCTGGGTCTGGCCGCGGCCGTCACCGTCTTGTGGGTCTTACTCGGTCCAGCTGGTGTGGCCCTGTCGTGGACGGCGCAGACGATCCTCGACGTCGTACTCGTTCACTACTGCTGGCGAGTGGCAAGAATTTCGGGCGCCTCGGCTCCGGTGCGCAGGTTCTGGCAGGCTTTCGGTGTCGGAGGGCTCTTCTTCGCGACGGGCGACGCCCTCCAGGCGTTAACGGCGTGGGGCGATCCGGCCGCCGAGCCGAGAAGCTCGACGCTCCAGTCCATAATCGTGGCCGCCGGCGTCGCCTACGTGGTGTGGACCATGCTCACCCACCCCATCAACGTCGCCGGCCAGGAGCGGCTGCGCCTCTGGCTCGACGCGGCGACAGTCATGACGGCGGTGGGGGTCTTCGCCTGGGCGCTAGCCCTCAGCGGTGGCGGCATGCCGGACACCGGCGCCAACATCATGGCCGCCCTCGTCAGTTCCGGACTGATGCTCGTCTCGGCTTTCGGAATAGTCAAACTGCTGCTCAGCGGAGCCGCACCATTCACCGTGAAGGCCGGCATCCTCGGTGGCGCGGCGTCCGCGCTCTTCGGTGTCGTCGCATCGCTCGACCCGCTGATCGCCGGGACCTCGCAACCCGAACTGGTGACGGTCGCGCGCCTGCTGCCGTGCTTCCTGGTCGCCGCCACGCCGCGCATTCAGGAACTGCAGATCCGCGCTGATCCGGGCATCCTGGCGCCGCGACAACGGCCGTACAGCAAGCTGCCGTACGTCGCAGTGGCCGCCCTTCAGATCCTGCTCATCCGCGTCCTGATCACAGACGGGTTGAGCATGCGGGCGTGGGGAGTCATCGCGGGGGTCGTCACCGTCACCGTGCTGGTGGTCATCCGCCAGCTGGTGGCCTTCAATGACAACATCCGCCTGCTCACCAACCTGCGCCGCCATGAGGAACGCTTTCGTTCGCTGGTCCAGCACGCATCGGACATCACGATCGTGGTGGACGCGCGGGGCGCGGTGGCTTACGCGAGCCCCGCCCTGGACCGGATCCTGGGCATCGAGTCGACAGGGGTGATCGGTCGCGTGGCCGGCGATTGGATCCATCTCGACGACCTGCCCACGGCGCGGAGCATGATGGATCAGCTCAGACACGATCCGCACGACAGCCTGACGATCCAGTTCCGTGCGCGTCACCGCGACGGCTCCTGGCGATGGCTGGAGGTGGTGGGCACGAACCTGCTGGACAACCCCAGTGTCCGGGGAATAGTCCTGAACGCCAGAGATGTCACCGAGGCCCGGCATTTTCAGGATCGGCTGCGGCATGAGGCGACCCACGACCCGCTTACCCGGTTGGCGAACCGGGCCCTGTTCCACCAGGAGATCGGGATGGCCGCGTTCATCAGCCGCGGACCGACCGACGAAACGGCCATCGTGGCGATCGACCTCGACGACTTCAAGCAGGTCAACGACACCCACGGGCACCACGCCGGTGACGCCCTGCTGGTTGCGGTCGCGAAACGGCTGGAGCAGTGCGTACGGCCCACGGACACGGTCGCCCGGCTCGGCGGGGACGAGTTCGCCGTGCTGCTGCCGCACACGTCACGGTCCGTGGCGCTCGCCGTCGCCGACCGGATGATGGCGGCCTTCGCCGATCCGGTCGAGATCGACGGTCACCTCCTGCGGATCCGGGCCAGCCTCGGTGTGGCCGTGGGATCCGCCGACGATGCCGACTCGCTGCTGCGCCAGGCCGACGCGGCCATGTACGCCGCCAAGCAGAGCGGCAAAGGGCGCATCACGAGTGCCGTGTCCTGATCACGCCGACCGCCCCGGGTAGGCCTGGACGGATCGGTCCGCTCGACCTGGCCGCCTCGTTCGCCACGAGTCGCCCTCGACGACACGTCAGCCGTTGCGAGATGGCCGCGACCTCTCAGAGTTGCGGACAGTCGGCCGACGATAACGATGTGTCAATCTCGCCTGCGCCGCTTCGGGCGCTCGTACGGCGACTGACGGTCCTGTCGGACAGCCGGTGGCTGAGTCGTGCCGCTGCCTGGGGACTCGTCGGGGTCTTGTTCGCCCTTGGTGCGGCCGCAGTAGCGGGTAGTTCGCGGCAGGGCCGGGTCGTCGAGGAGGCGTCGCGGTCGGCGCATCTGACCGACGGGCTCGAGGAAGCGCGGCACCTTGCGCTGGTGCAGCATGTCGCGCACCAGAACGCGTTGGCGGGTCCGACGGATGACGTGGCGCGATCCGCGCACGCCAGGGCCGCGACCCAGTTCAGCGCGGTGTTGGAGTCGCTGCGCGGCCTTGAGGGTCATGACCAGGCGCTGCAAGGTGTCGTCGACGCACAGAGCCGTTACATGCACCTGACGGCGCGATTCTTCGATCTTGTGATGGCCGGCCAGCACGACGCCGCGCTGGTCTTGCACGAGACCGAGCTTGAGCCGCTGGAGGAGAACATTCTCGCCGAGGTGGAACGCCTGGTGGCCGCCAGCCGGTCAGCGAACGCGCGGGCCCACCAGCAGTTGCGGGCGGACACCACGGCTCTGCGCATCGGCACGCCCATCGCCCTGGGCGCCGGCCTGCTGCTGCTCGCGCTGTTCGGCATGATCGGGCGCTCCTACCAACGGGCAGTGGTCCGGCAGGCTTCGGTCGACGAACTGACCGGCCTGCCGAACCGCAGGGTGTTCCGGCGTGCCTGTGAGGAGGCGATGCGGAACGCCCGCCACAACGGCGCTACGCCGGTCGTCCTGCTGCTCGATCTCAACAACTTCAAGCAGGTCAACGATACCTTGGGCCATCATGTCGGCGACCAGCTTCTGGTGGCCGTCGCGCAACGCCTGAGTACGGCCCTGCGCGATCATGACACCGTTGCCCGGCTCGGCGGTGACGAGTTCGCCGTTCTGTTGACTGACGGCGGCCGCGAGGGCGGTGACCGCATCGCCGACCGTATCGCCGGCGTGCTGCGGGAACCGGTCGCCGTGGACGGGGTATCGCTGGCCGCGGAGGCCAGCATGGGCATCGCCGTGGGCGTCGACTCCATGGACGTGGGCGCGCTGCTGCGGCAGGCCGACACCGCGATGTACGTCGCGAAGGCGTCCCAGCTCAGCCACGTGCACTACACGGCCGAACAGGATGTCAACACCCTGTCCCGCCTCACGTTGTTGAACGATCTCCGACGCGCCATCGAGGCGGACGAGTTCGTACTCCATTTCCAGCCCAAGATCGACACGCATTCCGGCCGGGTCTCGGGTGTCGAGGCGCTGTCCCGGTGGCAGCACCCGACGCGGGGCCTGGTGTACCCGGACGGGTTCATCGACGCTCTCGACTCGACCACCTTCAGTTACCCGTTCACCCTGCACGTCATCAAGAAGGCACTGGCGCACACCCGGACGTGGTTGGATCGCGGGTACCGGCTGCCGGTCGCGGTCAACGTGTCGAGCCGCTGCCTCATGGACCGGCGCCTACCCGACTCCGTCGCCGAGCTCCTGGATCGCGCCGGGGTGCCCCCGGACACGCTCTGCCTGGAGGTCACGGAAACCTCGCTGATGACCGACCCCCAGCTGGCCATGGAGATCCTCGCCCGACTTCGCGCGCTCGGGGTTCGCACGTCCATCGACGACTTCGGAGCGGGGTACTCGTCGATGACCTACCTCAAGCTCTTGCCGGTGGACGAACTGAAGATCGACCGTTCCTTCGTCGGTGACATGTGCAGTGACCCCCGCAACAGCATGCTGGTCCAGGCGGCGATCGACCTGGGACACAACTTCGGGCTCGCGGTGGTGGCCGAAGGGATCGAGGACATGGAGACATACGCCGCCCTGCAGCAGCTGGGCTGTGACGTCGGGCAGGGCTACTACTTCGCGCGGCCCATGCCGGCGGATGCCTTCGCCGAGTGGTTCGAACGCCACTCCGCGGCGTGCGATGAGACGGTGACCGTCGCGTAGTCCACCGTAGCCGTGGCGCGAAGTCCGCCAACCGCCAGTTGCTCGGTTGCGCCGCGCACCGCCGCGACGGTCATCACCTCAGACCACCTGCCTCGACGGGGACTCGCCCCCGGCTGAAAGGCCGCTTCGCCGCACGGGCGGACAGGAAGACCCACCCGACCGGCGACAGATGCACGAAGGCCGTACGGGTGTCGTGCCGAACCAGCGCCATCATCGGGGCGAGCCATCTCTCAGATCGTCGCGGGGGATGCCGATGTGGTCGACGAGAGCGTAACTGGACCGATCGGCGACGTGCGGGGGCAGTCCCGCACGAACCGGGATGGGGGCGCGATGTCCAGCAGTGCTACCCGGCGACCACCTGCCGAGGGGCAGCCCGAGACCGGAGCCGGGGACACTGCTGGCGACGACGGGCTTCGCAGTCTCGCCGACCAGCGGAACGAGCAGTTCCGCACCGTGATCATGAACAACATGTCGGAGGGCGTCTACAGCACCGATGAGCAGGGCCGGCTGACCTCTCTGAATCCGGCCGCCGCTCGCATGCTGGGATGGGCCGAGGCGGACGTTCTCGGGGAACCGGCGCATGACCTGCTACACGGTCGACGGCCGGATGGCCCGCCGCATCCGGCCGACCAGTGTCCGATGGTCAGCGCGTGCCTGGGCGGCGAACCCGTGACGGTCGCGGACGAGGTCCTCACCTGCAAGGACGGCACGCCTCTGCCCGTCACCTACTCGGCGGCGCCGCTGCTGGTGGGTGGCACCGTCACCGGCGTGGTCACCGTGTTCCACGACACGATCGATACGCGTAGGCGGCAACAGCGTGAACTCGAGGTGCGGCACGATCAGAAGCTGGAGTCCCTCGGCCGGCTGTCCGCCGGGCTGGCGCACGAGATCAACACGCCGATTCAGTTCGTCGGGGACAACACGCGCTTCCTTGCCAGCGCCTACCAGGACATGCTCGAGCTGCTACTGGTGTACCGCCACTGCATGACCTCCGGGGACCTGCCGTGGCAGGAACGCAAGCGCCTGTCCGATGAGGCCGAGGAGTCCGCCGACATCGAGTACCTGGCCGCCGAGGTTCCGGTGGCCGTGGAGCAGAGTCTGGAGGGCATCGACCGGGTGGCGTCGCTGGTCCGGGCCATGAAGTCCTTCAGCTACAAGGACTCGAACGACAAGGCGTACGCCGACCTGAACGAGGCGATCCGGACCACTGTGACGGTGGCCCGCAACGAGGTGAAGTACGTCGCCGACGTCGAACTGGACCTGGCCGACCTGCCGGAGGTGCTGTGCCATGTGGGCGACCTCAACCAGGTATTCCTCAACCTCCTTGTCAATGCCGCGGACGCCATGGACGACAAGGGCGACCGCGGCAGGATCACCGTGCGTACCCGGGTCGAGGGGCCCTATGCCGTACTGACGTTCGCTGACAACGGCTCGGGGATCCCCCAGGAGATCCAGCAGACGATCTTCGAGCCCTTCTTCACGACGAAGGAGGTCGGCAAGGGCACGGGTCAGGGCCTGGCGCTGGCACGGGCCGTCGTCCGCGACAAGCACGACGGGACGATCGAGCTGAACTCGACGGTCGGCGAGGGCACCGAGTTCGTCCTGCGCCTGCCGATCAGCGGAAAGGCCGCCAAATCGACATGAATAAGCCGCGTGTGCTCTTCGTGGACGACGAACCGCGCATCCTCGACGGGCTGCGCCGGTCGCTGCGCAACATGCGTCGGGAATGGGACATGTCGTTCGCACCGGGTGGGGAGGCAGCACTCACCCATCTCGAGGGATCGCCGGTCGACGTGGTCGTCTCCGACATGCGGATGCCCGGCGTGGACGGCGCCGAGCTGCTCACCCAGGTGAGTCAGCGCTATCCGGAGGTCGCCCGCGCCGTGCTGTCCGGGCACACCGAGCCCGAGGCGGCGATCCGCGTCGCGGTATCCGGTCACCGCTTCCTGACCAAGCCGACGGAAGTCGACACCCTCGTCGAGGTGATCCAGGAACTGACCGAGTACACCTCGGCGGAATCAACCGTGCAGGCACGCCGGATCGCCGGTAGCATCCGGTCGCTCCCACCGCCGCCGGAGAACGCCGAACTCCTGCGCGACCTGCTGCGCCCCGGCGACACGGACGTGTCCCGGACGTCGCAGGCCGTCATGCTGGACGTGGGACTCACCGCCAAACTCCTCCAGCTCTCCAACTCGGCCTTCTTCGGTACGCGGCCCCGCAACGCCTCCGTCGAAGCCGTGGTGAACGCCATCGGGGTGCCGACCATCGAGGCGCTGGTCGTCGCCAGCCAGGACCAGTGGACCAGCGTGGCCTGGGAGCCACAGACCGCGGACTGGCTACGGCACAGTTGGCGCCACGCCGTCGCCACGGCCTGCCTCGTCAATGCGATAGCGTCCCCGGCGCACCGCCCGCACGCCGAGGCGGCTGCGTTGCTGCAGGACATCGGCCCCCTCGCCTGTGCCGCCGCCCGGAGCGGCTCCGCCGCCGTGCCGGGATGCGCATCCCCGGACCTGCCCGGCGGCGTTTCTCCGCGCGAGGTGGGCGTGGAGCTCCTTCATCTGTGGGGGCTTCCGAGCGCCATCGTCACGGCGGTCGCAGGACGCGACTCGTCCCAGGAGCCGAGCCCGATCGGCCTTGGTGTGGCCGGTGCCCTGCGCGTCGCCCACCTGCTGATTCAACAGACCGACTCCCGCGATCCGGCGGACGGGCCCCATGACGACGAACTCACCGAGTTGCTGGCACACCCGCAGTTGTGCGCTCGATCCACCGACTGGCGCAAGGCGGCCGACGAGGCATCGGACCGCGCCGCGCAGTGGTTCGAGCCGTAACGATAAGGAGAACCGATGGCCAAGATGCTGGTCGTGGATGACGACCCGGCGATCCGGCAGTTGCTCACGGACGCTCTTGAGATGGACGACCATGACGTACGCACCGCCGCCAACGGCCTCGACGCCTTGGAGATGTTCGAGGGGATCCGCCCCGACTTCGTCATCCTGGACCTGATGATGCCCGGCCTCGACGGCTACGGCGTGTTGCGCTCCATCCGCAGCCAGGACGATGATCCGGTGCCGGTACTCATGCTGACCGCGGCGGGCGACGCGGGCTCGGCCGCGCAGGCCTGGGCGGACGGCGTCGACTACTACATGGCCAAGCCGTTCACCCCGCAGGAGATCCTCGACCTCGTCACCGTCGTCCTGGAACGGCGGTCAGGCACTGATGGGGCAGGGTTGGCCCACTCCGCTGTCCAGGACCGCGTTCCGCGACGTGGATGACCGGAGGGTCGCCGTAAACGCGACGCCAATCTGCTCCGTTCGCTGCGCCGGCTGCCGATGATCGCTGCGACTCCCCAGCGGATCAGGAGAAACGGCGAGGTGAATCAGTGGGATCACTGAACAGGATGGCGTCGCCTGTGGCACGGAAACCGCGGCCATGGACGGCGTTGGGGTTGGCAGCTCTCGTAACCGTGGGGGCGATAGCCACGGTCCCCCCGTCGGCGGCTGTCGCCGGCGGGCCGGACTGGCAGGTCGTCGTCGTCAGCGGAGCAGATTCCGAGCGGGCGGCCGCGGCGGTGACGGCGGCCGGCGGTGAGGTGCTCGCCGCGCTCCCGGTAGCCGACGGCGTGGCGGCGAGGCTGCCACAGGATGCCCACCTGGGCAGCGACTGGGTCGTCGCCCCCCAGCGTGAGATCCGGGTCGCTTCGGCCCCGGACGACCCGGCCGACGTACCCGGCGCCACGCTGCGGCAGACGCTCGGCCTGGCGCAGGACGGCGACGAGGGTCGCGGCGTGACCGTCGCGGTGGTGGACACCGGCATCGCCGATGTGCCGGACCTGCGGGCGGCTGTGGTGCGGCGCGTGGACGTGGCCGGAGACGGGCCGGGCGACGGGTACGGCCATGGAACCTTCATGGCCGGTCTCATCGCCGGCTCCGGGGCGGCCTCCGATGGCGCTTACCGGGGCGTCGCGCCCGGAGCGTCGCTGGTCGATGTCAAGGTGGCGGACGCCCAGGGTCGTACCGACCTGGTCACGGTGCTGCGCGGGCTTCAGTGGGTGAGCGACCACGCCAACGACGTCGAGGTACTCAACCTGTCGCTGTCGTCGGACAGCCCGCTCCCCTATCAGGTGGACCCCCTCAACCAGGCGTTGCGGTCCCTGTGGCGGCGAGGGGTCATGGTGGTGGTGCCTTCGGGCAACACCGGACCCGGAGCCGGCACGGTGACGGCGCCGGGCAACGACCCGATGCTGCTGACCGCCGGTGGACTGGACGAGTCCGGAACCGCCGACCACGCCGACGACGTCGTGGGCGCCTGGTCGGGACGCGGTCCCACGGCACAGGGCGACGCCAAACCGGACCTGGTGGCCCCTGGTGGCCACGTTGTGAGTCTCCGGTCCCCCGGCAGCGTGATCGACACCGAGAACCCGCAGGCCCGGGTCGGCGAAGCGTACTTCCGGGGTTCGGGCACCTCCATGGCGACGGCCGTGACCTCCGGCCTGGTCGCAGCGGCCTTGGCGGAGCAGCCGCGGTTGCGCCCGGACGCGGTGAAGCAGCTGCTGACCTCGACGGCGTATCCGGCGCGCGGGCTGAGCCGTGAGGCCGGCGGCGGCGCCGGAGGTTTGGACGCCGCCGCGGTGTTGCGGCTGGTACCAGGCTGGCACGCCGGCAACGCCAACAGCGCCGATCCGGGTGACACCGCCGCCGTCGTCCGCGACGGCCGGGACTGGGCCGCTCTGGACCAGGCGTTGGTCAGCGGTGACCGGGCCGCGGCAACAGCGGCGTGGGCCCGGCTGAGCCCGGCCTCCCGGGACTGGGCCGCACGCGCGTGGGCCGACCTGGACCCGACCGCGCGGGCATGGGCGGCACGGGCTTGGGCGGCACGAGCCTGGGCGGGCGCCGACGACGCGTGGGCGGCCCGAGCCTGGGCGGCACGCGCGTGGGCAGCACGCGCCTGGGCCGGAGAAGACTGGTCTGCCCGAGCGTGGGCGGCCCGCGCCTGGGCGGGAACCGACTGGAGCGCGCGGGCGTGGGCGTCCCAGCAGTGGTCCGCGCGTGCCTGGGCGTGGCTGCCCCCCGAATGAGCACCAACCCACCACCTGTCGTGGGGGGGCCGCGGGGGCGCCCCCGCGCCCCGCCCGGGGGGGGGCCGCCCCCCGGGCCCCCACGGCGGCGCCGGGGGGGGGGGGCCGGCCGGCCCCCCGCCCCACCCCCCCACCCCGCCCGGGGGGGGGGGGCCGCCCCCCCCCCCCCCCCCCCCCCCGGCGCGGTGCTGTCCCGCCTCCGGGATCCGATCCTTGCGCGAGTCGGGGCTGTCACGGCGCTCAGCGCCGCGCTCGCCGCCTGGGTGGTGCTGTCGATATCGGACCACAACAGCCCTTTGACCGGGGCGGCGGCGCCCACCCGGCTGCTCCTGCCGGCTCTCATCGTGCTCACCTGCCTCGCCGAACTCGTCGTGGTCCGGCTACGGCACGGCGCCGCGGTCGAGGAACTGACCCTGTACGAGGCAGCGCTCATCGCCGACGTCCTGGTGCTGCGCCCGCACGAGGCACTGGTGGCGGCCTACGCGGGGCTTGTGCTGGCCAGCGCGCTTCAGCGGCGGCCCTTCATCAAGGCACTGTTCAACCTCGGCACGTACTCCGCCGCGGTCAGCTGCCTCATCCTGGTCGTCCACTGGGTCGGCGGCACGCCCGGGACGATGAACGTACGGGTCCTCGCCGGTGCCGCGCTGGGCACGCTGGCGTTCACCACCGTGAATCTGTGCTGCCTCGCCCAGGTCCTCGGTCTCGTCGGCGGGGTGTCACCCTGGCAGATCGTCCGCTCGGAGGCGCGGCTCTCCGCCTACATGGCGCTCGGGACGCTCGCCACCGGCCTCACCACGGTGGAGATCTGGCGGCACTCGCCGCTGCTCCTTCCGCTCATGGCGATGCCCGCCCTCGCCGTCACGTACGCCTACCGCGCCGCAGCCCAGGAGTCGGACGAGCGGGTCCGGTCGGAACTGTTCCTGCAGCTGTCGCACGTGCTGGCCAAGCGGGACGACGTCGCACGACGGTTCCTGCTGCTGGTGCGGGAAGCCTTCGATGCGGACCTCGCCACCGTGCTCCTGCACCGCGACGCGTCGACGCAGTCGGTCGACGCACTGGCCCCCGGACAGGTGCGAACCGAGCCGATGTCGCCGTCGCTGGCGGCGATCACGGCGGTCGACCGTCCCACCATCGTGACGGAAGGCCTGCCGGACGGGCTCCGGAAGTTGCTCGTCGTCCCGGTGGAGGCCGACGGTCAGCGGCTCGGGCTCATCGCGCTCGGGGTCCGCGGCCGGAAGGGCCGCGGCTTCAGCACACGTGACGTCACCCTGTTGGCGCCGTTGGCCAACGCCCTCGGCGCGGCGCTACGCGGCGCCGAACACCTTGACCGGCTGGTGGACGAGACCAGCAAGCTGCACGCCATCGTCGAGCAGTCCACCGAAGGCATCGTGATGGTGGACGGGGACGGGCGGGTGGTGATGTGGAGCCGGGCGCTCGCCCGGCTGACCAGCCTGCCTGCCGAGCAGGCGCTCGGTCGGCCGGTGGCCGAAGCGCTGCACGTGCCGGACCCGCAGGAGCGTCAGCTCCTGCTGCCGATCACCGCGGACCATCCGCAGATGGCGGTGGAGGTCACCCTGCGCCGTCCGGACGGGGAACACCGCCGCCTGCGGCTGGCGCATTCGGCTGTCTTCTCCGGGGACAGCCTGGTGCGCGACGTGGTGGTGGTCCGCGACCTCACCCGCGAGCATCGCACCGAACGGATGAAGACGGACTTCATCGCCACCGTGTCACACGAACTGCGGACCCCGCTCACCCCGATCATGGGGTACGTCGACTTGCTGCGCACCCGGGGTGACCGGATGCCGCCGCACAAACGCGCGGGCGCCCTCGACCTCATCGCCGACCGGGCCAGCCACCTGTCCCGGCTGGTGAACGACCTCCTGTTGGCGTCACGGATCGGTGATGCCGACGACGAGGTCGACCTTCAGGTTTCCGACGGCGTTCATGACCTCGCCGCGATGGCCCGCCAGGTGGCGGACGACCTCGGCAGCGCCCGCGTCGTCGTGGACGTGCCGGCCGATCCTGTACCCGTACGGTGCGACAACGGCCGCGCGCTGCAGGCCGCCACCAATCTGGTCAGCAACGCGCTCAAGTATTCCCCCGAGACGGAGCAGGTGCACGTATCCGTGCACGTCGGGGCGGAATATGCCGAGCTGCGGGTCCAGGACAGCGGACTGGGCATCCCGGCCGATCAGCTCGACAAGATCTTCGAGAAGTTCCACCGGGTGGAGGACCCGATGACCATGAGCACGGGCGGGACCGGTCTGGGCCTGTTCATCTCGCGGCGACTGGCCAAGACCATGGGCGGGGACATCCTGGTCTCGTCGACCCTGAACGTGGGGTCCCTGTTCACGCTGAAGCTGCGCCGCTGCGAGGTCGTGGAGACTGTCGCACAACGCTAAGGACGGTGCTGACGGTGCCGATTGGCCTCGTGAAGCTGCTGTGCACAGGGTGCGGAGTTCATCGAGGATGGGAACGTCATGACTGTCCGACCCCGTGTTCTCTGCCTTGACGACGAGCCGTACGTCCTGGACGGTCTGCGCCGTAATCTGCGGACCAATTTCACCGTCACCGTCACCACGGAGCCGCAGGAGGCGCTGGAGCTCCTGGCCGAGCAGGAGGACGACCCGATCGCGGTCATCCTGTCGGACATGCGGATGCCGCAGATGAACGGCGTACAGGTGCTGCGCAAGGCGTACGAGGTGGCACCGGAGACCACCCGGGTGCTCCTCACCGGCGACGCCGACGTGCAGGTCGCGGTATCGGCGATCAACGAGGGTAACGTCTTCCGGTTCATTCTCAAGCCGTGCCCTCCGGATCCGTTGCGCCTCACCGTGTCCGCGGCCGCGGACCAGCACCGGTTGATGCGTTCCGAGCGTGAACTGCTCCAGGACACCCTGAAGGGGTGTGTCGACGCGCTGATGGAGACCCTGGCCATGGCGCAGCCGGCGCTGTTCAGCCGGGCGGGCAGGCTGCGCCGGCTCGTCGGGGAATTGTGCGATGCGGTGAACCTGCCGGATGCGTGGCAGGTCGAAATGGCGGCGCAACTCGGTGAGATCGGCGCCATCACCCTGCCCCCCACCGTCGTGAGCGCCCTGCAGACGGGTATGCCCGGTAACGGCCAGGAGGCGGACATGCTGGCCCAGCTGCCGAAGTTGGCGGACAGCATGCTGGCCAGGATCCCCCGGCTGGAGGCCGTCCGCGATATCGTCCGTGCGCAGCTACCGACGGACCGGGATCCGGTGACCGCGCTGCACCCCGACACCGTCGATGCCGCGCGCCTGCTGCAGGTGGTGCGCGAGTACGACGCCTTGGTGAATCGCGACACCCCGGCCGATCTCGCGCTGTCGACGCTCGCCTCTCGCAAGACCCACCTCGACGACCATCTGGCCGCGCTGGCCAAGATCATTGGGATGCGGCTGCCGAGCGAAACGGTCCGCGAAATCACCATCGACGAACTGAGGATCGGACACGAGCTGGCCGACGACCTCTACTCCGCCAAGGGGCTGCTGCTGGTGTCGCGCGCTCAGGTGATCACCGAACGTCTTCTCGTCCGGGTTCGTAACTTCGAGGCGACGACCGGGCTCCGTGGCCGCATCCTGGTTCTGGAAGGCTGATGTACCAACCGGTGTACCAACCGGCCGGTTCGCTGAGCGCAAGGGCGCGGGCGAAGCCCGCAGCCGCCGTCAACGCAACGAACGGGCCGACGATCAATTGACGACGGTCACCGGGCACTGCGCGTAGGCGGCGACATGCTGGCTGACCGAGCCGAGCACCAGCCCCGCGAAGCCGCCGTGACCGCGCTTGCCGACCACCAGCAGGTCGGCGTTCGCCGACTCCTCGATGAGGACCTTCGCCGGTCGGCCCTGCTTGACGTGCGCCTGAACAAGCACCGGCGGCTCCTCGCCGAGTTCGTCCTTGATGACCTGGAGCAGGTCCTCGGTGGTGCGTTGGCTCGGGTCGGGCACGTACCTTTCGGACACGCTGACGCTACCCGCCGGTGGCAGCAGCGTGTGCTCCCAGACGTTCAGGACCATCAAGTCGGCCCCATGATCTGCGGCTTCGGCGGCGGCCCAGGTCAACGCCTTGCGACTGCCGGACGATCCGTCGACGCCGACCACGATGGTCTTCCATTCCTTCACCGTCGTCTCCTCTCCAGGTGCCGACCGGCGCCGGTTCGATCCCAGGGAGCCGGTCCGCGCCGCAAGCCCCAGCGGAGGCGCGAGTCACACCAAGGCACCCGTGACCTTCGTGACCTCGGCTCGTCACGCGTTCTTTGAACGCTATTACACGGCGTCCGGCCCGTCGAGGGGCGATGGTCGCCGTGGCAGCCCGTTCGTTCTCACGAGAACAAGATCTTGCTGCATCGCCGGCCGGACGTCCGCGAACCGATGTGCCCGGCGCGGAGCTACGCCGGCAGCCGCACCCGGCAGCCCCGGTTGCGGGCCACCCGGCACGGGTTTAGCGTCGCAACGAAGGTCTGACCTGGATCGCGTCGGCCGAAGGGGTCGCCATGACCACCACGACATCAGAATCCGCCCCGACAAGTGCTGCCGGGCAGGCCGAACGCAGGCCACTGATGACGGGCCCCGCCCTTCTGATGATGAACCTCGGGTTCTTCGGGGTTCAGTTCAGCTTCGGCCTCACCCAGTCAGCGGTGAACCCGCTCTTCCTGCTGATCGGGGCGCAACCCGATCAGCTTCCCATCCTCAACCTCGCCGGGCCCGTCACCGGGTTGATCATCCAGCCTCTGATCGGAGCGATCAGCGACCGGACCTGGCACCCCCGCTGGGGTCGCCGTCGCCCGTTCATCACCGTCGGCGCGATCCTCTGCGCGATCATCCTGTTCCTGTTCCCGTTCGTCGGCATCCTGTGGCTGGCCGTGATCTGCTTCTGGCTGCTCGACGCCGGCAACAACACCTCGATGGAGCCGTACCGGGCGTTCATCTCGGACCGACTGCCCAAGTCGCAGCTGGCACGCGGGTTCCTGACCCAGAGCATGTTCACGGGGGCCGGCGCGGTGCTGGCGAACCTGTCGCTGTTCCTTCTGCAGAAGGTGTCAGCGCTGGAGAAGACCGCCGGCAACGGCGTGCCCTACTGGATGTACGTCTGCTTCATGATCGGTACAGCGTGCATCCTGCTGACCGTGCTGACGGCGATGGCGCGTACCAAGGAGCTGACCCCGTCGGAGGAGGATCTCGAGGAGATCCGTTCCGCACCGAAGGGTGTCCACCACGCGGTCCGTGAGATCGCTGACGCCGTCAGGGCGATGCCGATCGCCATGCACAAGATCGGTGTGGTCTTCCTCTTCCAGTGGTACGCGATGTTCATCTACTGGCAGTTCCTGGCTGTCAGTCTCGGTGAGACGGTCTTCGGCGCCACGCCGGAGCAGGGCGGGCGGGCCTGGGAGGACGCGATCGCCTGGAGCGGTCTGCAGAACGCCGCCTACAACTTCGTCACCATGGTCTCGGCGCTGTTCCTGGTGGGCTTCGCCCAGAGGATCGGCGCCAAGCGGGTGCACGCGATCGCTCTCGGCCTGGCCGCGGTGGCACTGATCTGGCTGGCTCGCATCGACAACCAGTACGTCGCGCTGGTTCCGATGATCGGCCTCGGCATCTTCTGGGCCAGCGCGGTCGGTGTGCCGTACCTGATGGTCGCCAGCATGGTTCCGGCGAAGCGCACCGGCGTCTACATGGGCATCCTGAACATGATGATCGTGGTGCCGATGTTGATACAGACGGTCACGTTCGGCTGGATCTTCGACCACCTCCTCGACAACAAGGGCAGCAACGCCATGACCCTCGCCGGCGTCCTGCTGGCCATCGGCGCCGTGGCGATGCTGTGGGTGAACCCGCCCGACGAGGTGGACGAGTCCCCGATCGTGCCGCTCGGCAGCAGGCGCAGCATCACGGTGTACGACCGGGTCGTGGTCGGTTCGGACGGCACCCCGACCAGCCTGTACGCCGTGGACCGGGCCGCGGAGGTCGCCCAAGCCGCCCACGCCAGGCTGGTCGTCGTCACGGCGTACCGCGACGACGACCCCAGCACGGCGGCGTCGAGCCCCGATGAGGGATTGCACCGCGACGTCTACGGTGCCGAGGCCGCTCGCGAAGCCTTGGAGAAGTCGGTCACCGGCCTCACCGACGAGCGAGCACGATTCATCGAGCAGCGGCTCGTCGCCGGGGACCCGGCACAGGCCCTCCTCGACACGGTGGGTGCGAACCCGGCGAACCTCATCGTCGTCGGCAACCGTGGGCTCGGCGCGAGCCACGGCCAGCTGCTGGGATCGGTTCCGGCCGGCGTTGTGAGGAAGGCCGTCTGCGACGTACTCGTCGTGCAGACATCAGCGCTGGATGAGGACCGGCTGTTCGGCAGGGGATCGGCCGAAGGCGCCGCCGGCGACACCGGCCCGGCGGCGGTGGCGGACGTTGGAGGCAGGTCACCAACTCGGTGATCCGTACGGGACAAGCCGCAATGCCGTGAAGTTTGGCTGTTCGGGCAGGCCAGTAGTGGTGTTGGTGGGCCGGCGGGGTGCGCGCAGGTGGCCGCGGTCGAGGTTGTGCGGGGTGAGGTAGGCGAACAGCACGATCATGACGACCCAGACCACCATGCAGTACGGGCAGTGCGCGCCGATGCGGTAGAGGCTCTGGAAGAACAGCCAGTGCACGAACCCGACGCCGAACAGGACGCCGGCCTGCAGGCCGAGCCACCACCAGCGCGGCAGCCGGGCACGGGCGAGCAGAGCGGCGCCGGTGGCGGCTACGACGGGGAAGGTGGCTCGGCCGATGAGCGGGTTGGCGAACCCGAACGCCTCGGCCTGGCTGGTGGTCATGATGGAGCCGCAGGACAGGATCGGGTTGATGGAGCAGCTGGGCACGTAGGCCGGGTCCTTCAGCAGCGCCATCTTCTCGACGGTCAGCACGAACGCCGCGAGCGCACCGACGAGCCCGCCGGCGAGCAGCAACTCCTGACCGGCCGCGTGCCGTGCGCGTCTGCGAACTCCCGCAGCGTCGGCAACCCGGCCAGCACCGGATCCTGGCCGTAACCCCTCACGTCAGTGGTCCACTAAGGACGGCTCCGCCGACCGCCGGGATCCTCACTACCGCCGTAGAGCCGCGGTGCCTTAGGATCGGTATCCGTAGACATCCTTCGCGGCGTTGGGTGCGACGGCAGTGTCCGAAGTGGCCGGTCCTGAAGGGCGTCTACCGACGTCAGCAGTACTCCACCAGCGTTCTCATGATGCGAGGAGTGTAGAAACTCAATGTTTCATCTCTGGCGCAAGGCTGCCACGACCGTAGGCACTGCAGTTGTTCTCGGCGGTCTGGTGCTACCCGGATCGGCCTCTGCCGCCGTTCCAGCAGTACAGCTTCAGGTCTGCAACACCGCCGCCAACGATCAGAAGTTCGCCGTCGTAGGACGAAACCAAGATCAGGTCGTCAGCACCACCCCTGTTTGGATTGTGAAGACACATGGGTGCCATGACATTCATGATTGGTACTGGGCGACGAATGACACCATACGCATCGATCACAAGATCGGCGAATCTGCCGTGGTTGTCAGCTACTTCTCGATTCCGGCCTCAGCGCAGAACGGCACTTGGCAGAGGGTGGTCATCTCCGCGTTCGGACCGTGACGGAACGAAGCAGCACGTCCGAGCTGGTGCGCGCACGACCGGAGCGAAAGTTCGACGCGCTGACGTCAGGCACGTACGACGCCAAGGCGGAGGTCAACGCCGAGTTCGCCGGGCGAGCGACCGCCCACGCGACTTCGACGCGGAGCTGCTGCTGAAGTAGGTGGTCAGGGCCGCAAACCACGCCGTCGACTACCTGCAGCCCCGCGCACAGGAACACGCCGACCGGGTGGCGGACCTCGTGCAGGGACAACACGGACGACCGGGAGCCAGCAGGCTGAACGGTAGACGTCGAAAGGCCCTCAACCCGGTTCTTGGGATCCAGCGGTCCTCGCAACACCCAGACCTCCTGGGAGTTGCGAGGACCGTGTCCGTTCCGCTGAACTCAAGGCAAAGTTCTTCGAGATCCTCGACCGCGGCGACCAGCTTGTGGTCACCAAGCTCGACCGGCTCGGCCGCTCCCTCGAGCACCTCATCGACCTGGCCGGCCAACTGCAGGAGCGCGGTGTCGACCTGGTCGTGCTCGACCAGAACATCGACACCTCGACCGCGATGGGCCGGATGTTCTTCCAGATCCTCGGCTCCATCACCGAATTCGAACGCGCCCTCATGTCCGAGCGCACCCTCGACGGCCTCGCCGCCGCCCGCGCTCGCGGGCGCACCGGCGGCCAGAAACCCAAACTCACCGCACGCCAAGCCAAGATCGCCCGAGACATGTACGAGGAAACCGGCCCCGACGGGCGCCGCCTGCACACCGTCGCTCACATAGCCGCTGAGTTCGGCGTCACCCGGCCCACCATCTACCGGCACCTCGGCAACCTGTCCACCGAGACACCGCCCTCCCGCTGACGACTACCGCCAGTTTCCGTTCCGATGTCCCTCACGAGCCTGCTCCCGTTGGTCGCAGGGGCGGCTGCTCGCGTACGCGCGCAGGCCGCTGGTAACGCCCGCCACACGGCCGTTGCGCATGCGGGTGCACGCGCGAACGGTCCCGGAACGCGCAAGCCGGAGACGGGTCCGGATCCGCGTGCCCGGATGGCGCGTGTTCGCTTCCGCTCGCGTCCGCCTGGGGTCTGTTCGCGTCTGTCCGCGGATATGTCCGGACGCCCGGACGTCCCGGATACGGATCCGCATCCGGACGTCCGGGCGTCCGTCGGTGAGCGCTAACGTCTGCCTGCGGGTAGACGTTAGCCGGCGTGCCGGGTGGCCTCCCCGTGCGCCTGTGTGAACGCGTCGCGACCGCCCCCGTGACGGCTCGACGTGGTGGCGTGAGGTGGGGTCAGCTTCGCGCGCAGCCGTTGCCGGGCGCGGTGTAGCCGGACGCGGACGGTGCGGGGGTCGAGGCCGACCACGGCGCCGATTTCGGTCGGGGTGAGTCCTTTCCACGCGTTGAGGGTGAGCACGGCCTGGTCGTCGCTGCTGAGGGTCTGCAGTGCTTCGTGCAGCTCGGTGTGGTCATGCCCCGGTGATGCGGGGAACACGGTGCTCAGCGCGTGGGTGAGGGCGTCGATGAGCCGGTTGCGGCGGTGTCGGCTGCGGCGGTGGTTGGCCAAGGCCCGGTATGCCACGCCGAACAGCCACATGCGGGCGGCGTCGCCGTCGGGGATCTCATCGATGCGCCGCCATGCCGTGGTGAACCACCATCCCTCATCTCATCGGACCCAAACCTAGGAATCTCCATGAGGGCGGCCGGCTCCCCCTTGGTCGGGCAGAGGGGTCAGGTCGCCTCACTGAGGATCTCACGGCCGAGGGCGTGGCTCTGGCCCGTGAGCACCTGGCGCTACTGGAGCAGACGCGCGGCGCGTACCGGGTCAGCACCGCCGACGTCGCCGGGATCATGCGGACGTGGACGCAGACCTGCACCGACCTGACCGAACTGTTCGCCGCGCAGGGCCGCCGCTGGCGGTCTCTCGACCTCGACCTGGACCGCCGCCCGGGGGTGGTCGGCGTCCAGGACCCGCTCGCACCCCGGGAGCAGCGCGGCGTCCTGGTCGCGGGCGGCCACCCGGAACCTGATCCGCCGGCTGTCGGCCTTGCCACGGGCGCTGGGAGGACCAGGCAGCGTGACGCAAGGACTTGGCCTAGGCTGCGGCCATGGCCGAGATCAAGTACCCGACTCCCAAGGACGCCTTCGAGCTCCTGCTCGCCGGTAACCAGCGGTTCGTCGCTGGTGCGCCGGAGCATCCGAACCAGGACGCGACACGTCGCGCTGAGATTGCACCGCAGCAGCGCCCGTTCGCCGTGCTGTTCGGGTGTTCCGACTCCCGGCTGGCCGCCGAGATCATCTTCGACCGTGGCCTAGGCGACCTGTTCGTGGTGCGAACCGCGGGCCACACCATCGGTGCGGAGGTGCTGGGCAGCATCGAGTACGGGGTGGACGTGCTGGACTGCCCGCTGGTGGTGGTCCTCGGTCACGACGCCTGCGGCGCGGTCGGCGCCGCCTGCGCCGCACTCGACGACGGCATGGTGCCAGTCGGGTACATCCGAGACGTCGTCGAGCGCGTCACTCCCAGCGTCCTCGCGGCGCGGGCCGCCGGACGCCTGCACGCCGACGAGATCCTCGCCACGCACATCAGCCGCAGCGTCGATCTGCTGCTCGAGCGCTCCCGGCTGCTCGCCGAGCGGGTGAACACCGGCCAGGCCGCCGTGGTCGGCCTGTGCTACCGCCTAGCCGACGGCAGCGCGCAACTCGTCGCGGCCCACGGCCTGGATATCTCGGCCTTCGCAACCTGACCGCCAGCGGCCACAACTCTGTCGGGCTTTCCGTCGGTGCTCGGGCAGGACACCGAACAGCGTCGTTGGATTACACGAGCCTGCCAGTCCCAAGGCCCCTGCAAGACCGCTAATCGTATTGGGCGGCTTCTGCGTCAACTCCGACAATCTCCTGACCGCATCCGGTGACACCGGCCAACATCGCCGACAGTCGATTCCTGAAGCGGGTGAGAACGGTATGAAGCTACGAACCTGATGGACCGGCGGTCGCTTCACCGAACCGTCCACCCATGCCTGGCGCACCATGCCTACGCCGGTGGTCTGCTCATCCTGATCCTGGGCGCCACACCGTTCAACCAGAGACCACCCCATCCGAGCTGCTGTTCAACGGCACTCCGGAGGGCGTCGTCCCGCTCGTGATGCCCGGCCCCTTGTATGACAGGGGCGTCCGGGTCCCAGTCCGGACGCCACCCCACCTCCACGATGTCCGCCAATCAGGCAGCACAATGCGCGTCCGGCTCGACGTCCTCCGCGCCGGCCGCGTCAACCGGAACCAGACTGCCGATGTCTACGTCCGCTTCGGCCAGGATCCGCTCCACCGAGCTGATCGACAGCCAGTCCAGCACCGCGTCTTCGTCGCCGCGTACGATCCGATACCAGCGGTCCGGGCGCCCGCGCCGACGCACCACCTCAACACGTCACAACCGGTCGGGCGTGCACATGGCCGCCTCGACGATCGCCTCGACCTCCACCCCGCCGACGGTACGCGCGGAACAGCAGACGCGACCCGGCGAAGGTCCCGCCCGCGAAATGTCAGCTGAGCCCGGCATCATCACGGGATGGGTCTCGACTCCTCATCGTCCGACTCGAACCCAGCAGGCCGGCGCGCCCTCCTCGAGGAGCAGAACGTGGGGACCTTCACCGCGGACCAGGCGCACCGCACGCTGCACGACCCTCAGTGGCTGACTGTGTCCTCTGGCGACGTCGATGCGCTCGTCGGGAGGCCCGTCGACCTACTGCCTCGCCCGAGACCATTTCGCGAGACGGGTGCATGGCAGCCGGCGTCCCCTGTGGGGCGTATAGGCCGCCAACTCGTACCGCGCCGCGGGCGGGCGTAGGTGCTGCTGTACCACGGCGGCGACTGGCACATCGTGACTCGTCTCGCCATCCGCCTGACCGAGCAAGCCCGGTCCGAGAGGACTCCGTTCGACGACACCGCGTCGTACGTCCTCAAGCATCCCGACGCACAACACCTCAGCGGCTGGGAGAAGGAGGCGTTGTACTCGCTGCTGATCGACACGATCCGCCCGTACGCGCCCTGGCCCCGCCGTCCAGCGTCGCAGACCGCCCGACCGATGTCACTACCCGTACGGTCTTCCGTACGGGCCTTTATACGGCAGGCTTGCCGTACGCTGGTGGGATGGCCGAAAAACTGACCGTGCTGGTCGCCACCAAGCCGCTGATCGAGGAACGCGCCAAGGCCGCCGGCCTGTCGATGGGCGACTACCTCGACTCCCTGGTCCGCCAGGACGACCTGCGGGCGCGCATCCAGCGCGACGCCGACACGATGGCTACTGCGGGCCTGGACTCCCCGCAGCGCGCCGACCGATCCGCCGCGATGATCGCCGGGCTGCGGGCCGCCCGGTGAGCGTCGAACCCCAGTGCGGGGAGGTATGGCTGCTCGATGAGGTCACCGTGCCGCCCGGCGGCATGGTCGCCCTCGTCGTGTCCGGCCCGCTCTACAACGCGGCCCGGCCACGGCGCATGGTCGTGGAGGTCGTCGCCGAGCAGCTGCCCGCCGCAGGCGCGTTGCTCGCGCCGCTGCCGTCCCGGCTGTCGCACCTCGGCGTCGCCGTCATCGGCGAACCGATGACCGTCCCGCTGGGCTGGTTCCAGCACCAGCGGGGCGAGCCGATCGCCGCGCTGGCCGCCGACGAGATCAACCCGATCACCGACGCCCTGCGCGCCCTGATCGGCCGCCAGCCCTGACCGCCCGGACCGTTCTACACCTGGGAGAATCGACGTCATGAGCAGCCTGGAAGAGCTCGAGCGGCGGATCGCGGCAATGGAGGACGAACTCGCGGTCGTGCGGCAGGAGGCCGCGGCGGCGCGGGCGCTCGCGGCCGGCGCCGACCGCGACGTCGCCGAGTACCGCGCCGAGCTGCGCGGGCACACCCGGGTCCTGTCGGCCCTGCGGGAAACACAACTCGACCACTACGCCGAGCACAAGGCCGACGCCGCGGAGATCAAGGCCGGCGTGGGCCAGATCGTCAGGATGCTGGAAGGACTCACCAGCGACAGCGGCGAGCGCGAACCCTGACCGACAGCCCTCCGCAGACACCGACGGCTTCTCCCCCACTGGGGGAAGAGGCCGTCGTCGTTGTGGCGGCGGTCGCCGTTGAGGTCCGACACGGTGAACATTTGCGCCACCGAACCTTCGGCTTGCGCGCCGTCATGCCCGGACGAGTGGTGCATCGCGCGATTGGCGGACGCTGCCGCTGGATCGCTTCTACGGTCGGGCGTGTTCGGCGGGGTGCCGCGCGTGGCACCCCCGAACCGCGGGGTGAGGGCAAAGGGGTACGCAGGCGTTGTCCGGCTGGTACGGAAGATGGTCGCGGTCGCGGCCTGTGCGGCATTCGGGGTGGGAGTTGCCGTTGCGCCGGGTTCAGCGGCGCAGGCGGGCGGCCGGTACGGGCCGCACCTGGTGGCGAAGCTGGCCGTACCCACGATCAAGGCCGGCGTCGCTAGCTGGGGTGAGGACGTGGTGGACGACCAGCTCCGACGTGTGCGACGTGACGTGTGCGACGTGCGGGTCACCGTGACCGGCGCGCACGGCGGCACGGTGGACGTGACCTACCGAGCAACACCGCCACGTTCACGTCACTGTCGCGCGCCGCGCACCTGGCCAAGGGCGACGCCGACTACGCCTCGCTGCGGGTCGTCGCTGGCACCGACCGCACCGGTTGGATCACCCTTAAACTCGCTGTGTCGTACACCAAGCTGCCCGACGGCACCCTGCGCCCGCACAGTAATACCGACGCCGACGTCGACTGCACGGGTAAGCGCAGCCAGCGGGCCACCACTGCCCGGATGTTCGTACGCGTCTGACGTTCGGACCGCTCAGCAGGGCGCCATTGCTGCCGACGAGGTTAGCGGAGGACCATCCACCCGGGTCATGGACGACCTGTCGCCCTTGCCTGGAGGCGCCCTGTGCTGAGTGTGCTGCTCGTCGACGACGATCCGGACCATCGTGAGCTGTTCAGCCGCGTCCTGACCGCCGACGGGCACCGAGTCCTGACCGCAGCCGACGCCGGCACCGCGCTCACCCTGGCAGACACCCACCGCATCGACGCCGCCGTGCTGGACGTCCGGCTTCCCCAGGTCGGCGGCATCGAATTGTGTCAGGCGTTGCGCGCCCGACCGGCCACCGCTGAACTGCCGGTGTTGATGTTGTCAGCCCACGCGCAGAGTCGGATTGCCGAGGCGGCCCTGGACGCGGGCGCCGACGACTACCTCATCAAGCCAGTCAGTCGGGGCGAACTACTGACCCGGCTGGAAGCGGTCATGGTCCGCCGCACCATCGCGACGATGCTCACAGCCAGTCGGGCCGCGCTGCTCGCCGCCCGGCACGCGCTACCCCTGAACGCCGACCGCGTAAGCCAGCTGACCGCCCCAGATCGGGCGGCGTAGACCAACTCCTGCCGGATGTGCTGGCACCTTCGCGGTCCCGGAAACGCACTCGTCGCCGGCTCGGCCATGATCAAAGATCGAAAACAGGCACTGAGCGGAACGGCGTAGCAAGATGGGGAAACACCCGTCTCCCACGACGGTCCTACGCCTGCTGCGCGAGCACGACGAAACGACCACCGCGGTGTCGGCGAGCGGCTGATCGGGCATCCGCCTGAGCGTAGCGGAAGCGGAAACGCCTACAAGATCAAAAGGACCTGCTCAATAGGCACCTCGCTGTGCCGCCGACCCTACCCATTACGTCAGAGATGTGACGCTACGTGAAGACTCCCGCCAGGCCCTAACCGGCAACGGCCCCGCCGTCTTCTCGACACTGCGTAACACCTCGCTCGGGTCCCACCGCACGAGCGGCGCCACGAACATCGCCGAAGCCACCCGACGCGCGAACCACCGACCACGATCTGATCAACGCGGTGACCACCAGCAACCCGGCCATGACCAGGGGCAACCCGACTACGCAATAGCCCCGGCCGCTGGGACGGTTGCACTTTGTGGCCCGACAGGAGGTGCGGCAGCGTCGGGGGTACGGTACGGCACGGGCGCGATCTCGACACCGAGATGCTCGGTCAACCGTGCGGCGACGTTGGTGATCCACGGCAGGGCACGCTCTTCGGTAATGCCAGGCCGCGCCGTGGTGCTCATGTATCGGCCAGACTTGTCGTTGACCTCCCAACGCTCCATGTCCGGGTTCCAGTGCAGCCCGCCGCCGACTCGGGCCGGCGCCGCTACGGCCGTGCCGGTGTCGGTAAATCCGGCGGCTATCGTGGGATGCCCCTGTCGCCGCAGCGCCGCCTTGAGCTCGTCAACGGTGAGGTCCCTATTGGCCTCCGCGAGGCGCATGTTCCCGACGAGATTCTCCCATTCGTCATCACTGAGCATAGATTCGAACTTCTCGGCACCGATGTAGATTGCACCGTCGGCCCGAACGACGTAACGCCACTTGCCGCCACGGTGGCTCAGAACCACGCCCGGAGGTAGATCGCTCAACCGATACCACAGTGGGTTGAGCCGGATATCGCCCTGATCGTCCCGCTCACGGTCGTGGACCTTCGTTGGTTCGGCCAGGTCACCCCAGAGCGCATCCAGATCCGGAGAATTCGCCGAACCGGCATCCGAGTTACTTGGCCCGGCTGGGCCTGGCGTTTCGCTTCCGGTAGCGTCCCGCTGGACCTGCCCCTGCCGGGTCTGTTCCTGCAGGGTCTGTTCCGGGCGCAGCCGCCGGACCGGCGCGCCGGGTACCGCGGCGGTGCCGGGTGCGGGAGCGGTCACCATCGGCGCGGGCTGCGGGCCGAGTGTTGCGTTGATGATCGTCAGAGTGACGTCCGCACCGATGACGCCTTCCACCTGTCCACGCAGCACAGCGGGATCTCCCGCGGCGGCCAAGTGGACCATCACACGGCCGGCACCCGGGTCCAGGAAAACACCGAAGCCTTGCACACCGGCCAGGTTCGCCGCCTCCAGCTTGCTCATCACCTCCTCACGCCGCTGCGCCAGATCGCTGGCCGACGCCGTGCGGGAAGACTCGCCTGCGGCGACGGTGCTGAGTGGGGCCGCATCCGGCGCGACGGGTGTGGTGTCGACCCGGTGGACCTGACCGTCCGGGTTGACCTCGAACACTTCAACCCGGTGCGTCTGCGGCCCCGACGTACTGACCGTGTGCGCCAGGCCGGTTTCGGTTTGCGCCGCGTCGATGCGCAGCCGCCGGACCGGCGGATCGGGTTCCCGCCGACCGCCGGGGTGATCCGCGCCGGAACTCCCGGCTGGTGTGGCGGCGAGTGGGGCGGCCCGCCGCCCGGCGTGATCCTCCCCGGTCGGCGGGCCGTCCGGCCGCCCGGGGGCCTCGGCCGGCCCGGTCATCGACCGATCGTCCGGTGCGGCGCCGACGGTGTCGACCGCCGGCAGCGACGCCATGGTCAAGGCGGCGCCGGAGGGCATCGCGCCGTGGTGCCGCCGGGCACGACCCAACGCGTCGACCGTGCCTTCCGTCATACCGGCGGTCGCGTCCCATGGGGTACCGGTCCATCCCCGGCCGGTGACCGCGCCGGACGTGCCGGAGGTCAGATATTCATGGGAGGCATTGGTGACCACCCGAGACAGGCCCTCACCAACCCTGCCTTTGATCATGCCGAGCGGGGCGCCCAGACCGCGATCCACCAGCGGCCCCAACATCCCACCGACCGCCCCCACGATCGAGGCGTCCACGGTCAACGCGAAATCCCACCGGCGGCGGGTATGCAACGCCAACTGCACACTCTGACCGATCGCGTCCACGCCCAGCTGCAACCCCTCACTGATCGCCAACGACGCGATCGCGGCGTTCAACCAAGTGACTCCCGCCCGGGCCAGATACTCACCCAACGCCTTCAACCCCGCCACCGCGGCCAACGAACCACCGAAGGACGGACCCGCCATGGCCAGCAGGTGCGCGATCTGCCCGGCGAGCAGCAGCAACTCCTCCAGCACGATGATTTTCATGTACTGGACGTTGACGCCCGTCTGGTGGACGAAGCCCGCCACGTTCTGCGACCCGACCGCCATACCCGACAACTGCTGACCGGTGAGCCCGCCACGCGCCATCCCGAACGCGGCCACCGCCGGACCATCCCAATCGGTACGCCGCATCGCCCGCACCGGCTCAGCGACCCGAGTCTGCAACGCGTCGACCGTGTCGCCGAGCGCCGTCCACTGCCGCGCCAACGCCCACAACTGGTCCTCGTCAGCCTCCGGCCACCCGTCACCAGACGCGATCAGAAACAGCGTGCGCGTCCACTCCGGAAGCTGCATACCCATGAATCAAAAACCCCTGCCGATGTTGCAAGACAGCCAAGACCGACACTTTGTACAGGCAGGTTCTCCGCCGACCCAACAACAACCCCGAACGTGATAAAGGTCATGATCAGGGCAAACACGGCCCCGAACCCCCGTCAAACGTCGCCGCCACAGCCCGTCGATGCACGAAGCCGTCTGCACGGACGTGCCGCTCGGGCTACCCACCATCAAGGCTCGGCAGGTACCGGCCACCTACCCGTGCACTTCTCGATCACTGTTCGCGCTGATGGCATGTCTCCCTCGGTCTATGCGGCCCGCCGAAGCAGCGATGCTACTGCATAAAGTGGCCAGTGGGTGACCGAAAGTATCATCGGTCCAAGTGTGACCCCCTCTCCATGAGGTGGGGTCCAGGCTCATCAACGCCATGTGCACGCACTTCGATGCGGCCTGCTCGGTCGGGAAGTGACCACGGGCGCGGACGGCCTTGCGGATACGGGCGTTGACACTCTCGATCGCGTTCGTACCCGGCATGAAACCAGGCGGGGGCCCGCGTGGTGTTCCGCTGGCCTCAACTCACCCTGGCAGACAGGGGCCCGGCGATCGGGGTCGGGCACCGGCCCGACGTCAGTGAACACCGTCTTCGTGCGGCCGCCTGTACGGGTGTTCCCGCTGCCCTTACCCGCCGAGTCATGCTTGTCGTAGCCGACGTGACCGGTGATCTCACCGTCCAGCACGGACTCGAGGACCCGCTCGGTCCTCTGCGGCAACAGCCCGCCATCACCAGTGAGCTGCAGCCCGTGACCACGAGCCCGATCGACCAACATCGTGATCAACCACTCGTCCGTGACCGCACCCGCCGACTCGCTGGCGGGCGCCCGCCCCGTGGTGGTCCCGGTCGTCAACTGGCGCCTCTCCCTTGATCGGGTCGATCAGCCGTTATTTGTACCCACCCGTTCGGGGGTTCTCTCGGGGTGAGTTCCTCGCTGAGGCCGCAGGAACGTTGCGTCCGCCGACGAAAAGACGATACTTAAGAATTCTCAAAGCAAGATTTGCGCATTCCCTAAGGTGCAGATAAGTCGCCACGCGATAAGCTCGGCGCCGGCCGTCTTTTGCGTCGGAATTGGCGCCCGTCTCGCAGTACGAGCAACCAGGTGCCACCGATCCGATCGCCACAGTGCATTGACATTTGCCGGTGCGTAACGCATTCTCTTATACGCTATTCCGCTGGGACTGAACTTCCTTTATCGCTTCGCGGCAGCGTTCGCTGTCCGCCCTCGGTGGCCGGACACGCTGGGCCCGCTGCCGACTTCTGCAAGGAGTATCCACATATGTCACATCGTTCTGCGATACGACGGCGGCCCCTGAGCCTGCTCGCGATCGGGGCCGCCGTGGTGACCGGTGCGGCCATATCCGTCGTGGCCGCCACGGCGCATGCCGACACCACGCTGGCTCAGCTTGCCGCGGCCAAGGGCCGGTACTTCGGCTCGGCCACGGACGGGCTTTCCGAACCAGCGGCCCTCGCGATCCTGGGTAGCGAGTTCAACCAGCTCACCGTCGGCAACGCGATGAAATGGGATGCGACCGAGCCGAATCCGGGGCAGTTCAGCTACGACCGGGCCGATTCGTTCGTGAAATTCGCCAAGGACCACAACCAAAAGGTGCGCGGGCACACGCTGGTGTGGCACAGCCAGCTGCCCGGCTGGGTCAGCGGCGTGCCCGCCAACGAGCTGCTCGGCGTGATGCGCAACCACATCACGAACGAAGCGACCCACTTCAAGGGTCAGGTCATCCACTGGGACGTGGTCAACGAGGCATTCGAGGAAGACGGCACCCGTCGGCAGTCGGTGTTCCAGCAGAAGATCGGTGACAGCTACATCGCCGAGGCCTTCAAGACCGCCCGGGCCACCGACCCAGGGGCGAAGCTGTACTACAACGACTTCAACATCGAGGGAGTCAATGCCAAGAGTGACGCGGCGTACAACCTGGTGAAGTCACTCAAGGCGCAGGGCGTGCCGATCGACGGCGTGGGCATGCAGTCGCACCTTGAAGTGGGGAAGATCCCCAGCACCATGCAGCAGAACATCGAGCGCTTCGCAGCCCTCGGCGTGGACGTGGCCCTCACCGAGCTCGACATCCGGATGCCCCTTCCGCGTAGCACCGACAAGGACACCCAGCAGGCGACCGACTACTCCACCGTGGTCAAGTCGTGTGTTGCGGTGAGTCGCTGTGTAGGCATCACCTTGTGGGACTTCAGCGACAAGTACTCCTGGATCCCGTCGGTGGTTCCCGGCAGCGGCGCCGCCCTGCCCTGGGACGAGAAGTTCGCCAAGAAGCCCGCTTACGCCGCCATCGCCGCCGCTCTCGGCGGAGGCGCCTCCTCCGGCGGTGACGGTGGAGGCGGCTCCTCCGGCGGTGTCGGCGGCGAGGTGCGCGGCGCGGCCTCCCAGCGATGCCTGGACGTTGTGGGCTTGAGTCGCGACAGCGGCGCCCGGCTACAGCTGTTCGACTGCAGCGGCGGAGCGAACCAGCAGTGGCAATTCACGTCGAGCAAGCAGTTGAAGGTGTACGGCAACAAGTGCCTCGACGCGAGCGCTCACGGCACGGCCAACGGCACGAAGGCCATCATCTGGAACTGTACCGGCGGGGCCAACCAGCAGTGGAATATGGCGGCCAACGGCAGCATCGTCAGCGTGGAATCCGGCCTCTGCCTGGACGCCGAAGAACCGGGGACCGCCAACGGCACCAGGATCCAACTGTGGGCCTGTAGCGGCAAGGACAACCAGAAGTGGGCCCTGAAAAAGTAGTCGCCCGATGATGACCCCCGGATAGTCCATCCCACCCCGGCCCTGGCCGGGGTGGGATGGACGCCGTGAGGGCCTGCCTGGCTGTGCAACGGCCGGCCGGGCACGATGGTGGCGTGAATCAGTCTTCCCGCGGCTCCGGTGCCGTACTCGAAGCCGTCCTGGAGCGGCTGACCTACGTCAACGAGGAGACCGGTTACACCGTCGCCCGGGTAGCCACCGCCCGTGGCACAGACCTGCTCACGGTGGTCGGTGCGTTGTTGGGTGCACAACCGGGGGAAAGCCTGCGGCTGGTGGGTCGGTGGTCGTCGCATCCGCAGTACGGGCGCCAGTTCGAGGTCGATTCGTACACCACGGTCCTGCCCGCGACGATTCAGGGCATCCAGCGGTACCTCGGATCCGGGCTGGTCAAGGGCATCGGTCCGGTGTTCGCCGAACGCATCGTGACCCACTTCGGCCTCGACACCCTGCGGATCATCGAAGAGGCACCCGGTCGGTTGGTAGAAGTACCCGGGCTCGGACCGAAACGCACGGCGAAGATCACTGCGGCGTGGGAGGAGCAGAAGGCCATCAAGGAGGTGATGGTCTTCCTGCAGACCGTCGGGGTGTCCACGTCGGTCGCGGTCCGGATCTACAAGCAGTACGGCGACGCCTCGATCAGCGTGGTCCGCGACGAGCCGTACCGGCTGGCCGCCGACGTGTGGGGAATCGGCTTCAAGACCGCCGACACGATCGCCCAGGCCGTCGGTATCCCGCACGACAGCCCGCAGCGGGTGAAGGCGGGCCTGCAGTACACCCTCTCGGAGGCTACCGACAGCGGACACTGCTACCTGCCTGTACCGCAGCTAGTGACCGACGCGACGAAGATCCTGGACGTGCCCGCCGACCTCGTCACCGCCTGCCTGGCCGACCTCGTGGCGGAGGAAGGCGTCGTACGCGAAACCATCCCGACCGGTGACGCCGAGCTGGTGCAGGCGATCTACCTCGTGCCGTTCCACCGCGCCGAACAGTCCCTCGCGGGAAGCCTGCTGCGGCTGCTGAACGAGCGCGCCGACCGGCTCCCGCATTTCACCGGCGTCGACTGGCCGAAAGCGCTGCGCTGGTTGAAAGCCTCCACCGGCGCGGACCTCGCCCCCGAACAGGAACACGCCGTCCGGCTCGCGCTCACCGCCAAAGTAGCCGTGCTGACCGGCGGGCCGGGCTGCGGCAAGAGCTTCACCGTCCGGTCGATCGTCAAACTCGCCGCCGCCAAGAAAGCCAAGATCGCCCTCGTTGCGCCGACCGGCCGAGCGGCGAAGCGCCTCACCGAACTCACCGGCCATCCCGCAGCGACCGTGCACCGGCTGCTTCAACTACGCCCCGGCGGCGAAGCCACGTTCGACCGGGACAACCCCCTCGATGTCGATCTGCTCGTCGTCGACGAAGCCTCGATGCTCGACCTCATCCTCGCCAACAAGCTGATCAAGGCCGTCCCGCGCGGCGCGCACGTTCTGCTCGTCGGCGATGTCGACCAGCTCCCGTCCGTCGGGGCCGGGGAGGTGCTGCGCGACCTGCTGGCCGCGGACACCATCCCCAGGGTCCGGCTGACGCAGATCTTCCGGCAGGCCGCAGAGTCCGGAGTGGTCACCAACGCGCACCGCATCAATGCCGGCAAACCCCCGCTGCTGCAGGCGATGAGCGACTTCTTCCTGTTCCAGTGCGACGACACCGACGCCGCCGCGGAGCTCACCGTCGACGTCACCTGCACCCGCATCCCCGCGAAGTTCGGCCTCGACCCCCGCCGCGACGTTCAGGTCCTCACCCCGATGCACCGCGGCCCCGCCGGTGCCGCAGCCCTCAACACCCTGCTGCAGCAGCGCCTCACGCCACACCGCGACGGTCAACCCGAACGGCGCATGGGCGGGCGGGTGTTCCGGGTCGGTGACAAGGTCACCCAGATCCGCAACAACTACGACAAGGGCCAGGCCGGCGTGTTCAACGGCACCGTCGGCGTCGTCACCACCCTGTCCACCGACGATCAGACCCTCACCGTACGCACCGAAGAGGACGAGCTGATCGAGTACGCCTTCGACGAACTGGACGAACTCGCCCACGCCTACGCCATGACCATCCACCGATCCCAGGGCTCCGAGTACCCCGCCGTCGTGATCCCGCTGACCACCAGCGCCTGGATGATGCTGCAACGGAATCTGCTCTACACCGCCGTCACCCGCGCCAAGAAACTCGTCGTCCTCGTCGGCTCCCGCCGCGCTCTCGCCGCCGCCGTACGCACCGTCGGTGCCGGTCGCCGCCACACCGCCCTCGACCACCGCCTCACACCCACCTGACGGCACCATGAAACGGGTACGTCACTCCCGTGCTGGTCCTGCTCGTCGGGGTCAGACGGCCCGCTCATGTCGTGCGGACACCTGGGGCCGTACCTGCTCGAATAGCGGTTCTACGACGAGCCGGACGCCGTCGGGCGACATCGCAGCGGTGACGGGCAGCGCCTTGGACCACGCCCCGGATTCGGCGGGTCCGCCCACCGGTGGCATCCGTCATGTAGTCACGGGTACACGCAGGCGTGGCGGGCGGCGGTGGCGCGTTCCGCCGCCGTCAGCGCCGGCCCGTCGCCGACCGTGCGGTCCCCGCGCACCATGCGGGCATCCAGCACGTCGGTCGGCGACTGCCCACCGAGACAGGAGGCGGCGACGACGGTGACGTCGCCGCGGGAACGCTCGGCCCGCCACGGCACGTCTGTGCCGGCATCGGTCAACGTGATCGCGTGCCACCGGCCGGGATCGTCGGCGAAGCGCGCCGCGAAGCCGGCCACCTCGGTGTGCTCGCCGCCCGCGCGCAACGTCAGCGAGTCACCTGTACCGACCGTGACCGCGAGCGTCACCGTGACCGGTGGCGGCGTTGAGCCCGGGCAGGACGTCGGCGCCAACCCGGCAGGCGGATTGCCATGCACCATCGCCGATGCGACCACGCCGCCACCGGCGACGGTGAACCAGCGCACATCCGGTGTCCCGGCGGTCGCGTCGACGACCCTTTTCACCGAGGCAGTATCCGGTCAACGCGAGCGTGCAACCGGCGGGCACCCTGTACGTCACGTCACGTCACCGGCCCGGTTCGCCGCGGCCCGTACGTTGACGCCGCTGCCGTACGTCTGGACGGTGAACGGCGCGTCCGGTGCCGACGGCGGGCAGCCGGACGGCGACGGCGCCTGCTTCGGCTCAACGGCCGGGCTGTCACCGGACCGGCGCCGTCGCCGCTACAGCACACCTGGTCGCTGGCGATCGAGGAGCAGTTCTCCCTGGTGTGGCCACTGCTGGTGGTCCTGCTGCTTCTCGTCACCCGCGGGGCGGCTGCGCGGGCACGCCGTACGGTCCTGTTGGCGGGCTGCGCGGCGGGAGCGGCCGCCTCCACGATGACCGCCGTGATCCTGTCGCGCCACGCCGCCGCGGACCGGATCTACTACGGCACCGACACGCGCGCCGCAGCCCTGCTCGTCGGCTGTGCGCTCGCCGTCGTGCTGACGGGGCGGGTCCCACAGCCGGGTCGCGGCGGCTGTGGGGCACCCTTGCCGCACTCGGCGCCGTCGCCACCGCTGTGCTGTGGACAACCGTGACCGGTACGACACCGTGGCTGTTCCGGGGCGGTCTGCTGCTCGCCGCGCTCGCCGTCGCGGCCGTGATCGCCCACGCGGTGGACAGTCCCGCCTCGCCGACGGCACGACTCCGTCTCGTGGTCGCTCGGGACCTACCTGCCGAAGCAGTCCGAACTCGACGTGAGCGTCGGTGCGGTGCAGGGATGCGGCATCGCCCGCCTCCCCGACATCCGGTACATCGGCACACCGCACACGAACTACGCCGGCTGCGACACCTGGGACCAGCGTTGGCGCCGCACCGTGGCCGCCGACGACCCCGACGTCGCCGTGGTTCTGCTCGACCGGTGGGAGCTGATGGACCGCCGCCTCGACGGCCGGTACCAGCACGTCGGCGACCCGGCGTTCGACGCGTACCTCGTCAGGGAGCTCGATCTCGCCCTCGACATCGTGTCGTCCCGCGGCGCCACCGCGGTGATCCTGACGGCGCCGTACACCCGGCGGGCCGAACGGCCCGACGGCGGACTGTGGCCCGAGGACAGTCCCGAACGTGTCGACGCGTGGAACGGCCTGTTGCGCGCCGCCGCCGGCCGGCACCGCGCCGCCGTCATCGACCTGAACGCCCGGGTCTGCCCGGACGGCGAGTTCACCTGGCGGGTCGACGGCGTGCGGATCCGCAGCGACGGACTGCACTTCACCCCCGAGGGGGTACGCCGAAACATCGCCCCGTGGCTGCTGCCGCAGCTCGCCGAGGCGGCAACCCGACCCGGCGGTTGACCACCCCACATCCGCCGATGGGTACGCGACGGGATGACGCGGGCGGCACCGATCGCGGTCAGCCTTCTGTTCCGGTGACGCCGTGGGCAGCCCCGACGGGTTTGGATTCGGGTGACCCGCGCTGCCGGAGGTAGATGGACAGGACCGCCATCGACGCCACGGCGAGCAGCTCCGACTGCCAGTTCTGCAGGGTGCGGTTCCAGAAATCAGGCTCCAGCAGGTAGGCCGGCAAGGACACCGGGTCCTGCAGCTGGCTGAGTTGCTGCTCGTTGAAGGCCGCCACGCCCGCCACCGACTGGGCGAGCCACGACAGCAGGAAGATCGTCCCCATGACGAGGCCGAGGGAGCAGGAGAACACGGTGCGCCGCCAGCCCGATGCCTTGGCCCACGGGGGCGAGTCGTCGCGGGCGTACGGGCCGACGCGCTGCTCCTGGTCGGACCCGAGACCGATCTCGTCGACCGGCTTCGACTCCGGCGACCCCTTCTGCACCAACCACACCGTCAACACGACGAACAGGAAGAACTGCAGGTATTCGGACTGCCAGTTCTCGGCTACGTCCACGGCGAAGCTGGCTGACGTCAGATAGCGGCCCAGCGACACCGGTGGCAGCCCATGGGTGAGCTGCTGGGCGTTGAAGTCGGCATGGCCTGCGAACGCCTGACCGGACAGGGCGGCCAGGAACAGCAGCCCGAACACCAGGCCGAGGGAGTGCTCACGCCATCGTCGCATCAGCGACCTCCTCACCGGTGCAGGACGCCGAGGGCGAGGAAATACGCCAAACCGACGCTTATGACCACGAGGCAGAGCACGAACAGTGCACGCATGGTCACTCCCCCTGGACCTGGCAGTCGTAGGGACCTTCCCCCCGGGATCGGCAGCCCACGGCAACCACGCGCCAACCCTCGCCGAACGCGGCCAGGAAGAGCGTGTCCCGTTCGGTGACCACGCGGGCCCACTCTCCGTACACGTCAACGGTCCGTACCGGCCCGGGCGCCGGCAGGTCCTCCTCGGTGATCGCCTCCGGACACGCCGTCCCGGCGGCCTTCTCCACCGCGGCGCGGGTCGCCGGCGCCAGGAGCCCGCACGCGGCGGACCCGTCACCCGAGGACACCGCCGCGGCCAGGCCCTGTACCACCGCGACGGCACCCTCGCCCCTTTCGGCGGGCAGCGCGCAACCGGCCGGGGCCGCCACGGCGGAGACCAGCAGCGGGAGGGCGGCCCATCGGCGTAGAACCGGCATGGGCTCACTCTTTCCCCCTTTGATCTTCTTTACTCCTCGTGGGAACGCCATGGGTCAGACCGGTGCGGTTGCCGACGCTCCCGGGCCTGCGGTACCGGCCGTGCCATGCTTGTGCGGTGACGCCCGAGGAGCTGGTCCACCTGCGCAGAGCCCGTGACCTGATCGACCGGGACTACGCCCGCCCCCTCGACGTACCGGCGATGGCCCGGGCCGCGCTGATGTCCCCGGCGCACTTCTCCCGCCAGTTCCGCACGGCGTACGGGGAGACGCCGTACAGCTATCTGATGACCCGCCGGATCGAGCGGGCCAAGGCGCTGCTACGCCGGGGCGAGCTGAGCGTGACCGATGTGTGCCTGGCCGTCGGGTGCACCTCGCTCGGCTCGTTCAGCGCCCGCTTCACCGAGCTGGTGGAAGAGAGCCCGAGCGCGTACCGGGCTCGCGACCACGCGGCGCTCGCGCCCGTCCCGGCGTGCTGGGCCAAGGTCGTCACCCGGCCTGCCAGGCGAGCCGCAAACCGGGACGGTGAACCGAGCAGGAACAAAGAAGCGCAGGCCAGCGGCCCCGCGTAGGGTTCGGGGCATGAACCTGACACTGCAGCACACCTTCCTGGAAGTGGACGATCACGAGGCGGCGCTGGCGTTCTACCGCGACGTACTCGGCCTCGAGGTCCGCAACGACGTCGCGTTGGAGTTCGGCCGCTGGCTGACCATCGGGCCCGGCGACCAGCCCGAGTTGGGGATCGTCCTGCAGTCCGTCGGCGTCGGCCGGCCGCCGGAGGATGCGCAGGCCCTGCGGTCGCTGCTGGCCAAGGGATCGCTCGGCGGGCTGGTCTTCACCACCGACGACGTGGACGGGGTGTTCGAGAACGTACGCGCGTCCGGCGCCGAGGTGATGCAGGAGCCGATGGACATGCCGTACGGCGTGCGTGACTGCGCGTTCCGCGACCCGGCGGGCAACATGGTCCGCTTCTCCCAGCCGAAGACCTGACCGGGCCACCCCGGGTACGGGCGGGCGGGGCGCTGGTCAACGGGGACGAGGACGTCCCGTGTCGAACCGGCACGGGACAGCCCCGCTCGGGCGCAGCGTGATGCCGGTGGTGAGCGGGACAGGCCTGGCCGGGGTGCGCAACGTTCCGGCGCGCAGGATGGCCGCGAGCGCGACGACGGCCTCCGTCATATCGGACCTTTCCGTCGCCGGCGGTCGAACAGCTCGATCTCCTGCAACGAGACGATGCCGTTGCGCTCATAGCCGGTCACGCGGACCCGGACGTATCGGGCCGTGACGGTGAAGGGCAGCAGCTCTGCGTGTTCGATGACGTCGCCGCTGCGCTTGGCGACCTGGCGCCACGACGCACCATCCGCCGACACCTCCACCGTGTATTCGTGGAACCACATCGGCTCGGGCCAGATCAGCCGGGCGCCGGTGAGCCTGCGGGCACTGCCCAGGTCGACCGTGGCGTGGTGGCCCGGCGCGGCGTTGCCGGCGCTCCAGCCGGTGCTCAGGTCTCCGTCCGTGAGCACCGCCGCCCCGGTCTGCCCCTGCTGGCTGCTGGCCCGTGCCGACCTGCCCTGCGCGATGTTCGCGCCCGACTCGTCGAACAACCGCCACTCCAGAATGGACGCCCAGTAGAACGTCGCCGCCGACGGCAGCATGCCGAGCCCCGTGAACCGCACGAACCGTCCGCCGGCGTTCACCGGGTCGGCGTCGACCTCGGCCATTGCGACTCCGGCCGACTGGTCGACGACCGTCGTCCAGTTCAGGCCCTCGTTGGAGACCTCGATGCGGTAGCGGTTGGCCTGGGTCGAGCGCTCCCAGGCGAGCTCGGAACGGGCGATCGTGCGCACCTCGCCCAGGTCCACAGTCAGCCAGTGGCCGGTCGAGCCGTCGGTCGCGGACCACCGGGTGGCGAGGGAACCGTCGAACGCCATCGTCGCCGCGTTGCCGGTGGGCCCACTGTTGACGTCCGTGATCACGGCTGCGCCCAACCCGACGTTACGCGGGGCCGGCGTGGGCGGGGTCGGATATCTCGCCGTGCCCGCGCGCGCGTCCAGCCGCCAGTCACGGCTGAACGTCAGCGGCGCTATGTCCCCGTCCTGGGTGAACGACAGGGGAGCCCACATGTAGCGCGAGTCGTGCAGCTTGTCCGGTTGCCACTTGTCGGCCATGAAGAGATAGGTCGTGTCGTACGCGCCGTGGATCGGCATGACGAAGGTCGACTGGGTGCCGAACGTGCGCGTCCCAGCCGAATCGATCAGCGACTTCGGCGCGGTGTACGGCCCGTACATGCTCGCCGCCGACGACCAGACGTTGCGGTTGGGCGCCCAGGACGTCGTACCGGACGTGATGATGTAGTAGCGACCGTCGCGCTTGAGGATGGCCGGCGACTCCCGCGACTGTCCGGCGAAGACGGTGCGCTGTTCGGCGACGTCGAGCCAGTCACCGGTCAGTCTGTAGAACACCAGGTCGCGGTTCTCGTTGGCCGCCGAGACGAAGTACGCGGTGCCGTCGTCGTCGACGAACAGGGTGCAGTCCCGTGACATGTTGGCGAACGGCCGGAACTGCCGGACGTACGTGTACGGACCATCGACCTGATCGGCGACCGCGACCACCGCGCGGGCTTCGCTGTAGTCGATCGATTTCTCCTTGTGCGCCCACAGCACGAACCTCCTCGTCGCCGGATTGAAGGCGATCTTCGGCCGTTCCAGGTTGGAGTCCGCCAGCGACGGGTCGCTGGACGCTCCGAAGACGTGGCCGTGATATGTCCAGGACCGCAGGTTCGTCGACGAGTACAGCGTCACGGCGGTGCTGTTGTGACTTTCGGGGTCGCGATACTCCCCGTACCAGTAGTAGACGTCGCCGACTCGCAGCATGCCGCCGCCGTGCGCTTGGATGGGGCGCCCGCCCGTGTCCTTCCACGCCTGACCCGGCCGGATCGACACACCGCCGGAGAACTCAGCGCTCGCTGCGTCGGCCTCGACCGCGATCAGGGCGGCCACCATGAGGCACAAGGCCATGGTGGAACTCACGAGACGCGTCCGGATGCTGCGGTTCACCACAGACTCCTCCTCAATGGACCTGCCCACCTGCGGTGGCACTGTGAGGATATCGATGATAATCGTCCTTCGGACCCGTGGTCGGCGAGCGTGGCGGTGAGGTCGGCGCCACCGAGTCCGGCGGATCAGGCCGCTCGATCGGGCCGCCCGTCCCCTAATAAGAGCTACCGGGTTGGCGATGAGTCAGACTCGGTCCGGTAGCCGCCG
>CBIHNN010000007.1:0-94270 GCA_966211315.1 uncultured Micromonosporaceae bacterium | reverse complement strand
GGTTGAGGTCGGCGCCGAGCTTGACCAGCACCTGGGCGGCGACGCCCTCACCCTCTCGGATCAGCCCGAGCAGGATGTGCTCCGTGCCGATGTAGTTGTGGCCGAGCTGGAGTGCCTCGCGCAGCGAGAGCTCCAGCACCTTCTTGGCCCGCGGGGTGAACGGGATGTGCCCGCTCGGCGCCTGCTGACCCTGGCCGATGATCTCCTCGACCTGCTGACGGACGCCTTCGAGGGAGATACCGAGGCTCTCCAGAGCCTTCGCGGCAACGCCTTCGCCCTCGTGGATCAGCCCGAGCAGGATGTGCTCTGTGCCGATGTAGTTGTGGTTGAGCATCCGGGCCTCTTCTTGGGCCAGGACGACAACCCGTCGCGCTCGGTCGGTGAACCGCTCGAACATGCCCTCGTGCTCCTCACGTGCCGTGCGCCATCTGATCTCTGGCGATGCCAGCTGGCGGGGCCAGCGCCACGAACACCCGGTGGGTGCCCGTGGTCTAACTCTATCGCCGGACTGGAGCGGATCTGCGGCCTCACGGACGCTTCCCGACACTGCCGACGATGTTTTCCACAACTCTGCACGCTCAAGCACTGTTCCCCGCGCTCGTCCGCTACGCGCACAGCGAAATCCGCTTGTCCACATCCTGTGGATAACTCTGTCCACACCTGTGGACAAATGCCTCACGATGCACGAAGGCCCCCAGCAGAACCCTGCCGGGGGCCTTCGTACGACGGCCGGTCTCAGCGACCCGCGTTGGCGTGGAACTCGTCCACGATCTCCTGCGGGATGCGACCCCGGTCGGAGATGTCCTTGCCGTTCTTCTTGGCCCACTCGCGGATGGCCCTGTTCTGCTCCCGGTCGGCGGTCGCGCCACCCCGGCCGCGGGCCGCCCGTCCACCGACGACGACGACGCCGCGACCGACCTTGTTCCCGGAGGCGATGTACTGGGCGAACGTGTCCCGCAATTTCCCGGCGTTCTTCTTCGATAGGTCGATCTCGTACTGAATGCCGTCCAGCGCGAACTTGACGGTCTCGTCGGCGTCGCCACCGTCGAGGTCGTCGACGAGCTTGTGGATGATCTGTTTGGCCACGCGCCGGTATCCTTCCAACGAACAGAAACTTCGAGCCTCAATCAAGGAGCACAATAACGCTTCCGAGGCGCCACTCGTCAATGGACCTGCCGGGGTGATTTCCGGAACTACTCGGCCCGCACCAACGGGAAGAGGATGGTTTCCCGAATACCGAGGCCCGTCAGCGCCATCAGGAGCCGGTCGATTCCCATTCCCATCCCGCCGATCGGCGGCATTCCGTACTCCATGGCACGCAGAAAGTCCTCGTCAAGCCGCATCGCCTCGGCATCGCCACCCGCCGCGAGCTTCGCCTGCGCGACCAGCCGCTCGCGCTGCACCATGGGGTCGACCAGCTCGGAGTACGCCGTACCCAGCTCGAAGCCGAGCACATACAGGTCCCACTTCTCGGTCAGGCCGGGGACGCTGCGGTGGGCCCGGGTGAGCGGGGACGTCTCCTCCGGGTAATCGCGGACGAACGTTGGTTCGCGTAGCCCGGGCACGACGAGTTCCTCGAAGATCTCCTCGGCCAGCTTGCCGGGCCCCCACTTCGGGTCGACGGGCACATCGTGCTTCTCGGCGTACCGGCGCAGAGCGGCCAGGTCGGTGTCCACGGTGACCTCCTCGCCCAGCGCGTCCGACAACGACCCGAAGAGCGTGACGGAACGCCACTGCCCGCCGAGGTCCAGTTCCGTTCCGTCGTGATGGGTGACGACGTGCGAGCCGGTCACCGCGAATGCGGCCTCCTGCACCCAAGCCCGGGTGTTCTCGGCCATCACGTCGTAGTCGGCGTACGCCTGGTAGGCCTCCAACATCGCGAACTCCGGGGAGTGCGAGGAGTCGACGCCTTCATTTCGGAAGTTTCGGTTGATCTCGAAGACCCGTTCGATGCCGCCGACGACGCAACGCTTCAGGAATAGCTCCGGCGCGATCCGAAGATACAGATCGGTGGCCAACGCGTTGCTGTGCGTGACAAATGGCCTGGCAGCGGCGCCACCGTGCACGAGTTGCAACATCGGCGTCTCGACCTCGAGATAATGACGCCGATGCAGAGAGTCACGCAGGCTCCGCACCACGGTGGCACGGGTACGCACCATGTCCCGCGCCTCGGGGCGCACGATCAGATCGACATACCGCTGACGAACCCGCGACTCCTCACTGAGGGGCTTGTGCGCCACCGGCAACGGTCGCAGCGCCTTCGCCGTCATCGACCACGAGCCGGCCAGCACGGAGAGCTCACCCCGGCGGCTCGAGATCACCTCGCCGGTGACGCCGACCAGGTCGCCCAGGTCGACCCGGCGCTTCCACTCCTCGAGCGCCTGGGCGCCGACTCTGTCCAGCGAGAACATGGCCTGCAGCTCGGTGCCGTCACCGTCGCGGAGCGTCGCGAAACACAGCTTTCCGCTGTTCCGGATGAAGATCACCCGGCCGGTGATTCCAACGATGTCGCCGGTGGCGTGGTCGACGGGAAGATCGGCATATTTTGTCCGGATCTCGGCGAGCGCCGCGGTACGCGGATAGCCGACCGGGTACGGCTCCACGCCGTCGGTGAGCATCTGCTCCCGCTTGGACCGGCGTACCCGCATCTGCTCGGGGAGGTCCTCGGCGGGGTCAACGGCGGACGTCTGCTCGGTCACGGCATGACTCTCTGTCGGGTTTCAGGGGACCCGAAAAGCCTAGACCAGCAGCCCGCGCGGGCTCGACGCAGTAAACCGGGGAGCTACACGTTGCGCTCGTACACCATCCGCAGACCGATCAGGGTGATCATGGGCTCGTGGTGGGTGATGGTGCGGCACTCGCCCTGCACCAGGGGGGCCAGGCCGCCGGTCGCGATCACCGCGCGCACCGACCCCAGCTCCTCCACCATCCGCTCCACGATCCGGTCGACCTGGCCGGCGAAGCCGAAGTACATGCCGGACTGGAGGCATTCGACGGTGTTCTTGCCGATCACCGAGCGGGGCTTCGCCGGTTCGACCTTGCGGAGCTGGGCCGCCCGGGCCGCGAGCGCGTCGAACGAGATCTCGATACCCGGCGCGAACGCCCCACCCAGGAACTCGCCCTTCGCACTGATCACGTCGAAGTTCGTGGTGGTGCCGAAGTCGACCACGATCGACGGTCCGCCGTAGAGTGCGTGCGCCGCGAGGGTATTGACCACCCGGTCGGAGCCGACCTCCTTGGGGTTGTCGATGGCGAGCTGGACGCCGGTCTTCACACCGGGCTCGACGATGACGTTCGGGAGGTCGCCGTAGTAGCGGGCCAGCATCGTGCGCAGCGAACGCAACCCGGCGGGCACGGTGGAACAGGCAGCCACGCCGGTGATCTCGACAGCGTCCCCCGCCAGCAGGCCGCGGAACATCAGGCCCAGCTCGTCAGCCGTGTTCCGGCCGTCGGTCTTGACCCGCCACGAATGCACGAGCTTCTCGCCGTCGAACGTGGCCAGCACGGTGTTCGTGTTCCCGATGTCGATGCACAGCAGCACGATCAAAACCCTAAACCTTCAGGAGTACGCGCCCCGCGCCCCCGACCACATGCACGCCCCCGCCGGGACGGCTCCTACCGCTTGCGCAGATCCAGCGCGATGTCGAGGATCGGCGACGAGTGCGTCAGCCCCCCGACCGACAGGTAGTCCACGCCCGTCGCCGCGTACGCCGCCGCGGTGTCGAGCGTCAGGTTGCCGGTGGCCTCCAGCTCGGCCCGGTCCCCGACCGCCGACACGACCCCGGTCAGCAGCTCCGGTGTCATGTTGTCGCAGAGCAGGAAGTCGGCGCCCGCCTCGACGGCCTCCAGCGCCTCGGCGACCGTGGTCACCTCGACCTGCACCGACACATCCGGGAACGCCTCCCGCACCCGCCGGTACGCCTCGCCGACCCCGCCCGCGGCCAGCTTGTGGTTGTCCTTGACCATCGCGACGTCGTACAGGCCCATGCGCTTGTTCGTGCCGCCGCCGGCGCGGACCGCATATTTCTCCAGTGCGCGCAGGCCCGGGGTGGTCTTGCGGGTGTCCAGCACCACCGCCTTCGTGCCACCGAGGGCGTCAGCCCACCGGCGGGTGTGGGTGGCGACACCGGACATCCGGCAGAGCAGGTTCAGGGCGGTGCGCTCGGCGGTGAGCAGGGCGCGGGTCGGGCCGGTGATGGTGGCGAGGACGTCGCCGCGGCGTACCACCGCCCCGTCAGCCAGGTGCGGCGCGAAGCTGCCGGCGCCGGACGAGGTCGCCGCGAAGACGCCCGCGGCGACGGCCAGGCCGGCGACGACGCCGTCGGCCCGTGCGATCAACTCGGCGGTGTCGACCTGGTCGGCGGGGATCGTGGCCTCGCTGGTGACGTCCCGGGGCGGGGCGCCGAGGTCCTCGGCGAGCGCCGTCGCGATGATCCGGGCGACCTCGGCCGGGTCCGGGCGACCGTACCGGCCGGGGTCCGCGAACGGGTCGAACTGGGCGGCGAGCCAGACGGCGGGATTCACGGCAGCAGCTCCTGAAAGGTCTCGGCGATCTGGCCGCTCGGCCCGATGGTGTTGAGCAGGTGCCCGCGCCACGTGTCGTCGGCAGTCGGGTAATCCTCCCGCCAGTGGCAGCCGCGGGTCTCGCGGCGCGCCGTCGCGGCCGTGACGAGGGCGGACGCGACGGTGAGGAGGTTGGTGGCCTCCCACGTGTCGGTTCCAGGTGTGGATCTCCCCTTCGCCAGCTCGGCGAGTGTCGACGCCGTCGCCGTGAGGGAGGACGCCGATCGAAGCACCCCCGCGCCGGCGGTCATCGCGCGCTGCAGCTCCGGGCCGATCGCCGCGTCGACCACCCACGACGGACCGCTGGTGGGCGCCGGTTCGGCCTGCTGCGGCAATTCTGCGGCGATGTCGTCGGCGATCCGGCGGGCGAAGACCAGGCCCTCCAGCAGCGAGTTGCTGGCCAGGCGGTTCGCGCCGTGCACGCCGGTGCAGGCGACCTCGCCGCAGGCGTACAGACCGGGGATCGAGGTACGGCCGGACAGGTCCGTCCGGACGCCACCCGAGGCGTAGTGCGCGGCGGGCGCCACCGGGATCAGGTCCGTGGCAGGGTCGACCCCGGCGGCCCGGCAGGACGCCACGATCGTCGGAAACCGTTGCTCCAGGTAGGCGGCCCCGAGGTGGCGGGCGTCCAGACAGACGTGGTCCTCGCCCGTCGCGAGCATCACCCGGTGGATGCCCTTGGCGACGACGTCCCGGGGCGCCAGCTCGGCCTGCTCGTGCTGGCCCACCATGAACCGCTTGCCATCGCCGTCCACCAGGTACGCGCCCTCGCCGCGCAACGCCTCGGAGATCAGTGGCCGCTGCACCGAGCTGATGTCCGCCGTGACGAACGACGTCGGGTGGAACTGGACGAACTCGACGTCCGTGACGACCGCCCCCGCCCGAAGCGCGAGGGCGACGCCGTCGCCGGTGGACACCGACGGGTTCGTGGTGGACGCGTAGACCTGCCCGAGGCCGCCGGTGGCGAGCACGACCGCGCGGGCCAGGATCGCGCCGACGCCGTCGTCCGAGCCCTCGCCGAGCACGTGCAGGGTGATGCCGCAGGCACGGCCGTCGTCGGCGCGCAGCAGGTCCAACACGAGTGCGTGCTCGACGAGGCGGATCCACGGGTCCCGGCGTACGGCGTCGTGCAGGGCCCGCTGCACCTCAGCGCCGGTCGCGTCGCCGCCGGCGTGCACGATCCGGTGCGCCCGGTGCCCGCCCTCCCGCGTCAGCATCAGCGAGCCGTCCGCGTTGCGGTCGAACGCCGCACCCAGCCTGATCAGCTCCTTGACCCGGGCCGGGCCCTCCTCCACCAGCAGCTTCACGGCCGCCGGATCGCACAGGCCGACGCCCGCCACCTCGGTGTCCACCGCGTGCGCGGCCGGTGTGTCGAACGGGTCGAGCACCGCGGCGATGCCGCCCTGGGCCCAGCGGGTCGAGCCGTCGTCGATGTTGACCTTCGTCACCACCGTGACGTGCAGGCCGGCCTCGCGCAGGTGCAGCGCGGCGGTCAGCCCGGCGACGCCGGACCCGACGACGAGGACGTCGGTGGTTTCGGTCCAGCCCGGCTCGGGGGCTTCCAACCGGCGGGGCAGCTCGGCACTCATGCGCCCAGTCAACTCCGCGACCGGCCGCGAGGGGAACCGGACGTGAACACCGTTACTACTTGTACTGGATCGGCAAAGCCTTCTCGCCCTTGCCCTTGAGCGAGCCGGTGAACTTCGCACCGTCCACCCAGAGGTAGCAGCGGACCGTACGGTCGCCGGATGCCCAGACGTCCTCGCCGCCGGGCAGCGAGACGACGCCGGTACGGAACTCCAGGTTCTTGTCGTTCGGAACCCCGGCGAACGCGGCGATCAGGCCACGGCAACCCCTGTGAAAGACGGCCCAATCGGCGTCGGTCCGCGGGTAGCCCACCTCCGGGGACGTCCACACGCCGACGAACTCGGCGTTGTGCGCGCCGGAACACGGCGCCGATGGCATCGTGTCGATCGCGCCCTTGCTGTCGACCACGACGCCGTAGCAGGTCAGGCGCAGCGGGGACGACGGGCTGCTCAGCGCGCCCTTGAGCGATCCGGCACGCGCCACGAGGTCACCGTCGTCCTCGATCGAGCTGATCTGCAGGAGCTCGCAGCGGTACCAGCGGGCCCCGCCCGCCCAGGCGGCGACGGTCGGCTGGACCACGCCCAGCCACAGCTGCGCGGTGTGCCATGGCCCGCCGACGTACGCGTCGGCGGTGGTGTTGCAGTCCGCGTACGCGGTCGTCGCCTCGGCCGAACCCTTGGCGGGCGGTACCGCCGTGCCGTCGGTGAACCGCCCGACGGAGATCGTCTCCGTGCGGTGGCTCTCGTCGCAGTCGACCTGCTCGTACGCGGACCGGGCGCCGGTCTCGGTGAATCCGCCGGCGTGGCAGGTCCCGGCCTCCGGGGTGAACCCGGTCGGGGCGGCCACGGCGGGCCAGTCGTCGGTGATCGAGCCGTCGAGCCCCGCCGGTACGCCGCACCCGGTCAGGACCATCAGCAGCGCGACGGCGAGGACGACGACGAACCGCAGCGGGTGACGCATGACCCTCCCCTGTCCGATTTGTCAAAGTTAAGACGGATCGGACGGGCACGGACCCCGTTCGGGAATTTATCCCCGCATCGACGCGACGGTCAGGTCGCCCCGCACCAGGTCACCCACCATCCCGGGAACCGCACCAGCCGGGTCCGCGCCCAGCTCGATGATCCGGTTGGCGGCGTCCACGTGCACGACCGCCGGCCGGTACCGCCGGGCCTCGGCGTCGTCCATCTGCGCGTACGAGATGAGGATGACCAGGTCACCGGGGTGCACCAGGTGGGCGGCGGCGCCGTTGATGCCGATCACCCCGGACCCCCGCTCCCCCGGGATCACGTACGTCTCCAGCCGGGCACCGTTGGTGATGTCGACGATGGCGACCTGCTCACCGGCGATCAGGTCGGCCGCGTCCAGCAGGTCCTCGTCGACGGTCACGGAACCGACGTAGTGCAGATCGGCCTGGGTCACCGTCGCGCGGTGGATCTTGGACTTCAGCATCGTGCGGAACATCGGTGACTCCTTCAGGACGCCAGGTCGAGCGGCACGTTGTCGATGAGGCGGGTAGCGCCGACCTTTGCGGCGACGAGCATCCTCGCCGGGCCGTGGGCAGGTGCGGGGCCCAGATCTGGATCGGTCAGAACGAGGTAGTCCAGTTCGGCACCCGTACCCTCCGCGAAGCGGTCCCGGGCTGCGGCGAGTGCGGCTGATGGGCCGTGGACGCCCGCCGCGGCCCCGGCGCACAGCGCGGCCGAGAGGGTGAGGGCGACGTCGCGCTCGGCGGCGGACAGGTAGCGGTTGCGGCTGGAGAGGGCCAGCCCGTCGGCCTCGCGTACGGTCGGCACCCCGACCACCTCGACCGGCACGTCCAGATCACGGACCATTCGCCGGACGAGCGCCAGCTGCTGATAATCCTTCTCACCGAAGAACGCCAGGTCGGCGCGGGTGATCTGGAAGAGCTTGAGAACGACGGTGAGCACCCCGTGGAAGAACCCGGGCCGGCTCGCGCCCTCCAGGAACTCGCCGGCGGGGCCCGGCGTGACCCGTACGGCGGGCTCGCCACCGGGGTACATCTCGTCGCGCGACGGCGCGAAGACCACGTCCACCGCGTCCGCGCGGCAGACCTCCAGGTCCGCGTCGAACGTCCGCGGGTACCGATCGAAGTCCTCGTTCGGGCCGAACTGCAACGGGTTGACGAAAACAGTCACGATCACGTGGTCGGCGCGGCTCCTGGCGGCCCGGATCAGCTCGCGGTGACCGTCGTGCAGCGCCCCCATCGTCGGGACGACGGCGACCGTTCCGGTCAACTTCTCGCGGGCGTTCCGCAGGTCAGCGCGGGTATCGGCGACGATCACGCGAGCACTCCTTCCAGCTGGTCCATCCGTCCGGCCCGTTCGGCCGTCCGCAGCGCGAGCGCGCGATAAGGCGCGCGGACCGCGTCCGGCAGCGCGCGCAGGTGGCGGTCGACCGTTCCCGCGTCGCCGCGCGACACCGGCCCGGTCAGCGCGGCATCGCCGCGGTCCAGGGCATTGGCCAGCGCGGCGCTCAACAACGGCCGCAACACGGTCGCCGGATCCCCGACACCCGCGGCACGCAACGCGTCCGCGGCGTCGTTCACGAGCGTGACCAGGTGATTCGCGCCGTGCGCCAGGGCCGCGTGGTAGAGCGGCCGCCGCTCGTCGTCGACCCACTCGGGCGTACCGCCCAGCTCCGCCACCAGGCGTTCCGCGATCGCACGGTCCGTCGCGGTCACCCCCCAGGCGATACCCGGCAGGTGATCCAGGTCGGCCTTCGTCCCGGTGAAGGTCATGGCCGGGTGCAGCGCGAACGGTACGTTCGGCTTCCGGCCGTGAGCGCCCGACGTGTGCGCGACGACCCGCCCGTCGCGCGGCGTCACGCCGGCGACGACACGATCCAGAACATCATCGGGTACGCAGATCAGCAGCAATCCAGCAGCGGAGGACAAGACGTCGTCCGGAGTCGTTCGCGGCACGTCCAGCAGCCCGTCCGCCGACCCACCCGAGGCTGCGACAACGCGGTGCCCCGCCCGTTGCAGAGCCACACCCAGCACCGACCCGACCCGCCCGGCACCGACGATGCCGACGGTCAGCGGGCGCAGCAATGCGCTCATGTTGCGATCCAGTCCTCGAGAAGGGGTACCGGTCATCGCCAGTATGCGCCGTCCCGGATCACCCCTGACAACACGATGTGAACACCTTCACCCCGTCCGGCCCGGGCCGGCGCTGCTCTACCGTGGCGGGATGGCGCAGCGGTGGCGGGACGCGATGGAGGGCGCCCTCTACGGGCCGGACGGCTTCTTCACGGGCGGGACGGGTCCGGCGGCGCACTTCCGGACCAGCGTGCACGCCTCCCCGGCGTTCGCGGGGGCGATCCAGCGCCTCGTCGTCGCGGGCGACGCGGCCCTCGGCCACCCGAAGCACCTCGACGTCGTCGACATCGGGGCGGGGCGCGGCGAGCTCCTCGCCGCGCTCGAGCCGTGGGCCCACGAGGCCGGGCTGGACCGCCGGATCCACTGGACCGCCGTCGAGAAGGCACCCCGGCCCGACGGGCTCAGCGCGCGGATCGCGTGGCGCGACGACCTGCCTGAACGCGTCACCGGACTGATCATCGCCACCGAGTGGCTGGACAATGTCCCCTTGGACGTCGTCGAGGTCGATGAGCACGGAACGCCGCGGCGGGTACTCGTCGACGAGGACGGCAGCGAGACGCCCGGGCCACCACTGGACGCCGCGGAGCGATTCTGGCTGGCCCGCTGGTGGCCGCTCGACGGCGCGCCGCCCGGAACCCGCGCCGAGATCGGGGCCACCCGCGACGCCGCCTGGGCCGACGCCGTCGCCACGCTGGACCGCGGGATCGCCCTCGCCGTCGACTACGGCCACCGGCGAGCGAACCGGCCCGTGGCGGGAACGCTGACCGGGTTCAGGGACGGTCGGGAGGTCGAGCCCGTGCCGGACGGCAGCACCGACGTCACCGCCCATGTGGCGATGGATGCGGTGGCGGCTGCCGGCGGGGAGCCGTACTGCCTGATCAGGCAGCGGGAGGCGCTGCGGGCGCTCGGGGTGCACGGCGGCCGGCCACCGATCAGCCTCGCCACCACGGACCCGGCAGGCTACGTGCGGGCGCTGAGCGGCGCGGGTGCCGCCGCCGAACTGACCGACCCGGCGGGCCTCGGTGGACACTGGTGGCTGCTGACCGGAGTCGGCATCGACCTGCGTGGGATCATCTCGTGGTGAGCGAACTCATCGTCGGGACCGGGGCCGGGCTCGACACCGCCGACATGGTGCTCAACATCGGGCCGCAGCACCCGTCCACGCACGGCGTCCTGCGCCTGAAGCTGCGCATCGACGGCGAACGCGTCGTCACCTGCGACCCCATCGTCGGGTACATGCACCGGGGCGCGGAGAAGCTGTTCGAGGTCCGCGACTACCGGCAGATCATCGTGCTGGCGAACCGGCACGACTGGCTGTCCGCCTTCAACAACGAGCTGGGCGTCGCGCTCGCCGTGGAACGGCTCATGGGCCTGGAGGTCCCCGAGCGGGCCACCTGGCTGCGTACCGCCCTCGCCGAACTGAACCGGGTGCTCAACCACCTCATGTTCCTCGGCTCGTATCCGCTGGAGATCGGCGCGATCACGCCGGTCTTCTACGCGTTCCGGGAACGCGAGACGCTACAGGCCGTCATGGAGGAGGTCTCCGGCGGCCGGATCCACTACATGTTCAACCGGATCGGCGGACTGAAGGAGGAGGTCCCGGCGGGCTGGACGCGCCGGGCACGGGAGGCCATCGCGCTCGTCCGCGAGCGGCTGCCCGACCTCGACAACCTGATCCGGAAGAACGAGATCTTCCTCGCCCGGACCGTCGGCGTCGGCGTGCTCACCGCCGAACAGGCCGCCGCGTACGGCGCCTCGGGGCCGGTCGCGCGGGCCAGCGGGCTCGACATGGACCTGCGGCGCGACGAGCCGTACCTGGCGTACGGCGAGCTGGACGTGCCCGTGGTGACGCGGACGGCCGGGGACTGCCACTCCCGCTTCGAGGTGCTGCTCGACCAGGTGTACGTCTCCCTGGACCTGGCCGAGGCGTGTCTCGACCGGGTCGACACCGTCCGCGGCCCGGTCAACGTACGGCTGCCGAAGGTCGTCAAGGCGCCCGAGGGCCACACGTACGCGTGGACCGAGAACCCGCTCGGCATCAACGGGTACTACCTGGTGTCACGGGGCGAGAAGACCCCGTGGCGGATGAAGTTGCGCACCGCCTCGTACAGCAACGTGCAGGCGCTCGCGACGCTCATCCCCGGCTGCCTCGTACCGGATCTGATCGCGATCCTCGGCTCGATGTTCTTCGTGGTCGGCGACATCGACAAGTAGTCGGCCCTACCAGCGCTCGTACCCGTCACCCCGGAACCCACGGCCGGGCTGCTGCCACTCGTCCGGCTCGTCGTCCGCCGGAGCGGACCACCAGGGCGGCCCGTCGACGCCGTACACCGGCTTCTCGCGCTGCTCCACCCGGCGTCCGCGGGGGCCGTAGCTGGACTCCACGGCCCGGTCCGGCTCCCGCGGGGGTACGCGCACCGCGGCGCCAACCACCGGAACCCGCGCCGCCGCTCCCATGCGGGCCGCCCCCTGCACGGGAACCGACATCGCCGGTACGGGCCCGGCGACCTCGACCCGCGCGGCTCCGGAGGCTCGGGCCACCGCCCGGGCGGGTTCCAGCTCGTACGGGTCCGGGTCCGGGTTCCGGTGGCGGGAGGCCCGAGGCGGCTCGGCGTGCCTTGAGCGGGACGCCGTGCCGTGGGCTTCGGAGGCGGGCACCGGCTCGTAGCGGGTCGGCTCGCCGTCGTAGTAGCCGGGTTCGGTGTCGTAGTAGCCGGGTTCGGTGGCGCGGAAATCCGGCTCGGCGCCGTCGTACGCGGGCTCGGGGTGGTACCGGCCGCCCCGGTCGGCGTAGCGATCCTGGTCGTGCCCGGTGTAGCGATCCCGGCCGTGCCCGGTGTCACGGCCGTGCCCGGTGTCACGGCCGTGCCCGGTGTCGCGGCCGTGCCCGGTGTCGCGGCGGGCCGCTCGGGGCACCGCCGCAGCAGGATCGGGGCGGGCGCGCAAGACCGGGTCGGGGGCGGCCGTCGTACGGGCGGCGGGGGGCGGTACCGCGGTGCGCTGGGCGGGGATCCGCGCCGCCGCGGCCGCCCGCGCGACCGGCTGTACGACGGGCTGGGCGACGGCCACCGGCTCCGGGAACGGGGCGGTCCGGACGTGCTGGATTTCGCGGTGCAGGTCTTCGAGCTGGTCCTCGAAGGCGCGGCGGCCGGCGACGAGTTCGGCCCGGAGCCGGTCCGTCTCGCGGAGCAGAAGTTCCTCGGCGTCGAGGCGGAGCAGGACCGGGTCGACGCGGATGAGCTGGGACGCTCCCATGAGGACGACGGCGACGGCGAGCAACAGGACGGCGAACCGCATCGAGCTGGTGCTGCCACCCAGCAGCAGCACCAGAACAGCGATGGGGGCGAGCGCGACCCCGGCCCACAGCAGCGCGGTCAGCAGGCGGGCGGTCTGCCGCTGGTCGGGGTTCTCCGAGTCCGGCATGGACACCGAGCCTAGAGCCGCGCGCAATGCGCGACAAGCCGCTCACCGATCCTGGAGTCAAGCGTCCATAGTGTACGCCCGCCACAGGATCGGCAGGCGCTTCGGCGGGGCTCAGCCGGCGGCCAGGGCGCCGTCCGAGGAGAACACCAGGCCCACGCTGATCGCGCCCGACTTGAGGGCGTTCTTGGTCTGCGAGCCGCCCGAGTCCAGCGAGCTGAACCTGCCGGCCACGAAGTCGTAGGTCTTCACCAGACCCGCCTGGCAGGCGGGGCGCTGCGGGCACTCCGGCGGGCCGCCGAGAACCGTGGCAGCGCCGGAGCACTGGGCGGCCAGGTCGGTCAACGTCCTCAGGCCGTACCTGTCGGCGAAGGCGCCGGTGACCGCGAACGCGTTCTGGTCCTGGGCGGTGGACGGAGCGCCGACGACGATGCCCCTCGCATCGGCGGCGGTCCTCAGCGCGGCCATGGTCTGCTCGATCTGCGGACTCGGCGTGGCCTTGAGGAACGTGGCGAGGCTGGCGGCGTACTCCGGAACGGCGTGGATCTCGCCCTTCTCCAGAGCGGGCTCGTACAGCTCACGGTTGCCGATCGTCTGCACCTTGACGGTGTAGCCGGCCGCGGTCAGGGCGATGCTGTACAAATCGCCGAGCGTCTGACTCTCGGTGAAGTTGGCGGCGCCGACGATGACGTCGCCGCCCGCGCCCTTCGCGATCCCGCTGGTCAGACCGTTCGCGGCGGCGAACTCCTCGGCGGCCACCTTCGGCGTCCTACGGTCGACGTCGACCGCCTTGTTCAGCGCGATGAGCTTCGGGGTGTCCAGGGCCGAAGCCACCTTGTCGAGCGCGGCGAGCAGCTCCGGCGATGACCTTGACTTGTTCACGGCCGCGACGATGTTGTCGGTGTTCTGCAGGTGTTTGTCGTCGTCGAGCACGACCAGCTCGTCGTCGGCGATCCCGGCGCAGCCCGCTCCGGCGCCGGTGGCGCTGGCGGGCGGTGCCGCGGTGCCGGATGAACCCGCCTGACCACATGCGGAGAGGGCGATCCCGACGGCCAAGGCGCCCGCGACGACGACGGGGTTTCGGCGCACGATGGGGTTTCGACGCATAGTGCCGCCTTCTGTGTCCCGGCGCGGCCCTTCCGAGCCGGCCGCGTGTCCGACGGGCCTGCCGGCACCCCGGCGCCCGCTGTCCTTGCCGACCGACACACCGCAGGCCACGATCATCCATCGATGACCTACGGCATTCGCCGCCTAGCGTGCCCTCCTCCGGAAGGCGGCAAACTCAGCCACCCGGTACGACCGTGTTCGGCCGCCGTACGGCGGCGCGCAGCCCGCGCGGGGTGACGGCCCGTTGCAGGAACGCGAGGAGGAACTCGACGAGCAGCGCGAGCACGGCGACGACGAGCCCGCCCGCCACGATCTGCCCGGCACCGCCGCTGGCGATCCCGATGCCGAACCCGGCCGTGATGATCTGCCCCAGGCCGCCGCCGTTGACGAACGAAGCCAGGGCGGCCGCCGCCACCACCTGCACGCTGGCCGTACGGAGTCCCGCCGCCAGGTACGGCACGGCGAGCGGCAGCTCCACCCGGCGCAGCACCTGCCCGCCGGACAGGCCCATCCCCCGCGCCGCGTCCCTGGTCTCCGGGTCGATCTGCCGGATGCCGATGTACGCGTTCGCGAGCAGCGGCGGCACCGCGAACACGGCGAGCGCGATGATCACCGGCGGCTTGCCGAATCCGATCGGGGTGAGCGGCAGAATCGTGAGCAGGGCGACCGTGGGGATGGCCAAGGTGAGGTTGGAGACGGTGATGATCACGCCGCCGCTCCGTCCGGCGTGACCCAGCCAGACGCCGATGGGCCAGCCGACGACACAGCCGATGGCGACCGCCGCGGCGGCGATGACCAGATGCTCCCCGGCCCGGTCGAGCAGACCGCCCGGGTTGGTCCAGTTCAGCGGGTCGTTCAGCCAGGTGAAGCCCTCGGTCAGGTAGTTCATGCCCGGCCCCTGTTCAGCCAGGGCGTCAGCAGCCGGCCCGCCCCGGCGAGGAGCAGGTCGAGCAGGAGTGCGAGGCCGACACAGAGCAGCGTGCCGGTCATGATCTCCGCCCGGTAGAAGTTGTTCCGGAAGCCGCCGAGGATGAGCTCGCCGAGCCCGCCCTGACCGATGAGCGCCCCGACGGTGACGAGCGCGACCGTGGAGACAGTGGCGAGACGGACACCGGTGACGATGCCGGGCAGCGCCAGCGGCAGCTCGATGTGCCACAGCCGGCCGAACCGGCCGTACCCCATGCCCTGGGCGGCCTCGCGCGCCTCGGCGGGCACCTCGTTGAGGCCCGCGAGCGTGTTCCGGATGATCATCAGCAGCGCGTAGAGGACCAGGGCGATCAGTACGGAGAACGACGTGGTCGTCCCGACCGCCGGGGCGACGAGAGCCAGCAGGGCCAGCGAAGGAACCGTGTACAAGGTCCCGGAGAGTGCGAGAATCGGCCCGGTGAGTGGCCGGAACCAGTACGCGACGACGGCGAGCGGCAACGCGACCAGCGCCGCGAGCACCACCGCCTGCGCGGTCAGCGCGCCGTGCTCGCCGAGCCTCTCCAGAATGGTGTCGGCGTTGTCCCGCACGTAGCTCCACGAGAACCACGGGTTCCCGGGCCCGTCGGCCGGGGCGCCGAGCACCGGAAGCCCGTCGATCAGGAGGGACATACGTGGACGCTACCGCGAACGGTGGGGCAGGGCGCGGGACAGCCGCAAGCATCGCGCTGGAGGGCGTCGGCAAGACGTACCCGGACGGGACGGTCGCGGTCGGCTCGCTCACGCTCGCGGTCGCGGCCGGCGAACTGGTCACCCTGGTGGGGCCGTCCGGCTGCGGCAAGTCGACGGTGCTGCGGATGGTGAACCGGCTGATCGAGCCGACGGCCGGCCGGATCCTGCTCGACGGCGACGACGTCACCGCCGCCGACCCGAATCAGCTGCGCCGCAGAATCGGGTACGTCATCCAGAACGTGGGCCTCTTCCCGCATCAGAGCATCCGGACGAACGTCGGAACCGTTCCCCGCCTGCTCGGCTGGAAGTCCGCCCGCATCAGGCAGCGCACCGACGAGTTGCTCGACCTCGTGGGCCTGGACCCGGCCCGGTACGGCACGCGCTACCCCCACGAGCTCTCGGGCGGCCAGCGGCAGCGCGTCGGCGTGGCCCGGGCGCTCGCCGCCGACCCGGTGGTGCTGCTGATGGACGAGCCGTTCTCCGCGGTCGACCCGATCGTGCGGACCCGCCTGCAGGAGGAGTTCCTCCGCCTGCAGGCCGCGGTCCGCAAGACGATCGTGCTGGTCACCCACGACCTCGACGAGGCGGTCCGGCTCGGCGACCGGATCGCGGTGCTCTCTGACGGCGGCGTCCTCGAGCAGTACGACACCCCTGCCGACCTGCTCGCCAGGCCGGCCACCGCCATGGTTCGCGACTTCGTCGGCGCCGACCGCGGCGTACGGCGGCTGGCGGTGACGCCGTTGAAGGACGACGTACGGCGGCTCACCGGCGAGCACCAGGTCAAGGGCCTGCCGACGGTGCCGCTGTCGGGCACCCGCTACGACGCCCTCGCCGCGATGCTCACCGTGGACTCGCTGCACGTCGCCGTCGAGGACAACGGCACCGTCGTCGGGACGGTCTCCCGCTCCGCGATCTTCGAGTCCCCGGCGAAGGCCTCCGTCTCCTCGGGGGTCGACTGACCACTCCTAGCTGCGGGGTTCCGCGCCAGCCGCCGGGGGTCGCGAGGCCGACGATCCAGCCGACGAGGAAGTACGTACTACCTCTGCAGATAGTCGATGAACGCCGCACGCAGCAGCGGCTCGGACTCCTCGTAACCGTGCCCGGTCAACTGCCGCCACAGCGCGACCGCCTCATCGACGGTCACGCCCCACGCGTTCGGGGAACCGTCCAGCGACGCCGCCTCGTCCGCGTTCGGCAGATGCCGCAGCACGGACCAGAAGAACCTCAGGTCCCGCGCCTCGCGAGCCTTGGCGAAGGCCCGGCGCCGTAGCTCCTCGGTCGACAACGCGTCGAGATCGGCGAGGGTGGTGTCGGGCGGTTCCGTCATCACGCGAGCATATCCAGGAAGCACGGCCTAGCGGGACGTCGTACCCCAGCCGCCCTCGTCCCAGCGATCCGTGCGCCCGCCCGCGGGTTGAGCGGGAGCCGGTGGCCAGGTCTCGGACATGTCCGAGACCCAGTTCGCAGCCTCCCCCGCCTCGGTTCGCGGGGTCCACGCGTCGGGGGTCCTCGGCTTGCTGAACGACTCGACCAGACGGGTGACGGCGAGCCCGGCGGCGAGGAGGGCCGCGGCTATCGCGAACAGGGCGATGTCGAGGTCGCGGCGCACCGCGTAATCCATGAACAGGGTGAGGGCGGTGACGGCGAGCAGGGTGCCGAAGATGCCGCCGCGGCGGCCGAACGCGCTGGTGCCGGCGACCATGGCGGCGCCGATCGCGATGCCGGTCCATTCGAGGCCCGTACGGGCGGGCAGCGGCCCGGTCGCCACGGCGGCCAGCAGAAGGCCGGCGACGGTGGCCAGGATCGAGGAGAGCACCAGCGCGCCGATGACGGCCAGCGCCCCGACGGCCCCGCGCCGCAGGGACGGGTCACCGGTGGGTCGCATCCAGCCGACGGAGCGCCGGATCGACGGCACCGTGCCGAGAAGACCGCCGACGACGGCCAGCGCCGCGAACCCGGCGAAGAAGAAGTAGGCCCGGGGCAGTGGGTCGTACCCGCCCTGCACCGTGGTGGGTCCGACGTGCATCTGGTTGAACGTGACCACGCCGAGCGCCCCGGCCAGCGTGGCCGCCCAGCCCGGTACGTGGAGCAGCACCACGATCAGCGCGACGACGACGGACCCGACGACGGCGATGGCGATGGCCTGGGCACCGGCGGAGACGATCCCGCGGTCCCCGTTCTCCGCGAACTGCAGCCCGGCGGCGACGGCGATCGGCCCTACGGCGAGGTTGGGCACGTACGCGCGCAGGGACAGGCTGGCGCCGAGCACGAGCAGGCCGATCGCGGCGGCGGTGACGAGGAGGGTGTCGAGGGCCGGCCCCTTCAGCGCGGCGGGGTCCACCCGGTAGAGCAGGTACGCGACGGCGCCCGTGCCGACGAGGAGGACGGCCTCCCAGCCAAGGTGGATGCCGATCCGGTCCCGGGTGTCGGACGGCGTGGCGTTGTCGGCCACGACCGGCTCGTCGCGCCGGACCTCGGTGCGGTTGCGGTGGGTGCCGGTGTCGTCCACGTCGACCAGGGGATGCTCGTCGTCCCCGCGCCGCCTGCCCCGGTAGTCCGGGGCCGGGAACGTGCCGGTCCGGTGTCCACCCGGGTCGCCATTGGTTTGGTCGCCGGCACCGCGCTGACGGTAGCCCGGCTCGTCGTACGCCATGTCGAGCGCCTCCTCTGGCCGCCCCGGCTACAGTGCCGGCGGTGACCGCTCGGTCGCACCGTACCGGCGGAGGCCGGTGACGTCACCCTTGCAGGTGGATACGCGGATCCAGAGGTATTGGTTCAGTCGCGGCGGGGATCCTTCTCGTCGTCGGGACGCTCCGGGACCCGGCATGCCCGTTCGAGCCACAAGGCTGCCCCCACCAGCGCCAACGAGGCCGCCAGCGCGGCCGCCGCGGCGGATGCGTCAGGACGCGCCGCCTCTCGCGGATCAAGCACGAGCCAGGCGAACAGACCGCCGCTGAAGCCGCCGAAAATGGCCCCGGCGAGTGATGAGGCCTTGGCGAGGACCGCGTACCGGGCCACCACGAGGGGTTGCACCTTCGGCTGGCCTGCCCTGCGTTCGATCCGGGCCCGGGTGTTCTGCGCCAGGATGCCCTCGATCACGGCGAGGACGGCGATCGTCAGCGTCGGCAGCCACGGGATGGCCGGCATCTGCCCGAAGAACTGGTCGATCGTCAGCCACGCGACGGCCGCCGCGGCCAGACCGGCGACGACGAGCGTGGCGGGCCGGGTCGGCCGTAACCCTTGCTCCTGGGTGGGCCCGCGGTTCGGGTCAGTCACCCGTCCGACTCTAGTGGCAGGTCGGGTCGCGGGCTGATCTCGGCGACATCGGCGGCGAGCGCCGGGTCGTTCAGCAGGTCGGTGAGCCAGCCGTGGCCGGGCAGGGAGGCGTACGGCTGGATGTCGATCCACGGGCGGAGGACGAAGGCGCGCAGGTGGGCACGCGGGTGCGGCAGCGTCAGGCGCTCGTCGTCGGAGCTGACCTGCGTACCGTCGTCGTCCCAGACCGTGATGACGTCGACGTCCAGGGTCCGCGGCCCGAACCGGCGCTCCGGGTCTCTCACCCGGCCCGCGGCCGTCTCGGCGGCCTGCGCGCGGGCCAGCCAGTCGGCGGGTCCGGCGGCCGGGTCCGCGACGAGGACGATGGCGTTGAGGTACGCGGGCTGCTCGGTGTCGCCCCACGGCGGCGTCTCGTACACCCCGGACACGACGAGGAGGTACGGCTCGAACGCCTGCACCGCTGCCCTGAGGTGCCTGTGCCTGTCGCCGAGGTTGCTGCCGAGCGACAGGACCGCTGTGGTCACCTGGCTCTCCTGATCGTGACCGCGACGTCCGCGAAGTCGTACGGGATCGGAGCCTGCGGTTTGTGTACGGTCACGGTCGCGGCCCCGACCCGTTCGTCCGCCAGGCAGCAGCCGGCCAGCCGGTCGGCGAGCGTCTCGATCAGGTTGACCGGTTCGCCCGCGACGATCGCGACGAGCCGCTCGGCCAGCTCGCCGTAGTGCACGGTGTCGGTGACGTCGTCAGTGGTCGCTGCCCGGGCCAGGTCGAGTTCGAGGACGACGTCGATCACGAAGTCCTGGCCCTGCTCGCGTTCGGCGTCGAACACGCCGTGCCGGCCCCGGACCGTCAACCCGGTCAGGCTGATCACGTCACGCACCGCGTACCCCCCATGTCGGACTTCCCGTCGCCCGCCACACCGCCAGGGCGTCGGCGGTCTCGCGAACGTCGTGGACCCTGACCCCCCACGCTCCGGCGGCCGCCGCGAGCACGCTGGTCGCGACGGTGGCGGCCGTCCGCCCAGCGGGCGGGCGGGGCGTGCCGTCGGGTCCCGCCAGCAGTAGTCCGAGGTACGACTTCCGGCTGGCCGCGAAAAGGACGGGATACCCGAGATCGAGGATCCGGTCGAGCCGCCGACTTAGAGCCCAATTGTGCTCAGCGGTTTTGGCGAACCCCAGCCCCGGATCGAGCACGATGTTCGCCGGGTCGACGCCGACGGCGACCGCGTCGTCGGCCCGCTGCCGCAGCTCGGCCCGGACCTCCTCGACCACGTCCGCGTAGACGGCGAGCCCAGCCATCGTGCGCGAGTGCCCGCGCCAATGCATGAGGATCCACGGACACCCGGCGTCGGCTGCCACCCGGGCCATGTCGGGGTCGGCGAGGCCGCCCGAGACGTCGTTGACGATCGTGGCGCCGGCCGCCAGCGCGGCTGCGGCGACGCTGGCCCTCGTGGTGTCGATGCTGAGCGGTACACCCGCCGTGACCAGCTCCTTCACCACTGGCACCACACGGGCCGTCTCGGTCGCCGCGTCGACCCGTCGGGCACCCGGACGGGTGGACTCGCCGCCGACGTCCACAAGATCCGCGCCATCGTGCCGCAGGGATATACCGTGCCGCACGGCGGCCTCAAGATCCGTGTAGCGGCCACCGTCGGAAAAGGAGTCGGGCGTGACGTTGAGCACTCCCATGATCACGGTGCGGCCGTGCCGCAGGAGGTCGCCTGGTTCACGCACGGCCTGAACCTACTCGCCCGCCGCCGCCGGTCGTCACCCTGCCATCGTTCGTACACCTGTTCGTATCCAGATAGCGCAGTTCCCTCACGCCAGCCCCTTGGGTAACGAATCGTGCAGCTTGTAGGACAGAAGCACGGCCCGTACGCTTCGGACTTGGGCATCATTGAGGGGCCGAACAGACACCGAGGCTTAGCCAGGACAGGGGCGCCCTAAAGAGGTCACCGCAGTGCACCCGGGAGGATTCCGATGATCGCCGCAGAGTTCGTCACGGGCGTGTTCCAACTCGCCCCGTTGGCCGCTCCCGACCCCAAAGGCATCGACACCGCTGGAGTCGTCTCCTTCTTCGCCAGCAACATCGCGCCGATCCTGCTGGCCGTACTGGGGGTCATCTTCATCGGCCGCGCCAGCCGGGGCGAGATATCCAAGGTGCTGACCAGCTCAGCCATCGCCATCGTGGGGCTCGCGTTCATCGCCGGTGCGGCGACGCTGTTCTTCGTGGGCGATTACCTCATCAACCTGATCTTCCAATAGGGCCGCAGGCGGGGATATGCGGCTGCGCACCGACGACGACATCTATCGGGCTCGCCTGGTCTACCTCGGGCCGCCCGGCTACACCCTGCCTGTCCACCTGCCGTACGCCCAGTACGGCATGTTCATCCTGCTCGTCCCCGTCTACATGTTCCTGCACTGGCTGATCACATTCACCGTCGATCCATTCCCCGCCTGGGAGATCGCGCTGGCCATGGTTTCCACGTCGTACGTCTTCCGGCACGTCGATCCCGACCGTCCGGCACGCGTCGTCATCCGCACCGCACTCACCGACTGGCGCCGCACCCGCGAGCCCGCCGTCGAGCAACGGGACCCCCGCCTGTCCGCAACCCGCATCCGGGTACGGGAGGAGCTGGTATGACACACGCGAGCCGGCCGCCGGAGGCTACCGAATGATTGGACCCCAACAGCCGGGCCACACCCGCTCGGCGGGACCCACAACGGGCAGGCAAGGTAACAGCGTGCGTTCGAACAACTACTCTCCGTCGGACTCCCCCGATGAGACCGTCGTCGACGCCGCGCTGGTGACCAGCCCGGATCACGGCGCCGTCGGCGTGTTCCAGGCTCCCCAGCCCGTACGCCGCGGCACCACCCCGGCGGCCCGGCCGGTGGACAACCTGGACATCGACTCCCCGTTCCTCGACCTCTTCGCCGCCCCACCCGCCCCCGACCAGCGGGATGTCGAGGACCCACCACCGGTTCACGACGCCGCGCTGCTCCCCGGCCCCGGGTACGCCCAGCCGTACCGGCCGGTCGCCGACCGCCAGCCCCGCTCGTCGTACACGCCGCTCTACGGGGCGCGGCCGGAGACCACGCCGCCGCGGCAGGCGCCGGCCGGGGACTACCACAGGACGCAGGAGGTACGACCGTCCTCGGTCACGCCGGATGCCGCCTCGGCTGATCCGGTCGTGTCCGATGCTGCGCCGGTGGAGTCGGATCTGCCGACCGACGGCCTTCCCGACCCCCACGCCCCCGCACCGCACGTGCCGGGCCCGTCCGACGGCGGGGCCCACGTGGGCGTCCCGCCTCATCGAGTGGCCACAGACCGCCCCGCGGACGGCGACGCGACGCCCGTCGACGACCCGGACCTTCCCCCGCACAACCCGGACGTCCGCGCCCACGACGACGCGACCGACGCGGCATCCGCCGGAGGCCCGGAACACTGCACGGTGAGCGATGATCCGTCTCACGGCGCACCCACCCACGACCCGGAACGCTCGGCGCACGAGGACGCAACGCACGCGGCACCCACCGGCACCTTGGACGGTCCGGAGGCGGCGCTTCACGCGTCCGGGCCGGAGAGCACTCGGCAGCAGGCGGCGCAGGGTCCGGCCGAGCAGGCCCCGACCACACCCCGATCCTTCGCCCAGCCACCGGCCACGCAGGGACCGGGAACGCAGGGACCGGGAACACAGCGCACACAGGGGCCCGGAACACAGGGGCCGGAAACGCAGGCATCGAACGCGCAAGGGCCGACCGAGCCGGTTGCCCCGCGCTCGTTCGCGGAGCGTCCGGCGTCGGTGCAACCGATCCCGCAAGGCGGAACCGGAACGCAGGCGTTGCCCTCCCTCCACGACGAGGACGATGAGCTGCTCGCCGTACTCGCAAGCACGACACCCCTGCCGAACCCCCTGCTCGGCCTTGACGCCGATCGCGGGGAGGGATCCGGGAACGGAAGGGCGGCGACGTACCCTGCCGGTCGGAGCGCCGCTCCCGAGCACGGCGAGACGCGGGCGATCGCCACGCGTACCGACACCCGGCCTGTCACCACCGAAGACGGTGACGCGCTGCCCGCCCGCCGCTGGACGTCGCTTCCGGCGCGCCGCAAGCGCAAGGAGCCGGCCAACCTGCCGGCGATCGTACGTCCGGATCAGAAGCCGCTGCCGCTGAAGCCGCAGAAGCTGAAGTTCACCGACCGGGATCCGGCGGCGGAGCTGGAGATCAGCGAGATCGCCGGGCACCTGACGTTCACACAGGGCACCGTGACCGCGTGGTACTCGCTGCCGGAGGTCCGTTGGGCCTTCCGGCCGGACGCCGAGCGTGAGGCGCTGCTAGCCGCGATCTCCGAGCAGTACGCCGGTCTGGCCGGGTTCCGGCTGCACCTGCGCCGGACGACGCGGCCGTTCCCGTCGGACGAGTGGGCTCGGACGATCGACAAGCACACGGCGCGGCCGCTGCCGGACGTGACGGGCGGTACGTCCTGGTCGGATCACCTGGTGGCCGCGCAGCGGCACCTGCTCTCGGTGAACCATGCCGAAGGCCAGACGTTCCTCGGAGTGACGTTCGCGCGGCGGTCGATCGGGGACACGTTCGCCGAGCGCATCCTGCGGATGTTCGGGCGTGGCACGTCCGACTCGGAGCGGCGCAAGCTGGGCCGGACCGTGGAGCAGTTCGACGAGGTCCTGAACGCGTTCGGCATGCGCGGGCGGCGCGTCACGCCGCAGGAGCTGGAGTGGCTGCTGTTCCGGAGCGTGGCGCTGTGCATGGCGCCGCCCGGGCCGCTGTCGCCGGTCTCGAACGGCCAGTGGGAACGCGGTGACCTGCTCGCCCTCACCGAACAGGTGGAGCGGTACCGGTCGCCGTACGGGTCGACGGTGAAGCTGGTGAACCGGATGACCGGCGAGGAACGGCACGTCGCCGTCCTGACGGTCGGCCGGATGGAGCCGCTGGAGATCCCCGAGCGGCACGAGCCGTGGTTGCACTTCCACGAGCGGCTGCCGTGGCCGATGGAGCTGTCCTCCCGGGTGGACATCCTGGGCTCGTCGTCGTCCTTCAAGAATCTCGAGCACCGGCTGCGCATGATCCGGTCGCAGCAGCTGGACTACGCGGAGCACGGCATCGACGCGCCGCCGGAGCTGGAGCGCCTCGCCAAGCGTGCCCTCGTCATCGGCGACGAGATGACGACCGGACTGCCGGTCCAGTCGGCGCGGGCGCACGGCTGGCACCGGATCGCGGTCGGCGGACGTACCCGGGAGGAGTGCCTGGAGCGGGCCCGCCGGCTCATCCAGCTGTACTCGCGGGAGCTGCGCATCTCGCTGCAGCACGCGAAGAACCAGGACCAGCTGGCCCGCGAATTCATCCCGGGCGAGCCGATCGCGAACACCGGCTACGTCCGCCGGATGCCGGTGAAACTGCTGGCCGCCGCGCTGCCCCAGGCCGCATCGACCGTCGGGGACCGCCGGGGAGACCTCATCGGGCGTACGGCGGGCACCTGCCGCCGGCCGGTCTTCCTCGACCTGCATTTCCCGATGGAGGTCCGGGAACGTTCCGGCCTGAGCGTGTTCGTCGCCGAGCCCGGTGGTGGCAAGTCGACCCTGATGGGTGCGCTCGGCTATCTGAACGCCCGCCGCGGCGTGCAGGTGACCCTGCTCGACCCGTCCGGCCCCCTGGCCCGGCTGTGCCAGATGCCGGAGCTGCGGCCGCACTCGCGGGTACTGAACCTCACCGGTTCGGATCAGGGCACGCTCGCGCCGTACGCGCTGATCCCGACGCCGGTGCGCAGCGAGTTCCCGACGGGGCAGGCCGGCGACCGCGAGTACGAGATCGCCGTCTCCAACTCCCGCGCCGAACGCCGGATGCTGGTCCAGGACATCTGCTCGATGCTGGTGCCGCCGCAGGTGGCCCGCGAGGCGTCCACGGCGACCCTGCTGCGACACGCGGTCCGCGCCGTACCGGCGGAGGAGACGTCGACGCTGGACGACGTGGTCGCCACCCTGCAGGGCCTGGACGAGAACGGTCAGGAGCTGGCGAACCTGCTGCTGGACACGGCCGAGATGCCGCTGGCGCTGCTGTTCTTCGGGCGCCCGCCGGACCACCTCCTCGGCGCCGACGCCGCCCTGACCGTCATCACGATGGCGGGGCTCCGGCTGCCCGACCTCAAGATCGAACGCGAGTACTGGTCCGCCGAGGAATCCCTGGCGCTGCCGATGCTGCACACCGCGCACCGGCTCGCCGTACGCCGTTGTTACGGCGGATCGATGACCTCGCGCAAGATGGTCGGCCTGGACGAGGCGCACTTCATGGAGGGGTGGCGTTCCGGCCGCTCGTTCCTGGTCCGGCTCGCCCGCGACTCCCGCAAGTGGAACCTGGCCGCGCTCGTGGCGTCGCAGAACCCGAAGGACATCCTCGGCCTCGACGTGCAGAACCTGGTCTCCACGGTCTTCGTCGGCCGCATCGCCGAGGATCAGGAGATCGCGTCCGAGGCGTTGCGCCTGCTCCGGGTGCCCGTCAACGACGGGTACGAGGCGACCCTCGCCTCGCTGTCGCAGGCGGACACGTCGTCGTCGAGCAGGCTGGGCTTCCGCGAGTTCGTGATGCGGGACGTGGACGGCCGGGTGCAGAAGGTCCGGGTCGACGTCTCGTACGTCGACGGCCTCCTCGAGCACCTCGACACCACCCCCGGCGCGGCGCTGCCCGCGGCGGCGACGGCCATTGCGATGCTGCCGTCGTCCGAGCCGGAGGTGTGACGTGGTCCGGCGGGCAGGAGCACTGTTGCTCACCGTGGTGGTCATGGCGCTGGGCACGATCTCGTTCGTGCTCGTCTCGCCGTCACCCGCGTCCGCGGCGCCGAACGGCCCGTGCGGCACCGAGGAATGGCAGATCAACTTCAAGGACTGCGTCAACCGCCTCCAGGACGTCGCCGGTGACCAGGCGCAGTGCCTTACCCCGCCGACGCCGGGCGGACCCGACTCGGGTTTGGCCGGCTGGTTCGCGGAACGGCCCAAGTCATCGACGAAGCCGGGCCCGCAGGGCCTCTACAGCGAGTACGGGTACGCCGGCTACAACTACACGACGTACGACCTGGGGTGTACGTCCACGCTGATCGCGCCCGAGTACAAGTTCGAGACGACGGTGGCGAACGGCGAGTTCATGCTTGCCACCTCGATCATCGGGGCGTCGAACGCCCTCCGCGAACGCGCGTGGGACCCGCAGACCATGTGGGGCTGGGCCGACCCGCTCGTCGACCAGGCCACGAAGGCCGTCTACCAGAAGGTCTTCACCGTCTTCGGCGTCCTCACCCTCGTGATCGTCGGCCTCTACCTGCTGTGGCGGTCGCGGCAGGCCGACATGAGCAATGCGGTCACGACGGTGGGCTGGGCGGTCGTCGTCATGGTGGCGGTCACGGCGCTCGCCGCCTGGCCGGTCAAGTCGGCGAACATCGCCGATGCCACGCTGGTCACGACCCTGGGTGTGGTCCACGACGCGGTCGGTCCACGCGCACAGGACAAGTCAGCGGACCAATGTCGCCTCGGCGATCCGGCAGCGTGTAAGGACAACCGCCCGCCCGCCGTACGCGCGAGTGACACCGCGGCCGAGACGATGCTCTACCGCAACTGGCTGCGCGGCATGCTGGGCTCCGCCGACAGCACGACCGCTCAGAAGTACGGCAAGGCGCTGTATGACGCGAAGTCCCTGTCCTGGGAGGAGTCGGAGAAGGTCCGGGCGAACCCCACCACCCGGACCCAGACCATCGCGCAGAAGCAGCAGCAGTGGCGCAAGGTCGCGAACCAGATCAAGACCGAGGACCCCGAAGCGTACGAGTATCTGCAGGGCGTCAACGGCATGGACCGCGTCGGGTCCGGCTTCATCTCGCTGCTGGCCGCGCTGCTGTTCGCGATGTTCGACCTGACCGCGTCGGTGCTGGTGCTGCTCGGGTTCCTGATCTTCCGCTGGGCCGTGATCGCCGCACCGATCCTGGGGACGGTAGGCCTGATGCGCCCGGCCAGCGCCGGTCTGCGCCGGCTCGGCAACGCCGTGGTCGCCGCGATCTTCAATATCGCGATCTTCGGCACCGGGGCAGCGATCTACCTCTTCGCCGTCGATCTGATCATGAACACGGCGAGCCTGGCCGGCTGGCTGCAGGTCGTCCTCATCTGGCTCTGCGGCGTCGTCGGCTGGCTGCTGCTGCGGCCGTACCGGCGGATCACCCAGTTGGGCGGAAAGGGATCCGGGGCGGCCGAGCGGGAGTCGAGTTCGTGGCACCGGCGGTTCTTCCGCGATCTGCGGGAGGCGTCGAGGATCGACGCCTCCGAGCCTGCCGGTCCCCGGCAGGGACAGCTCGGCAATGGCAGGCACGTCGTCCTCGAACAGGGCACCATTCGACCGGAGGCCCGGCACGAGGACCCCTCGCACGGCAGCACCCGTACTGAGGTGACGTCGCAGCCCGAGGCGCCGCCCGCCGATCCGCCGTCGCGGCCGGACGGCGTGGAGAGGGCGGAACCGGTGACCGTCGGGTCCATCAATGACGCGAACCAGGCTGTTCAGAAACCGGCGGAGGCCAGATCGGCGCGTTCCGATGGGCGTCGCGAGGCCCGCTGGACCTCGCCGGACGTGCCGGACGCTCCCGCGTCGTACGCGATCTACCGACCGGGCGAGGAGAAGCCCGCCGACGCCCCAACGACGCCGCGGGTGCGTTCAGAGGCCCGGTGATCTGACATGCGGCGTGCGGCGGAGACCCTGATCAGGGGCGTCTTCAGGTCAAGGTGGATCCTCGCCGTCGCCCTGGTCGTCATCATCATCGCGATCGTGGCGCTGGCCCGGCTACTCGCCGGCCCGGCGCCCGGGCGAATTCTGGACACCGGTGATCAACCGGCGCCCGCCGTCAGCACCGACCCCGTCGGCGACGACAGTGTCGTCTCCCCCGCACCACCGCCGTCGCCGTCGGTCAACCCGGGCACGGCCGCGCCGAACGCGGTGGCGTACGCCTTCGCGTCGGCCTGGGCCGACCACAAGAACGTGGCGGCCAAACAGTGGCTCGACCGGCTGCGGCCGCACAGCACCGAGGCGATGGCGAAGAAACTCGCCGACACCGATCCGGCGGTCATCCCCGCCGAACGGGTCACCGGCGAGCCGGTCCTCACGCCGCTCGGCGACCAGGTGGCCGAGGCCAAGGTCACGACGGACTCCGGCGACCTCGTGCTGACGCTCATCGCGCCCGACGGGAAGTGGCTGGTGGACTCGGTCGACTGGCAGCGGCCGTGACGTCGACGCTCGACCCGCGTGGCCGGGTCGGCGCGGCCCGTCGCCGGGTGGCACTGGCTGTCTCGATCGTCGCGGCCCTGACCCTGCTCTGCTGCGGTGGCACGGTCAGCGCATTCTTCCTCGGTGGGCTGGGCGACGACGCGAACACACTGGCGACGGCGGCGTTCGACTGCGGGGGTACGCCGGTCAAGCCGACCACCAAGCTGCCGAACCTGCGCAATCTCAGCCCGCGGCAGATGGCCAACGCCCTGACGATCATCCAGACCGGCGACGACCAGAAGGTCCCGGTCCGCGGCTGGGTCATCGCGATCGCCACCGCACTGGTCGAGTCCAACCTGCGTATGTACGCCAACAGCGGCGTCCCGTCCAGCCTCGCACTGCCGCACGACGCCGTCGGCCACGACCACGACTCGGTCGGCCTGTTCCAGCAGCGACCCAGTCCACCCGAGGGACAGGGTGGCTGGGGTACGGTCGCCGAGCTCATGGACGCCCCGACCAGTGCCCGGAAGTTCTACGGGAAGTTGCTGACGATTCCGGACTGGGAGAAGCTCCCGCTCACCGAGGCCGCCCAGAAGGTCCAGGTCAGCGGCTATCCCGACGCGTACGCCAGCCGGGAACCGCTCGCATCCGAGATCGTCAACCTGCTCACTGAGGGATCCGCACGGGTCGCGATCGGCGCGGGGACCGACGGTGGCTGCGCACAGGCGGGGCAGATCTCGTCGACCGGCTGGACGGTGCCCGTCACGGCGACCGTGGGCTCCGGCTTCCGGACCACCGACCGGCCCACCCATCAGGGCGTGGACCTCATCGTGGGCCGTGGCACCGCCATCAACTCGGCTGCGGCCGGGGTGGTCACCGTCGTGAAGTGCGACGAGGATTTCTCCGGCGGTTACAGCTGCGACAAGGACGGCTACCCCGGTAAGGGGGGCTGCGGGTGGATGGTGGAGGTGCTCCACGCGGACAAGGTGATGACCCGCTACTGCCACATGCTGGTACGCCCCATGGTGCACCCGGGCCAGGCCGTCAATGCGAACCAACAGCTCGGCATCGTCGGGACCAGCGGAAACTCGTCCGGCCCGCACCTGCACTTCGAGGTCCACCTGAACAACAACCGCTACAGCAGCGGCGCGGTCGACCCGGTGAGGTTCATGCGGGATCGTGGCGCACCGCTCGGACCGGTGACGCCATGACGCGCAACCCGCTGCCCGACCCGTTCGCGGGCGAACCGGACTGGGCGCCGCAGCCGCCGCGCCCGATCGTCCCGACGCCGGCGGTGCTGGCCTCGGATCTGCGCGGCAAGCGCGTGCTCATCGGGCTGCCCGGGCTCGGCTGGCGGGCCGACCTACGCGCCGACGACCGCGTCGTTCAGGGCAGTCGGACGTACGTGCCGGTGATGCCGGAGCAGGAGTGGTACCGGGCGGAGGCCGAGCAGACGGAGGTCTTCGCCCCGCTGGTCCCGGTCGAACGGGTGTGGGTCGAGGAGATCGGCCTTGCACACAGCGCGCCCACCGGCGCGGACGTCCTGTCCCGGCTCGTCTCGCTCGACGAACCGCCGCGCCGGGAACCCGTCGCCGCACTCGACGCCGCCCGTCTCACCGGTCACCGGGTGGTGCACGTCGACAACGGACGCGAGCTCCGCGCCCTGCGGGCGGTCACCGAACTGCACACCGGTGACGACGGCGACATCTGCGCACGGGTCGCGGGCGAGCTCGACTGGTACCGCTGGGCCTGGACCGGCCGCGCCCCCAGAACCATGGACGTCCCGGTCCATCTGCTCTGGGTGGAGTGACCTCAGGAGACCTTGGTCGCGCCGCAGACCCGCCAGCCGTCTTGATCGGCGACATCGAAGGACCATGGCTCGCCGATCTTCTCGCTCCCATCGGAGATTGCCCGATTGACCGTGGTGGTAACAGTCGCTCGGGAACCACTCTGCCTGACATCGAGCTTCGACCAGGAGAAATTGACCGACATCGAATGCTCCTTCTCCCTTGCCTCCACATCCGAGCGCAACGCAGCCAAACCGGGCGTCGACGGCTTGTGATCGCATGCGAACAGAGCGGCCTGTTGATCACTGCGTTCGACGAGATACGCCCGCAAGTAGTTGTCAACGGCACCGTCGGGTGTAGTGCGATCGATTTTGGTGGCCTCGTCGTAGACGACGAGGAAGACGCCCGCTCCACCCAGGACGGCGAGCGCCGCCATGCCCACCAGAACGACGAGGAGGACGCGCAGCCTGTCCCGGCGCAGCCTGCGGCGAGGGGTCGGCGGTTCCGGTGGTTCACCGAGGACAGCCGTGACCGAATCCGAGCCCTGCGTACCGTTCACAATCCGACAGTAGTACGTCGACCGCCCGACCGGCCGCTCCGAGCGGGGTCGGTCGGGCCGGTCCGGCGGCACGCAGGCCGGATCCCCGTGACCTTCTGTGGCGTCGCCGCAAGGTCCGACACCTGGGCGGCTGCGGATGCCTGTCACATGTCTGGGATACGGTTTGTTCGCACGAGGAGGTGATGCGGTGGCCGGGTCCGAGGATCGGGTCGACGCGGCCGCGTTGCATCGCCGGGCGGCAGCCGTGGCGGCCGCGGCGGAGGAGGCCCTGAACGCGCCGGTAGCGACGGCGCCGGAGCCGGGCGAGCAGGTCGCGCTCGCCGGTGAGTTGCGTGCCGCGGCGGAGCTGCTCACGCCGGGGTGGCTGGGCGGTCCGCTCGACGCCGGACGTGAGCTCGGCGGGGCACCGGCAAGGTTTGTGCAGGTGGGTACAGCCCGGCTCGCGGACGGGGCGACGTTCCCCGCGATCGTGCCGATGTTGGGCGGCGGCAACCTCACGACCGACACGGACGCGACGGATCCGCGGGTGGCGGGGTTACTGAGATCCGTACTCCTGCGGTTGTTGGCGACCGCGCCTGCTGGGAACCTGCTGGTTCGCGCGGTGGACGGGACGGGTGGCGGCCTGGTCTTTCAGGCCTTCGACCGGCTGGCGGACGCCGGGCTGCTGGCGCCACCGGCGACGGACCGGGCCGGTTTGCGGACGGTGTTGTCGGAGGCCGAGCAGTGGGTGCGGCCGGCACGGTCGCTGACCGTGCGGCCGAGCCGGCGCGAGAGAACGTTGTTACTGGTCGTCGCGGCGTTGCCGGAGCATACCGAGGGTTCGGACCTGGTCCGGATCGCGGCGCTGGCGCAGCGCGGGCCGGACGCGAACCTGCATCTGATCGTGGCCGGTTGGCCACCGGTGCCGCTGACGCCGGAGACCGTCCAGGCGCCGCTGGCGCGGACGACGATGGTGTCGGTGAAGCCGACGCACGCCTTCGTCAGCGACCCGCCGGGCGGCCGCTTCACGGCGGACGCCGAGGAGGGCGCGCCGACGGGCTGGCTGAACGCGCCGGTGCAGCTCGACCCGGATCCGCCGGAGTCGCTGGTGGACCGGGTCTGCCACGAACTCGCCGGGCAGTCGGCGGTGGCCGCGCGGCTGACGCTCGCCGACGTGCTGCCGGACCCGGGCGAGGAGCTGTGGTCGGGCGACAGCGCGGACGGGCTGGCGACAATCGTCGGGCACGACGGGGACACGCAGCTGGCGCTGCGGTTCAACGACCTCACTCCGCACTGGCTGGTGGGCGGCCGGTCCGGCGCGGGCAAGACCGCGTTCCTCGTCAACGTGCTGTACGGACTGGGCAGCCGGTACGGACCCGATCAGCTGGCGCTGTACCTGCTGGACTTCAAGGAAGGCGTGTCGTTCACCGAGTTCGTGCCGACCCCGCGCGACCGCACGTGGTTGCCGCACGCGCGGGCCGTCGGCGTCGAGTCCGACCGGGAGTACGGCCTCGCCGTGCTGCGCGAGCTGGACGCGGAGATGACCCGACGGTCCGTGGCGTACAAGCGGGCCGGGGTGGCGAAGTTCGCAGAGCTGCGCGCAGCGGCTGCCGAGGAGGGGCGGCCGCATCGGCTGCCGCGGATCCTCTGTGTCATCGACGAGTTTCAGGTACTGCTCGCGGGCACCGACCCGCTAGCGATCGAGGCGGTGTCGCTGCTCGAGTCCCTGGCCCGTAAGGGCCGCTCGTACGGCATCCACCTGGTCCTCGCATCGCAGACGGTGATGGGTGTGGAGGCGCTCTACACGAAGCGGGATTCGATCTTCGGCCAGTTCCCTGTACGGGTCGCCCTGCCCGGCGGCGGCGACGTCCTCGAACCGACGAACGACTCGGCGGCCGGTCTGGCGCTCGGCACCGCCGTGGTGAACACCGCGGGCGGGCTGGGCGGACCGCGTGGCGCCACCCGCGGTCACGAACGGATCGTGCAGTTTCCCGACCCGCACGGCGACAAGCAGGCACTGCTGGAACTGCGGCACAAGCTGTGGCAGACCCGGGACGACGACGCTCCGCCGCCGCGGGTCTTCGCCGGCTACGCCCACCAGCACCTGGACGACGACCCGACGTACCGGGCGGCGCTCGCGGGCCGTTCCGGACGCCCAGCCGCCCTCGTGGGCCGCACCGTCGACGTCAACCTGTCCACGGCGAGCTTCCCGCTCGACTCGTCGCCCGGCCGGCACCTGGCCGTCTTCGGTTCGCACGGCCTCGGCGCCGAGGTGCTGCAGGCCGCCGCGCGGGGCGTCGCCGCCCACCACGGGCCGCGGACGACCCGGTTCGTGATCGCCTCGCTGGTCGCGGAGGGTGACGAGCTCGCCAAGGAGCTCGCCGTCGAGATCGGCCACCGGCAGGAGGTACGCCTCGTGGACGCCGACGGACTGATCGAGGGGATGGACGCCGGCACCCCCGGCTACCGGGTCGTGTTCGGGATGGACGCGGGACGCGTACCGGCGGATCGGCTGCGGCGGTTGCTGCGCGAGGGCCCGGCCAACGGCGCACACCTGCTTGCCTGGTGGCGCGGCACCCGCCGGTTCACCGAGGAGGTCGGCGGCAGCGCCGCCCGGGAGGACGTCGCCGGCATGGTGTTCCTCAACATCCCCCAGACCGACGTGGCGATGCTGCTCGGCCGTCCCGTCGACTGGCAGCCGCGCGCCAACCGTGCGCTGCTGCACGACCGGCACGCCGACCGGACCAGCGTCATCGTCCCGTTCGTCCGGCCGGAGCAGGACTCGTGAGCGGCTGGGACGACTACGTCGCGGCCGCGCAGCGCCTCGACGCGGTCCGCAAGGCGGTGAGCGCCGCGGCGACGCAGCGTTCGAAGGCGGCGACGACGGCGCGTACGGAGCTGGCGGGGCTACGTACCCGACTTGAACCGCAGCGGGCGCGGCTCGTCCGCGACCTCGGCGTACCGGTCGGCGACCTGACCCCGACCTCGGACGAGCTGGCGGCGGCCGCAGCCGCTGTCGCGGGCGGCCCGGCGAACGTCCTCGCGGCGTTGCGCGAGGCGCGGTCCACCGCGGACACCGCCGACGCGGCGGTCGTGGGGCGCGGCAAGGTCCGCCCCTGGCAGCGCAACCTGCTGGTGTACGGCCCCTTCGCGCTCGTCGTTCTCATCGCCCAGATCGTGCTCTACTGGGTCGCCGGCAACGATGCCCGGCTCGGCTACGCCCTGCTCTGCAGCCTCACCCTTCCCGTGGCGGCGTTCGGCCTGGGCTGGATCGGCGTCGGCATCGCCTTCAGGGAACCCAGCCGGACGATCGACCGTACGCCGATTGTCGGCGCCGCCGTCTGCGTCGCGCCGATCCTCATCACGTGCATGGGCGTAGGACTGCTGAGTTTGATGAACTGAGAGGGCTGGCAGTGAGCAGTGTCGAAGAGGTCAAGCTGCACGTCGCCGCGTCTGTGGAGGTGACGAACCGCGCCGTCACCGGCATCCAGCAGGTCACCGACCAGCTCGACGAGGCGTTGAACCGGCTGCGGCTCACCGCGATCGGTTCGGCGCATCCATCGATTTTGTCCGCGATGACCCAGCTGGAGCAGGCGAAGTCGCGGATGGACGAGGCGACCACGTTGATCCGCAGCGCCGGGGACGCGGCGAACACGTACCGGATGATCGTCTAGGTTCGGGCGGTCAGTATTGGAAGGACGCCGGCGGGTTGGTCAGGTCGCCGACCGTGGTGGCGGTCTGCGCGTCGATCGCCGAGACGACGGCCGTGGTGCGGTCGCTCCTCCTCAGCCTCGGATGATCAGACTCATGGCCTCGGCGCGGACCTTGCCGTCCCGCTGGAACGCTCCCCGCACCGCTGACGTCACCGTACGGGCGCCCGCCTTGCGGATGCCGCGCATCTCCATGCACATGTGCTCGCATTCGAGCACGACGATCGAGCCGAGCGGGTCCAGCCTGTCCATCAGCAGGTCGGCGATCTGCGCGGTGAGCCGCTCCTGCACCTGCGGCCGGCGGGCGTACACCTCGACGAGGCGGGCCAGCTTCGACAGGCCGGTGATCCGGCCGTGCGCGCCCGGGATGTAGCCGACGTGGGCGACACCGTGGAACGGCAGCAGGTGGTGCTCGCAGAGGCTCATCACCTCGATGTCGCGGACCAGCACCATCTCCTCGTGGTTGGCCTCGAACGTGGTGGTCAACACGTGCGCCGGATCCACCCGCAGACCGGCGAACAGCTCCGCGTACGCGCGGGCCACCCGGGCCGGGGTGCGCTTGAGGCCGTCGCGATCCGGGTCCTCGCCGAGCGCGATGAGGATCTCCCGTACGGCGTTCTCGATCCGCGGCAGGTCGACGGCCTGCTCGACGGGGGCGCCGTTCAGCTTGCCGTCGATGAGGCGAGCGGCCAGGTAGTCGAGCCCGTTCGCCTCCAAAGAGCCGTCAGGCTCGGCCGCAGCAGCGGCCGAGCCTGACGAACCGTTCGTGTTCAGTTGGAGCCTTCCACGTTCGCGGCGCCGTTCTGGTTGCCGCCACCGACCGCGACCTGCCCGTCAGCCTCGGCCTGCGCCTTCAGCTTGTCCTTCTCGGCCGGCGTCAGGACCGGCGGCGCGTCCGACGGCTGCCGCTTGCCGAAGCCGTTGAACGGGGCCATCGGCGGGCGCTTCTGCACCCGTTCGGCGATCCGCTGCATGTCGCCCTGCGACAGGGTCTCCTTCTCGATCAGCTCGAGGACCATGTTGTCGAGGACGTCGCGGTATTCGACCAGGATCTCCCAGGCCTCATCATGGGCGAGCTCGATGAGCGCGCGCACCTCGCTGTCGATGTCGGCGGCGACCGAGTCCGAGTAGTCCCGCTCGTGGCCCATCGTGCGGCCCAGGAACGGCTCGTCGCCGCTGGTGCCGTACTTGACGGCGCCGAGCTTGGAGCTCATGCCGTACTGGGTGACCATGGCACGGGCCAGGCTGGTGGCCTTCTCGATGTCGTTGCCGGCTCCGGTGGTGGGCTCGTGGAACACGAGTTCCTCGGCGGCCCGGCCGCCCAGCGCGTACGCCAGCGTGTCGATCATCTCGGCGCGGGTCTGGGTGTACTTGTCCTCGGTCGGCAGCACCAGGGTGTGACCGAGGGAGCGGCCACGCGGCAGGATCGTCACCTTGTGCACCGGCGCGGAATGCGGCAGCGCGTACGCCACCAGCGCGTGCCCACCCTCGTGGTAGGCGGTGATCTTCTTCTCGTGATCGCTCATCGCACGGGTCTTGCGTTCCGGCCCGGCGATGACCCGGTCGATCGACTCCTCAAGGAAGTAGTTGCTGATCGCCCGCTTCTCGTTCCGGGCGGTGAGCAGAGCGGCCTCGTTGATGACGTTGGCCAGGTCGGCACCGGAGAAACCGGGCGTACGCCGGGCCACCGAGTCGAGGTCGACGTCGGGGGCGAACGGCTTGCCCTTGGCGTGCACCCGCAGGATCGCCTTGCGGCCCTCCATGTCGGGGGCGTCGACGGCGATCTGCCGGTCGAAGCGGCCGGGGCGCAGCAGCGCCGGGTCGAGGATGTCCGGCCGGTTCGTGGCGGCGATGAGGATGACGCCGCCCTTGGTGTCGAAGCCGTCCATCTCGACGAGGAGCTGGTTGAGCGTCTGCTCGCGCTCGTCGTGCCCACCGCCCATGCCGGCGCCGCGGTGGCGGCCCACGGCGTCGATCTCGTCGACGAAGACGATGGCGGGCGCGTTCGCCTTGGCCTGCTCGAACAGGTCACGGACCCGGCTCGCGCCGACACCCACGAACATCTCGACGAAGTCGGAACCGGAGATCGTGTAGAACGGCACCCCGGCCTCACCGGCGACGGCGCGGGCCAGCAGCGTCTTGCCGGTTCCGGGCGGCCCGAAGAGCAGGACGCCCTTCGGGATCTTGGCACCCAGTGCCTGGTACTTCGCCGGGTTCTGCAGGAAGTCCTTGATCTCGTGCAGCTCCTGGACCGCCTCGTCGGCCCCCGCGACGTCGGCGAAGGTCGTCTTCGGCGTGTCCTTGGTGAGCATCTTCGCCTTGGACTTGCCGAAGTTGAGTACCCGCGAGCCGCCGCCCTGCATCTGCGACATGAACAGCAGCAGCAGGATCACCAGGATGGCTATCGGAAGCAGGTTGACCAGTAGCGAGAAGAGGATGCTCTCGGACGAGACCGTCGAGTCGTACGTGGTCGTGACGCGCTTGGCGGCCTTGGCCGCCTGCACCTGGGACCAGATCTCCCGGCCGGCCTCGTACGGGTACTGGGTCTCGATGCGATCGGTCGTGGTGTCACCGAACTTCTCCGGGCGCACCAGGTCGATCCGGAGCGTCTGCTCCTTGTCCTGTTGGACGACCTTCTTGATGCCGTCACCGTTGAGGCGCTCGAGCGCCACGGACGTGTCGACCCGGTGATAGCTGGGACCCGTGGAGAAGAAGGTGCTCAGCGCGATGGCCCCGAGGATCACCAGAGAAATCCAGATCACCGGGCGGCGAAAGAAACGCGTACGTTCCATGCTTTTGTCGGGCAGTGGAGCGCCCGGACCCTCCTGATCGGCGTCCTGAACGTCTGGTTGACTGCCGCCGTGGGTGGCGGCGCCCCGCACCGGCTGTGGCGGGCCGGAACGACCCCTCGGGCTCTGCGGTGACAGGGCCTTCGGTCATTCGACCGTACACCGTGGTCGCCCCAGGCGACGCCGTGAGCCCGCCGGTGCACGCGGTGACGGGCATCGGCGCAGGTCTCGACGGTTCGGCATAAACCGCGCGAACCCGCATTACCGAAGCCGCAGCGCCCACCCTAAGCAGGTTTCCTGTGAGTCGGCTGAGCGTTCCGGGCAGATCACCCGGCTGGACTTTCAGCTACGGGCGTACACGTCCGGCTTGAGTACGCCCACATAGGGCAACTCACGGTAGCGCTCGGCGTAGTCCAGGCCGTAGCCGACCACGAACTCGCTGGGGATGTCGAAGCCGACGTACTTCACCGGGACCGGCACCTTCACCGCGTCGGGTTTGCGGAGCAGCGCCACCACCTCGACGCTCGCCGCCGACCGCGACTCCAGGTACTTGAGCAGCCAGTTCAGCGTCAGGCCGGAGTCGACGATGTCCTCGACCACGACCACGTTCCGCCCGGCGACGTCGCGGTCCAGGTCCTTGAGGATCCGGACCACCCCGGACGACGTGGTGCCCTGCCCGTACGAGGAGACGGCCATGAACTCCAGCTCCGTGGGGGGCCCGGACCGGCCCAGCGCCCGCGCGAAGTCCGCCATGAACATCACCGCACCCTTGAGCACACAGACCAGCAGCAACCCGCCGGGCGCGTCGGTGTAGTCCGCGGAGACCTGTTTCGCCAGCTCCGCGATCTTCTCCCGGATCTGATCCTCGGTGATGATCACGCGCTCGATGTCAGCGTCGTACCAGGACCCGTCAGCCATGCGTCCTAGCCTGCCCCATCAGGAAACCGGCGTGCCGCATGGGTCCACACCCGGGGTGCCCGACCGACGTACGAATTGCGGCGGATCCGCCCTGCTGGGGACGTTTCCCTCGGTCGCCGGGCGGCACCCACAGTGACGACCTTCACAACGCGCGCTCGGCGGGATCCACCCGGACGAGGAAGTCACCGCGCCGCGCGACCCCGATCCCACCGGGCAGCGACACCGTCCCCTGCCCGTGCCACCCGACGACGAGCGCATCCAGCGCCGCGACGTGCCGGTGCGACAGGGCCGTACCGGCCGCTCCCAGCTCCCTGCACCAGGCATGCAGCACCCGCGTCCGAATCGCCGGATCCAGCCCCTTCAGAACCCCCGCCGACAGCCCCACACCGGCAAGAAGGGGTACGCGCTCCCGTGACGCGACGTCCGCCGAAGGCGACGGGGTGAGGTCCGGCCGCGACGCGGCGGGTCCGGGCGACGACTCGGCGTGCGCCGTCGAGGTGTCGGACCGGCACGCCCGGCCGGACGAGGTCGCGGACCCGGCCGGTGACGGGGTCGCGCGGCTGGCTTCCAAGGCTCCGGCGGCGAGACGGTCCAGCAGGGCGGCGTCGGCGGCGATCATGGCCGCGGTGCGGGCCAGGTTGTCCACCACGCCCATGCCCAGCGTCTCGACCAGAGCCGGGAGCAGGCCGGCGCGGACCCGTGCGCGGGCGTACGCCGGGTCGACGTTGTGCGGGTCATCCCAGGGCCGGAGGTCGGCGGCGGTACAGGCTGCCCGGGTCTGGGCCCGGCTGACCGCCATGAACGGGCGGAGCAGAGTGACACCGCCGACCGTACGGGCGGGTGGCATGCCGGAGAGGCCGCGAGGGCCGGCGCCCCGGGCCAGGGCGAGCAGTACCGTCTCCGCCTGGTCGTCGCGCGTGTGGCCGAGCAGGACCGTGCCGGCGCCGTGCTGGTGGGCCGCAGCGACGAGGGCCTGGTAGCGGGCGTCCCGGGCGGCTGCCTCCGGGCCGCCCGGCCCCGTCACGTCGACGGTGACCACCTCGGCCGGGTCGAAGCCCGCCTTCCGTGCCCAGGTGACCACGTCGGCGGCGCGGTCGGCCGAGCCCGGCTGAAGACCGTGGTCGACGGTGATCATGCCGACCGGGTGGCCCAGGCGGGGGAGAACGAACGCCGCGGCGGCCGCCAAGGCCAGGGAGTCGGCTCCGCCGGAGCACGCGACCAGGGCAGGACCGGCGGACGCGTACTCCCGCATGGCCTGTTTGAGCGCGGACCGGAGCGCAGCCACGGAGCGTGGGATGCGTGCCACGAACGGTCAGCCGGCGGCCGGAAGCGGGCCGACGGCCCCGTGCACCCGCGCGACCCAGGCCTCCGGGTCGCTGATCTCCGACAACCGTGGCAGGGTCAGCGGCGAACTGAAGATCTTGTTGAAGCCGTCCATGCCGACGCGCTCGTGGACCGCGTGGACGAACTTGCGGCCCTCCGCGTACTGCCGCATCTTGACCTCGATGCCGAGCAACCGGCGGATCGCCTTCTCGATCGGGTTACCGCCCTCGCGGCGGCGGTCGAACCGGGCACGGATCTCATCCACCGAGGGGATGACCGCGGGGCCGACGCCGTCCATGACGAACTCGGCATGCCCTTCGAGCAGCGTCATCAGCGCGGTCAAGCGGTCCAGGACGGCCTTCTGCGCGGGCGTCTGCACCAGATCGAGCACCGAGGTACGGCTGTCCGGGTCCTTCACCGCGTCGGAGAGCGCGCCGATGCCGCGGCGCAGCCGGCCCAGCATGTCGCCGCCCGCCTGGGACGCGTCGACGAACGCACCCACCTCGCCGAGGAAGTGCGCCCGCATCCACGGCACCGCCGTGAACTGGGTCCGGTGGGCGACCTCGTGCAGGCACACCCAGAGCCGGAAGTCGCGCGGGTCCGCGCCGAGCTTGCGTTCGACCTCGACGATGTTCGGCGCCACCAGCAGCAACTGACCCGGATCGGACGAGAAGACCTCGTACTGCCCGAGGACCCGGCCCGACAGGTACGCGAGCACCGTACCCGCCTGCACCCCTGTCAACCGCGACCCGATCGCCTCGGTCAGGGCACCCGGCGGCTTGTCCCCAGTCAGCCGGGAGACCAGCGGCGTGATCACCTCGCGGAGGCCGGCGATGTTCGTCGCCGCCCAGTCCTTGCGGTCCACGACCTTGACGGGCGCCGGCTCGACCTGCGACCGGAGGCGGGTGTACCGCGCCACGTGCCCGGCGGCCTCATCGGTGAGGCGGCGCAGATCGGCCACCACCTCGGTTGCTTCCTCGAAGGTCACCGCGGGCCCTGTCTTGCCCAGCGCGCCAGCGGTGGCGGCGGCCAGGTCCCAGTCCACGAACTGCGCCATGGACCCACCGTACTCGGGCGGCCCCACCGTCAGGTGCAACCGCAAGCCGCCAGCTTGGCCGCGATCGCGTCCAGTTTCGGACGCGCCATCCACGAGGTGTTGTCGCCCTCGGACAGGAACGCGAACGCCAGCAGGTGCCCGCTGGCCGTGGCGACGACGCCGGACAGGGCGTTCACCTTCTGCAGCGAGCCGGTCTTGGCCCGGATCACGCCGCGGCCGATCCGGTTCGGGTCCTGTTCGTCGAAGCGGTCCTCCAGCGTCCCGGACCAACCCGCCACGGGGAGGCCCGCGAACAGCGCGGACAGCTCCGGCCGGGTCCCGTTCGCGGCCGTGGCGAGCAGATCCGTCAGCAGCGACGGCGTCACCCGGTTGTCCCGCGACAGCCCTGACCCGTCCTTCAGCTCACTCTCGTCGGCCGGCAGCCCGAGCTCCGCCACGACCGCGTCCACGGCCGCGGCCGCACCCGCGAACGACGCCGGCTGACCCCTGGCCAGCGCCACCTGCCGGGCAAGGGCCTCCGCGATCACGTTGTCGCTGTTCTGCAGCATGAACTCGACCAGCCGCAGCATCGGCGGTGACTCGACCCGCCCCAGCTCCGTACCGGCCGGCGGTGCGGGCGGCGTCGGCGCGGCACTGACCCCCGCCGTCCCCGCGTCCGACACCGGCACGGCAAGTTCGGGCGCCTTTCCCGCGACGATGGTCTTCCTGTCCACGCCCAGCGACTTCGCGAACGCCTGCGCGGCCGTCTGGTCCGGCTTCGCGACCCGGTCCTCGTGATGTTCGGGCGACAACTCCGGCCGCGCCCGGCCCCCGTTGACCATGAGTGCGGTCATCTGGGCCGCGTTCCCGGTGGCCACGATGTCGGGGTCCCAGCCCGGCCCCAGCGTCGGCCCGCTGAACAACGACCCGTCGAACACCACCTTCATCGGCACGACGCCGCCGAGCGCCTTCCTTACCTGACCGGCCAACTCGTCCAGCCGGGCCGACCCCGGATACGACGCCCTGTCGTCCGCGGCCAGCGTCGGGTCGCCGCCTCCAACCAGGACCACCTCGCCCGGCTGAGCCCCGGCCACCACCCGCGTGGGAATCCGGTACGTCGTCCCCCGCGCCGCCAACGCCGCTGCCGCCGTCACCAACTTCGTCGTCGACGCGGGGGTTCGCCTGTCGTCGGGCGCCACCGCGTACAACACCGCGTTGGTCTGAACGTCGACGATCGACACGTCCAAGGCACCGGCCAGGCCGGAATTCGTCACCAACGCCTCAACGGCCGTCCTCACCCCGGCCGGCGTCGGCCCACTCTGATCGGCCGCCGCCGGCAACAACACCGGCGCAGGCGCGGGCTCCGGACTCGGCTCAGGCCTCGCCACCGTGGGTACGGGCTCTGCGAACCACCCGGCCACCGGCCCCGGACGCATCACCAACACAGCCGCGACCAGCACGACGAGCACCGCAACAACGGACAACACCGCCGTACGCCTCCGCCGCCGCCTCTTCGGCTTCCGCGCCGGAGCTGCGATCTCGCCGGGTGCGTCCGCGTACGCCTCAGGCGCGGCCGCGTACGCCTCAGGCGCGGACCTGATCGGGGTCGTCTGGTCCGGCTCGGTGACGTGGGGAACCCCCGTCGCTGCGCCGCCGACCGCTGCTGCGCCGCTCGCCGCGGGCGTGGTCACTGGTTCGGCGGGCGGCCGGACCGCTGCCGAGCCGACAGCCGCTGCCCAGCCGCCTGCGAACCCCTCGATCTCCTGCTCAGGCGGCCGGACGGCCGCGGAACCGGTCGCCGAGGTCGCGGCGCCCTTCACCGGGCTCGTCGTACGTCCTTGGGGCCCGGTAGTCGGAGGCGCGACCGCGGGGATCACGCTCGTGTCATCGGCCCTCGGCCTGACGGGTGATGTGCCCCTGGCCGGGCTCGCGCTCGTGTCCTCGGTGGTAGCCGGGCCGGTCACCACCCGCGCGGACCCGACCGCCGGGATCACGCTCGTGTGGTCAGCCTGAGGCAGGTCAGTGGAGATGTCCGCCGCCTGCGCCGCGTACGGCTCCGCCGTCGTGGATACGGCAATGACGGTGGTGGCGTCATCGTCGGTCAGCCTGATCGGCACGGTCCGATCCCGGTCGGCCGTCCCACACCCGTGGTCGGCCGCGCCGTCTTCGTCGGCGGAGTGATCGACTGCGGCGAAATCGTGGCCCTCGTCGGCAGGACCGTGCATCACCGCCGTGTCGTCCTCGACGGCGTCCTGGCGTGACGTTATGCCGTTCTGCACCTCAGCGACGTACGCGCGCTCGGGGACCTCGGCGTCGGTGACGACCATGCCGGGCGCAGGGCTGACCGCCTCGACCGGTCCGCCGCCGGAGTCCTTCCCAGAGGCGTCGTCCCCAGAGGCGCCGTCGCTCGTCGGGCCGGCGGAGGAGACGTCATCTGTCCAGGCAGACGCCGGTGCGGTCGCACCGATGTCCTCAGTATCGCCATCGCCTTCGAGGTCCGCCCCAGGTGAACCGTCAGGCTCGGCTTCGGTCTGCGTCGCTTGCAGGGACGACGACGTGGACGCGGTGGCGTCGGAACTCAGCTCGTCCGCGCATTCCGCCGGAGAACGGATATCGGCGTCCATGGATGAAGCATCGTCGTCCGCATCGACAGCCGACGGCGCGGCGGCGTCTGAGGTCGCCGCTTGCGACACAGGCGCGTCAACGGCCTCCGGGACAGCAGGCCCTGACGACTCGGCAGCCACAGCGACAGCAGGCCCTGACGACTCGGCAGGCGCGAAGACGGCGGGCCGACCTGGCGCGGGATGCGGGCCGTCCGCGCGACTGGTGGCCGCCGGAGGCGCCGTGGGGATCGGGTCGGGACCGGCCGGGCTGGGCACGGATCTCGGCGGGTCCGTGGCTGCGGCGGGGCTGGCTGCGGCCGGGTCGGATTTTGCGGCATGTGTGGCCGGGGCCAAGGCGAGATCGGCGGATGACCCCGATGGCGAGTCCGATCGCCCGGCGGCGGAGGTGGACGGCGGGTCGGGCTGCTCAGCGGTCGACGGGGCTGGAGCGTCCGATTCGCAGGCGCCGGAAGCAGGGGGATTCACGGTGGCCGAGCTGCCCTCAGCGGCCGCGGGTGGCGACCCCACGGCAGCGCCGGATGACACGACGGCAGTCTGGGCGCTCGGCGGCGGGACGGCGGAGTCCGCGCCGGATGGCGGGGCGGCCGGCGGCTGAGGAGCTGCGCCAGCCTCCTCACGGCCTGCCGTTGGCGCTGGTGGAGTGGTTGATGCAGCTGACGGGGCCGGATCGGGTTCGGCAACATCCGCTGGGATGTCGGAGGCCGAAAACGGCTGGATCGCGGGTGGTTCGGCGGGAGTTGCGGGGGGCTTGGCGGGTGTCGTCGATCTCGGGGCGGACAGCTTGATGCTGCCGGCGACGCTCGGTGGGGGCGCCGGCCGGGACGGTGGGGTCTTCGGCTCGGGGACGGAGCGGCGTACTTCCGCAGGATCTTTTTTAATCTTGTCGGATGACGGCCTTGGGGCCGTCGACGGCTCGGTGATGTCAGACACGCCGTCCTCGACCGGGCCGTGGTGTGAATCTTGCCTCCCCATCGGGCCCTCCTCACGCGTGCGCCCCGGATCTGGAGGAGACTACTTGCGTCACACCCATCGCCCGCGCGCGGATCTACCCATATCGGCGTCTGCTCGGGCGGTGTGGTGCGGACTTCGGGCGTAGGATCTCGCCGCGGGTAGCGTGGGACAAACCAAGGGAGCGTGAAATGGATTTCGACGTTTTGGTTGAGATCCCCAAGGGCAACCGGAACAAGTACGAGGTCGACCACGTGACCGGCCGGATCCGGCTGGACCGCACACTCTTCACGGCGACCCAGTATCCGGCGGACTACGGGTTCATCGAGGGGACACTCGGGCAGGACGGCGACCCGTTGGACGCCCTGGTGCTGATCCAGGAGCCGACGTTCCCAGGGTGTCTGGTCCGGTGCCGGGCGATCGGCATGTACCGGATGACGGACGAGAAGGGCCGCGACGACAAGGTCCTGTGTGTGCCGTACGAGGATCCGCGTCAGGAGCACCTGCGGGACATCCACCACCTGGGCGAGTTCGACCGGATGGAGATCCAGCACTTCTTCCAGGTTTACAAGGATCTCGAGCCCGGCAAGTCGGTCGAGGGTGCGACGTGGACCGGTCGGGTCGAGGCCGAGGAGGAGATCAAAGCCTCGTTCGAGCGGCAACGCAAGGCCGACGAGCAGGGCGGCGGGCACTGACCCGCCAAGCACCGGCTTCGTGAGCGGCCGGGCGCGGCACCGTCAGGCGCCGCCGCCCAGGCCGCTCATGTATGTGTACGCACCGAGCACCGCACAGGCCACCGGCACGACCGAGATGACGATCAGCGTGTCGATCATGTCGGCCGCACGGCCGACGTACGGCGACGGCGGCCGCTCCGTGTACGTGACCCCGGCGATCACAACGAGCAGGGCCAGGACGACGACGCCGACGACGATAACGACGGTCCAGATCCCGCCGGGCACCGCCGCGCCGAGCCCGATCGCGCCGAGGCCCCCGAGTCCGGCGGTGACCATAGGGACCCGCTGCCGCACCGTGACGAAGAGCCGGGACCGGACGAGCAGCGCCGTCGCGGCGGCCGCGACGAGGATGACGCCCCACGTGCCGCCCGCGGCGACCAGCACCAGGAACGCGCAGATCGCCAGGACCGAGTGGCCGATGAGCATGCCGGTGAGCAGTTCCTCGGTCCGGGCGACGGCGGCGAACACCTGCTCGCGGTCGGGCCGGTCGCGGGCGGTGTCGCGGTTGTCGCGGCCGGCGCCGGTGAAGCTGCGTTCGGCATCGCCGCCGGTCGGCAGGGCCACCGGCGGCATCGGGACCTTGCCGAAGCGGATCGCGAGCAGCGGCAGGGTGCCGATGCCGCAGACCAGCAGGGACACGAGGATGGCCGCCGCGCCCTGCCCGGTGGTGAACATGCCGGCGAGCGCGGTCACGGCGCCGAGCGCGCCGACCATGCCACCGGCGGCGAAGATGCGCTGGGACCCGGCGACGCCCAGGGCTCCGAGTACGGCGAACAGCAGCAGCGCGACAGTCCCGGTGAGGAGTTCCTCGGCGCCCAGCCACGGCACGAACAGTGTGAGCGGGCCGATACGGTCACCGGTCGCGACGAGCGCGGCGCCGCCGACGAAGCCGAACGGCATGCCGTAGCACGCGAGGGCGGTGCCGACCCGGCCGTCGCCGTACGCGCGGGAAGCCGTGATGCCGGCGACGGCGAGCAGGAGGGCCGCGCCGAGGCCGATGAACGCCGCACCGGGTACGGCGGGGCCGCGCTGCAGCAGGAGGAGGGCGACCACTCCGAGGAGGACACCTCCAGCGGTGGCGGTGGCGGCGCGGGTGGAGGCCGGCGTCCAGGCCGCGCCGCGACGGCGGGCTCCATCGGCGATGGCCTCGACGACGTCGTCGTACTCGAGTTCGGGCCAGCTGGCCCGGGCCGGTACGAGGTGGAGCACCTCGCCGTCGCGGACGCCCTGGGGCAGGAGTCCCTGCCCGGCGGCGAGCGCGACGCCGTCGATGCGGCGCAGGAGCCAGCCGCCGTGCCGTTCGCCGTCGTCGGCGAGTTCCTCACCCGCGTGGCGGAGGACTTCGGGGAGGAGTTCCGCCAGCGGGACGTGCTCCGGCAGCGCGACGTCGACACGGCGCTGCGGGGCGTTGATGGTGACCCTGGCAAGGCCGGCGCTCATCGAGCCACCTCCATGACGCTAGTGAGGCTGCGGAACGGAGGGGACTTTACCTACCATGGGCCCGGCGCGATGCCCGGCTTCCGGGAGCGTTCAGGGGGAGTGCTGTCACATCGGACGGTTCGCATCCGGCGGCAGTAGGACGAAAGGGACACGCCAGCATGAGCACGGTGGTGATCAGGCGAGCGCCGAGGCGCCCGGCACCGGAGATCCCGACCGGCGAGCTGGTGGTCGAGGCTCCGCCGGAGATCCCGCAGGCCAGTGGCGGCAGGTGGCAGCAGATGTTGACCGTGCTGCCCATGCTGGGCGGCGCGGGCGCGATGGCGATGATGATGGGCCAGGGCCGGCCGGGCGCGTACGCCTATGTGGCGGGCGGCCTGATGGGCGTCTCGGCGCTCGGAATGCTGGCCTCGCAACTGGGTTCGAGCAACTCGCCGAAGAAGGCCGAGATGATGGCGGCCCGGCGGGAGTACGTGCGCCACCTGGCCGGTCTGCGCCGCCGGGTCCGGGACTCCGCCGGTAGGCAGCGCGCCGGTCTCTACTACCGGCATCCCGACCCGGCACAGCTGTGGTCCACAGTGGGCAGTCACCGGCTGTGGGAACGGCGTCCGTCCGATCCGGACTTCGCCGTGGTCCGGGTGGCCGTCGGCCCACAGACCCTCGCGACGCCGCTGGTTCCGCCGGTGACCCGGCCGCTGGAGGAACTCGAACCGATGACGGCGGCAGCGCTGCGCCGGTTCCTCGACGCCTACTCCGTCGTGCCGGATCTACCGGTGGCACTGTCGCTGCGCGGTTTCGCCCGGGTGTTCCTGCGCGGCCCGGACGGCGCCGGTCCGGACTCCGACACCCGCGGCCTGATCCGCGCGATCCTCACCCAGCTCGCCACGTTCCACGCCCCGGACAACCTGCTCATCGCGATCGCGGCGGGGCCGCAACAGCGGGAGATGTGGGAGTGGGCGAAGTGGCTGCCGCACGCGCAGCACCCCACGAAGACCGACGCTCTGGGCTCGGTACGGCTCGTCGCCGGCTCCGGTACGGAGCTGGAGAAGATGCTCGAGGACGTCATCGGGAACCGTCCGCGGTTCGTCCCGGGCGGTGGCGGGTCCGGGGAACCGCACGTCGTCATCGTGTTGGACGGCGTGAACCTACGCGGCGCCACGCAGCTCGACGACGGTCTGGACGGGGTCACGGTCCTCGACCTGGACGAGAAGCCGCCGCGGCTGCTCGACCGGAGCCTGCTGGTGCTCGACATCAAGCAGGGGCAGGGCCGTAAGGAACTGCACACGTACGCGATGGAGCACGCCGCCGAGGTCGGTACGCCGGATCGGCTGGGCATCACCGAGGCGGAGGGTGTCGCCCGGCGGCTGGCCCCGCTGCGGCTCGCCGCGATGTCGACGACGGCCGGGGACGGCCCGGTCGCGACGTACATGGACCTGCCGGAGCTGCTCGGTTTCTCTGATCCGGAGACGTACTCGGTCCAGCAGCTGTGGGCACCCCGGCCCAACCGGGACAAGCTTCGCGTTCCGATCGGCGTGGGGGTCGACGGCGTACCGGTCGAGCTCGACCTCAAGGAGTCCGCTCAGGACGGTATGGGCCCGCACGGCCTGCTGATCGGCGCCACCGGTTCCGGTAAGTCCGAGCTGCTCCGGACGCTGGTCCTCGCCCTGGCGATGACCCACTCGTCCGAGACGCTCAACTTCGTCCTCATCGACTTCAAGGGCGGTGCGACGTTCGCGTCGCTCGACCGGATGCCGCACACCGCCGCGATCATCACCAACCTCTCCGACGAGCTGCCCCTCGCCGACCGCATGGTCGAGGCGATCAACGGCGAGCTACTGCGCCGGCAGACCCTGCTCCGGAAGGCCGGCAACTACGCCAGCTTGCGCGACTACGAGAAGGCCCGGGCCGCCGGCGGCACCAACATGGCGCCGCTGCCGTCGCTGCTGCTGATCTGCGACGAATTCTCCGAGTTGCTCACCGCCAAACCGGACTTCATCGACCTGTTCGTCCAGATCGGACGGGTCGGCCGCTCGCTGGGCGTGCACCTGCTGCTCGCCAGCCAGCGACTCGAGGAGGGCCGGCTGCGCGGGCTCGACACTCACCTGTCGTACCGGGTGGGTCTGCGGACGTTCTCCGCGCTGGAGTCCCGTGCGGTGCTCGGCGTACCGGATGCGTTCGAGCTGCCTCGCGAGCCGGGGCACGGGTACCTGAAGTTCGGCACCGAGCCGCTCAACCGGTTCAAGGCCGCGTACGTCTCCGGGCCGCACGTCACGGCCGCGAACACCGCCGCCGGTACCGTCGACCCGGCGGACGTCAAGGTCCAGTCGTACTCGACGCACTACGTGCCGGTCGTCGAGCAGGTCAAGAAGGCCGCGCCGAAGAAGGAGGCGGCCGGCGGCAGGAGCCTGCTCGACATCGTCGTCGACCGGATGATCGGCCAGGGCCCGCCCGCCCACCAGGTGTGGCTGCCCCCGCTGGTCAACTCGTCTGCGCTCGACGAGCTGCTCGGCGCGGTCACCGTCGACCCACAGCGCGGTCTGGTGGTCGGTAACCCGGAGCTGCACGGCGCTCTGCAGGTGCCGTTGGCGCTCGTCGACAAACCGGCCGAGCAGCGCCGCGACGTGCTGTGGTTGCAGTTCGCCGGCGCCGCCGGTCACCTCGCCGTGGTCGGCGGTCCGCAGAGTGGTAAGTCGACCGCGCTGCGCACGATGATCTGCGGGCTCACGCTCACCCACACCCCGCACGAGGTGCAGGTGTACTGCCTCGACTTCGGCGGCGGTGGCCTGGGCGGCGTTCGGGACCTGCCGCACGTCGGCAGCGTCGCGGCGCGGCTCGACGCGGCGGCCGTACGCCGGACCGCCAGCGAGGTGCACGGCCTGCTCGCCGAGCGGGAACTCCGCTTCGCCGAGCAGGGCGTCGAGTCGATGGCCTCGTACCGGCGGCGGCGCAAGGCCGCGATCGAGCTGGGCGACCTGCCGGACGACCCGTACGGTGACGTGTTCCTGGTGATCGACGGCTGGCAGACGCTCCGCAAGGAGTACGAGGACCTCGAGATGATCATCACCGACATCGCGACCCGGGGTCTGTCGTACGGCATCCATGTGGTGGCGGGCGCGTCCCGCTGGATGGACTTCCGGCCGAACATCCGGGACCTGTTCGGCTCGAAGATCGAACTGCGTCTCGGCGACCCGACGGACTCCATCGCCCCGCGCAAGATCTCGATGAACGTCCCGGAAGGCACCCCGGGCCGCGGCATCGTCGGTGAGAACAAGGACTTCATGCACCTGCTGACGATCCGCCCCGAGCTGACCAACGTGCCTGAGACGAGCGAACTCGCCAGGCTCAGCGCGAGCAGCTGGTCCGGTCCGACGGCACCCCGGATCCGGCTCCTGCCGGCATCACTGCCATACCGGGCCATGGATTTCGACCGGTCGACCGGCCTGCGCATCCCCATCGGCCTCTCCGAGACGGACATGGACCAGGTCGAGCTGGATTTCCACAGCGAGCCGCACTTCCTGCTCTTCGGCGACGCCGAGTGCGGCAAGTCGACGTTCCTGCGGCAACTGGCGGCGACGATCTCGCAGCGCTTCACGCCGGAACAGGCCCGGATGATCGTGGTCGACTACCGGCGGAGCTTGTTCGACACGGACACCCCGCACCGGATCGGGCACGGTACGACGGCCCAGCACACGCTCGAACTGATGCATTCGGTCGCCGGATACATGCAGAAGCGGCTGCCGGGCCCGGACCTCACGGCGCAGCAGCTACGGGACCGCTCCTGGTGGACCGGCGCGGAGCTGTTCGTGCTGGTCGACGACTACGACCTGGTGAACTCAGGCCCGTCCAACCCGCTCCAGCCGCTGCTCGAGTACCTCCCCCAGGCCCGCGACATCGGCCTGCACCTGGTGCTCACCCGGCGAGCGGGTGGCGCGTCCCGAGCCTCGTTCGAACCGGTCATCCAGCGGCTGCGGGAGCTTTCGTCCCCGGGCCTGGTCATGTCCGGCGACCCGGGCGAGGGCGCACTGATCGGCCCGGTCAAGCCGGGACCGCTGCCGCCGGGCCGCGGCCGCCTGTGGACCCGCAAGGAGGGGGTACGCCTGGTGCAGGTCGCCAATCTGCCGCCTGGCTGACGCCGATGCAGCCGGGGGGATTCCTTTCACATCCCGTCCCTCCGGTGGCTCATCCGGAGTACCCTCCCTCCATCGACCGTCCCCCCGGGTGAGAATGGCTATGTCGTCCACGTGAGTGCAGCGAGCGAGCCCACGACTGAGCGGCCCTTACGGGCCGCCCAGCGTTTCGTGGCGGGCTTGTGCGTCATGTTCGCGGTGTGCGCGGTGGGCGTCGCGGGCGCTGCCGCCGGTGGGGCGGCAGCGGGTACACCGCTCACGCTACCGGTCCTCGACCAAGATTCGGTACGCGCCGATCAGTGGCATCTGGCCACGCTGAACGTGCCCGCGGCCTGGGCGTACTCGACGGGCCGGGGTGTCACCGTCGCGGTCGTCGACTCCGGCGTCGACGGCGACCACCCCGATCTCAGGGGTCAGGTCCTGCCCGGCGTGGACCTGGTCACGGAGACCGGCGACGGCCGCACGGACCTGGTCGGCCACGGCACCACCGTGTCGGCGATCATCGCCGGCCGCGACGACGACACGGACGGCGTGGTCGGCATCGCCCCCAGGGCCAAGATCCTGCCGATCCGCGTCCTCGACGGGGAGAACCGCTACGACGACGCCCTGATCGTCGCGAAGGCGGTCCGCTGGGCGGTCGACCGCGGCGCCAAGGTCATCAATCTCTCCCTCGGCGGTTCGGGCTCCAGCGCGGCCCTCGCAGCCGCCCTCGACTACGCGTTCGCCAAGGATGTCGTCGTGGTCGCCTGCACCGGCAACACGACCGGCTCCGTCCCCACCGACATCTGGTACCCGGCACGCGAACCCGGTGTCATCGCCGTCGCCGGTCTGGACCGCAACGGCACCAGGCTCTGGTCCGGCTCCGTCACCGGCCACCAGACCGTCGTCACCGCGCCCGCCACGGGCCTCGTCGGGGCCCGCCCGAACGACGGCTACTGGCGAGTCCAGGGCACCAGCTTCGCGGCCCCCATGGTGTCGGCGACGGCGGCCCTGATCCGGTCCCGCTGGCCCTCCATGTCGGCCGCGGACGTGGTCAACCGGATCATCAGCACGGCCAAGGATGTGGGCCCCGCGGGACGCGACGACCAGTTCGGCTTCGGCATCGTCGACCCGACGGCCGCCCTCACCGCCGACGTGGCCTCCGTCAGCACCAACCCGCTCGACAACACGCCGTCGCCGGGCGTCGCCCGGTTCGGCGCCGCCCCGGGCACCACCCAGCACCAGGCCGCCCGCCGCGACGGCGGCCCCGCCGGAGGAGCGGCCCCGGGCGCCGACATCCGTACCCCACCGGCCCAGGTCACCGCCGGCGACCGGACGGGCCCGCAGTGGTGGGGGGCGGCGGCGCTGTTCGCGGTCTCAGCGGCGGCGGCGGGCTACTCCGTACGCCGCCACCGCCTCGCCTGACCCCGAACGGTCAGGCCTCGCGTCGCTCGAACCGCACGCTCGGCTTCCTGCCGAACCGGATCAGTCAGGCGCAGTCGCCGGTCTTGACCCCTCGGGTACGTTCCGCGCCGAGCTGTGCAGTGCCCGCCGCCTCATCGGCCGTGACCGCGAAGCCCGTGTTCTTGTCGTCTGCCGCTGCGGCGAAGATGACCCCGATGACCTGGCCGTTGTCGGTGACGAGGGGCCCGCCGGAGTTGCCGCTGCGGACCAGCGCCCGGATCGTGTAGATCTGCCGAGTCACGTCGCCGGAGTCGTAGATGTCCGGACCCGTGATCTTGCTGACCTCGCGGAGCCGGGCGGACTGGGCGTTGTACGGCCCGTCCAGTGGGTAACCCAGCACGATCGCGTTGTCGCCCGTACCGCCGGCTTTCCGGGCCCACGGCATGATCGGGGCGCGCATGCCGGGAACGTAGATGACGGCAAGGTCGCGCTCGGGGTCGTAGACGACGACGGTGCCGTCGAGACGGTCGTCGCCGACCTCGACGGAGACATCGCGGGTGCCGGCGACGACATGGGCGTTCGTCATGATGCGTTCGTTGGCGTAGACGAAGCCGGAGCCCTCGATGCGCCGGGAGCACGAGGGGGCGGTGCCGAGGACCTTGACCACGGACTTCTTCGCATTCACCACGACCGGCGAGGCGGCGAGGGCCGGGTCGGGCGGGGCCACCTCGCGGGTCGGGGTACGGGTGAGGCCGCCGAAGACGTCCCGGTAGCCGTCCGTGTTGAGGGTGTCCTGCAGTGCGCTGGAGAGCGCCTCGGCACCCGCGGGCATGATCTTGTCGATGCCGCCGAGGAGCGCGCTGCTGCGTACCTCACGGTTGAGCCAGGGCAAGGGGGACGAGCCGAGAGGTACCGCGACCAGCCAGGCCACCAGGACGACCGCGACCAGCGAGACCGCCGCTCCCCCGATGTCGTCGATGCGCTGGCCGCCCCGGCTGGTGATGCTGCGCCGCAGGCGGGTGCCGAACCAGCCGGCGAGGGTCTGCCCGAGGATGGCCAACCCGAAGATCGCGACCAGCGAGACGACGACGCGTACGGCGCCGTCGGTGAAGTTCTGCGCGATGAGCGGGCCGACCTGCAACCCGATGAGCACGCCGCTGAAGAAGCCGCCGAACGACAGCGCACCGATGGCGAAACCCTGCCGGTACCCGCTGATCGCGAAGACCAGCATGAGCAGGATCAGGACTCCATCGATCACGTTTGCTCGCTCATCGTCGAAGGGGCAGATTGAGGGTCGTCGCCGGCGGCGGGCGCGGGGTCCTCGCCGGCGGGTGGCAGGTCAACGATCGGCGCGTCACCGCCGGGCAGCGCCCAGCCTGCCATCTCCAGGAGGACGGAGAGCACCCCGCCGGTGAAACCCCAGACCAGCATCCCCCGTACCCGGAACGCGGGCCCGATCCACCCGCTGGGGTGCCGGACCCTGACCCGGTTGGCCGGATCGACGAGTTCCGAGACCGGGATCCGCGCCACGTGGGCGACCTCCGCGGGTTGCAGGGGGTACACCGGATGGGGGCGGTGCCACCAGGCGAGTACGGGCGTCACCACGAATCGGCTCACCGGAATCCACAATTTCGGGAGTTCCGCGAGAATCGTCACGCTTGCCGGGTCGAGACCGACCTCCTCCTGCGCCTCTCGCAGGGCGGTCGCGGCGGCGTCCGCGTCTCCCGGGTCGGCGGCGCCGCCGGGGAAGGCCGGCTGGCCAGCGTGGGTACGCATCCGCGCGGCCCGCCTGAGCACGAGCACGTCGGGTTCACCCGGCCGTGCCTCACCGAGCAGGACCAGTACGGCGCTGTCCCGCCCGCCCCCCGCGGGAGTGACGAACCGCGAGAAGTCCTCCGTACAGGAGGACTGGGCGCGCGACAACAGCGGCTCCCACCAGCCGGGCGGCGCCGTCACGAGACGATCCCCGGCAGGTACTGCCGGATGAGCCCGTCGAGCTTCTCGTCGTCGAGCGCGGCCCCGATGTAGGTGTGCGCGAGGCTGCCGTCCGCCGCGACGAGCAGGGTGATCGGGAAGACCGGCCGCCCGACCGCCCCCTGGAGCTTGAGCTGCGGGTCGTCGAGATTCGGGAAGGTGAGGTGGAAGTCGGTGCCGAACGAGGCGGCGGCCGTACGCGTGTCCTGGCCGATCACGCCGAGAACGGTGAGACGGCCGGTGGTGCGGTCGGCGAGGCGCTGGATCGCGGGGAGCTCCTCGCGGCAGGGCCCGCACGCGGTCTGCCAGATATTGACCAGCGCCGGTCCGCGCAGGTCGGCGAGGCGGACCGGTTCGCCACCGGTGAAGCAGGCCAGCGTGACGTCCGGCAGGGCGGGTTTCGCCACCCGGGCCGCGGTGAGTCCCGTGCAGGCGGCGTACGGGGACGGCGTCTCCGGTTCGGGCACGGCGGCGGAGCAGCCGGCGACCGCGAGGACGGCCGCGAGCGCGAGCACAGGCCTCACGGCGCCTCCGGAGCCGCGAGCGCCACGACCGGTACGAGCTGCGGGTCGACTCCGGCGGCGACGGCCAGTTCACGGGCGCGGGGACCCTTGAGGAGCTTCGCCGCGGCGGCCGCCTCGGTGGGGCCGGTGCCGTACGCGGGGCAGGACGGCGCGAGGGTGCACGCCCCGCAGGCGGGTTTGCGGGCGTGGCAGACGCGACGGCCGTGGAAGATGATCCGGTGCGAGAACAGTGTCCAGTCGCGCCGCTCGATGAGCTGCCCGACGGCGTACTCGATCTTCACCGGGTCGGTCTCCGAGGTCCACGCGAACCGGCGCACGAGCCGCTGGAAGTGCGTATCCACGGTCAGGCCGGGGACGCCGTACGCGTTGCCGAGGATAACGTTGGCGGTCTTCCGCCCGACGCCGGGCAGCTTGATCAGCTCGTCCAGCGTGTGCGGGACCTCGCCGTCGTACTCCTCGACCAGCATGCGGCCGAGTTTCATCAGTGACTCCGTCTTGGCCCGGAAGAAGCCGGTCGGCTTGAGCAACTCCTCCATCTCGGCGCGGTCCGCGGCGGCGTAGTCGGCGGCCGTCGGGTAGCGCGCGAACAGCTTCGGCGTGACCTCGTTGACCCGCATGTCGGTGGTCTGCGCGGACAGCACGGTAGCGACCGTGAGCTGCAGCGCGTTCTCATGGTCGAGTTCGCAGTGCGCGTCGGGGTGCGTCTCGGTGAGGATGCGGGCCATCCGGCGGGCGCGCCGCTTGCGGCCCAGGACGGTCTCGGCCGTGACCGCGCGGGCGGCAGCGGCGGGGGTACGGGTCACACCGGCAAGCCTACGTCGCCGTGCTCTCCCTAGGACCGTGGCGAGACGGACCCGTCGTCGGCGACGCGTGCCCCGGTGGTGGGGAAATCCGTGGCGGACAGCTCCGCGACCAGCTTGCGACCGCGTTCCTCCCGATCAGGCTTGGGTACGCCGGTCGCGTTCATGGCCGTGGAGGAGAACGTGCCACCCGCCCAGGACCCGTCCGGCTTCACCGAGACGGTCAACACCCCGCCGTACCTGTTCGGTACGGCGACCCCGAGCGTGTTGGCGGCCCCCATGAAATTCCCCAGGCTGTACGCGATCAGCCGCCCCCGGTAGAACTCCATCCCCCGCAGCACGTGCGGCCCGTGCCCGATCACCAGGTCGGCACCGGCGTCGACGACGGCCTTGGAGAACGCCACCGGGTCGCCGCGGTTCTCCCCGACGTACATCTCAGGGCCGGGTTTCACGTGGGTCATCGTCCTGCCCTCGGCGCCCATGTGCACCTGGACCACGACCACGTCCGCCTTCTCCGCGGCCTGCTTGATCACCTGCTTGGCGTGCGGCAGGTCCCGCACGTCGTTGAACCCGTCGTACGGGGCGAACCCGACGACGGCCACCTTGACGCCCTTGACGTCCACGACGGTGATCATGTCCTCGGGGCCCGTGAACTGCAGGCCCGCGTTCTTCAAGGCCTTCTGGGTACTGGCGTAGCCGGCCGAGCCGAAGTCCTTACCGTGGTTGTTGGCCGTGTTCAGCAGCTGGAACCCGGCGTCCTTGAGGTGCCCGGCCCACGACGGCGGTACCCGGAAGGCGAAGCACTGTCCGGGGGTGGATCCGGCGCACTTGTCGACCCCGGTGTCCTCCGTGAGCGGCTGCTCCAGGTTGCCCATCACCAGGTCGGCGGGGAGCAGGCTCTTGACGTCGGTGAAGAGGTCCCTGCCGCCGTTCAGCGGCTGCCTGCCGGGGAAGCCGCCCATCACGATGTCACCGGTCGCCGACAGGGAGATGGCACCCTTCGTGGTGCTCTCGATCCGCTGCTCGGCCTGCTTCTCCGGCGAGGCCTGTCTCTCCGGCGAGGCCTGCTTCTCCGGCGAAGCCTGCCCAGCGGCGGAGGGGGGCGCCGAGGCGGACGCCGGGGGGCTCTGCCAGGTCGGGGCGGGTCCGCCGCGGTTGGCGAGCGCGACGCCGCCCAGGCCGGCGCCGATCACCGCCGCGACCGCGATCGTGGTGGTCAGAATCGGCCGACCTGCCAGCCCACGCCGAGGGGGGTTCGGAGGGTTGGTGTTCATCGATGGCGACCATAGCCGTCCACCGCAACCTGTCACGACCCCCGGACAGCCGGACCGTACGGGCGCACCGGCCGATACCGGCCCCCGCCGCCGGGCAGCCGGATTTCCGTATCGTCGAAGCCGGGTGCGTTACCCTTCCGGATCTAGATAGACAGGGGTACCGCCCGATAATCGCTTCGGTGCCCCTAGACTGACCTGGCGCGGCGGAGACGCGCATGTCGGAGGTGCGCGATGGATGAGGTACTTGCCCGCAGCGGGATCTTCCAGGGCGTGGACCCGGAGGCGGCCGTTGCACTCGCCAAGGAGATGGACACGATCGACGTCCGCAAGGGCGATGTCGTCTTCAATGAGGGTGAGCCCGGCGACAGTCTTTACATCGTCCTGTCCGGCAAGATCAAGCTCGGCCGCCGTGCGGCCGACGGCCGGCAGAACCTGATCTCGGTGATGGGCCCGTCGGACATGCTCGGCGAACTCTCCCTGTTCGATCCGGGCCCGCGTACCGCGACGGCCACGGCGGTCACCGACACCCGGCTGGCCCGGTTGAAGAAGTCGTCCCTACGACCGTGGCTGAACAACCGGCCGGAGATCGCGGAGCAGCTGCTCCGGGTCCTCGCCCGCAGGCTGCGCCGGACGAACGACGCCCTGGCCGACCTGATCTTCACCGACGTCCCCGGCCGGGTCGCGAAGAACCTGTTGCAGATGGCGGGCCGCTTCGGCACCCGCGACGGCGGCGTCCTGCGAGTAACCCACGACCTCACCCAGGAGGAGCTGGCCCAGCTGGTTGGCGCGTCCCGCGAGACGGTCAACAAGGCCCTCGCCGACTTCGCGTCCCGCGCCTGGCTCCGGCTGGACGGCAAGAGCGTGATCATCCTCGACCCGGAACGCCTCGCCCGGCGCGCCCGCGTCTGACGTACTCCCCGATTCCGCAGGACAGCGGGCGGCACCCCGTCGGGTGCCGCCCGCTGTCGCCTTCGTGCCGCCCGCCGCTTCGAGCCGCCCGCCGTCACCTTCGAGCCGCCCGCCGTCGCACGGAGGCCCGCCGTCGCATGGATGCGCACAGCCGGTGCCGGATCCGTGTCGCATCCGGTCGGCCGTTCGTTACGGAGGTGGTCGAGTAGCGGCACCTATCCGGAGGCACGGATCTTGGAGATCGTCGGGAGTGGCTCCCACCGCCACCGGGTGGCGCCATGACGGTCCTGGCGACAGCCGTCGATCCGCGGCACCCAGCCCACCTGCAACACCGTGGCCTGATGCTGGAACGCCTCGCCGACCTGGAATCCGCGCTGGAGGCGGCGCGGGCGGGCGGCGGCGAGAAGAACGTGACCCGGCACCACGCCCGAGGCAAGCTGCTTCCCCGGGAACGGGTCGAGCTTCTGGTCGACCGGGACGCGCCGTTCTTGGAACTGTCCCCGGTAGCCGCCTGGGGCACGCAGTTCCCGGTCGGAGCGAGCGTGGTGACCGGGATCGGGGTCGTCGAGGGCGTCGAGTGCGTCGTCGTCGCCAACGATCCGACGGTGCACGGCGGGGCGGTGAACCCGTACACCGAGGTGAAGATGGCGCGCGCCGCGGAGATCTCCGCGACGAACCGCCTGCCGTTGATCTGCCTGGTGGAGTCCGTCGGCAGCGGGCGCGGCGTACCCGGCCGGGTCGCGGGCACGCTGGCCCGGCTGACCGTACCGACGATCAGCGTGGTCTTCGGGCCGGCCACGACCGACGCGGCGTACGTGCCGGCGCTGTCGGACTACACGATCGCCGTGGCGGCGCAGGCCCGGATCGACCTCGCGCAGACCGCCCGGCCCGTTCCGGGGCAGCGCGACGAGCGACCCGCGGCGACGACCTTCGAGGCCGAGGACGAGCGCGACGGCATCCGGCTCGCCCGCCAGTGCGTACGGCGGCTGAACTGGCGCAAGCTCGGCACCGGCCCCCGGACCACGACGCCCGCGAAGCCGCGCCACGAACTGGAGGACCTGCTGACCGTCGCCGGGGCGGGACGGGCCGCCGAGCCGCGGGAAATACTGGCCCGGGTGCTCGACGGCAGCGTCTTCGACGAGTTCACACCGGGATGCGGGCCCGTGGCGGGTTGGGGCGAGATTCACGGTTACCCGGTCGCGGTGCTCGCGGTCGACGGCTCGATGGACGCGTCTGAGGTCCGCAAGGCGGTGCAGTTCGTGAGGCTGGCGAACGATTCGGGTACGCCGCTGATGCTGCTGCGCCACCCGGACGGGGCGGTGGGTCAGGACGTGGCCGCCGCCGCGCTGCTGGTGGACGCGATGGCCAGGTCGGCCGTACCGCATCTTGTGGTAAGCCTCAGCGGAACGGAGCCGTGCGGCGGTTCCGACCGGCCGAGGTTCCATTTCCGCTGGCCGGGAGCCCACGACGGGGAACAGAGCCCGCTCGACGACGACGGAGTGATCGACCCGCGGGACACCCGTACGGTGCTCGGGATCTGCCTGTCCGCGCTGCACAGCGCACCGGTGGCAGAGGTGAGCAGATGATCCGGCGGCTGCTCGTCGCGAACCGGGGCGAGATCGCCCAGCGCGTGTTCGCCACCTGCCGGTTGGTCGGCATCGAGACCGTCGCCGTGTACACGGATGCGGACGCCGGCTCGCCGCACGTGTCCGAGGCTGACTACGCCGTGCACCTGCCGGGCAGTGCGCTGTCGTCGACGTACCTCCGCGGTGATCTGGTTGTCGCGGCGGCCCGCCGGGCCGGTGCTAACGCCATCCACCCCGGCGCGGGGTTGCTGGCCGAGGACCCGGAGTTCGCCGCGGCCGTGGCCGACGCCGGCATGATCTGGGTCGGCCCGGCCGCCGAAACGATCACGACGCTGCGCTCGAAGGTCGAGGCCAAGGCCGTCTTCGCGCAGGCCGGGGTGCCGGTCCTGGCGGACGACCCGGAGCAGGAGCCGCCAATCCTGATCAAGCCCGCCCTCGGCACCGGCGGCCGCGGCATGCGGCTCGTGCGCGACGCCGTGGCGCTGCCCGAGGCGATCGCCGCGACGCGGCGCGAGGCAGCCGTGACGTTCGACGAGAGCACGGTGCTGTGCGAGCGCTGGGTCGAACCCGCGCGGCACATCGAGGTGCAGATCGTCGCGGACGCGTACGGCACGGTCATCCCGTTCGGCGAACGGGACTGCTCGGTGCAGCGCCGGCACCAGATGATCATCGAGGAGACCCCGTCCCCGGCGATCAACCCGCCGCTGCGGGAGAGGCTGTGCCGGGCCGCGGTCACGGTGGCCCGGGCCGTCGGTTACGTCGGCGCCGGCACCGTCGAGTTCCTGCTCACTCCGAACGGTGAATTCTTCTGCCTCGAACTGACGCCCAGCCTCACCGTCGACCACGCCGTCACCGAGTGTGTGTCTGGTTTTGATCTCGTACGCCTCCAGCTGCTCGTCGCCGAAGGTGGCCGGCTGCCGATGAACGTGCCACCGCCGATCCGCGGCCACGCCATCGAGGTCCGGCTCTGCGCCGAGGACCCCGCGTACGCCTGGCTGCCGTCCGCGGGCACGCTGCACCGGTTCCGGGTGCCGGATGTAGGGGCGCGCTTTCGCCCGCTCCCCCAGCCAGGGTTGCGCCTCGACGCGGGTGTCGGCGACGGCAGCGTCGTCGGCGTGCACTACGACCCGATGCTGGCCAAGATCGTCGCGTGGGCGCCCACCCGGCAGGAGGCCGCGCGGATGCTCGCGTCAGCGCTCACCCGTACCGAGATCCACGGCGTCGTCACCAACCGGGACCTGCTGGTACGCGTCCTGCGGCACCCGGCGTTCCGGTCCGGCGACGTCGACACCGGCTTCCTCGAACGCCACCCCGAGGTCTACGCGCCGCTACTCTCCTCCGTCGAAGCCGTCCGGGTCTCGTGCCTCGCGGCCGCCCTGTCGGGTGCCGCCGAGCGCCGGGCCGGCGCCCCGGTGCTGTCGTCGCTGCCGTCGGGCTGGCGCAACGTCCCGTCCGGCTCCCAGAGCGCCGTGTACGGCGGCCCGTCCGGCCCCGTCGAGGTCGGCTACCGGATGAACCGGCACGGTGAGCTGGCCGGCTGGTCGGTCCGCGCCGTCGATCCCGAGGAGCTGGACCTCGCCGGCCTCGGCCAGGCCCCGGTCACCGACGACAACCCGCCGGTCGCGGTGGTCTCCGCCGCCGCCGAACGGGTCGTCCTGGACGTCAACGGAATCCGCCTCGGGTTCGGGGTGCACCGGGTCGGTGACGTCTCGTACGTGGACAGCCCGGAGGGTTCCGTGACCCTGCACGAGCTGCCGCGCTTTCCGGAACCCGAGAGCGCCCCGGACGAGGGTTCGCTGACCGCGCCGCTGCCGGGCGAGGTCCGCCAGGTGCTGGTCGTTCCCGGTCAGCGCGTACGGGCCGGTGACCTGCTGCTGACTCTGGAGTCCATGGAGCTCGAACACCCGGTGCACGCGCCGGCGGCCGGGGTCGTCGCGTCCGTGCCGGTGCATCCGGGATCCGAGGTCGATACGGGCGCGATCCTGGCGGTCCTCAACCCGGAGTGACCCGGCGGACTGTGGCGACGAAGCCCTCGCATGTCTCGTGGGGATGCGTGACGGCTCACCAGGGGAGCACCGGAGCCGGTCGACGGGTTGTCCTTCGTCAGGGCACGCGAGTGTGACCTGGCGGCTCAGCCGCCGAGAGTGGGCATGGTCAGGGCGTCGGCGCCCCTGCCTGCCAGGCAACGAAACGCCCGATCGCCGTCACCGTCGGCGGCGGGCGGCAGGACCGACAGCGTCCAGCCGGCAACGCTCGGCAGGCCGGTCGTCCGCAGGAAACGGTCCTTGCCGCAGGTGAGGCGGACCGTGGCGTCGGCCGCGACGCCGTCGCGGTAGGCCGGGTCGACTCCGTCCGGCAGGTCACCGACGGCGAAGACCTCCCAGCTGTGCGGCTGCGAACAGGAGACCGGCTCGGCCGCGTCGTCGATCGTGGTGAGGCACTCGAGGGTTTCGGGGCAGCTGCCACCGCCGGGCAGCGGCTCGCGGCAGTTCCCGAACACCGCCCCGGCGATGCCAGGCACCACGGGCGCGGTGACCACCGGCTTCTCGCCCATCAGGTTGCCCGCCAGCCAGGCCCCGCCCGCCCCCAGCGCGAGCACCAGCGCCGCGCCGAAGCCGCCGAACAACCAGCGCCGCTTGCCACGCTTACGATCGGTGTTGACGGTCGGGGTGTCGTCGGGCAGGTCGCGAGTCGGCGACACGGGCGGGTGGATCCGCGGGGCCCGGCCCTGGACGTTGTCGGACCGGTAGACCGTCGCTGGGCCGGAGGGCGGGGCGCCCGAGACCTGGGCGGTGCCGCTGTGCGGCCCGAGCGGTACGGCGGCGAGCATGTCGCGCAGCTGCTCGGCGTTCGGGCGGGCCCCCGGCTCGTTGGTCATGCCGTACCGGAGGACGTCGAGCAACGCCGGCGAGACGCCGGGCAGATCGGGGATGGGCTGGTCGAACAGGTCCATCAGCGTGATCAGGCTGGGGCTGTGGTCGTTGTCCCAGCGGGGCGGACGGCCGTGCATGAGCGCATAGAGGGTGGCGCACAGGGCGTACACGTCAACGGCCGGGGACGGGCTGGTGTGCCGGAACATCTCCGGAGGCGCGTACGCGGGGGTGAGCACCTCGAGCGTGACGGACGAGTCGCGCATCTCGCCGAGCACGGCGAGCCCGAAGTCGGCGAGCACGGCCGGGTTGAAGTGCGAGTAGAGGATGTTCGCAGGCTTGACGTCGCGGTGCAGGACCCCCGCCGCGTGGCTGTGGGCGAGCGCATCCGCGATCTTCACCCCCAGATCGCGGGCTTCGACGACGCCCAAGGGCGAGATGCGCATCCGGTCCAGGTATGACCCGTCACACAGCTCCATGATCAGGTACGGGTGCTGGTCGACCGTCACGCCGACGTCGAACAGGTCCACGACGTGCGGGTGCGACGACATCCGCCCGGCGGCCTTCGCCTCACGCAGGAAACGGGCCTGGTCACGGGGGTTGTCGAGGGTGCGGTTCTCCATCTTGATGGCGACCTCGCGGCCGACCGAATCCTGCGTGGCGCGGTATACCGTGGCGTAACCGCCTCGAGCCATGACCGTCAACCCCGACATGCCCGGTACGTACGGCGTCGGCAGGGCGCCATTCGGGGAGTCGGTCACGGTTAGAAAATACGCCAGCGGTATGACGCTCGGCCCGCCCGTATCCCGACGATTAGGCGACATTCCGCAGATCACACCAGCGTAGCGTCACCGATCGATGGCAAAGAGTCCCGAAGGACCTCCGCGGCGAGCCGTTCGCTGGTCTGCTGCGTCTGGTAGGCGAGGGCGACGGCCTCGTCGGCGGCCGCCCGGGCGTCCGGCACCGAACCGGCGGCGAGGTGGATCCGGGCGAGCACCGAGGCGGTGACGACCTGACTGCGGACGTCCTCGGCGGGGACGTCCAGGGCGCGGCGGATCCACGTACCGGCCTGTTCGACATGCCCCTCGGCGAGCAGCGCCTGAGCGTACGTGGCCAGGGCCGGGCGGCGGCCGTCGAGCAGGCCGATGGCGTTCGGCGCGGCGGCGATCGGCGCGAGCAGCCCGACGGCGGTGGCCGGGTCCCCCGCGGTGAGGCGGGCCCGAGCCAGCAGCACCCGCGGCCCGACCTGGGCGGGGGCGAGCGGATTGTGCGGCTCGACGGCGGCGAGGACCCGCCGGGCGTCCGCCTCGGCGCCGGGTATGTCGCCACGCTCCAGCAGAACGTGGCCGCGCAGGGTACCGGCGAGGCCGAGGAGCAGCGGGTGACCCGTCCGGTCGGCGTACCCCAGAGCGTGGGTGAACAGGTCGGCGGCGTGCTCCGGCTCACCCAGCCCGCGCGCGACGGCGCCGCGCACCACCAGCGCGAGCCCCTGGCCCCAGTCGTCGGACGCGACGGCGAAGTCCCGGTACGCGCGCCGCGCCTCCCCGTCCGCCTCGGCGAGGTCGCCGAGTTCGGCGCCCGCGAACGCCTCGACCGCGCGCAGCGTGCCCGCCGTCCACGACTCCCCCACGCGCTCGCCGAACGGCAGGAAGACGCGGGCGAGGCGGCGGGCCTCGGTGAGCCGGCCGGCGAGCAGCCGGGCAAATGCGGTGGTGCCGCGCAACCAGGCCCGGCCGACCGGGTCACCGATCTCGGCGAAGAGCCGCGCCGCCCGGCCGAGGACGGCGTCGGTGCCCGCGAAGTCGCCGCGGGTGGTCGTCACCCAGGCGAGGTTCTGCATCGACCAGGCCTGCCCATGCCGGTCGCCTGCGGTGACCGTGACCTGATACGCGGCGGCGAGCCGGCTGCTGGCCTGGGCCAGCCGCCCGGCCCGGAAGTCGGCCATGCCCAGCCGGCGCATCGCCTCCGCGCGCTCGGGCAACAGATCGGCGTCCGTTGCGACGTTCAGGGCCTCCTGCCACGCCACGACGGCCCGCCCGATCTCCGCCAGAGCCTCGTACGCGCGCCCGCTCACCAGCAGGGCCTCGGTACGGCAGAGCGGGTCGTCGCCCGCGTTCGCGCAGATCTTCTCGGCCAACGACAGCGCCTCGGCGGCCCGGCCGTACTGGAGCAGGGCCCGGGCGTGCACGAGCCGGTCCGCCAGCGGCAACGTCTCCCCGGCCAGCTGCGCCTCCCGCTCGGCGAAGGAGACCGCGGCGGCGGGTTCCGCCGCGAACAGCGCCCGCCGGGCGGCGCGACCGAGCGCGGCGACGCCGAGCGGCGCGACCGCGCGGGCGGACACGTCGGGCCGGAGCCGTACGGCGTCGGCGAGCGCGACCGCGCACTCGGCGTGGTGGGCGATGAACGCGTCCCGTTCGCTCTCGTTGGCGCCGACCCGGGTCGGTGCGCCGTCCGCCCATCGGGCCAGGTACGCGTGCCGCTCCGCGAGGTCCGCCTTGCCCAGCCCGGCGTACGCGGCCTCACGCATGAGCGGGGTGGTGAACGCGTACCCGCCTCGGACGCGGTGCAGCATCCGGCGTTGCAGCAGCTCCTCGACGGCCCGCTCCAGCTCGACGGCGGCGACGGCACCGGGCCGGGTGTCACCGGCGGACCGGCGTTGCCGCAGCGCGTCCATGGCCTGCGACGGCACGGTGTCGCCGACGACCGCGGCGTCGCGCAGCACGGATCGGGCGTCGTTGGGCAGCGCGTCGATCCGCGCGGCGAGCACGGCCGCGAGATCCCGGGAGAGCAGCTGGCTGCCGAGGGAACCCGGCGCGAGCCGCCACCGCTGGTCGGCCAGGGGAAGGAGCGCACCGCGCTCCATCAGCAGGGTGGTGAGTTCGGCCAGGTAGAACGGGTTGCCCTGGGCGGTGGCGAGGAGCCGGTCGGTGTCCGCCTGGGCCAGCTTCCCGCCGTTGAGGTACGCGGTGAGCAGCCGGGACGCGTCCGCGCCGCGTAGCGGGGGCAGCGGGTACACCTCGGCGTCGGCGAGCCCGGTCAACGCGCCGGCGTTGCGGACCAGCTCGGGGCGGCCGAGCAGCAGCACCACCACCGGCCCTTCGAGCCGGGACAGGGTGACGCCGACCGCTTCGATGGTCGACGGGGTGGCGTCGTGCAGGTCGTCGATGACGACGAGCAACGGCGCCTCGGTGGCGAGTCCGGTGAGCAGGTCGCCGACGGCGTTCGGGATGGCCTCGGTGTCGACCTCGGGTACGGGCGACCAGTCCGCCGGGCCGGTCGGGGGCGCCTCGCCGTACCCGAGGAGGGTGAGCAGCAGGTCGATCGCGACCGGCGGTGCGCCCTCGTGTCGGGCGAGCCGCTGGCTGAGCCGGCGCAGCCGTTCCTCGACGACGGCCCGGGTGACGGCGCTGGCGCTGTCGGTGGGCAGGCCGACGGCGTGGCGGACCAGGTCGGCGAGCGGCGCGAGGCGGCGGCGTTCGCCGAACGCCGCGCACCGGACGGCGAGTACGTGCGCGCCCGCGTGGCCCGCGTACCGGCCGGGGCCGACGTCGTAGCCGGCCGCGTACCGCTCGACCTCGGCGGCGAACCGGGACTTGCCGATGCCCGCCTCCGCGGTCCACACCATGACGCGGGGCTCGCCGCGGTCGATGACCTCGGCGAGACGCCCGACGACCCGGCCCAGCTCGGTCTCCCGGCCCACGAACGGCGCCTCGTCACCCAGGCCCGACCGGGTCCCGGGCGCGTCCAGGATCCCGAGCAGCTCGTACGTCGGCACCGGCTCGCGCTTGCCCTTGAGTTTCAGCGCGCGCAGCTGCCGCCACGACGCCAACCGCCGTGTCACCGACGACGTCGTCTCGCCTGCGTAGATCGCCCCGACCGCGGCCGCGTCGGCGAGCCGCGCGGCCGTGTTCACCGTGTCGCCGATGACCGTGTACTCGATGCCCGCCTGGATTCCGGCGACGACCTCGCCGGTGTTGAGCCCGAGCCGCAGGCCCAGCGGCGCGCCACCGCCGCGCTCGTCGTCGAGTACCCGGCGTACCGCACGCTGCATGGAGAGGGCCGCACGGACCGCCCGCTCGGCGTCGTCCTCGTGGGCGACCGGCGCGCCGAAGACGGCCATGATGCCGTCGCCGGTCAGCTTGTCGACGTGCCCGCCGAAGGTCTTCACCGCACCGGCTAGCGACGCCAGGACACGATCGGTGACCGCGCCGACGCGTTCCGGATCGAGGTCTTCGGACCAGGAGGTGAAGTCGGAGAGGTCACCGAAGAGCACGGTGACGGTTCGCCGCTCGGCGGCGGGCAGGGTGGCGGCGGCGGGTAGAGCGCCACCACAGTTGTGGCAGAACTTCGCGCCCGGGACGGCGACGGTCCCGCAGACGGGGCAGGTCATGTCGTCTCGAGGTAGGCGAGTTGGGCCCGCACGGTGTGCTCGGCCGCCCACCACAGCGACCGGTCGACGTCCGCGTAGACGACGGCGACGACTGCCTTCGCGTCCGTCGCGCCCCCGGCGACCGCGGCCCGGACCTGCTCCAGCCGGTCCCGCCGGTGCGCCAGATAGGCCCGCGCCGCGGCACCGCAGTCGGGCAGCACCGGTCCGTGACCCGGCAGGCCACGGCAGGAGTACGCGCTCAACAGCTCCAGGCTCTCGAGGTAGGCGCCCAGGTCCCCGTCCGGGTAGGCGACGATCGTGCTGCCCCGCCCGAGGATCGTGTCGCCGGTGCACACGAAACGCTCGTCACCGGCGCGCACGTCGAAACAGACGGAGTCGGCGGTGTGCCCGGGCGCGGGGACCCTGGTGATCTCCACACCTCCCGCGGTCGTTTGCGCCGCATCGCTCACCTCAGCCCCGGTGAGCCGCAGGAACGCGTCGAGCCCCTCGACGTGGTCGGGGTGGCCGTGGGTGATCAGCACGGTCGAGACCGGGCCGAGGGCGGCGACCGCGCGCAGATGCTCCGGGTCGTCCGGGCCCGGGTCGACGACGACTGCCGACGCCGCCCCGGACGCGCGCAACACCCACGTGTTGGTGCCGTCCAGGGTCATGGGGCCCGGGTTCGGGGCGCGGACCAGCGTCACCCAGCCCGGCAGTGCGGCGTCCCCCATGCAGCGCATGGTACGTCGCCCCCTCCCCCCGGCCGTTACGCGATTTCGACGATGAGTTCCACCTCGACCGGCGCGTCCAGCGGCAACGACGCCACCCCGACCGCACTGCGGGCGTGCCGGCCCTGCTCGCCGAACACGTCCAGGAACAGCTGCGACGCCCCGTTGACGACGGCCGGTTGACCGGTGAACCCCGGCGCGGACGCCACGAACCCGGTCGCCTTCACGATCTTGACGACCCGCCCCAGGCCGACCAGCGCCTCGACGGCGGCGAGCGCGTTCAACGCCGAGTACCGGGCCAGTTCGGCCCCCTGCTCGGCGGTCACCTCCGCTCCCACCTTCCCGGTGTACGGCATCTTCCCGTCCACCATCGGCAGCTGCCCCGACACGTAGACGTGATTCCCGGACTGCACGGCCGGCACGTACGCGGCCAGCGGCGGCACCACCGTCGGTAGTGTCAGCCCGAGTTGGGCGAGCCGCTCGAACACGTCCGGCCCACTCACCGGAACGGGCCCGGCAGTCACGCCTTCGGCCGCTTCAGGTACGCGACCAGCTGCTCGGCGTTCATGCCCGGCACCACGGCGACGAGCTCCCAGCCGTCCTCGCCCCAGTTGTCGAGAATCTGCTTGGTGGCGTGGACCAGCAGCGGCACGGTGACGTACTCCCACTTCTGCATGACGTTCCCTCTGATCGCTGGGCGGATTCCGGCACAGCCTATTGGGTCTCCTTCCACGGCTGCCCGAGCATCGGTGGCCCCCCAGTCGGAAGGCCGCAAATAGTCATATTCCGGATGAATAACCACCTCTCCGCCGATACTCTGGCTACGTGGTGGAGCCCGCCACATCCGACGAGCACGGCGCGACAGGGGACACGATGGCGCAAACGCCGGACGACCGACCGGCGAAGCCCGGCGCCGTCCGTCCGCCGTCCCCGGAGCCACCGAGGGACCGGGCCGCAGGCCCCCTCACGGCGGCGCCCATCCCCGAAGCCCAGCCCACCGCGGCACCGGAACCGCCCTCGGATGAGGCGGACTCCCACCGGGCGGGGCCGCCCGTACCACACGGGCCGGCGTACGCGGCGGAGATCGACCCGCGCGACGTCCCCACGGCCGAGTGGACGATGCCGCCGGACGACGGCCATCCCGAACCGGCCGATGACGGGACCGCCGTACCGGCCTGGCCGGTGCCCGAGCCGGTGACAGGCGACGGCGGCCAGCCGCGGCGCGGTGCCCGCTGGGTGGCGATGGTGGTCGTCTTGGCGGTCCTGCTGTGCGGCGGCGGCGCTGTGTCGGCGTACCTGCTGGTGAACCGGGTCGTTCTGAACGCCGACAACTCCGACGGCGCGCCGGATCCGACATCGGCGGTGAACCGCTTCCTGACCGCCGTCTACAGCGACCAGGACGTGAAGGCCGCGACCGGCATGGTCTGCCGTGAGGCCCGGGACACCAAGAAGCTCACCGAGAAGATCAACGAGATCAAGGGGTACGCGACCACGTACTCGGGCCCGCGATTCGCGTGGACGTCGCCCGTCGTCGCCGACCAGAACAAGGAACGCGCCGTCGTCTCGGTGACGTTGACGATGACCACGGAGGACGAGAAGTCCTCCGAGCAGCGCCTCACCGTGACCACGATCAAGAGGACCGGCTGGTGGGTATGCGAGGTGGCGGGTTAGCCGCGACCGTCATGATCGGTTCACCTCGGCCCCGCCGTCGTGAATCGGTTCCGGCGGCGTCGCTGACCTACGCTCGACGGGTGTCTGAGGAGCATCGCGCCCGGGTGGGCGACACGTGGCCGGCCCGACTGCACGTGGTGACGGGCAAAGGCGGTACGGGTAAGACGACCGTTGCGGCGGCGTTGGCGTTGGCGCTCGCCGCCGAGGGGCGGCGGACGCTGCTGGTGGAGGTCGAAGGGCGCCAGGGGATCGCGCAGCTCTTCGACACCGGCCCGTTGCCGTACGAGGAGCGGCGGATCGCGAGCACGCCGGACGGCGGCGAGGTGCGGGCGCTCGCGGTGGATCCCGAGGAGGCCCTCCTCGAGTATCTGGACATGTTCTACCGGCTCGGCGCGGCGGGCCGTGCGCTGCGCAAGGTCGGGGCCATCGACTTCGCGACGACGATCGCGCCGGGGCTGCGAGACGTCCTGCTCACCGGGAAGGTGAAGGAGTCGACGACGCGGACGGCGAACGGGCGGCGGGTGTACCAGGCGGTGGTGCTGGACGCACCGCCGACGGGACGGATCGGGCGATTCCTCAACGTGACCGCGGAGACGGCCCGGCTGGCGAAGGTGGGGCCGATCAAGAGCCAGAGCGAGGGCGTGGCCGCGCTGCTGCGGTCGCCGATGACGTCGGTGCATGTGGTCACGCTCCTGGAGGAGATGCCGGTGCAGGAGACCGTTGACGCGATCGCCGAATTGACCACGCTGGGCATCCCGGTCGGCAAGATCATCGTGAACGCGGCCCGGCCGCCACTGTTGTCCGCCGGCCGGGTGACGAAGCAGGAGCTCAGGCGGGGCCTGACAGCGGCCGGCCTGACCGCCGACCCGGCCAGCCTCGCCGGGCTCCAGGCGGAGGCGCAGGCACATCTGACCCGCCGGGCCGTTGAGGAATCCCTGCGTACGGAGCTCGCCGAGCAGGGCCGCCCGGTCCTGGAGCTCCCCCAGCTCGACGACGGCATCGACCGCGCCGCCCTCTCGACCCTGGCGGAGATCCTCAAGGGTTAGGACGTGGGCCGGGCCGCGGTTGAGCGCACCACAACCCAGGCTTCAGTACGCTCGAACGGTGCCCGATGACCTGAGCGCCCCCCGTCTGGACGCCGACGCCCTGCTGGCGAACCCGGCGATCCGGATCGTGGTCTGCTGCGGAGCCGGTGGTGTCGGCAAGACCACGACGGCCGCGGCCCTCGGCGTACGCGCCGCCGAGGTGCACGGCCGCCGGACGGTGGTGCTGACGATCGACCCGGCCCGGCGGCTCGCCCAGTCCATGGGCCTCACCGAGCTCGACAACACGCCGCGGCAGGTCAAGGGCCTGGACACGGACGCCAGCGGCGGCGAGTTGCACGCGATGATGCTCGACATGAAGCGCACGTTCGACGAGGTCGTGTCGGCGCACACGGATCCCGCTCGGGCACAGGAGATTTTCGCGAACCCGTTCTACCAGGCCATGAGCAGCACGTTCTCCGGCACGCAGGAGTACATGGCGATGGAGAAGCTGGGCCAGCTGCGCGCGGCGGACAGCTGGGACCTGATCGTGGTCGACACGCCGCCGTCCCGGTCGGCGCTGGACTTCCTGGACGCGCCGGCCCGGCTGTCCCGGTTCCTCGACGGGCGGATGCTGCGGCTGCTGATGGCGCCGGCCCGGGCCGGCGGCCGGAGCATGTTCAGCCTGGTCACGGCGTCGTTCGGGCTGTTCTCGCGGGTGGTGCAGAAGATTCTCGGCGCCCAGTTGCTGACTGACCTGTCCGGTTTCGTGGCGGCGCTGGATTCGATGTTCGGCGGCTTCCGGCGGCGCGCTGAGGAGACGTACCGGATCCTGCAGGCGCGGGAGACGGCGTTCCTCCTGGTGGCGGCCCCGGAGCCCGATGCCGTACGGGAGGCGGCGTACTTCGCGCAACGACTGCGGGACGAGAAGATGCCGTTGGCTGGGCTGATCCTCAACCGCGTACACCAGACTCAGCTGGAACTGGACGCGGAGGGTGCGCTCGCGGCGGCGGACGCGCTCGACGCGGCCGGCGATCAGGGCGTGACCGCGGACGTCCTGCGGGTGCACGCCGGCCTGGTCCGGCAGACGGTGCGCGAGCGCCGGGTGGCGGCGACCTTCACCGAGGAGTTTCCCCAGGTCCCGACGGTGTCCGTGACGGCGCAGGCCGCCGACGTCCATGACGTCGACGGCCTGCGAAGCATCGGTGAAGCACTCGCCGCCTGACGGTATCCCGGTGGGATCAGCTTGCGGAGACGAGCACCTTGTCGGCGCCTTTCCCCCGCATCGCGGCCTCGAACATCTTCCGCCAGCTCGGTACGTGCGGGTGTCGGCGCAGCAGGGCCCGGCGCTCCCGCTCGGTCATCCCACCCCACACCCCGAACTCGATCCGGTTGTCGAGTGCGTCCGAGAGGCACTCGTAGCGAACCGGGCAGCTGCGGCAGATCCTCTTGGCGACGTTCTGCTCAGCGCCCTGCACGAAGAGTGCGTCAGGGTCCCCACTCTGACACGCCGCCATGCTGGGCCAGTCGCTGATCATCCCCATGTGTCCACGTCCCCCCTTGCATTACCCCCGACGGCCGCGCAGCCGTATCCCCCGGCACGCGCAGACGTCATGCGATGGTCGCTGGACCATCATGCTCCGTAGTTAGGCGATTACGCAACGTTGTCAGACAAATCTACAAAGCCGGGCACTTTGCGCACATCGATCGTCTTGCTGCGTCCGACGTCCGGCGACTGTTTTCCGGAAACGCCCCACGCGATCGTCCCGAGCGGCAGAATGACCGGGAACACAACGCGCTCTGCGCCGCAAAGGAGCAATGAGGCCGGACGCCTTCGCACCGACGCCACCGCCCTGGGACCCACCCGGGCAGGTGAGCGTCTCCGGAGGCGCCCTTGTTGACTCTTCCATTACCCTTCTCAGGTGACCCGAGCCCGCAAACGCGACCACAACCTGCTGACCAACGCGGTGTCGCTCCTCGTGTGCGGCCTGCTCGCCGGCGTGGTCGTCGCCGCCGCCGCCTTCCCCGTGGTGGCGATGTCGGGCCTCGCCGCGAAGGCCGGCGCCGAGACGTTCGACAAACTGCCGAGCGAACTGAAGGACCAGCGGGCGCCGCAACTCAGCCGGATCTACGCCAGCGACCGCAAGACCCTGATGGCGACGATCTTCGACGAGTTCCGCAACGACGTACCGCTCGCGGACATCTCGAAGAACATGCAGGACGCGATCATCGCCGCGGAGGACAAGGGCTTCCGGAGCCACAACGGCATCGACCCCAAGGGCATCCTGCGCGCGTTCGTCGCGAACAAGAGCTCCGGCAGCACCCAGCAGGGTGCCTCGACCCTCACCATGCAGTACGTCCGGATGTCGATCGCCTACTCGGCCACCCACCCCGAGGACGTCGTCGCCGCCACCGTGGACACCCCAGCCCGTAAGGCGCGCGAGGCACGGATGGCCGTACAGGTCTCCAAAGAGCTCACGAAAGACCAGGTCCTGGAGCGGTACCTGAACATCGCCCCGTTCGGCAACGGCGCGTACGGCGTCTACGCGGCCAGCCAGGTCTACTTCGGCAAACGCCCCAAGGACCTCACCGTCGCCGAGGCCGCCCTGCTCGCCGGCCTCGTCAAGGCCCCCACCGACTTCAACCCGGCTACCACCAAGGGTCACCCGGAAGCCGTCGGCCGCCGCAACTACGTGATCGACCAGATGGTCATCACGAAGGCCATCACCCCGGAGCAGGCCGCCGAGGCGAAGAAGGTCGAGATCAGCCACGAGGTGCAGCGAGCGTCGAACGGCTGCACCCAGGTCCCCAACAACAACTGGGGCTTCCCCTGCGACTACTTCGTACGGTGGTGGAACTCGCAGGAGCAGTTCGGCGCCAGCACGTACGACCGCGAGCAGCGGCTGAAGACCGGCGGCTACACAATCGTCACCTCGTTCGACCTGGGCATCCAGGACGCCGCCCGGAAGAACGTCGCCGACCAGATCAAGGATGACAAGAGCCGGGCCATCATGGTGGGGGCCATCGAACCGGGTACCGGGTACGTGCGCGCCATGGCGACCAACCGCGTGTTCAAGCTCGACGACGGGAGCAACGGCCCGTCCACGAACCCGGACCGCAAAGGCCAGCGCGGGTCGTACCCGAACACGACGAACCCGCTGATCAGCGGTGGCGGCGACATCTCCGGCTATCAGGCAGGTTCAACGTTCAAGATCTTCCCGCTGGTCGCAGCCCTCGAGAAGGGCTACCCGCTGTCGTACACGATCAACGCCCAGGCCAAATACATCTCCGGCTTCGCGGGCTCCCCGTCCGACAGTTCCACCTGCGACGGCAAGCACTACTGCGTGACGAATTCCATCCCGTCCATGGCCGGGCCGGCAAACATGTGGTCGGCGTTCGGCAGGTCGGTGAACACCTTCTTCGTCCCGCTTGAGGAGCGCGTCGGGGTCAGGGCGACCGTCGACATGGCGCAGAAGCTCGGCATCAGGTTCCTGGACAGCGACGACGCCAAGCAGGCGAAGGAGAACCCCGGCTGGGGCGCCTTCACCTTGGGTGTCTCCCACACCACCCCGGTGGACCTGGCGAACGCGTACGCCACGCTCGCCGCGGACGGCATGCACTGCGAGCCGCTCCCGGTCGAGGAGATCCAGGATCACGGCGGCGCCAAGCTCGACATGGCCAACCCGCGCTGCAACCGGGCTGTCTCGGAGGATGTGGCACGCGCCGCCGTCGACGCCGCCCGCTGCCCGCTCGGCGACTCGTCGCAGTTCGGCAAGTGCAGCACCAGCGGCACCGCGCCCGGCGTGCGGGGCACGGTCAAGCACCACGTGTTCGGCAAGACCGGCACCACCGACGACAACCGCACCGCGACCTTGGTCGCGGGCACCATGCAGCTGGTCGTCGCCGGCATCATGGGCGACCCGGACAACACCAACGGCAGGGAGAACTCGGAACACAGCAAGGTCAACCCGGCGGTCTACAACACGCTGCGCGATGCGATGAAGGACCAGCCGAACAAGCAGTTCCCGAAGCCCTCCGAGAAGATCGTCTACGGCGACCAGCGGTCCATCCCCGACGTGAAGTGCAAGTCACCCGGGGACGCCCAGGCCCGCCTGGAAGATGCCGGCTTCGAGGTCGACCGCGCCAACAGCAAGATCGACTCGCCCTGCCCGGCGGGCACCGTGGCCGGCACCGACCCGGACGGCCGCACCATCAAGGGCGGCGTAGTCATGCTGCAGATCAGCAACGGCAACGGCAGCGGGACGCCGCAGCCGGGCCAACCCGGCCAGCCCGGCATCATCACTCCGAATCTCCCCGGGGGTAACGGCGGCGGGCGCGGCCCCAACTGAGACCACCTGACGGCCGCGGCCCACGGACACCGTCCGTGGGCCGCACTGTCATTTCAGGTGGTACGGGTACGGCGCTCAGACGCCCAGCTGCCGGCGTACCTCGGCGGCGACCCGACCACCCTCGGCCTGGCCCGCCACCGCGGCCTGAGCCGCCTTCATCGCCGGGCCCATCTGGCCCTTGCCCTCGAAGCCACCGGCAGCCAGCGCACCCTTGACGATCTCGGCGAGGTCGGCGTCGCCCAGCTGCTTCGGCAGGTACCGGTCAAGGACCTCTTCCTCGGCCAACTCCTTCGCGGCCTGTTCGGCGCGCCCGGCGTCCGCGAACGCCGTGGCGGCCTCCCGGCGCTTCTTCGCCTCCCTGGTCAACACCGCCAGCACCTCATCGTCGGAGAGCTCCCGAGCCGCCGTGCCAGCCACCTCCGCGGTACGGACGGCAGCCATCGCCATCCGCAGCGTCGACGTGGTCAACTCGTCGCGGGCCTTCATGGCGCCGCGCATATCGTCATGGAGTCGGTCCTTCAGCGTGCCCATGGACGGTGAAACTACCCTGGACGCCATGCGCAAGCGCACCCTTATCGGCCTCGCCGCCGGAACCGTCACGGCCGGCGCCGCCACCCTGGCCTACGCGTCCCTCGTCGAACGCAACCTCTTCATCCTCCGCCGCATCGACGTACCCGTGCTCGAACCCGACGCGGAACCTCTGCGCATCCTGCATCTGTCCGACCTGCACATGACCCCCGACCAGCGCCGCAAACAGCGCTGGGTCTCCGCCCTCGCCGGCACCGACCCCGACCTGGTCATCGTGACGGGCGACAACTTGGGCCACCCGCTGGCCGTACCCGGGGTGCTGTCGGCCTACGCACCGCTCTTCGACGTCCCAGGAGCATTCGTCTTCGGCTCGAACGACTACAGGGGCCCGGTCTGGAAGAACCCGTTCCATTACGTCCTCCCCGAACGCGAGTACGTCCAAGGGGTGGAACTGCCCACCGAAGCCCTCCGTACGGGCCTCCTCGACGGCGGCTGGGCCGATCTCAACAACGCCCGCACGATCCTCAAAGCCGGCGGCCGCAGCATCGAACTCGTCGGCGTCGACGATCCCCACGTGGACCGCGACGACTACCCGTCGGTCTCCGGCCCAGCCTCCCCCGACACCGACATCCGCCTCGGCGTCACCCACACCCCCGCCAGCCGCGTCCTCAACCCGATGGCCGCCGACGGCTTCGACCTCCTCCTTGCCGGTCACACCCACGGCGGCCAGGTCTGCGTCCCCTTCGTCGGCGCCCTCGCCACGAACTGCGACCTCCCCCGCACCATGGCCAAGGGCCTCCACCGCTGGCCGAACGCCGACTCCTGGCTCCACGTCTCCGCCGGTCTGGGCACCCACCCCACCGCCCCGGTTCGCTTCGCCTGCCGCCCCGAAGCCACCCTGCTGACGCTGATACCGCGCTGACCTGCGGTTTCTGGCACAATCGGACACCGGATTTGCACTGAGATGCGGGTCGGATAGTATTGCCCGGCACGCCTCGGGGTGTGGCGCAGCTTGGTAGCGCGCTTCGTTCGGGACGAAGAGGTCGTCGGTTCAAATCCGGCCACCCCGACCAGGTCAGAGGGCATATCCCATTGATGGATATGCCCTCTAGTGCGTCCTGGGTGACTAACTGGGTGACTACGGCGAGACACGGCCATCGACGGCGAAGATCCGATCCATCGCCTCGGCGCCCGTCAGCAGGACGGGTCGGAGCTGGTGGCGGTACACCTTCTCGGTGACGGTGGTGCCTGAGTGGCCGCACAGGTCGGCGATGTCGTTGAGCGAGACTCCGTCGTCGGAGAGCAGCGAGACGAAGCTGTGCCGCAGTTCCCGCGGCGTCCAGTCGGCCTGATTGAGCCCGGCGAGCTTGGTGACTCGACGGAAGGCGCGACGGACGTTGGCCGCGTCGAGGGGGAGACCCGTCGTGGACGCAAAGACAAGATCATGGTCCTGCCACTTCATACCGGCGAAGCCCTTGTCACGATCTTGTAGATCACGATGCGACCTCAAGGCGTCGACGCAACGCAACGGCAGTGCGAGAGTGCGTCGAGATTTCTGGGTCTTGGTGTCGCCGCCCTCTCGAACGGAGTGCCAGACCTCGATGGAGGCTGGGACCGGCGGATCGGCATCGGGTCGACCGTCGAGGTCGACGTGAGCCCACGTCAGGGCACGAAGCTCTTCGGTGCGCGCTCCGGTGAGCAACGACAGCACGACATACGCATTGAGGCGACTATCTTGGGCGGCATTCAGAACCACCTTCGCCTCGTCCAGCGTGAGCGACTTGGAGGGCCGCCCGTCCAGCCCGGTGGGCACGGCGCACAGCGCGGCTACATTCCGCTTGACCTCGTCACGCGCCATCGCTCGCTTCAATGAGCGGTTCAGGCAAGCGTGCAATTCGCGCAATGTGCGCGTGCTGAGTGACTTTGATTTGGCGAGAAGCCATCGGTCGACATCTTGAGCGGTGAGCCGAATGAGCTTTCGAGCGCCCAGCTCTGGAGTTAGATGGCCTCGGCAGAGGTACTGATTCTTTGCCACGGTCTTGGCTGAGCGGCCATTCAGGCCGTAGGCAAGCCAGTCTTCGACCGCCTGGGCTACGGTGCGCCCAGTGGTGGCGGTGGACATGCCGTCCTCGTATTCGCGGACCTTCTCACGCAGCTTGGCGTGGGCTTCGGTCTTGTTCTTGCCGCTGGCTTTGCGGACGATGCGCTTGCCTGCCGGAGTGTAGCCGACGGTGACCGAGGCGATCCAGCGTTGCCGCTGCTCGTCCCAGTGCAGCCCGCCGTCTCCCCGGCTGCGGCGTTTGGTCATGCGGCGACTCCTTTCCTGTTTTCGGCTTCCAGCAGTGCCACATATTCCATTATTGCCGATTGCGGGACGAGTCGCGTACGACCCTCCTTGACGGCGCGAAGCCTTCCCGAGCGGATCAATTCGTAGATCACGGACCGGCTCAGGCTCAGTAGCCGCATCGCCTCGGGAATGCGATACAGCGCTTTGGGTAGCGGATCGTGCAATGCGTGCCTTCCTTTCCGAGAGTCATGCGGCCACCGGGACGGCGTCCGGACTACTGCCGATTTCGTGGGCGAGTTCTTCGCGGCCGGTTTCGTGTCGGGATCGGGCGAGGGCGGCGGCGGTGTTGGCGAGGAGGGCGTCGCCGGTGGTGTGCCAGCCGACTCCGGCGAAGGTGAGGGTGCCGACGATGAGGGTGGTTTCGTCGAGGTGGTCGGCGGTGCGGACGGTGCCGGGGTCGGTGGCGGCCTGCGCCTGGTTGGTGCGGCGGTAGTCGATGCGGGTGTTCCGGAGGGTGGCGAAGCGGACGACGCGGCGGCGGGTCTTGGTGAGGAAGTGGCCGCCGAAGCCGAACCGGTGCGCCCAGCGGCGTAGTCGTGCATACGGGTTGGTGGCCGTGCTCGTGTTGGCCGGTCTGGTGTCAAGGTTGGCTTGACGCTCGGCGACGCAGACGGGGCAGGCCCGGTACCGGGTGTGGGTGCCGCAGTCGGGGCAGTCCCACGGCTCGCTGAACGGGCCGCCCCGGGCGGGTGTCGGTCGGTCGGTGGGTGGCCGGCTCTGGGTGGGCGGGCCGGGGGTGGGGCGGCCGAGGCGCCAGCAGGCGGTGATGAGGCGGGCGATGTGGTCGCCGTCGGGGTCGTACTGGTCGATGGTGTCGGCGGTGATGCGGGTGGAGGAGAAGCCGGTGGCCTCGGTGCTCTTGGTGGTGTATTTGGCGAGGTATCCGGCGGCGGCGTGTTGCTCGGCGAGCATGTCGTCGGTGATGCCGCCGTCCCCGGCGAGGGTGAGTGGTTTGACGTCGAAGCCCTTGTCCGGGTCGCCCCACCGGATCTCCCAGCCCTGGGGCCGGTCCGGGTGCGGTGGGGTGGTGAACGCGACGGTGGTTACGGCGTGCCGGAGGGCGGCGATGATGTCGTCGACGTCAACGCCGGCCGGGGGCACGAGCACGGCGTCGGGGTCGTCGGGGTGCACGCCGTCGAGGCGGATGAGGGCGTGGAAGTGCACGACGGCGCGGCGTTGCATCTCGGCGGCCTTGCCGTGGGTCAGCTGCGCCGGGGCCACCGCGCGCACCTTGCCGCCGGGGGTGGTCTGGGCGACCGGGGGCAGGCCGCGGGCGTGGCAGAGCTGGGCGAGGTAGCGGTCGGCGGCCTGTTTGGTGCGGTGCCACAGCTCGGTGGAGTACAGGTTCCACACGACGTGGTGGTCGTGGTCGTAGCAGTCCAGGCAGAGCGGTCGGCCCAGGGCCGGGTCGCCGTCGTCGTGGCGGGCCCAGCACACGGCGGGGACATCGTGGGCGCAGGTGCTGCGGTCGCGGCGGGCGTGGCACGGTTCGGGGCGGCAGTCGCAGCGTTTCCGGTTGGTGCAGCTGTGCTGGCGGACGATGCGGGTGTGCACGGTGCCGAAGCTGGGGGCGGTGAAGGTGGGGAACGCGGCGGGGTGCTTCGCGACGGTGGTGGGGATGCCTTTGCCGCCGATCAGGAATGACCGGAGGATCTGGAACGCGTCGCGTTGGTAGGTGCGGGCGCAGGACGGGCAGACCGAGGCGAGGCGGGTGCCGCAGGCCTTGTAGATGGCGGCGTCGGGGAGCTGGTCGGTGTGCCGGGCGTCGAGGATCCGGCCGGTGCTCGGCTCGACGGTGGTCAGGGTGCCGGATAGCCGGATCGGGCGGGTGCATCCGGCGGCGGCCTGCACGTGGGCGAGCCAGGCGAAGTAGTCGGGCCGGGAGGCGCGGGTGAGGGCCTGCCCGGCAGCGAAGGTGGCGGCGGGCGGGGGTGTGAAGGTGATGGTGTCGGTGTTCGATCCCGTACCCCGGGTGGAGTGCGCCCGGGGTGCGAGGTCCAGCGTCGAACTCATCAGGCAGCGCTTCCGGTGCGGGAGGGCTGCGGGCCGTGGTGGCCGGTGTGGGTGAAGGTCACCGCGTGTTCGATGACGGTGATGCGGCAGGCCGGGCACTGCTGCTGCCGGGGCATGTGGCGTCCGCAGGCGATGACCGTGGTGGCGTCGCCGCTGTGGACGGTGACCGGATGCTGGCAGGCTCCGCCGGGTACGACGGCGACGATCGTGCGGCGGGTGTCGTAGGGGTGTGGTTGCGGGTCGGCCGGGCAGGTGTGGGTGAGGTGGTGAACGTCGACCTGGACGAAGGTCATCGGGCACCGCCGAGGACATGGGTGTGGCCGTTGATCCGGTTCGGTGCCGGGGTGTCGATGGTGGTCAGGAGGTGCCCGGCGATGGCCGGGGTGATGTTGAGCCGGGCGGCGAGCTCGTGAGCGGTGATGGGTTGGCCGGTGGCCTGCCGGTGCTGCACGGCGGTGATGCGGGCGGCCGGGATGAGCCGGGCCGGAACATCGGGTGCCCCGGCATGTTCGGTGCTGGCCAGCGGCACGGTGGGTGCCGGCGCGGGCCGGTCGGCGGACGTGTCCGCGATGGCCGTGGCGGTGTGGGTGGTCAGTTCGGCTTCGCGGTGCTCGATGGCGGCGAAGTCGGGCCGGATCTTCCCGGCGACCCATTCGACTCCGGCGACCAGGCCGACGACGAGGGCGAAGATGACCCGTAGGCCGAGCGGGCCGGGTGCGGCGGCGTTGACGGCGGCCGAGATGGTCACCACGACGACGAGGAGTTTCAGGGCGGCGTGTTTGGCGTCGGTGGCCATACCGACGGTCTGGGTGATGGTCAGCATGGACACGATGGCCAGGTCGAACACGGCGGGCACGATGAACGCGAAGAAGCCCGCGCCGAGCGTGGCGAGGAAGTGGGCCTGGTGCAGGTAGCTGGCGGCGACGGCGCCGACGAGGATGCCCTTGTTGGCCCACTTGATGACCCGGATCGCGGTGAGCATGCCGGGCACCGCCCGACGGGTGTACTCGGCGGCGAACTGCTGGGTGAGCGTGGTCATCGCAGTCCTCCGTCGTTGGTGACCGGCAGGACGGCGGTGATGCCGTTGCAGTGCGAGCACCAGACGGCGGCGTAGCCGTCGTCGAGCATCTCGTTGATCCGGTCGTCGAGGGTCTCGTACTCGGCGGGGAACACCGAGGTGTCGGCGCATTCCTCGCACCAGCGCTGAGTGGGACACAGTCGCAGCACCGGCCCCAGCTCGGGGTGGATCCCGGCGGGGGTCATGCCGTCGATGCACCACAGGCACCGGGGTGCGGTTTCAGCGTCGTGGCGGTCGTAGAGGCTCATCAGTAGCCCCCGGGTTCGCAGGTGTGGCAGGCGCCGACCGAGCGGCGGATGTAGTAGGGCCGGGTGATGCCGCAGGTGCGGCAGATGCGGCGGGCGAGCAGGGCTTTGGCGATGGCGGCGCGCTGAGCCGTGGTGGCGGTGCGCTTGGGTGCGGCCAGGTCGAGCCGGTACAGGTAGGCGGTGCGGAGCTGCTTGCGGTGCCGCCACAGGATTTGCGCGGTGACGGGTTGGCCGTTCGGGCGTAGTCCGGCGGCGCGCAGCTGGCGGCGGGTGGCCAGGCCGTCGGGTGCGTGGTGGAACGGGAAGGTCGGGAAGCCGTAGCGGTTCCCGGCCGGGTCGTAGAACTCGGCGAGGATGCCGATGTGGTCGGCGAGGTCGTCCAGCGTGGGTTTACGAGACTCGGTGGTGGTCATGTGTCGGCTCCCCAGCGCTGGTGGGCGGCCTGGCGGGTGATGCCGAGCCGGGCGGCGATGTCGGCCCAGGAGTAGCCGTGGGCGCGGAGACCGGTGACGGCCCGGCCGATCGCGTCATCGAGCAGGGTGGACAGAGCGACCAGGTCGGTGAGGGCGTCGACGTCGCCGGTGGCGACCCGTTTGGCGTAGGCGCGCACGATGCGCCGCACGAACGCGGCGTACTCGTCGTTCCCCACGACGTCCCGATGGTGGGGACGCAGGGATGGGCTGGCGGAGGAGAGGGTCACCGGGTACCCCCGGCGGGGTGGACGCGGTCGTAGTCGTCGGCGGCGTCGGTGAGGCACTCGACGACCTCGTCGAGGGTGCGGCCGTCGTAGTCGTTCCAGCCGGACACGACATCGATGGCGCTGACGCTCAGGGTGGGTTCGTCGATGGTGCCGTAATCCGGGTCGAGGTAGGCGGCGAGGACGCGCATGGCGCGGATGGCCGCGTCGGTGTGGACGTCGTCGGCGGTGTCGTCGGAGCCGAGGATGGGGCGGCCGTGGGCGCAGATGTTGATGGCGCCGAGCGAGCAGGCGGGCGGGAACGCTGCCTCGGAGAGGAGGTCGAAGAAGTCGCCCTGGACCCAGCCGTGCCGGGTCAGGTAGACGGCGGCGGCACGTAGCAGTTCGGCCGGTGTCGCGCCGGTGTCGGGGTCGAGGGTCGGCGGATTGTGGGTAGCCTTCATGGCAACCCCGTCCTTCCAGTGGGCAGGGATGGTGGGTGAGGACAGGACCGGTCGTGCTGGCAGGCGTTGAGCCGGTCCTGTCGTCCGTTCTGGGGCTATGCAGTTGTGGGGCCTGGCTGCGTTCAGCAGCCGGGGCAGTGCCTGCGGCCGGTGCCGCGGGTGAGCAGCCCGGCGGTGATGGCGGCCAGGGTGAGGACTGCGAGGATCAGTCCGGCGTGGGCGGTGATGAGCTCGACGAGCTGCCCAAGCAGGTAGGCCGCTGCGGCGGTGAGTCCGGCGAGGGCGCCGGTAACCGCGGTGGCGATGACGGTGAGCCGGGCGTGCCGGGACCGGTGGACCCGGGTACGGGTGTGCTCGCCGACGGGCATACCCCGGGTGGCGGGTCGTGACGTGGCCCGTTCGCGGAGCCGGAGAACGACCTGGATGCGGTCGCCAGTGACCGGGCGGGGTGCGGTAAGTGCGACGAGGGTGCCCGCGTCGCGGTGGTTGGTGACCAGGTTGGCGAGCTGGGTCGCGGTGCCGACGACGAGGTGGTCGCGGGTGGTGTAGGCCGCGCGCGGGCTGGCCGGGCGGCCGGTCGTGGGGTGGGTGTGGGTGGTCATGCCGCGATCTCCCATTCGCTGGTAGTGGGCAGTGCGGGGGTGGAGGTGCTGTTCCGGTTCGGGTGCCGCAGCCAGGCGGCGTAGTCGGCGATCGCGTAGATCTGCTCGTCGGTCAGGTGGGCGACCTTGATCCGCCGGGGGACACCTCCCTCGGCGAGCAGCCAGGCTGCACCGCGGTTGTCGGGGTCGATGTCGGTGGCGGAGTAGCCGAGGTCGGCCCAGCCCTGGCCGAGGATCACGTCAGAGCTGCCGCGGGTGGTGCAGCGGAACGCGCAGCGGTAGCCGAACAGATCACGTAGCGAGGCAGGGATGATGTCCCAGGAGGTGCGCTGCGTTGCGGCGACGACCGGCATGGCGCACGCGCGGCCGAGCGAGACCAGGCCGCGGAGCAGGCCTTCGAATTCTTCCTGCTGGGCTTTGGTGCCGAGCACGGTGGAGAACATGGCCAGCTCGTCGATGATCGTGAGGATTACGGAGAGGTTGTCGTCGCGGCTGACCTTGCGGTGACGGTTCGACAGGATCCACAGGTACCGGTTGGTGGCGACGGTCAGCAGCCGTCGCAGAACGCTGATGGCCTGCTCGATGTCGTTGCCGACGAAGGCGTCGGCGATATCGCGGTACGGACCGAGTTCGACGAACTTGGCGTCGAGCAGGACCGTGCGGGTGTTGTCGGCCAGGGCCGCCGTGGCGGCGACGAGGTTGATCAGCCCGGACTTGCCGCCGCCGGGTTCTCCGGCGATCAGCAGATTGCGGTAGACGATGTCGAGCATCACGTGCTCGCCGAATTCGTCGATGCCGATGAACATCGGGTCGAACATCGACAGGCCTGGTCCGACCGGTACGCGGTCGGTGCCGAGCTGGTTGCGGGCGATGGTGGTCATGGTGTGGGCCTCCGGTAGGCGGTAGATTCGGCCGGTACCGACGCGAAGGACGCAGGTTGTTGGAGGCCGCGCGTTCCTCCGCGTCGGTGCCGTCTGTGGATCAGTCGATGGCGTGGTGAGTGATCGAGACTCCGTCCGAGGCGGTGTCCGCGCCGGGCAGGGCAGCGACCGCGGCGAGAACGACATCCGGCGAGAGCGTCACCGGGCTCGCCAGTACGAATGGGTGCAGGGCAGTTGACCGGGCACGACCTCGCTGCACATGTCCACATCGATCATCTGGAGATCGGCGAAGCTGTGGTGCATGAGGACTTGCAGTAGCGCGAGCGTCTGCAGGCCGGTGCCGTGGATGCGCAGCAGGTTGCACGGCGGCGTGAACCGGGTGCCGAGGTCGTGGCCCATCGCGACACGGAGGTCGGCGGGCTCGGTGTGGCCGGGTTGGTAGTCGGTGGAGATGGACCGGAGTTGGTCAAGGTTCATGGCAGCGTGTCCTCTCAGTCCCACGGGTCGAAGTCGGCGGCGTCGGCGGCCGGGGTCACCTTGGCCGGCTTTTTGCCGTTGGCGGTGGTGGTCGGCCTGGCGGCCGCGGTGATGGGTGTGGGTTGGGCTGGGACGCCGGGCAGGTCCAGGCCGGTGGGCACCTGAGCCGGTGCCGCTTGGGTGGAACGGGTATCGCCCGTCTTGGCCAGTTCGGGAAGTGACGACTTGACGTCGGCGGTCAGCACCTCGCGACGCTTGATGTCGAACCGCACGTACGCGGCCTTCTTGCTGGAGCTGGCCAGCTCCACCACGGCAGACGAGGCGTGGCAGGCGACGGCGATCTCTTCGAGCCGGGCTTGAAGCCGCGACAGGGACAGTCCGGGCCGCAGGTAGACCCAGACGCGTTCCCCGACCGGGGTGGGGCGCGCCCACAGGATCAGCGGCAGGCTGCCGGACTTGTTGGCGATGATGAACTGCGAGAAGCACACCCGCAGGCGGTGCCGCACGATGACGCACGAACCGATCGCGGCGATGCGGCGGCGGATGGGGCCGACGGCGGCCGGGACGCCGACGAGAGGGGCGAGGACCGCGAGGGTGACGGCGGCCGGGGTGGCGTCGGCGAGTGCGACCCACCCGTAGGTGAGGCCGACGGCGGTGGTGATCTCCAGAGACCACCACCAGAGGATCCGCAGGACCGGCCAGATCCGGACCAGCACCCAGACCAGGGCACCGGACACGAACGCGACCGGGGCGGTGAACAACCCGGCGAGGATCGGGTGCATCCGGTCCGAGGCGACCGACAGGGTCAGCACGCCGACGACAATCGCGGTGATGATGAAGGCGAACCGGGCGTTGCGCTCCGAGGAGCGGTGCACCTTCTGCTCGATGACGGTGACGGTGCCGGACCTACGTCCGAGACCGAAACGTCGGCTAGATTTGGACACGACTTGTCCTCCCTGGGAAGGGCTGGATGGGTTGGGAAAGGCGGCGGGGTCGGAAGGTTGGTAGCCGGTAACCGATCCCGCGCGCCCCAGCTCCCGGGGCCTGAGTCAGGTCAGCCGGTCGCGGGTGTGAGCGAACAGGGTCGCCAGGCGGCCGACCTGCGGGGCTTCGACGTACATCGCCACGCAGGCGTTGACGTGGCCGAATTGGATGGTGGCGCGGTCTGCCTTCTTGTGAACCCGGACGAAGATCGGCGTCTCCGGGTACAGCACCAGCGACGTGCCGAGCACGTACGGCAATCCGGCGCAGTCGAGGTCGGTACCGGCGCGAGTCAACAGATGATCGTTGGGGCTCAGCTCCCCGACACTGGGAGCTGCGGCGGCCCAGGCCTCGGGAAGGAATCCGCCCTTGGTCAGCCACGCGTCGAGCGATTCGGTCAGGTCGTACAGGCGGCTGGAGTCGTGCAGCGTCGCACCGGTTTCCCGGTAGCTCTTGGCGACGATTTCGCGGATACCGGCCAAGGCGGCGTTCGGATCCACAACAGTTCTCCTTCACATGGGGGGTTGGGGAAGGCGGCGGGACCGGCAGGTTCGGTAGCCGGTACCGGCCCCGCGCCACACTTTCGGAATTGCGGCGGCCCTTTCCGGGCCGGTGGACCGGGATGCTGAACGGTCAGCGGTATCTCCCGGGCCGTTGGGCGAATCAGGCGGGAAGGTGCGACCGCGAACGGTCGAAGAGGGGTGCCACGGACACAGTGGCAGTCATGCCGGTAGTGCAGGCAGTGCTACTTGCTTGCCGAAGCACCCGTCAGGGCCTTCAGAGACTCCGCGCGGAACGCGGTGCCGTTACGCCCGTTGGTCGCCCACGCCTTGGCCTCAAGCCGATCGAGCACGACGAACTGACCAACCTCCACCGACGGAATCTCACCCACCGTCGTGACGTTGATGACCTCGCCGCCTGTTTCGTCGATCGCGATGACCTGGGTTGACCACATGGGACGGCCGGTTCCTTTCTCCGTCCTCTGGTTGCCCTTCTCGTCAACCTTCGGCTGAGACTTCTTCGCTGCCTGGAACGTGACGTTGCTCGTGTCCACGTAGACCTTCATCGAGGGGTTCCTCCCTGTACTGAGCCCGTCCCCTTCGGACGAGTGCTCTCACGTGACAGCAAGACTCCTCGGACAACGGCCAACGCGGGAGGACGTATTCACACGATGAATTTCGGATGACCGATGTGAATATGAGAAGTGGTACTCTGCCCTGGACGGGCGGGAGGCTTCACGTGGATCGGTCCGGGACAGCGGCACGGGTGCTGGCTTCCGAAGCCGGGCGTCGTGCGGTCGAATCAGGCAACGCGGGAACGCTGATTCGCCTGGTTCGTGAAGCGCTGGGGTGGAAGCAGTCAGACCTCGGCCGGGAATCCGGCTATTCGCAACCGACCATTTCGCGGCTGGAGAAGAACGCCGGCCGAATTTCCGACGTGGCCGTTCGTGCCCGCCTGGCGGACATCCTCGCAATCCCTCGGTCGGCTGTGGGACTGGCCGACTCTGTTACCGGTGAGGTGGGGCAGCGTAACGTTGGTGAGGTGCACCGGTCTGAGTTCCTTCGCGGCATGGTAGGAGCTGCCGCGAGCCTTGCTCTGCCGTCAGAGATCACCAGCACGACGTACCCCCGAATCGGGACCAGCACGGTCCGGGGATGCGTGGCTGCACTCGACCGACTCTACGAGCTGGACGAGCGTCATGGCGGGTCGACGATCTACGCGCTGACGACTCAGATGGTGTCTGAGATCCGTGGCGTACTCGGCCGGGCCTCGTACTCGGTCAGCGTCGGCCAGGGGCTGCGGCAGGTCGCCGCCGCGACGGCAGAGCACGCCGGTTGGCTGGCATTCGATGCAGGCAGGTGCGACGACGCTCGCCGTTGGTGGCTTGAGGCGCTGCACTACGCGGATCTCGCAGGTAGCACCGACGCCCGGATCACGGCTCTCGTATCGATGGCGTTGCAGGCATCGACCAGCGAAAACCCGGCAGACGCCCGTGAGTCCGTTGATCTGATGGACGTCGCCAGGCGATCGGCGGGTCCGGCCATGACGCCTCGTCTCGCTTCACTGATCAGCGCCCGGCAGGCCATCGGCTTCGCTCGTGGCGGCGACAAGGACGCGGCGGTGAAGGCGATCCTGAGCGCCGAGCGCTCCATCGGCAACGGAGTCCCCGACGACGACGAGCCGACGTGGCTCAACTTCTGGGGTCCGGCCGACCTCAGCTGTCACAAGGCACGTGCCTTCCTCGCACTGAGGATGCCGGACCAGGCGGAGCAGGCCGCTGCGGCGGCTACCCAGGCATGCGACGAGGACCGGTACCCGAGGAACCACGCGATCTACGCAGCCGTTCGCGCCCGAGCGCTTATCGAGAGCGGCCGCGTGGACGCTGCTATCGCGGCTGCGACACCGGTGGTTGCCCGGGTCAGCACCCTCGGATCCCGTCGGATCATCGCCGAGACGCGCGCTACTGTACGACTCATGAGCAAGCACCGGTCATACGGTCCGGCAGCGTCCTTTATCTCGTGGACGAACAAGCTTCTGCCAGGGGCATGATTTCCGTGGGTGACACGTCGGTAGTCAGCATTAAGCATTACGACGCGAGATCGCTCGGCGCCGTGATTCCCGAAGTAGCTCGGCTCTATGAGGTCGTTTATCAAGAGCCGCCCTATTACGAGACGTCCGAGGACGCTGCCGACTTCGCCAGCGGACTGCCGCGCCGTGGCGAGCAGCCAGCATTTCGACTTGCGGCGGCCTCGGTTGGTGACACGCTGATCGGATTCGCGTTTGGTCACCAACTGGCCGCTGAGAGCAAATGGTGGCAGGGCGCGACCACACCGCTTCCCATGTCGATCACCAGAGAATACGCCGGACGCACTTTTGCAATCATCGAGCTTGCCGTAGCGGCTGAATGGCGACGACACGGAGTAGGAAAAGCGCTGCACGACGCGCTCCTGGCCGATGCCGTGGAGGAACGCGCAACCCTGCTGGTTCGGCCAGAGGCCACGCCAGCACAAGCGGCATACAAGCGGTGGGGTTACAGCCGGGTGGGAGCCATCCGGCCATGGCCGGAGGCCCCGCTCTACGACGTCATGGTCCTGGATCTCGATACGTCCCGTTGAAGAACCCGCAAGGGCAGGCGGATCGGTCAAGGACATCGGTCAGCGGACGAATCTTGTTCAAACTTTCTGTACGTCTTCAAGGCGGCCCGAAACGGGCCGCTCACTCCGTCGGCCGGGGCAGCGCACCGCCGCAGCGGCAAGCCCAAAGCTGCGGCGGCACGCTTACCGCTCCCGCCCGACACTCGTGGAAAGCGGAAAGTAGAGTCGGGCCTGCCAAAGACGGACACGGCGGTGAGTTGTGGTGCTGCGCCTTGCCGGTAGCCGACCGGCTCGGCCCGGGCGACGCGAGCGAGCTCACCCGCGCCGGGGCCGCGGGGGCGGGTCAGGGCCGTCGAGCGCCAGGGTTGGCGGCGCGCAGTGTGCCGGGCCGCTCCTCCAAGCTCAAGGGCGCTTCGCGTCGCAAGCGACGGCCCTTCGGGCCGCCCTTGACCTCGGAGCCTCTGCGACCCTCGGGCAGGAGTCGCGGGCAGGCCGATGGCCTGCCCTCAAAGGGCACGCGCCGCCAACCCACCACCGACTCGTGCCCGCTCACTGTGGGGCGTCAAGGCCGTCTTGACGCAGTGGGCTCCCACAGTGCCGAGCCGAGCGCGAATAGCAAGCGGCTCCCTGTGGTTGCACCATCCGTTCGTCGCAGCAAGATGCTAGGCCATCCACATTCCCTCGCGACTTGATGACACCGTAAGGTCCCCCACCCTCAAACCCTTACTGAAGAGCATGAACTCATTGCCGACCTTTTGGGTCTGGGCCGTGTGCGAAATGCTGTACCGTATGCATCGGTTCAACGGGTAAAGATTTCGGACGCGCTCGTCAACATCGTATGTCAGGATCCACGGGTGACGTGAAGCTAAAAGTGTCTGGGCAAGACGCTCGTGGTCGTCCCATGAGTGATCGCTCATGTACAACTCTTCGCCCTTGACCAGATAAGGCGGATCAACATACTGAAGAACTGGGTCTGACTCCGCCGATATGCAGTCAAGGAAGTCAAGGGCGGACTTCTGTGTGACTTCAACAGCAGTCCGGAACTGGGCGAGTTTGCCAATTCTCCGACTCAGGTTGACCTTATTGAATCGAGCGTCAATCTTCCACTTCCCCGCCTGGTCGAGGCCGCCGATAGGTCGAGCCGTCAGGATTCCAGACCTGTTGCAGCGATTGAGGAAGAAGGTTGAAAACCCTAATTCAAAGCCGTCATGATTGTCCGGATTTAGATACACCGATCTGTGATGATGCCAAGCATCGACGCTCACATCGGCACTCAACACTCTCTCAACAAACTCGTCTGTGCGATCGAGCACGGCTCGCCAGAACGCTGCAATGCCTGGGTTTAGGTCGTTGATTAATAGCCTATCGGTGTAGCCCTCAGACAGCAGGTACAGCCCTGCGCCCGCTCCACCGGCATAAGGCTCAGCATAGGTCGTAATCTTTGTTGCTTGATCAGCAAGAAGGCGCGCGAAGTAGGGCCCCAACTTGCCCTTACCGCCGGGATATCTAAGAGGCGAGATGAACTCGGTCTTCACAGTACGCTATCGATTCGGAGAAGGAAGGGGCGGAAAGCTTGGCTGAACCGACGGGCCAGATGCGGATCGGGATTAACGCCAGGATTATGAACGAAGCCATTGAGGTACTGCATGCCTGGGCCGGCGGGGCCGCTATCGCCCACTACCTCGATATATGCTTGTTCCAATTCCTTATCCCTCCTCCTGCCGTGCTCGATGTTCGAATCAAGAAATCTTAGCATGGCGATGATCTTGTCCTTGAGGTTATCGCCTTCCTGCTTCCCAGATAGGATCAGGGCCTGCGGACTGGAGACGGAGAGCTCTACTATCACCCGCACCATTACGCAGGCAATGCTTGGGTAAACCTCCATCTCTAGCCGCCTACATTCTTGGAGCAACTTTTGAATGCGAGCAGGGTGGCTAGGAAGTTTTAATCCCTGTAGCAAGAATTTCTCCGGACGCGCCTCGCGTCTACCAGCACCCGAATTCCCGTTTCCAGCCGCAGTGCCGTTGGAGGCGGGCGTGCCAGTTCCGCTCGCCTGTCCATCGGTACCGCCGTGACCTTCGTCTCCGCCCGCGTCAGCGCCATGGGCGTTGTTCTCGCCACCTACATCTTCGCCATCCTCGTCCGGTTCATGGGGATCGGACGAATCCTCCGCCACAACGGTCGGCGCAGGCGTCTCAACGAGTCGGATCGGGACTGGAGAAGCGTCGGCGTCTGCGGGAATGAGCTGAGGAATAGTAAGAAGTAGGTCCCGTCTCGTGTCAGGATTCTTGAAAGCATCAACGGTCTTGTCCAAGAGTAGGGAGAAGGCCCATACGAAGAAGTCTCTCAACTGGCCCCGAGTATGCCTGGTGAGTAGATACCTCTCCCGGAGTGCGCTGCCTTCATCGACCTCCGTTGAGAAGTGCAGGCGTGTCATCACATCGGAAGAAAAGAGCCGGCCAATGTTTGTCAGCTTCTCCCTACGCACCTGCCGAACTAGAGCGACCAATTCAGCGTCCGCGACGTAGGCCGCTTCAACCTGATCGGCAATGGTGATCGAACGAAGTGTGCCACTGTCTACGGGCTTATTCGCGCGCCGACGATGGGTGGCAGCCTGCCCGGCGCTCCAGCCTTTAACGCCTCTACCATTATTTTCGCCAGTATGCCGTAGAACGATCCAATGATCCGCTTCTTCTCGACTTGCAGATATCAGAGTGAATACAGTCTTCGGTGGCGCGCCGAGAGCTGCTGCCCGCCGAAACGCGGCTTGATGATCTGGGTCATCAGCAAGGGCGGGATCACCCAGCAATTTCAGCGCGGCGAAGCGGCGGTTACCTTCTAGAACGAGGTACTTTGAACCGCTCTTTATGGCGATCGGGAGTTCCGCTGGATTGGTCTGCCCCGACCTAGCCATGTCTCGAGCGAGATTGATCAATGCTCCGGCATCGTCATCGAGAAGCTGATTGATAGCCTCGCGGTCGCTTGATGTGCCGTCGGGGAGGCGTGGGTTCTGAGGGTCGAGGATGACTTGGGATGGCCGCACGTTCTTGTAGGTCACAGTCTCTCCTCAGCACGGTGCATCCGTGAATGTTATCGATTGGGCTCCCAGCCGTCACGGTTTGTCCGCCATGGCGTTTGGCGTAACGGCGTCAGCGAACTCCAATGACTGTCCGCAATCTGACAGTTTCACTGTCGTGACTTTCTTGCGTTCGGGACTGCCCAAGGGGCTGCGGAGTGCCAGAGAACGGCATGCTCGGATTCGGCTTCGATGTCCCTCACGCTCCCATGCCCCCTCGCTAGGTCGCCTGGCGTGGCCAGTCGGACGCGGTCCCCGACAGCCTCGGTGACGGCGCCCTCGGGTGGATCTCATGGTCCCAAGCGCCCTACACGTGCGGCCTTCCGAGGTCGCAGAGCCGGGCGGACGAGAGGCGTGCAAGCTGGACGGGGCTTGTAGGCCACTGGTCGGAGATCCGTTGGGGTGACTAACTGAGTGACAACGGGTGCGTTCTACGGCGGACAACCGTGGATGCTTAGGGATTGTTCAGCAGTTCAGCGACCATCCGTTCCACGCTCAGTCGCTCCTCATCATTCGTTCGGGACGAAGAGGTCGTCGGTTCAAATCCGGCCACCCCGACAGGGGCAAAAGCCCTGGTGAGACCATCTCTCACCAGGGCTTTCTTCATGTCGCCTGCGATCTAGCTAATTGATGGTCGTCGCTCGCTAGTCGTCGGTTTCGACCTCTTCGGCCTCGAAAGTCAGCGGAAAGTCAGCGAAGCTCTCCCGGACCTTCTCAGCGCCAGCCTCGAACGCGTGCGTGTACCGGTCCAGCGTGGTCGAGATCTGCTCGTGCCCCATCACGCGGGCGATGTCGTTCAGCGGCACCCCGTCGGACACGAGCCAGGTCGCGTACGAGTGCCGAAGGTCGTGAAACCGCAAACCACCCTGCGCCATCCGGGACACGCGCGCCCGTGCCACCCGGCGGTTCGGGAACTCCTCGGTCACCTCGTCGCCGTTCCGGTCGCGCCAGGTGGCGGACCAACGACGCTCCCCCGCCTGGACGATTCGGCCGAGGAGACCGGCCCGGACCAACGCCGGACGCCAGATCCACGCTCTGAACACCGTCCGGCGCATCGAGCCGCCCACTTCGTTCGTGAACACCTCGCCCGACGGCCCGGGCTCCACGAGTTTGCGGTGGGCCCGCAGCAGCTTGACGACGAACGGTGGGAGCGGGACGACCCGGCGACCCGCGCGGGACTTCGGGTATGGCTTGAACGTCACGTGCCCCGCGACTTCGATGCCGACCCGGCTCACCCGTACGGTCGCCTTGTCGAGGTCGATCGCAGCCCACGTCAGTCCGACGATCTCGCCCCACCGCAGTCCAGTGCCGCCCGCCAGGGCCACGAGCGCCCGGTACCGGTCGGGGATCTCCGGCAGCAGGTTGGCGGCGAACGCTTCCCGCGAGACGACCTGTTCGTCGGCATCGGTGCGGCGCCGTCTCGGGATGCGTACGCCGTCGGCAGGGTTCTGCCCGATGACCCGATCTCGCACGGCCAGAGCCAGAACCGCCCGCATGAGCCGGTGGCACTCCCGGACACTCGCCGGGGCGAGCTCGTTGCCCAGTTCACTGACCCACTGCTGCACGGCCGAGTGGTCCATCCGGCCGATCGGGACCGACCCCCACGACGGCAACACGCGGTGCCGCATCATCGACGCGTCCCGAGCCGTTGTCATCGCCTCGTCGTTGCGGCCGGCTGTCCACTTTGCCGCGTACACCTCGAACCGAATTCGGCCGGCATTACGGGGCGACGGTGCACTCGTGTGAACCGTTCGACCCGCAGTCCAAGGGCGGCGTCGAGGCCACCGTCCGGGTTGCGAAGGCGGATCTGGTGCCGACCGAGGCGAACCTGCGCGGCCAGTACGCCACCTTCACCGATCTGGTCACCGCGTGCGAGGTGTGGTGTGAACACATCAACGCCCGCGTGCATCGGGAGACCGGGGCCGCCCCGGTCGACCGGCTCGCGGTCGAACGCGGCCACCTGCACGCCCTGCCGGCCGACCCGCACACTGCAGGGTTGGGAGAGGACCGTCTGGTCAACGAGGACCAGACGGTCCGGGTCGGGTCGGTGCGGTACTCGACACCACCGGGGCACGTCGGCTCCCGGGTGTGGTGCCGCACCGTCGGTGAGGAACTGGCCATCGTCGCCATGACACCGGCCGGCTGCGTCGAGATCGCCCGGCACCGGCTGTCCACCCCCGGCAATCCGCGCATAGTCGACGAGCACTACCCGCATCACCCCGGCGGGAACCACCCGCGCCCACCGCGGCCACGGACCCGCAGCAAGGCCGAGGCCGACTTCCTCGCCATTGGGGACGGCGCCCACGCATGGCTGGTCGAGGCCGCCGCGACCGGCACCAGCCGGGTGAGGGCGAAGATGGCCCGCGCAGTCGAGTTCGCGACCATCCTCGACGCTGCTCGTGTCGACCAGGCGCTGGGGTTGGCTGCGGCGGCCGGCCGGTTCGACGACGCGGATCTGGGCGCGATCCTGGACCACCTCGCCACCCGCGGCGAGCCCGGGGACCTGGTCCGGGTCGACGAGAGCTTCTCCGCGCAGCCCGGCACCGCCTCCTGGGAGAGGTTCGGCCGATGATGACCACCACCCAACCAACCTCGATAGCGGACACGTCGGGCGTGGTCCTCGACCCGGATGAGGCCGCCGACCTGGCCCGGCTGCTCGACCTGATCGAGGACTGGTTGCTGCACGCCGACGACGACGCCCGCGCGGACCTGGCCGGATTCCTCGACGGCGCAGGTCACGGCCACCTCGCCGCGGCCGGCCTGGCCACCCTGCTCGGGCACAACGCCACGACCCTGCACCGCCGGCTCCGAAAGGCCACCACCCGATGACCCACACCACCGGCACACCGGCACGCTCGGCACCGGCCCTGCCCGAAGACCTCGACCGGCTCCTACGCCGGATGCGGCTGCCCTACCTACGCGCCGCCGCACCCGACGTCATCGCGACCGCGAAAGCGCAACACTGGGACCCCGCCGAAGTCCTCCGCGTGCTTATCAACGAGGAGGTCATCGGCCGTGACGCCGCGACCCGCCGGCTACGCCGCAAGACCGCGAACTTCCCCACCGGCAAGACCCTGGCCACCTGGCGACCCGACGAATCCTCCATCTCTGCAGCGACCCAGCAGGCGCTGTCCACGCTGGAATGGATCGGCCGGGCCGAGAACCTTGCCGTGCCGGGCCCGTCGGACACCGGGAAGTCACACTTCGTCGAAGCCCTCGCCCACCACGCGATCGAGGCCGACCTGCGGGTCGCCTGGTTCACCCTCGAAACCCTGACCGGCACGATCAGCCGGGCCAAAGCCGACGGCTCGACCGCCCGCACCGTCGCCCGGATCTGCCGCGCCGACCTGATCGTGGTCGACGACATCGGCATGCTCCCCGCCGGCCAAGACGCCGCCGAAGCGTTCTACCGCATCGTCGACGCCGCCTACGAGAGACGCTCGATCGCGGTGACCAGCAACATCCACCCGTCCGGCTTCGACACCCTCATGCCCAAGACCTTGGCCACCGCCACGGTCGACCGGCTCCTGCACCACGCCCACCTGATCACCACCCAGGGCGACTCCCACCGCCTGCAGCAAGCACTCCCCGGCAAGGGGGTGAAAGCCTTGACCTGACCACCAGGAGATCACCTGGCCACCGGCATGGATTTCTGCTGTCCGCCCACGAGGACGATCAAAGACCATCGGACAGGACTTCGTCCTGACCATTGACATCCACGTGTGTCACGAACGCTGAAGGGAGCTTGATGTAGGAAAGCTTCTGGATGCGGTGCTGCGTAAGAGATGAGGGGTTGGCCCCTCGAAGTCGGCCTGTGGGGGCAGGCTTCAAACCGCCCACTGCTGCGTTTGCTGAAGACTGTCGTGGTGAGCGTGTGGGAGAAGGCGCACGTGATGCGTCAGGTGGGGATCAGGAAGACGAGTGCCGTAGCTGTTGACATGCCGAAAGAGGCTTGGACGGCATCGAAACCGGAGCATGTGGATAGCTCCGGGATGAGCCTGGCGGTTACCGGTGGCGGAGTTGTGGCCTGTGGTCGGGCCGCCTGGTTTCGGCTGGTCCGCGATGCTCAGCCGGGGGCTGGCCGGACGGCGGTGTACCGGTTGTCGAACGCCGCTTGCCAGGGCCAGTGCTCGGGCAGGTGCACGACGATTGTGCGGGCGCGGTGGGCGAGGCGGGCGGCGACGTTGATGATCCGGGTGCGGATCGTGGCCGGGCGGGCGGTCGCCCAGATGCCGGCGGCCTCACAGTCCTCAAGCGGATCCGTGGTCCTCTGGGTCATCCATGAAGGAGCGGGGCCGGTCAAGGACTTGGTTTGAGGGTTTTGCCGTGGGCAAGGGTTGTCAAGCCCCGGGTGTCAAGCCCCGGGTTTGATGGAGAGTTGGTTAGTTGGTTTCCAGGGGTGCAA
>CBIHNN010000006.1:0-99665 GCA_966211315.1 uncultured Micromonosporaceae bacterium | reverse complement strand
ACGTTCGGCACCGCGTACCCTCGGACGTGCCGGAACCGGAGCGGGCGTTGTCGCTCGCCGCGGCGGCCGGCTTCCCACCGCCGCCGGGCGACGACCTGACCCTGCGGCTGCGCGACGTGCCGGAGACGGCGCTCGCGCCCGGCTACGTCGTGGTGCACCCGGGGGCGTCCGTGCCAGCCCGGGCCGCGACGCCCGAGACGATGCGCGCGGTCGTCGCGGCGCTGGTGGCGGACGGCCACCGGGTCGTGGTCACCGGCGGCCCGGACGAGGTGCGGCTGGCCGCCCTGACGGCCGGTGACCTGGCAGAGAACGTCGCCGGACAGACCGGGCTCGACGAGCTGGCGGGCGTCCTGAAGGCCGCCGACTGCGTGGTCGTCGGCAACACCGGGCCCGCGCACCTCGCCGCCGCCGTCGGTACGCCCGTCGTCAGCCTCTACGCCCCCACGGTCCCGTACGCCCAGTGGGGTCCGTACCGGGTACCCACGGTCCGGCTCGGCGACGCCGCCGCCCCCTGCCGGGACACCCGGGCGAGCACCTGCCCCGTCCTTTCCCATCCCTGTCTGTCCATTCAGGAGATTTCCGGCGTGCGCGCGGCCGTACGCCTACTCCGGGATTCCGCGGAGGTCATGGCGTGAACATCCTGCTCTGGCACGTGCACGGCTCGTGGACGACGTCGTTCGTGCACGGCAAGCACCGCTGCCTGATCCCCGTCCTGCCCGACCGCGGCGCATACGGCCGGGGCCGGGCACGGACCTGGGACTGGCCGCCGAACGCCGTGGAGGTGACCCCGGAGCAGCTCGCCCACCAGGACGTCGACGTGGTGATCCTGCAACGCCCCGAGGAACGCGAACTGGCCCGCGCCTGGCTCGGCCGGGACGTGCCCGCGATCTACGTCGAGCACAACACCCCGAGGGGCGACGTACCGGACACTCGGCACCCGCTGACCGACACCGACCTGCTGCTCGTGCACGTCACCCACTTCAACGACCTGTTCTGGGACGCCGGATCGACCCGGACCGCCGTCGTCGAGCACGGCATCGTGCCCCCGGCCGGCCGGTACACGGGCGACCTGGACCGGCTCGCCGTCGTCACCAACGAGCCGGTACGGCGCGGCCGGGTCACCGGCACCGACCTGTTCCCCCGGTTCGCCGCCGTCGCCCCGCTCGACGCGTACGGCATGGGTGTCGCCGGTCTTCCCGGTGTCACCGCCCACGACGACCCGCCGCAGGCCGCCATGCACGCCGCGGTGGCGAGAAGGCGCGCGTACCTGCACCTGTGCCGGTGGACGTCGCTGGGGCTCAGCCTCATCGAGGCCATGCAGCTCGGCATGCCGGTGATCGCCCTGGCCACCACCGAGGCGACCGCCGCCGTGCCGCCGGACGCCGGCGTGCTCAGCACCCGTGTCGACACCCTGGTCGAGGCCGCGCAGTGGCTGATCGACGAACCCGCCCAGGCGCGCCGGCTCGGCGACCGCGCCCGTCAGGTGTCGCTCGCCCGGTACGGGCTCGACCGCTTCCTCGCCGACTGGGACCACCTGTTGGAGGAGGAACTGTGCGCATCGCGATGATCTCCGAACACGCCAGCCCGCTCGCGGCGCTCGGGGGGCAGGACGCCGGGGGGCAGAACACCCACGTCGCGGAGCTCTCCGCCGCCCTCGCCGCGCTCGGCCACGACATCCGGGTCTACACCCGGCGCGACAACCCCGTAGTGCCCGAGACGGTGCCCGCCGCCCCCGGCGTGACCGTGGTGCACGTACCCGCCGGACCGGCGCAGGCGCTGCCCAAGGACGAGCTGCTGCCGTACATGGGCGAGTTCGGGCGGTGGCTCGGCGACCGCTGGACGGAGTGGACACCCCACGTCGTGCATGCGCACTTCTGGATGAGCGGACTCGCCGGGCTCACCGCCGCACGGCGGTACGGCGTACCGGTGGTGCAGACGTACCACGCACTCGGTGTCGTGAAGCGGCGGTACCAGGGCACACACGACACCAGCCCGGCGCACCGCGTCGACTACGAGCGAGCCCTGGGCCGCGCCGTCGACCTCGTCGTCGCCCAGTGCCGGGACGAGTCCGAGGAACTGATCCGGCTCGGCGTCCCCGCCGACCGGATCACGCTGGTTCCGTCGGGCGTCAACCACGAACGGTTCACCCCGAAAGGGCCGGCCGCGCCGCGGGTCGAGGGCCGCGCCCGCATCCTGTCCGTCGGGCGCCTGGTCGAGCGCAAAGGGTACGCCGACCTGGTGACCGCCCTGCCTCAGGTTCCCGACGCGGGACTCGTCGTCGTGGGCGGCCCGCCGTCCTCGTCCGTCACGGATGACCCGTACGCCCGGCGGCTGATGGACCTCGCCGAGCGGTACGGCGTCGCCGACCGGGTCCACCTCGTCGGCGCGGTCGGAGCCGGACAGGTCGCCGAGTGGTACCGCTGCGCGGACGTCGTCGCCGCCACCCCCTGGTACGAGCCGTTCGGCCTCACCCCGCTGGAGGCGATGGCGTGCGGCGTACCCGTGGTCGGGACGGCCGTCGGCGGCATCCAGGACACCGTCGTCGACGGGCTCACCGGGGACCTCGTACCGCCGCGTGACCCGCAGGTCCTCGGCGAGGTCCTGCGCAAGCTCCTGCGGGATCCGTTGCGGCGGCTCGCGTACTCGTCGGCGGCGCTCGACCGGGCCCGGCAGTGCTACACGTGGGCCCGCGTCGCGGATCAACTCAGCGCGGCGTACGCGGCGCTGACCGGCCAGTGCGCGACGGAACAGCGTCCCGCGCAGGAGCGCGAGAGCATGGTGGCGGTATGAGCCTCTCCCCCCTCGACCGGCACCTCGCCGGGCTGGCCTCGGCACTCATTCCGTTCCGGTCCGAGGCCGACCGGCTCGCCGAATGGGGTCATCAGCTCGCCTGGGCTCTCGGACAGGGTGGCCGGCTGCTCGTCGCGGGCAACGGTGGCAGCGCCGCGGAGGCTCAGCACCTGGCGGCGGAGCTGGTCGGCAAGCTACGTGAGGACCGTACGCCGCTGTCGGCGATCGCCCTGTGCGCGGACTCGTCGACGGCCACCGCGATCAGCAACGACTACGGCTTCGACGAGATGTTCGCCCGCCAGGTACGCGCCCACGGGCGCCCCGGCGACGTCCTCGTCACCCTGTCCACCAGCGGCGCCAGCATGAACGTCCTGCGCGCCGTGGACGCCGCCCGCGAGGCCGGGATGCGGACCTGGGCCCTGACCGGACCCGCCCCGAACCCCCTCGCCGAACGCTGCGACGAGGCGGTCGCGTGCCCGTCGGAGAACTCCCAGGTGGTGCAGGAACTGCACCTGATCTCCGTGCACGTGCTCTGCGAACACGTCGACCGCAGCCTGCCGGGCGTCCTTTCCGCCAACGCGCGGGCCGTCACGGCCTCTCGGCCGGATCACCGGGACATGCGTCAACTGGTGGCCGTGGGCAACGGACACCGGCGTACGGCCCCCGCGACGACATCCTCCACGGCGGACGGAGACCCGTCATGACGGGCGGACCCCTGGTGATCGTGGGTGACACGCTGCTCGACGCGGACGTCGACGGCACCGTACGGCGGATCTGCCCCGACGCGCCCGCGCCCGTCCTCGACGAGGAACGCGTCTCCGAACGCCCCGGCGGTGCCGGGCTGGCATCCCTGCTCGCCGCCGCCGACGGGTACGACGTCGTCCTCGTCACCGCGCTGGCCGACGACGCCCCCGGCGTACGCCTGGCCCGGCTCCTGCACGCCGCCGGTGTCACGGTGTACGCGCTGCCGCTGCCGGGCGCCACCCCGGAGAAGATCCGTCTCCGCGCCGCCGGCCAGATCCTGCTCCGCCTCGACCGCGGCGGCGGGGACCGGCCCGGCCCGGCGCCGGACGCCGTCCTCGACGTCATCCGCGACGCGGCGGCGATCCTCGTCAGCGATTACGGTCGCGGGGTCGCCGCCCATCCCGATCTGCGCGCCGCGCTGGCGGCGACGTGCGCCCCGATCGTCTGGGACCCGCACCCGCGCGGCCCCGCCCCGGTCCCCAACGTCCGCCTGGTCACCCCGAACGAGGCGGAGACGCGAACCGCCACGGGATCCGGTGGTACGTCCCTCGGGGCGGCCATCCGGGGCGGCCAGGAGCTGCGGCGGCGCTGGCGGGCCGGAGCCGTCGCCGTGACGATGGGGGCCCGCGGGGCGGTGCTCTGCCACGCTGGTCCGGCGCCGCTGGTCGTACCCCCGCCTGTCGTCTCGGAGGGTGATCCGTGCGGAGCGGGCGACCGGTTCGCGGTCGCGGCCGCCGCGGCCCTCGCCGCGGGCGCCCTCGTGACCCAGGCCGTGCAACAGGCGGTGGCCCGGGCCGCCGCCTATGTCGCCGCCGGGGGCGTGGCCGCCGCCGTGAAAAGGCCGGAACCCGCCGGGCCGGAACCCGCTGGGCACGTCCACGCCCTGCTCGCGGACGTCCGGGCCCGCGGCGGCACCGTCGTCGCGACCGGCGGCTGCTTCGACCTGCTGCACGCCGGGCACGTCAGCACCCTGGAGGCGGCGCGGCGGCTCGGCGACTGCCTGGTGGTGTGCCTCAACTCCGACCGCAGCGTCGCCGGGCTCAAGGGCCCCGACCGGCCGCTGAACCCGCAGGACGACCGTGCGCTGCTGCTCAGCGCGCTGGGCTGCGTCGACGCGGTCGTCGTCTTCGACGAGCCGACCCCCGAAGCCACGCTGACCTGGCTGCGGCCCGATGTGTGGGTCAAAGGTGGCGACTATGCCGACGTGCCCGAGGGGGCCCTCGTCAGCGGCTGGGGCGGCCAGACCGTGATCGTGCCCTACCTGGACGGACGTTCCACCACCACGACGATCGCCGCTGCCCGGCAGAGCCGGCAGCCGGAAGGAGCAGCATGACCGCCATTGTTGTCACCGGAGGCTCCAGTGGCCTCGGCGCCGAGGTGGTGACCGCCGTGCAGAAGTCCGGCGGGAACCCGTTCGTCATCGACCGGCGACCGCCCGCCGACAGCGTCCCGTGGATCGAGTGCGACCTGGCGGACACCCGTGCGGCCGAGGCCGCCACCCGCCGCGCCGTCGAGGAGTCCGGTGGCCTGACCGGGATCGTCACGGCGGCGGGCATGGACGCACCCGGCAGGCTCGAAGACGTCCCCGGTGACGTGTGGGAGCGCATCGTCACCGTCGACCTGCTCGCCACGGCCGCCGTGATCCGGGCCGCCATCCCGTCCCTGCGGGACAACCACGGCACGGTCGTCACCGTCTCGTCCACTCTCGGCATCAAGGCGGTCAGCGACGCGACGGCGTACTGCGCGGCGAAGTTCGGCGTCGTGGGTTTCACCCGGGCCCTCGCCGCCGAACTCGCCGGACAGGTCGGCGTCACCCTGCTGATCCCCGGCGGCATGCGCACCAGGTTCTTCGACGACCGGGACGCGCAGTACAAGCCGGGCCCGGACGCCGTACTCAACGACCCGGCGCACGTGGCCGCCGCGATCCTGTTCGCTCTCAACCAGCCGCCCGGCTGCGCGATCCGCGAGATGATCGTCGCCGCGGAGACGGAGACGTCCTACCCGTGATCCTGGCCCTGCGGGCCCTCGGCATCGGGGACCTCGCCACCGTCGTCCCCGCGCTGCGCGGCCTCCGGGCCGCGCACCCGGGCGAACGGCTCGTCCTGGCGGCACCGCGATGGCTCGCCCCGCTGGTCGCCCTGATCGAGGCGGTCGACGCTCTCGACCCCACCGACGGCCTCACGCCGCGTCCCTGGCCGCAACGACCGCGCTTGGCCGTCAACCTGCACGGCAGTGGCCCGCAGTCGCACGCGCTGCTGGCCGGGGCCCGACCGGCGACGCTGTGGGCGTTCGCGGCCCAGGGCTTCCCGTGCGGCCCGTCGTGGTCACCCGACGACCACGAGGTCCGCCGCTGGTGCCGGCTCATGCAGGAGTACGGCGTCCCCGCCGACCCGTCCGACCTCGATCTGCCCGTACCCCCCGCGCCCTCACCGGGTCCCCGCGTCACGATCGTTCACCCGGGTGCCAAGGCGTCGCTGCGCCGCTGGCCCCCCATCCGCTACGCGGCCGTGGCCCGGGCCCTACGGGCCGGCGGCCATCACGTCGTCATCACCGGCTCGGCCACCGAGACCGACCTGGCCACCACTATCGCCGCCGAGGCGGGCCTGCCTGAGGAGGCAGTCCTGGCCGGACGGCTCGGCCTCGGCGAAACCGCCGGTCTGGTGGCCCACGCCCTCCTGCTGATCAGCGGCGACACCGGCATCGCCCACCTGGCCACCGCGTTCCGGACACCGTCGGTGGTGCTGTTCGGCCCGATGTCACCAGCCCGCTGGGGCCCGCCGGCCGACCGCCCGTACCACCAGCCCATCTGGCACGGCCGCGACGCCGAACCGGGCGACGGACCCGGGGAGGATCCCCACCCCGCCCTGCTCGCGATCACGGTCACCGAGGTCGTGGAGGCCGCCGCCGACGTGCTGTCCGCTGCACGCCGTGTCACGGTCCCTGGCCATCCGGGGCGGTGAACCCAGCCGCCTCCGGCCCACCCTCGGCGGCGCTCTCGCCCTCGCCGCGACGATCCGCGCTTGGTCCAGCGACACCGGCACACCAGTGCCAGAGATTGCTCGCACCGCCATCCGCTAGCCGATACGCTCCCCAGCCATCAGGGTCACCGTGTTGCGATGATCGCTGGAATCCGCCGACCATCCCGCCTTCTTCTACGACGATCCACGCCAGTACGCCGCCGGATCCTCGGACTTCGTGCGGTCGGCACTGGCGTCGGACGATGCGGTGCTGGTCGCCGTACCGGAGCCGAACCTGTCGCTGCTCGAGGCCGAGCTGGCCGACGTGGCCGACCGAGTCCGGTTCGCCGACATGGCCCAGGCGGGCCGCAACCCCGGGCGGATCCTGCCCGGCGTCCTGCTGCCGTTCGCCGCGAAGCACGCCGGCCGGCGCGTGTCGATCATCGGCGAGCCCGACTGGGCGGGCCGGTCCGATGTCGAGTATCCCGCCTGCGCGGTTCACGAGGCGCTGATCAACGCCGTCTTCGCCGGGCGGGACGCCGCGATCCTGTGCCCGTACGACACCAGCGGCCTGAAGGAGTGGGTTCTCGACGACGCCGCGCAGACGCATCCGGTACTCGCCGACATATCCGGCCGCCGCCAGAGCCCCGCGTACGCCGACCCCGTCTCGGTCGCCGAGCGGTTCAACCGCCCGCTGTCGCCCCCGCCGCCGGACGCGATCGTCGCCACGTACGCGACCCACGCGGATCTCGGGGCCGTCCGTGCCCTGGTGGGTGAGCACACCGCCGCCGCCGGACTGTCGCCCGAGCGGGCCGAGGACGTGACCGTCGCCGTCAACGAGCTCGCCACGAACACCGTGCAGCACAGCGGCGGTGCCGGCCGGCTGATCCTCTGGGTACAGCACGGTCTGGCGATCTGCCAGGTCAGCGACGGCGGCCACCTGACCGACCCACTGTTCGGCCGCATCCCGAGCCGACTCGACGCCGAACGAGGCCGCGGCCTCGTCCTGGTGAACCTCCTCTGCGACCTGGTTCGCGTCTGCACCGGACCGTCCGGGACGACCATCAGGCTGCACATGGCGATCTCCGCGTGACGACGGGGCGGCCACCGGTCCCGTCATCACGGTTTCGGGGGTCATGTCCGGACCTTTGAGGCAACGTGCAGGATGCATGGGGTTGCCGCGACCGGCTCCGGGTACGGCTCGTTGGGTAGAGGCGACGTACGGACGCCTGCACCGAGGGAGCGGCATGGGTTCGGATCGGACAGTTCCGGAGCGGTGGAACCGGATGAGCGTCGACCGCTGGTTGCTCCTCGCCGCCACGTCCACCGCCATCGCCGCCCTGATCTGGACCGGCACGGCCGCCCCGTTCGCCTCGGCGGACACCCCCCGCCCCGGCCCGCCCGCCGTCGGCACCTCGCCCCTCGCCGCCACCTCATCCCTCGCCGCCACCTCGCCGTCCACGACCAGCGGCGGCACGACCGCCGGGCATGCGACGACCGGCGAACCCGCACCGACGCCGGGCGTGCCCCCGCCGTCCCCGGCGCTCGTACTCCCGAACATCGCGCCCACCGTCGGCGCCCTCTTCGACAACGGCGGCAACGGCGGGCATTTCTGCACCGCGAGCGTCGTCGGTACCCGGCGCAAGAGCGTACTCATCACCGCCGCCCACTGTGTGCACGACGGCCACGGCGGCGGGCAACGGCAGAACATCGCGTTCGTCCCCGCCTACCACGACGGTCAGCGCCCGTACGGGACCTGGACGGTCACCGGCGTGCTCGTCGACGACGCCTGGTCCCATGACATGAATCCCGACGCCGACGTCGCCATCCTCACCGTCGCCGACGCCGACGGCGTACCCCTCGCCGACGTCGTCGGCGCCAACGCCCTCGGTGCCGCCGACGCGATCACCGGCATCGTCGACGTCTTCGGCTACCCCGACGACCGCGAACGCCCCCGCCAGTGCACCACCGAGGTGGAGCAGCAGTCCCACCATCAGCTGCGCTTCCGCTGCGCCGACTTCACCACTGGCACCAGCGGCGGCCCCTGGCTCGCCGACTACGACCCGGCCCGCGGCACCGGTGAGGTCATCGGGGTGATCGGCGGCTACCAGCAGGGCGGCGATACGGCGGACGTGTCGTTCTCGCCGCAGCTGGACGAAACCGTCCAGCGCCTCTACGACGCCGCCGGGTAGATCCACGGCCTCGGTCCGCGGCGGGAGTAGAAGAACGGGAAGGCACACCTGGGCGAGCAGGCGTGCCGTAGGGCTGCGCCACCAGGCGCCCGGGCGCACCGGCTCGCCTTCAGCGAGTTCGCGGGCGTAACGGGCCAGGGAAGGGAATTCCCGCTGCGGTGTGGTACCTATCGCCGCGACATGGGCCTCAGTCTCGGCGACCAGCGCGGCCGCCCGCTCCGCCGGCACGTCGAAACGGCCGATCAGCACGGCCGCCGGGATCGCCAGGAACGCGAGTGCGAAGGCGGCGTCATTGAGGTAGTCACGCGTGGCCTTGCCCTGAGTGTCCAGTCGAGCTTGCGCTACTGGCCGGTCGGCGGCTACGTCGGCGGCGAACTCCTGCGGGGTGCCCAGCGTCTGCCACGGGTCTTGACCACTTCGCTCGTAACGGGAACGGGCGTCCTCGATCAGAGGCGTCGCTTCGTGGTATCCGATGCCCCGTTCCGCGAGGGCGGAACGGGCTGACCACTCCCACGTGTCGAACGTCGCCGTCATCGGCCCTCCATTGCCTGCTCGAGAAACTGCTCAAAGGTTGCCGCAAACGCCGCCACGAAGCTCGCCGCTCGGTCAGCGTCCGCTCGCCGCGCTCGGTGACGGCGTCCACCTTGCGGCCCGGTCCACCCTCACCTGCCGGCCAGCTCGAACGCAACGCCGCCTCCGACCGGTTCAGAACCGCTACGGCTGGGCCGGTTACGTTCGGTCCCGCCCTGTGCTGTGCTGTCGTCGTGACAATCGACCTGCACGTCCGTGCCGACGGGCCACCGGACGCCCCGGCGGTGGTGTTCCTGCACTCGCTCGGCGCGAACGGCACCATGTGGGAACCGCAACTGGGCAGGTTCGCCGGACGGTACCGGGTGTTCCGCCCCGACCTGCGCGGGCACGGCCGGTCGCCGGTGCCGGCGGGGCCGTACTCGATCGCGGAGCTCGCCGACGACGTGGCGGCGATGCTGGACCGGTTCGCGATCGCGGCGGCGCACGTGGTCGGGGTGTCGCTGGGCGCGATGGTGGCGATGCGGCTCGCCGTCGCACACCCGTCCCGGATCGACCGGCTCGTGTTGTGCTGCACGTCGGCGAAGCTCGGGCCGCCCGAACAGTGGGCGGCGCGCGCCGAGACGGCCCGTACCGACGGGGTGGGGGCGCTCGCGCCGACCGTCGCGTCGCGGTGGCTGACGCCCGGCTACGCCGCGGCGCATCCCGAGGCTCTCCAGGCCCTGACGACCATGATCGCGCAGACTCCCGCCGAAGGGTACGCGGGCGCCTGCGCCGCGGTCGGCGCGATGGATCAGGTCGCCGACCTGGCCAGGATCACCGCCGCGACGCTGGTCATCGCGGGAGCCGAGGACCCGGCCGCTCCCCCGGCGCACGGCGAGCTGATCGCCGCGACGATCCCGGGCGCCCGGTTCACGATCGTGCCGGGGGTGGCGCACCTGGCCACCTACGAGCGCCCGGACCTCCTCGACCCGCTGATCGAGAAGGCGCTCACGGACGGCTGAGCAGCAGCGCGATGCCCTGGCCGACGCCGATGCACATCGTGCAGAGGGCGCGGCGGCCGCCGGTGCGGTCCAGTTCGTGCGCGGCGGTCAGGGCGAGCCGGGCGCCGCTCATGCCGAGCGGGTGGCCCAGCGCGATGGCGCCGCCGTTCGGGTTGACGTGCTCGGCGTCGTCGGGCAGGCCCAACTCGCGCAGCACGGCAAGGGCCTGCGCGGCGAACGCCTCGTTCAGCTCCACCACGTCCAGGTCACCGATTCCCAGACCGGTACGGGCGAGGAGTCGCCGCGTCGCGGGAACCGGGCCGACCCCCATGATCCGCGGCGGTACGCCTGCTGTGGCGGCGCCGTCGATCCGGGCGAGCGGGGTGAGACCGTATCGGCCGACGGCGGACCCGCTGGCGACGAGCAACGCGGCGGCGCCGTCGTTGAGGCCTGAGGCGTTGCCCGCGGTGACCGTCCCGCCCGCGCGGAACGGGGTGGGCAGCGCGGCGAGCTGCTCCAGGGACGTCTCCCGGGGGTGCTCGTCGGTGCCGACGACGGTGCTGGTGCCGCGCCGGCCGGGAACCGCGACCGGCGCGATCTCGACGGCGAACCGGCCGTCGCCTTGCGCCTTCGCGGCCCGTTGCTGGGAGCGCAGCGCGAACGCGTCCTGGTCGGGGCGGTCCACGCCGTACTCGGCGGCGACGTTCTCGGCCGTCTCCGGCATCGAGTCGATGCCGTAGTTCTGCTGCAGGACCGGGTTGACGAAGCGCCAGCCGAGGGTGGTGTCGTGGATCTCCGCCGTTCGCGCGTACGGCGTCGTGGCCTTGGGCAGCACGAACGGGGCCCGGCTCATGCTCTCGACGCCCCCGGCGACGACGAGGTCGGCCTCGTCGGCGCGGACCGCGCGGGCGGCGATCGCCAGCGCGTCGAGGCCGGAGCCGCAGAGCCGGTTCACGGTGCTGCCGGAAACGGTGTCCGGCAGCCCGGCGAGCAGGACGGCCATCCTGGCGACGTTGCGGTTGTCCTCGCCGGCCTGGTTGGCGCAGCCCAGGACGACGTCGTCCACGGCGGTCCAGTCGACGCCCGGCAGCCGGTCGACGAGGGCGGCGATCGCGTGGGCGGCGAGGTCGTCGGGTCGGATCGCGGCGAGCGCGCCGCCATACCGGCCGACGGGTGTACGGACACCGGCCACCAGGAATGCCTCCGCCACGCGCCCAACCTACCGCAGCGGGGACAATCCTCGCGTTCTACGGGGACGCCGCACCTGGCCCTCTCCGACGCGATCCGCGCGGCACTCGCCAGCGCACCGTCGGAGCGGGCGGAGGCCGCTGAGCCCGTACTCACCCGGGAGGCTACCGCCGGTGGCCGTTGCCGTGACGATCGGCGACACTCGGCGGATGCGTTGTCGTGTCGCCATACTCCTAGCCGCCTCGACGATCCTGGTGGGATGTGACGGTACGGCGCCGGCGCCGCCCGGCGACGACGCGCGGCCCGCCGTGGTCCAGCCGGCCCGCGCCGACGGCCGCTACGTGGTGGGCTATTTCCCGCAGTGGGGGGTGTACGCCCGCAACTTCGGCATCAAGAACGTCGAGACCAGCGGCAACGCCGGCCGCCTGACCCACCTGCTGTACGCCTTCGGCAAGGTGACCGGCGGCGGGTGCGCCCTGGGCGATCCGTTCGCCGACACCGAGAAACCCGTCGCTGCCGGTGACAGCGTCGACGGGATCGCCGACGAGTCCGGGCAACAGCTGCGCGGCTCCTTCAACCAGTTGCGCAAGCTGCGCGCCCTGCACCCCGGACTGAAGATCGTCTGGTCGTTCGGCGGTTGGAACGGCTCCGCCGGCTTCACCGAGGCCGCCCGTGACCCGGACGGCTTCGCCGCGTCGTGCGCGAAGCTGCTGGACGACCCGCGCTGGTCCGGCGTCTTCGACGGCATCGATCTCGACTGGGAGTACCCCGGCGCGTGCGGCCTTCAGTGCGACTCCAGCGGCCCCCATGCGCTCAGCGACCTCGCCGCCGCCCTGCGCGCGCGGCTCGGCCCGGACCGGCTGATCAGCGCCGCCGTCACCGCCGACGCCGCCAAGATCGGCACGGTGGACTACGCCCGCGCGGCGCAGAGCCTCGACTGGATCATGCCGATGACGTACGACTTCGCCGGGACCGGCGACTCCCCCGGCCCCACCGCCCCGCACTCGCCGCTGACCGCGTACGCCGGGCTGTCCCGCAAGGACGCCACCACCGAAGGGGCCATCGGAATTCTCCGGGGGCTGGGCATCCCGACCCGGAAACTGCTGCTCGGGATCGGGTTCTACGGCCGCGGCTGGACCGGGGTGTCGCAGGCCGAGCCCGGCGGCCCCGCGTCCGGCGCGGCCCCCGGCACGTACGAGAAGGGCGTCGAGGACTACAGCGTGCTCGCTCGGTCGTGCCCGCCGACGGGCAAGGCCGGCGGAACCTCGTACGCGCTCTGCGACGGGCAGTGGTGGAGCTACGACACGCCGGAGGACATCACGGCGAAGATGACGTACGCGCGTGACCAGGCGCTGGGCGGCGCCTTCGTCTGGGATCTGTCCGGCGACACCGCGGAGGGCACACTGCTGAGCGCGGTCCGTTCCGGCCTCGGCTGACGGCTCAGCCGAGGCCCTCCGGCGTGAACGTCTCGGGTTCGGCGAGGACGAGCCCGTTGCCGTTATCGGGAACCGCAACCAGGCCCGTCGGCGGCGCCGTCGACGATCCGGTACGCCGAAACGTCTCCGCGCAGGTATGCGCGCACCTGCCCGATGTCGGCCGGCGGGTGCCCCCGCTCCCCGGCGAACGCCACGACGGCCAGCTCGACCGAGCGGCAGGTCTCCTGGGCGGCCACCCGCCGGGCCTGCTCCGTCATCACCGGTACGTCCATCCCGTTCGCCGCCGACGCCACCGCACCCAGCGTTACGGCGAGCACCACCACCGACTCGATCACCCTCACGCTGTAGTGCCTCCCCAGGCCCCTGCTCACCGGCCGGCAAGCGATCAACGCAGCCTAGGTGCGGTAACAGGCAGTCACCATCAGCCGGTCGGTGGACCGGCGCCGCCGGAGCGACGACGACGGATCGTGACCGCCGCGCCGTCGCGACAGCTCGCGGGGCCCGCCGACGGTCGTGTCCCCTCGCGGACGCCCGGCCGGTGGTCCGCGGCTGGGAGCCCGGTCGGCGCCCGGATCAGGGGATGTAGTCCTCGAGCAAGGCCGGGGTGAGGCCCGCGTCGTGGATGGCCTTCAACGCGCCGAGGAAGTCGGCCGGGAACGCGGGCCGGAAGTGCATGAGGATGATGTCGCCGCGCTGCACCGAGTTTCCCTGCTGGTAGCGCACCTTCCCCTCATGCACGGTCTCCTTCCAGAAGAACGCGGCGCGCATCCCGCAGTCGTGCACCACGCGCAGGGTGGTGGCGTCCCTGTCGCCGAACGGCGGGCGGAACAGCACGGGGCGTCGGCCGTACCACCGGCCGAGCAGGTCGGCGGAGCCGCACGCCTGGTTCTTCTGGAATTCGTACGGCTTGCCCTTGAGCTGGGGGTGGCTGATCGTGTGCGCCTCGATGACGGCGCCGTGCGCCTGTAGGCGGCGGAAGTACTCGACGTCGTCCTTGACCGTATCGGTCGTGAGGAACAGCGTCACCGGTACGTGCGCGGCGGCCAGCAGCTTCTCCGCGTCGGCGTGCTTGACCAGCCCGTCGTCGATGGTGACGAACGCGACGGGCTGGTCGGTGGGGATCCGCGACAGGTACGGCGCGAAGCCGTCGGCCGGCAGCCGGATCTTCACGGCCTCAGGGGCGGGTGGGAACACGGGGATGTCCTTGGCGGACCACCCCTCGCCGGACACCTGCGGGGCCGCCGCCGTGGACGGGTTCGCGGTGAACGCCGGGCCGCCGCCGCCCGCCGGGGGCGCGGGCGGCGGGGGCGCGGACGGCACGGAACAGCCGGCGACGAGCGCCGCGGCCCCGGCCAGTACGACCACCGCGCGACGGCCACGACGTCGAACCTGATCAACCACGGGAACGACCTTAGGTCGTTCGGGCGAACCCGCCTCAGTGATCGGCGTGAACCGTGAGTGACCTCTCAGGCGTGGGCCGAGGGATCTTCCAGCACGACGGCCTCGTCCGGTACAGGCCCGGCGGTGGCGCCGATGGCCTCGCGGAACACGCGGGAGCGGTGGGCGAAGTTGTCGAACCGGCCGTAGCTCGGCGCGGCCGGTGACAGCAGCACCACCCCTGCGGCCGGGGTACGCCCGCGGGCCAGGCGTACCGCCGCGGTGAGGTCGTCGGCGACGACCGTGCTGATCCCCGGCAGGTCCTGCACCTCGGCGAGGATGCGTGGCCCGCTGTCCGGAATGCCGATCAGGGTGGCGACGACGGCCCTCTGGGCGAGGAAGTCGCGCAGTGGGGTGTAGTCGACGCCGCGGTCCTCACCGCCGACGATGACGGTGAGCGGCCGGTCCGCGTACGCCTCGATGGCGTGGATCGCCGACTGCGGGATCGTCGACAGTGAGTCGTCGACGAACGTCAGCCCGGACGGGTCCGCGATCGGGGTGAGCCGGTGGTCGAGCGGCGCGAACGTGGCGACGGCGGCGGCCAGCCGGTCCCGCTCGGCGGCGACGTCGACGCCCGCCGCCTGCACCGCACCGAGCGCCACGCAGAGGTTGTCGGAGTTGTGGCGCCCCACCAGCGCGAACGCCTCCCGCGCGAAGAACCGTTCGCCGCTGTGGTGCACCCACCCGTCCGCGACGTGGAAGGCGTCCGGACGGCCCGCCGGGTGCAGCGGCAGGTCGCCGCGGCGGCTCAGCTCGTCGGTGAGCCGGGCGTCGTTGGCGTTGAACACCACCGCCTCCGCGCCGTGCATCGCCACGTTGAGCTTGTCCGCGTAGTACCTGGCCTCGCCGCCCGACCAGTCGAGGTGCTCCGGGAACAGCGACGTCAAGGCCACCACCCGGGGGGATTGCTGCAGATCGGCGCACTGGTAGACGCTCAGTTCGAGCACGTACAGGTCGGATTCGGGCAGGGTCAGCACGGCGGTGCCGATGTTGCCGCCGAGCGCGTTCGGGCGGCCCACCTCGGTGAGCAGGTGGTGGATCAGGCTGGTGGTGGTGCTCTTGCCCTTGCTGCCGGTCACCCCGATCGTGCGGCCGGCGTGGTCGGCCATCCACAGCGCGGTGCCGCCGGTGATCGGCACCCTCCGGGCTCGCAGCTCCTGGATCCACGGGTGGACCTGCGCGATCACGGGCGAGCGGACCAGCACGTCCACGTCCTGCAGCGCCCGGTACGCGTCCTGCCCGGTGAACAGGGGCGCCGCCGCAGCCAGATGACCCTCCCACGGCGTCGCCGCGAAGGTCACCCTGTCCTGCACGACGACCAGGCTCGCGGGCGCGTACCCGCTGATGGCCTCGACGGCGGCGACACCCTCGCGGCCGGTCCCCCACACAGCGACCCGGCGGCCGCGCAGATCCTCCAGGCGCACTGCCCGCCTCCTCCGCTCAAGGCTGTACCGCCACCCTACCGAGACCACGGTGACCGCCGGCCGGAAGGTGCCGATCACCGGCGGCACCGCGCTGTGGATGGTCGACTCCCGCAGCAGCGTGATCCCGTCGCCGTCGGGCAGCGTCAGATCGACGACAGCGATGTCCGGAACGTCCACTGTGGCGGTCAGGCGTCGTCCCCGGCCGCCGCGGCGGCGCGTTCGGCCCGGGCGCGGCGCTTGCCCTCGTGCATGGCCTGGACGCGGGCGACGGGGATGGTGTGGCCCTCGGCGATCAGGTCGGCGGGCAGGGTCTGCGGCCCGGGAGCCTCCGCCCACGGGTCGCCTCGGCCGAGCAACCCCGGCACCGTTCGCAGGGTGAAGTCGCCGGGTTCGGCGGCCTCCAGCTCGGACCAGGCGAGCGGGAACGAGACGGGTACGCCCGGCCGGATCCGCGGGCTGTACGCGGCGGCGACGGTGGCGCCGCCGGCGCGGGTGGCGTCGAGGAAGACCTTGCCGTGCCGGTCCTGCTTGATGAACGCGGTGGTGGCGAGTACCGGGTCGAGGCGTTCGGCGCGGGCGGCGACGGCGCGGGTGGCCGCGGCGACGTCGTCGGTGGGGTGGGCGACGACAGGGACGAGGACGTGTACGCCCTTGGCGCCGCTGGTCTTGACGACGGCGTCCAGGCCCGCGTCGGCGAGTGCCTGCCGGACCAGGTGGGCGGCGGCGACCACCACCGCGAACCCAGCCCCCTCGGGCGGGTCCAGGTCCATGATCAGGTGAGTCTGCCGGCGTGGTTCGGCGGCGGTGGACAATGCCGGGTGGTACTCGACGGCGCGCTGGTTGGCGAACCAGATCAGCGTCCGCTCGTCGTCGCAGAGGGCGTACGACACGTCCCGGTGGGAGGCCTCTGCCCACACGGAGGCGCGGGCCACCCAGTCCGGAGTGTATTTCGGGAGATTCTTCTGCATGAACGGCGGCTGCCCGGGCCGGACCCGGATCACGGACAGCGGACGTCCCCGCAGCCCGGGCAGGATCCGTTCGGCCACCGCCCCGAGATAGTCGACGAGGTCACCCTTCGTGGCCTCTGCGCCGTCGAAGAGGGGCTGGTCGAGATTCGTCAGTTTGACGTCGCTCATGCGATCACCCTCGCTGCCGGAACGGGCCAGGTCAAACCACGGTCGGTGAGGACGAAGCCGCTCGGAGCACCGCCCCGGCAGCGTCAAGGCCGAGATGCACCGGCCGACGGCCGAACCCGGCTCCGCGGACAGTCAGGGCTTCAACACGACCTTGATGCAGCCGTCCTGCTTGTTCTTGAACATCTCGTACGCCTGTGGGGCCTGCTCGAGGGGCAGCCGGTGGGTGGTGAGGTCGGCGGTGCCGAGCGGGTCGGCGTCGTCGAGCAGGGCGGGCATCACCTCGTCGACCCAGCGCTTCACGTGGGCCTGCCCCATCCGCAGGGTCACGCCCTTGTCGAAGAGGTCCATCATCGGGAACGGGTCGGCCTGTCCGCCGTACACGCCGATGATGGAGACGGTCCCGGCCCGGCGCACGCTGGCGAACGCGGTGCGCAGAGCCCCCATCCGGTCGACGCCGATGGTGTCGACGGCCTTGCGGGCGAGCGCGTCCGGCAGGAGCCCGGCGGCCTTCTGCGCGAGTTCCTGCACGGGCGTGCCGTGTGCCTCCATGCCGACGGCCTCGACGACGCTGTCGGCGCCGCGGCCCTTGGTCAGTTCCATGATCGCAGCGGGGACGTCCTCGACCTCGCCGGTGTCGAGTGTCTCGATGCCGTGGCGCCGGGCCATGGTGAGCCTTTCGGGCACGCTGTCGACGGCGATGACGCGCTCGGCGCCGAGGTGGCGCGCGATCCGCGCGGACATCTGGCCTATCGGGCCGAGGCCGATCACCGCGACGGTGTCGCCGCGCTGCGTGTCGGCGTAACGGACGGCCTGCCATGACGTGGTGAGCACGTCGGAGAGGAAGAGGTATCGCTCGTCCGGGCCGGTCCCGGGGACCTTGATCGGGCCGAACTGGGCCTGGGGGACGCGCAGGTACTCGGCCTGAGCGCCGGGGATCTGACCGTAGAGCTTGGTGTAGCCGAACAGGGCGGCACCTTTGCCCTGGCGGCGGTTCTGGGTCGTCTCGCACTGGGCATGGAAGCCGCGGGAGCACATCCAGCAGGTTCCGCAGGAAATGTTGAACGGGACGACCACACGGTCACCCGCCTTGATCTGTGTGACGTGCGCACCGACCTCCTCGACGATGCCCATCGGCTCGTGACCGAGGATGTCGCCCCGGTCGAGGTACATCCCGAGGACGTCGTAGAGGTGCAGGTCGGAGCCGCAGATCGCGGTGGACGTGATCCGCACGATCGCGTCGGTGGGTTCCCGGATCACGGGGTCGGGCACCGTCTCCACGGAGACCTTCCGGGTGCCCTGCCAGGTCAAAGCTCGCATACGAGACCGGATGCCCGCTGGCGCGCCGTCTACACGGAGCCTAGCATTTCATCATCGGATGAATTTTAAGGAGACGCCATGGACACGGACGTCTGCGTCGTCGGCGGCGGGCCCGCCGGACTCGTCCTCGCACTGCTGCTCGCCCGCCGCGGCGTCCGCGTGACGGTGCTCGAAAAACACGCCGACTTCCTGCGCGACTTCCGCGGCGACACGGTCCACCCGTCGACGATGGACCTCTTCGACGAGCTCGGGCTCGGCGCCGACCTGGACGCGCTGCCGCACCGCAAGGTCGGCGGGTTGTGGGTGCACTTCGCCGACGGCACGTACCGGATGGCCGATTTCGGGCGGCTGCGCGCGCGCCACCCGTACCTCATGTTCCTGCCGCAGTGGGATTTCCTCGACATGGTCGCGGACCAGGCAGCCCGCGAGCCCGGTTTCACGCTGCTGCGGTCGCACGAGGTGACCGGGCTCGTCCGCGACGCCGACGGCACGGTCACAGGCGTCACGGCCCACGGACCGGCAGGCCCGGTCGACGTCCGCGCCCCGCTCACGGTCGCCGCCGACGGACGCCATTCGAGGGTACGGGCGGAACTGGGCCTGACGCCCAAGGAGTTCGGCGCGCCCATGGACGTGCTGTGGTTCCGGGTGTCCCGCAAGCCCGACGAGTCCGCCGGCCTGCAGATGCGCCCGGCCGGAGGCCGGTTGCTGCTCGGCATCGACCGCGGAGACTACTGGCAGCTCGCCTGCGTCATTCCCAAGGGCACGTTCGCCGCCGTCCGCGACGCGGGACTCCCCGCCTTCCGTGCCTCCGTCGCGACCATCGCGCCGGAACTCGCCGACCGGGTCGGCGAGGTCACCGGCTGGGACGACGTCCACGTGCTGACCGTCGTCGTCAACCGCCTGCGGCGCTGGCACGCCCCCGGTGTGCTGCTGATCGGTGACGCCGCCCACGCCATGTCGCCGGTCGGTGGCGTCGGCATCAACCTGGCCGTCCAGGACGCCGTCGCCGCCGCCCGCCTGCTCACCCGCACCGGCACGCTGGCGCTCGACGACCTGGACGCGGTGCGGCGCCGCCGACGCCTGCCCACCGCCGGTACGCAGCTCGGCCAGCGGGTGATCCAGCGCGTGATGATCGGCCGGGTCCTCGGCGCGACCACGGTGATGCCCGCGCCGTGGCCGGTGAGGCTGTTCCAGCGGCTGCCGCTCCTGCAGGGCATCCCGGCCCTGCTCGTCGGCGTCGGCCTGCGGCCGGAACACGTCGACCCGGCTGCCTTCGCGTCCCGTACCGCAGCCTCCCGTACCGCCGCAGCCGCGCAGTCCCTCACACACGACCCCGGCGGTCCGCCGCCGGGACCGCACTGACCGCCGGGTGCCGCATGGGCCAGTGACGTGCGCGGCCCGGGCGCGCGGAATGCGCGGCCGGGCCGGATGGTGCGGTTCGGGCAGGTACCTCAGGGGACCTCCTGGGCCGCCTGCCTCGTCTCGGCCTTGACATCCTGGGCGGACGACGTCGCCTGGTCCTTCGCCGTCCGGGCGGCGTCGGCGGCCGTGTCCTTGACCTGGCCGGCAGCCTCGCGGACGGTGCCGGACAGGTCGTCCTTCATCTCCCGAGCGGTGTCCTTGAGCGGCTCCGACAGCTGGCCCGCATTCTCCTTGAGTTGCTGGCCCGCGCGCCTCTCCGGGTCCGAGACGGGAATGAGGGTGGCGGCGAGCATGCCCACGCCGAACGCGATGATGCCGGCCGCGAGCGGGTTGCCCTCGGTCTGCCTGGCCACGGCCTGCGGTGCCGACCGGACCGACTCGGCCACGTTCTGCGCCTTGTCCTGCACGGTTCCGGCCACGTTCTGCGCCTTGTCCTGCACGGTTCCGGCCATGTCCCGGGCCTTGTCCTGGGCGCTGCCCAGTGCCGAGGCGGTGCTGTGCTGCGCGTGGGTCGACGTACCCATGACCTTCTCCTTCACGGCGGTCCAACGGCGCTGGGCCACCCGGGTCGGGCTGGTCTTGTCGGCCAGCCGGTCGACGTCGCGGGTGAGTTCCGCGCGCGTCTGCTCGATGTCACGCCTTATCCGGTCGGGTTCTTGAGCCATCGCGCGTCCTCCTTGACGGTTTCGACGGTGCGGTGCGGTACGGGATCGACCTGCTTCATCTTCTTGCGGCCGTTCGCCAGGAGCACCGCGCCCGCGACCGCCCAGATGACGGCGACGATGAGCGCCGCCCAGCCGTAGTCCATGACGTTGCCGAGGGCGAAGACCAGCGCGAAGCTGAGCAACACCACCGCCAGGTAGCCCGCGAACGCGGCCGCGCCGAGCATTCCGGCGGCCTTTCCGGCCTTCTGCGCCTCCTCGCGAACCTCCGCCTTGGCGAGCTCGATCTCCTGCCGGAACAGCGTCGACAGGTCGTCGCTGATCTCCCCGATGAGCTTTCCGAGGGACGGAGTCTCCGGCTCGGCGGCATGCTCAGACGGGTACGGGGCGGTCATCGCGGCCGGCTTTCGTAGTCCGGCCGGCGCTCGTCGCCCGGCTCGGCGTACGTGCCCGGCTCGGTGTACGTGCCCGGCTCGGTGTACGCGCCCGGCTCGGCGACCGGTACCGGCGTGCCGGTGCCGGTGGCGGCGTACTCCGCCGAGCCACTGGTCGGGTACGACGCCGTCGAGCCACTGGCCGGGTACGACGCCGTCGCCGGATACGTCGAGGCCGGATCGGCGGAGTAGCCGGGGTCGCCGGCGAACCGGGCGCCGGACGTGAAGGCGTCGGTGGTCGGCTTGCCGGCGTCCCGGTCCGCGTTCATGACGCCCTTGCCCAACCGCCCGACCACGAATCCGGCCAGGAGGGCCGCGGCGAGGAACGCGCCCGGGCGGCGGCGGGCGAAGTCCTGCACCTCGCGCAGCACCCCGTCGGGCCCTTTCGCCGCGAGCTGATCGGCGAGTCGCCGACCGCTGTCGGCCACCCGGGAAACCACGGTCGCGGCCGGAGAGTCGGAGCGTTCGCCGCGCATCTGATCCAGTTCGTCCGCCATTCTGCGAATACCGCCGACCAGATTGTCGTTCTGCGTACGTGCCTGCTGCCCAACGCGGTCGCGGACCTGCGCCGCCACGTTGCGGGCCTGCGTGGACGCCTCCCGGGTGACCCGGCGAGCCTGTACGGCGGCCGTGTCCTTCACGTCGGACGCGGCCCGGCCGGCCGCCTCGGCGCCACGGCCCGCGACCTCGCGTGTCGCTGACCCCGAACCGGCAGGCGCACGGGCACCCATGTCGTCAATAGCCATGTCGACCTCCACAAAGGTTCGTCGTGATGAACAGTCGCTACCCCGGACGGTGATCACCTATTCCGATCGAGAGTGGATAAAGGTGCTAATAAATGGCACGGAAGGCAGGCATGAATGTGCCTGAGCCGGGTATCCGGGCGGCCCGTGACCGCCCCGCGGGCGCCGAGGCCGCGCTCACGCTGATCGCGACGATGCAGCGTCAGGCGTCGTAGTCGACGGTGACAGCGTCCGTGACGGGTACGGACTGGCAGGTGAGGACGAACCCGGCCGCGACCTCGGCGTCCTCCAGGGCGAAGTTGCGGCGCATCCGCACCTCACCGGCCACGACCCGGGCCCGGCACGTGCCACACACCCCGCCCTTGCACGCGAACGGCAGATCCGGACGTGCCCGTTGCGCGCCGTCCAGCACCGTGGCGTTCTGCGGTACGGCGACCGTGGTGGACCGCCCGTCGAGCAGGACGGTCACCTGACTCGCTGGTTCCGCCGGGTGGTCGCCGAGACGACGCGGGGGCGGCGGTTCGGCGTCCACGAAGAACAATTCCTGGTGGATGCGGGTGGCGGGCACGCCCAACTCGGCGAGGACCTTCCGCGCGTCGGTCACCATTCCGTACGGGCCGCACAGCCACCAGTGGTCGACGGCGTCCACGGGCACGAGCAGATCGAACAGCGTCCGTAGCTTGTCCGCGTCCAGCCGTCCGGTGAACAGGTCCGTCTCCCGTGCCTCCCGCGACAGCAGGTGCACCAGTTCGAGTCGCGCCGGGTACGCATCCTTCAGGTCGGCGAGCTCCTCGGCGAACATGACGGTGTCGGCGCGCCGGTTGCCGTAGAGCAGGGTGATCCGGGTGTCGGACTCGCGCAGCAGCGTCGTCGCGATCGACATCATCGGGGTGATGCCCGAGCCCGCGGCGACGAGGACGTGCTCCGTGCCGGTGTCGGGCGTGAAGCTGCCGCTGGGCGGCGCCACCTCCACCTCGTCGCCGGGGCGCACGGCGCGGGTCAGCCACGTCGAGACGGCTCCGCCGGGCACTTCACGGACGCCGATCCGCGGCCTGGCCCCGGCGGGCGCGCAGATCGAGTAGGTACGCCGCTCGTCGGCGGCGTTGCGGACGGTCAGCGACTGGCCCGGACGGAACGCGTACGCCTCGGCGAGCTCCGGCGGCACGTCGAACGTGACGGCGACGGCGTCGGCGCAGAGCGGGTCGACGGCCGCGACGCGCAGCGGGTGGAAGCCGCGCATCAGATCTCCTTCACGTGTTCGAACGGCTCCCGGCATGCCGGGCAGCTGCGCAGTTCCCGGCACGCGGTCGAGCTGAACGCGGAGAGCTGCTCGGTCTGCGCCGCCGCGCAGCGCGGGCACGCCACGGTCCGCCGGTCCGGCCCCAGTACGAGCGGCACCGGCCCGGGTTCCCGCCGCGGCGCCGGCCCGGGTGGGGCGATCCCGGCGGCGGCGAGCGTACGGCGGCCGTGTTCGGTGATCCAGTCGCTGGTCCACGCCGGACTGAGCACCGTCCTCACCTCGACCCGCGGGTAGCCGGCGTCGCGCAGCGCGGCGGTAAGGTCGGCGCGGATCACCTCCATCGCCGGGCACCCCGAGTACGTCGGCGTGACGTCGACGACGATCCCGTCGCCGGTCTCCCGGACGTCGCGCAGGATGCCCAGTTCGGCGAGGGTGAGCATCGGCAGCTCCGGGTCGGTGACGGTCTCGGCGACGGTACGCGCGCTCACCACACACCCCCGGGCAGCGACCGGGCGAGTCCCTGCAACTCGGCGAGGATCTGGGGCATGTCCGCGGTGTGCCGCCCGTCGCGCCCCCCGCCCCGGCCGCCCGTGCGGGAGTGGGCGACCGGATCGGTTTCCGCGGCCGGGACCGGGCCGGTGACGGTGGCCGCGGCCCAGACCTGAGCCAGGACCGCTTCGCATTCCGCGCGCAGTGCCGCCGGGTCGACACCGAGGCCGGCCGCCGCCAGCCGTGCCTCGATCGGATGTGTGCGGAACAGCTCGGGTAGGTACGGCCCGACCTCGGTGGCGGCCACCTGCATGCGGTCGTGGGAGAGGTCGGTGCCGTCGCCGAGGCGGACGACCCAGTCGGCGGCGTACCGGCGGTGGTATGTGACCTCCTTGACGCCCTTCGCGGCGACCGCCGCGAGCACCGGGTCGCGGGACGCGGTGAGCCGGTCGAGCAGGGCGAGCCGCCAGGTCGACACGACCAGCAGCCGGGCGACGAGGTGCGCGAAGTCGGCGTCGGCGCGTTCGACCAGCGTCACGTTGCGGAAGCCGGCCTCGTCGCGCAGGTACGCGAGCGCGTCCTCGTCCCGCCCCGCACCCTCGACCTGACCGGCCCGGGTGAGCAGGAGCCGGGCCTGGCCGAGCAGATCCAGCCCGATGTTGGCGATCGCCAGTTCGTCCTCGAGCTCGGGTGCCCGGGTGACCCACTGCTGGAGCCGGTGCGACAGGATCAGCGCGTCGTCGCCGAGCATCAGGCAGTACGCGGACAGGTCACCGGTGTCCACGTCCGGCGGCACGGCGTCCGGGATGCCGGCGAGCGGGTCGGCGAAGCCGGTGCCGTACGCCCAGCGGGGGTCGTCGTCGTGGTCGGTGAGCGCCTCGTACGCGCCGTCGGGCTCGTTCACAGGTGCGGGACCGAGTCGGGGATGACGTAGTGGGTGGGGTGCCGGTACACCTTGTCGCCACTGGGGCCGAAGAAGGCGTCCTTGTCCTCGGGGCCCGACGAGACCACATCGGACGAGCGGACCACCCAGATGCTGACGCCCTCGTTGCGCCGGGTGTACAGGTCCCGGGCGTTGTGCAGGGCCATCTCGTGGTCGGCGGCGCGAAGGGAGCCGACGTGCACGTGGTTCAGACCGCGCTTGGCGCGCACGAACACCTCGAACAGGGGCCACTCGTGTTCGATCATGAATGCTTCCTCGCGTACGCCGCGGCCGCCGAGCGTACCCATGCTCCTTCGGTGTTCGCGGCCTCGCGGCGAGCGATGCGCTGCGCGTTGCACGGACCGTCACCCGAGACGACCCGCTGGAGTTCGGAGACGTCGATGGGGCCGAAGTCGTGGTGGCCGCGCTCGTCGTTCCAGCGCAGGTCCGGATCGGGCAGCGACACGCCCAGCGCCGCGGCCTGCGGGACGCTCATGTCGACGAAGCGCTGGCGCAGCTCGTCGTTGCTGTGCCGCTTGATCTTCCAGGCCATCGACCGCGCGCTGTTCGGCGAGTCCGTGTCGGGCGGCCCGAACATCATCAGCGACGGCCACCACCAGCGGTTCACGGCGTCCTGGACCTGGTCACGCTGGGTGGGCGTCCCACCCATCATCGTCATCAGCAGCTCGTAGCCCTGCCGCTGGTGGAACGACTCCTCCTTGCAGATGCGGATCATCGCCCGCGCGTACGGGCCGTAGGAGCTGCGGCAGAGCGGGACCTGGTTGCAGATCGCGGCGCCGTCGACGAGCCAGCCGATCACCCCGACGTCGGCGAAGCTCAGCGTCGGGTAGTTGAAGATCGACGAGTACTTCTGCCGGCCCTCGATGAGCCGCCGCGTCAGGTCGGCCCGGTCGGCACCGAGCGTTTCGGCCGCCGCGTACAGGTAGAGGCCGTGGCCCGCCTCATCCTGGACCTTGGCGAGCAGGATCGCCTTACGGCGCAGCGACGGCGCACGGGTGATCCACTCCCCCTCCGGCTGCATGCCGATGATCTCGGAATGGGCGTGCTGGGCGATCTGCCGGATCATCGTCGCCCGGTAGGCGTCCGGCATGTCGTCGCGCGGTTCGATCCGCTCGTCACGGGCGATCGTCGCCTCGAAGGTCATCTGAGCTCCCGGCGGGACTGCAACGTGAAGAACCGGCCGGTGACGAACGCCGCGTCGGTGAGGGCGGCGGTGGCGGCCGGGTTGGCGCCTGTGCCGTGCAGGTCGCTGAAGGCCGCGGACTGGTTGACGAAGACGCCGCCGGTCAGGTTCTCCGACAGGTGCACCCCGGCGTCGAGGGCGGCGTCGCGCGCGGCGGCCAGGACGTCCGGCGACGTCGAGTACACAGCCGCGGTGAGGGCGCCGTGCCGCCGGACCGTCTCGGTGAGGATCTCCAGACTGTGGGCGGTCGAGTCCGTCGTGATCAGGAAGGACACCGGCCCGAACCATTCGCTGGTGTACGCCTTCTCATCGGAGGCGTCCAACCCGGCGATCAGGGGAGTACGCACCCCCGGGCTGAGCTCGACCGACGGATGGACGGCAGCTCCGGGGGCCTCCGCGAGCCGGGCCAGCACACCGTCGTTGACGATGGCGCCGAGCACCCCCTCGGCGCGCTTGGGGTCGCCGAGCAGCTTGTCGATGGCCGTACCCAGGTCGGCGCCGAACTCCTCGACGGACCGGTGCCCGGCATCGGTGTCGATGCCGGTGGACGGGATCAGCAGGTTCTGCGGCGTGGTGCACATCTGCCCGCTGTAGAGGGACAGCGAGAACGCCAGGTTGCGCAGCATGCCCCTGTAGTCGGCGGTCGAGTCGAGCACGACGGTGTTGAGGCCCGACTTCTCGGCGTACACGACGGCCTGGCGCGCGTTGACCTCCAGCCAGATGCCGAAGTCGCTGGAGCCGGTGAAGTCGATGATCCGGACGTCCGGGTGGGTGGCGAGGGTCGCGGCGATGCCGTCACCGGGCGCCTCCGCGGCGAGGATGACGACGTTCGGGTCGAGGCCCGCCTCGGCGAGCACCTCGCGGGCGACCTGCACGGTGATGGCCAGCGGCAGGACGGCGCCGGGGTGCGGCTTGACGATGACGGGGTTGCCGGTGACCAGGCTGGCGAAGAGGCCGGGGTAGCCGTTCCAGGTGGGGAACGTGGTGCAGCCGATGACGAGGGCGACCCCGCGGCCGACGGCGGTACTGGTCTTCTGAAGCCTCAGCGCGGCCTCACGCTGCGGCTTCTCCCACGTCGTGGTCACCGGCCAGCGGGTGGTCTCGGTCAGGGCGTACGCGACCGCCTCCAGCCCGCGATCCTGGGCGTGCGCGCCGCCGGCCTGGAACGCCATCACGAATGCCTGCCCGGTGGTGTGCTGCACGGCGTACGCGATCTCGAAGCTGCGCTTGTTGAGCCGGGTCAGGATCTCCGCGGCGATCCCGGCCCGCTCGTGGGGGGTGAGCGCCCGCCACGCGGTTCCCGCCGCCTTCGCCGCCGCGACGAGGGTGGACGCGTCCCCGGCCGGGTAGGTGATGTCCAGGGCCAGCCCGTACGGCGACTTCTCGGTGCGCACGCGCTTGACGGGCCCCGGGACCTCGATCGGGAACTCGGTGCCGAGCAGTGCCCGGAAGGCCGCCTCGCCGTCGGCGGGCGCGGTTTCGCCGTACGCCCTGGTGCTCGGCGTCTCGGGGAAAGCGGACCAGTACGCGGGGGTTCGGGTCGCCTCCTGCGCCTGCTCGAGCAGTGAACGGTGCCGGTCGTGGAACTCGGCGGGGCTGGTCATCTGCACTCCCGGTTTTCGTGTGTGTACCCTTCCTCTTTACCAACCGATCGGTCGGTTATCAAGGTTGGAGCACAGCATGGCACGGCGCGGACGCCCTGGTCACGATCTCGACGCGGTCCTCGCCGCGGCGGTCGCACTGTTCACCGAGCGCGGCTACGACGCCACCAGCATGGAAGACCTCGCCGCCCGCCTCGGCATCACCAAGTCCAGCCTCTACCACCACGTCAGCGGCAAGGAGGAACTTCTCCGGCTCGCCGTCGACCGCGCGCTGGACGGCCTCGCCGAGGCGGCCGCCGAGGTCACCTCCCTGGACGCCGCCGCGATCGACCGCCTGGAACTGCTGATCCGGCGCAGTGTGCTGGTCCTGGTCGATCGGCTGCCGTTCGTCACGCTGCTGTTGCGCATCCGCGGCAACACGGCCGCCGAACGTGCGGCCCTCGCCCGGCGGCGCGACTTCGACCACGTCGTCACCGGCCTGGTCAAGCAGGCTCAGGCCGAGGGCGGAATCCGCCCCGACGTCGACCCGGCCACCGCAGCCCGGCTGCTCTTCGGCATGGTCAACTCGGTGGTCGAGTGGTACCGCCCGCATCGCGGCGCCGCCGCCACGCTCGCCGACATGATCACCGCGATCGCCTTCGACGGCTTGCGTTCCCGGCGGCAGGGGCGCTGACCGCCCGTTACCTTCGTGATCGTCCCCGGCCGGGTCGCCATGATCGTCGTGGCCGTCACGCCGCCGCCACGACGACGAGCCGCCCCATCTCCACCGTGGGGTGGAGGGAGCCTGATACTGGTCGGGTGGACGAGGTGGGATTCCGGCGAGCGGCCGACGGCAGTCGCAGCACGTCGGCGTTCGGCCGGGCCGTGGTGGCCGCCGCGTTGCGGGCGGTCGATCAGCGAGCGGCCGACGCCGCCGCCCGCGAGACGGACTGGCGGCGCGGCTACCTGCCCCACTTCCGCGCCCTCGTCGAGGCCGGGCTCGGCTCCGGCGACGCCGCGTACGACATCGCCCGCGCCGGGCTCGCCGCCGTGCACGACCGGATGCGGTACGGCGACGCCCGGTTGAGCGAGGCGTTCACGGCGCCGGTCAAGGCTCCACTGCGGACACAGACGTTCGGGGGTACGGGCACCGCCGAGCGACAGCTGGTCCTGCCGTACCGCAAGGTCCTGCTGCGGGGCGCGGACCTGGACCGGCAGCTCGACGCCTGGGTGTCCGCGGGCACGATCGAAGGCTCCTGCGCCCACGCGGTCCGCGAGGTCGCCGCGAACCCGGACTGGCTCGACTTGTCCGACCTGCGCCTGGTCGTGCTCGGCGCCGGCTCCGAGATGGGACCGTTGCGGCCGGTGCTGCGCTGGGGCGGCACCGTCGTCGGCGTCGACCTGCCCCACCCCGATCTGTGGGCCCGCATCGGCACCGACCATCCCGGACGGCTGATCGTGCCCGTGTCGCCGGACGGTACCGGCATCGACCTGCTGCGCGGCCTGCCCGTACTCGCCGACTGGCTGCTCGGCATCGACGGCCGGCTCGTCGCCGGCATGTACATGTACGCCGACGGCGCCACCCACGTACGCCTCTCCGCCGCCGTCGACGCGCTCGGCGCCCGGCTGCGCCAGTACCGCCCCGACACCGCGATCGCCTTCCTCGCCACACCGACCGACGTCTTCGGCGTCCCCGGCGCCGCGGTCGCCCAGTCACTGTCCCGGTACGCGTCCACCCGGGCGGGGCAGCTCCTCGGGACCCTGTCGGGCGGCCGGCTGCTCCAGCCCAACTACCCCGCCCCCGCCGACCCGGGGGTCAACGACAGCCTCGTCCCGCAGCAGGGTCCCAACTACGCCCTCGCCAAGCGGATCCAGCGCTGGCGCGCCACCGTGGCCCGGCGTACCGGGGCCACGGTCAGCCTCACCGTGGCCCCGCCCACCCGTACGCGATCGGTGCTCAAGAACCGGGCCCTCGCGGCGGCGTACCACGGGGGGTACCGGTTCGGCGTCGAGACGTTCGAGCCCGAGACCAGCCATACGCTGATGGCGGCGCTGCTCGTGCACCAGCTCCGGCGGCCCCGTCCCGCCGGGTTCCCGGCCTGGGAGGACGAGGCGTACGCGGCGGCGCACGGCGGGTTGTGGCGGATCGCGTACCAGCCGCGCAGCGCCCTGGGCCTCGCCGCCGTGCTCGGCGTCCGGGGCGCTCTGCGCCGCTGACAACGGGCCATCAGTCGGTGGAGCCTCTGCCTGCGACGCCGCGATCGATGCGAACCTCGGCAGACGGCGCCGTACGCCGGCGGAAGCGGCCCACGGGTCATCTACCCGGCCCCACGTTTGTGTAGGTGTATCGCCCGGTGGCGAGTTCGCCGCGCTGCTGCCCAAGCGCAGCGAGTTCCACCCCGATCATCCGCTGGGTTGCCACCGGCGCCGTATCCCGGACCGGGTGGTCTTTGACCACATCGTCGAGGCGCTGGTGCACGGCTCGGGCTACGAGCGAGTGGCCACCGCGGGCTGCTCGGACTCCACCATCCGCCGACGGCTCAAGGCGTGGGCCGACGCGGGCATCGCCGAACAGGTCCACGCCCTCACGCTGGCCGCGTACGACCGGGTCATCGGCCTGCAACTGGCCGATGTGCCGGCCGACGGGTGCATCACCAAGGCCCCGTGCGGCGGGGACAAAGGCCGGATCGTCCCCGGTAGACAGACGTAGGGGCGGGCTGAAACGAAGCATCGCCACCGAGGCCGCGACGCTGGCCGCACTCATTGTCGGCGCCCTGACGGGATGCTTCGCCAGCGAACCCGACGAGGTCGTCACCCACGCCAACTACCCGGACTACAACTCGAGCGATGACCTCGTGAAGGCGGCGGACGTCGTGGTCCGCGGCACCGCGCTCTCTTCGCGTAAGGACAAGCTGCACCCTGACATCTCGACCGAGACCGATCCGGCGATCAACCCGCAGGCAGGGCTGTCACCGGCCGAGCTCGACGAGTTTCGGGAGAACTCCGCGATCGCGGTCACGGTGACCACCGTGAAGGTCGACGAGGTGCTCAAGGGCGACGTCGCGAAGGGCGACGTGATCGAGGTCAGCCAGCTCGGCGGCGAGATGGACGGCGTCCGTTACCGGGATTCGACGACGACGCTGCTGTCGGCGGGCTCCAAGTCGGACTATGTGCTTCTACTGTCGTCGTTCGGCGCGGGCAAGCCGTTCAGCCTGCTCAACCCGGAGCAGGCGATGTACACGGTCGGCTCCGGCGACGCCTTGCTGCCAGCCGGAAAGGGCATGCCAGCGCTCAGCAGCATCAGCGAGCTGGAATCCGCGGTCGCCCGAGGAAGGTAACACGTGGCGGACCGGCCCGGGACTCGGCGCCTCGGGCCGGGGCCGCTCATCGCAGTCCCAACCTCGCCAGCACGGACGGGCTCAGCTCGACCGGATTCTGTTCGTCGGCCACGATCTGCGTGCCGTCGACCGCATACCAGCCCTGGAAGGTGTTCACCATGTGGGTCTGGTCGGCGGCGTCAGGGCTGGTGAGCAGAAAAACGTACTCCCTGCCGACGACGAAGGCCTTCGGCGCCTCCGCCACGTCGGGGCCGGGAGTCGTGTAGGCGACTGCGAGGCGTCGGCCGGCGGCCGTGTCACCCTTGGCGACACGGCTCACCTCGACGATCGCAACAGTCTCGGGCACACCCTCGTCGTTCTGCGCCGCCATCGCCCGTACCGTCGCCCGAACGATCATGTCGGCTCTGCCCTCCAGCACATCGGTGCCGGAATAGACCGCCTGGTTGGCCGTGGGCGGGGGGGCCGCGTCATCGCGCAGGATCACGAACCCGACCGCTCCGGCCGCGATGAGCGGGACCGCAGCGGCACCGGCCATGCCGAGCGCCCGGCGGTACGGTCGCCGGAGCGGTCGCCGTTCCGGTACGAGCTCCCGCAGTTCCGCCTCCGCCCGAGGCGAGAGCTCAGCGGACTCCGGCGGGGGACCCATCGGATCCGCGCCGCTGATAACTCGCTTAATGCTGTACACGATCGCCCCTCGAGTCGGTTCGGAAAATGTTCGCGAAATGCTGCCGCGCCCGGTGCAGCCGGACCCAGGTGGCGGACAGCGAGATGCCGAGCAGCGCGGCGATCTCCCGTCCGTCGAGGCCGTCCCAATATCGCAGTACCAGGATTTCGCGGTCCTGCTCGGTCAAGTCGGCCATGGCGTCCCAGACGTCGTGCGCCGGTGAGTGCGCCGCACCGCGCGCCGCGACGTCCACCACCAGGAACTGGTTCACCACCGCGAGCCGGTCCACTGACCGGTAGTGGTTGCTCAACGTCTTCCGAGCGGTGACGAACAGCCAGGCGGGCGAGATCGGCGAGCCGTCACGAATCCGGTCCCAGGCGACCCGAAACACGTCCGCGGTCAGATCCTCGGCCACACAGCGGTCACTGGCCCGCCGTGTCACGAAACGCAGCAGCCGGCCGTACTCAGCGCGGTACAGCTCGGTGAACAGCCCTTTCCACCGCTGGTCGATCATCGGTTCGAATCCCACACCAGGGTCATGTCTCGAGAATGGGCAAAGCTTACCGGCACCGATCACCGTCGAGACGCCGCGCTTGGTAACTGGCCCCCCAGCTAGAGCTAGACAAGCGTGGGGGCCTACCCGGACGGCCGGCCCGGCGCGGGGATCACCGACAGCCCGAGCGCAGCGCCCAGGGGCGCCACGCCGGGGCCACCGGCCCGTACCCAGTCCGCGATGTCATCGGCGACCTGGTCGTCGAGGACGAGGCCGAACCACACCGGGTGGGCCCCGGCCCGCCGCGCGGCCGGGGCGGGGTGCACGACGACGACGTTCGACTGGTCACAGGCGTCCAGGCAGTCGCTGACCCGGACCCGGTGCGGGACGGGCAGCGCAGCGCGCAGGTTGTCGAGCTGCTCGTCGTGGTCGACGCCGGGGTGTTTGCGAACGCTGCCGCAGCAGCAGTCCCGGCACACCGTGACGGTGCAACCCGGCCCGGCGGAGAAGACGATCGGCACGGCGAGATCCTCCCATGCCGGGCACGGGCCGCTCGAGCGCCATCGTTTTGCCGGGAGTCGCGCCATCCTTCAGAGAGACGGGGGATCGGTGCCGCGGCGGCGGGTAGGCCAGTGGAATACCCGTACCCACCGAGGAGGTTGCCGTGCCCACCGCACGAGAGATCATGACACCCGATGTGACCTGTGTCGGCGAGAAGGAGAGCCTGGCGGACGCCGCGCAGAAGATGGCCGAGCTCGATGTCGGGGCGCTGCCGATCTGCGGTGAGGACAACCGGCTCAGGGGCATGCTCACCGATCGCGACATCGTCGTGAAGGCGATCGCCAGGGGCCGCGAGGCTGCCAGCGTCATGGCCGGGGACCTCGCCCAGGGCAAACCCGTGACGATCGGCGCGGACGACGGCGCCGATGAGATCCTCCGCACGATGGCCGAGCACAAGGTACGCCGCCTGCCGGTGATCGACGGTCACCAGCTGGTCGGCATGGTAGCCCTGGCCGACGTCGCCAAGGCCCTGCCCGACCGCAACGTCGGCGACCTGATGGACGCGATCACCTCGCCCTGACCACGACCGGGGGAAGCCCTCACCCGCGAGACGGCGCCCTCGGCCGGGGGCGCCGTTCTGGGTGTTCGCCGTTCTGGGTGGCCGCGAAGCCTGGCACCGTCCTCTCCACCACACCGGCGGCTCGTCCAGGATCGGCGTCAGCGCAGGACGTCACCGAGGCCGGAGACGGCGACGAGGCGGGCGACGTGGGGCCGCAGGCCCACGACGCGCAGGCGGGTGTCGCGGACGCGGGCCGCGTCGTAGACCGCAATGAGAACGCCGATGCCTGCCGCATCCATCAGCGGCACGGCGGCGAAGTCGACGACGACATGATGGACGACCCGGGCGCCCACCGCGTCGAGCAGGGCGCGGCGGAGCTGATCGGCGTTGTCACGGTCGACCTCGCCGCGGACGTGGACGCGTACGGTGCCGGCGCACGCGGTGATCGTGAGGTCCAGCCGATCGTCCTGATGATCCGCGCCACCGTCCCACACCGGTGGGGTGTCGCTGATCATGGCCTCTCGCAGCCACGTCAGGGCGCGAGTGAGCAGCCGGGACACGTGCATCTGAGAGATGCCGAGCTGTCCGGCGATCTCCGATTGGGTGTGGTTGCCGTAGAACCGCAGGGCTAGCAGTTGACGTTCCCGATCGGGCAGGCACAGCAGGAGGCGGGAGACCGTGAGCCGGTCCTCGACCAGGGCCAGGTCGGGGTCGGCGTCACCGATGAGGTCGCCGATCTCGGCGGTGCCGCCCTCGCCGGCGGGGGTGTTGAGGGAGGCCGGTGTGTATCCGGCCGAGGAGGCGATCGCGGCGTTGACCTCGCCCTCGGCGACCTGCAGGTGGGCGGCGAGTTCGGCGGCGGTGGGCATACGGGCGAGCCGGGCGGTGAGAGTGGTCCTGCCATGGCCGACGGCGAGACCGAGGTCCTGCAGGCGGCGGGGCACGTGTACGCCCCATGTCCGGTCCCGGAAGTGCCGCTTGATCTCGCCCGAGATGGTGGCGACGGCGTACGCGGTGAAGGAGCCCCGGGCCGGGTCGTACCGGTCGACGGCCTTGATCAGTCCAAGGCTGGCCACCTGGCCGAGATCCTCGATGGACTCGCCGCGGTTGCGGTAGCGGCCGGCCACCCGGCGGGCGAACGGGAGGGAACGATCGACGAGCGCGTCCCGCATGCGGCGACGCTCACGCTCCGGCAGGTCCGCGGCATCACGGATGTACTTCTCGGCAATAGCGTCCAAGTCCTCGAAGTTGCTCGCGGATCGCGGCGAACCGTCGCCTGTCTCGGGCATCGGGGGCACCTCGGGATCTCACGATGGCGCATGGTCCACACGTGGGCAGTACACGTACCGGTCGCGACTGGGTTGCCCCGCGACAAAGTGAAGCAAACCCCAACGATCAAGCTCTTTCAATGCATCCCGACGTCGTCCTGGCAGCCGCTGCGCGCACGATGGCCGGGTCATCGGGTGCGCATCGAGGACCGACGGTTCCCCGGACCCTCAGAAACGAATGAGCGCGTTTGTCGCTGACAGTCCCGGGCATTCGGGCCTGGCGAACGCCGCGATGGTCCCTCGTGCGCCGATCGAGCGCTCCCGGCGGACCGAGAGGAGGGCGGCGGCCATGAGCCTTTCACTGGGCTGGACCCGTGACGACGTCGGCACGCGGTCACTGGTGACCGTCGGAGGCCGGCTCGACCGGGCGACCGCCGCGAATCTGCGTTCCGGGCTGCTCAGGGCGCTCGCCGAGCAGCCCCCGGGCCTGCTGGTCGACATCTCCGCCATGACGGTCTCCGACCGGCTGGCCCTGTCGATCTTCCCGGCGGTACTGCGCCAGGCCGCTCTGTGGCCGGGCATCCCGGTGCTGTTGTGTGCCCCGTCGCCGGACGTGGCGGCGATGCTGGCCCGGACCGCGCACGGCCGCCTGGATGTGGTGCCCACGGTCGAGGCGGGCGTCACCGCCCTGCACGGCTCGAACACCGGCCTGCGGTCCGTCACCGACGTCCTGCTGCCGCTGCCGGGCGCGGCGCGGCACGCCCGGAGCGTGGCGACCGAGGTGTGCGCCCGCTGGGACCAGCCGGATCTGACGTTCGCCGCGAGCCTGATCGCGAGCGAGTTCGTCGGCAACGCGATCGAGCACGCGGGCACGATGATCACCCTGCAGTTCACGCTACGTTCCCGTTGCCTGCACGTCGCCGCGCGAGACGGCTCGACGGACGTGCCGCGGATCCGGACGCCGAAGGCTCCCAACGCGTTGGGCGGCCGTGGGCTCCTGCTGGTGAAGACGCTCGCGGCGCACTGGGGCAGCCTGCCCACGGACGGCGGCAAGGTGGTCTGGGCCACGCTCGCCGCGCGCCCGTTGCCGTGACGGGCGGTCCTGCCTTCAGTGCGCGGCGGCCGCCACGACGGGCAGCCGGTCGGACGTGAAGGCGCGGCCGTCGTCGGTGACCACCGCGGACTCGTAGCCGCGGGCGGTAAGGGCGGCCAGCCAGGTGAGGCCGTGCTCTCCCATCGCGAGCGCGGTGGTGGCGTACGCGTCGGCGAGGGCGAGGTCCGGACCGACGACGGAGACGGAGCGCAGGCCCCGGGCGGGTGCACCGCCGCGCGGGTTCCACACGTGCGTGCCGCGCTCGTACACCCCCGAGGTGGCGACGGCCCCGTCGGTGACGCCGAGGACCCAGCTGAGCTTGTCCGCCTCCCACGGGTGCCGGATGCCGACGCGCCAAGGCCGCCCGTCCGCGGTCAGGCCCCGGGTACGGATGTCCCCGCCCGCGTTGAGGCAGTGCTGGGTCGAGCCCTGCGCCAGCAGCCGCTCTGACGCCACCTCCACGGACCAGCCCTTCACGTAGCCGGACGGGTCGAGCCGGCCGCCGCCGTAGACGTCGAAATAGCCGTCGGTCTCCTGCCAGAGGGTGGCGCAGACGTCCAGCACGTGCCGCACGTCGTTCGACAGCTCCAGGTGGGACAGCTCGCCGTGCTGCAGCCGGTTCACCTCGCTGTCGTCGCGGTACGTGCTGAACCGCCGGTCCACCTCGTGCAACCAGGCGCAGGTGTCGGCGATCATCGCCCGTACGGCGTCGGCCGGCAACGGGTCGGCGATGTCGATGCTGACCGCCGTACCCATGACGTGCTCGACGTGGCGCACATCAGCCCTTGGCCGCGTCGAGGGCCGCCTGCAGCGACTTCGCGTACCCCTCGCTGGTGAACGTCGCCCCCGACACGGTGTCGATCTTGGCACTCTGCGCCTGCAGCGCCTGCTGCTTGAGCTTCGGGATCGCGTTCTCATTGATCGACCCGCTCTGCCCAGTGGTCGGGTAGGTCGCCTGGGCGTTGGTGATCTTGCCGCCGGAAATGGTGATGGAGACCTGCACGGTCCCGTACGGGTTGCTGACGGCTGTGCCCTTGAACGTGCCGTCCTGGAGGCCGGACCCGTTCGCCGTCGGTGACGGCGACGAGGAGCGGCCCTTGCGGGACGGGGTGGCCGACGGCACGGCTCCACCGCCGTTGCCGCGGGAGTTCGCGGAGGGGCTCTGGCTCGGTTCGGCGTTGTCCGCGTCGACCGCGTCGACCGGGTCGGCCGGGGAGTCGACGGCCACCGGGGCCGGCACGGGGCCGGTGACGCTCAACCGGACTCCGATGATCATGGCGGCGCCGGCCAGGGTGCCGACAGCGGCTGCGGTGCTACGTCGCATGATGTGGACTCCGTCAGAACTCGAAGGGGTCGAGGTGCAGCTGCCCCGAAGGCACCTGCAACTCGCGCAGGATGTCGACCGAGGCGTCCACCAGGCCCTGCGGGCCGCAGAGGTAGACGTCGCGGCGGTGCACATCGGGCACCAGGGAGAGCAGGCCGTCCGGCGAGAGCAGCCGCCGCGGCCCGGGATCATCGCGGCCGCCGACGACGTACCGGACGTGACCGCCGCGCCGATGCGCGAGAGCATCCAGTTCGTCCCGGAAAACCAGGTCGTTGGCGCTGCGGGCCCGGTAGATCACCATCGTCTCCCGCGGCATGTCCTCCAGCAGCGCGCGAATCGGGGCGATGCCGCTGCCACCGGCGATGAGCAGGGCCTTGCGGCGCGTACGGTGCTCCGCCGTGAACGTCCCGAACGGCCCCTCCGCGAAGATCCTGGTGCCCGGCCTGAGCTCGCTCAGCCTGCCGGTGTGGGTGCCGACCGCAGTCACGGTGAGCCGCAGCCACGCGGCGTTCGGGGCGGCCGACAGCGAGAACGGGTGCGACTGCCACCAGCCGTCGCGGTTGAGGAACCGCCACCGCATGAACTGGCCCGCGTGCGCGCTCAGCCGGTCCAGATCACGCCCGGTGATGTAGATCGAGAACGAGGTCCTGCTCTCCTCGACCACCGCGGCGACCTCGAACCGGTGCTTCAGGTTGAGGTACAGGGGCTCCACGATGCGGCCCCAGACGAGCGCAGCGATGACCAGCGCCCCGAGCCCGGGCCAGAACACCGAAGCGAACCGGCCGGACAGGTCCGCCCCGGTCGCGACCTGGTGACCGTAGCCCAGCAGCAGCACCAGATAGCCCGAGAGGTGCAGCAGATGCCACAGCTCGTACGGCATCCACCGGCGGATGGCCCGGATGGCGAGCAGGGACATCGCGACGAGGATGCCGGTGGCGACGGCAGCACTGATCATGTCCTGCATCGTGGTGAGCACCGACTTGGCCTGTGCCACCACGCCGGTGTTCGCCTGCAGCGCGTAGCCGTAGACGATGAGGACGATGTGCGCGACGACGAACGTCAGCAGCGAGACGCCGAGCCAGCGGTGCCAGCGCAACAGGTCGCGGGCGCCCACCCACTCCTCGAGCCAGGACACCCGGCTCATCATCAGCAGCTGGACGAAGAGCAGGTAACCGCCGATCAGGCCGGTGATCCGGCCGCCCGCGATGAACGCGGTCGCCCTGTCGTTGATGGCGCCCGGTTGTGTGTCGAAGAGCCAGAGCGCGACGCTGGTGACCAGGCCCGCCGCGAAGAGCATGACGGCCAGCAGCCGGTTCCCGGCGACGGCCTCGGCCGGCGGCCGGTCGGTGGGCTTCGCGATCTCGGGTGCGGACACGCGGGCTACGCGATCACGTCGGGGGGCCCGTTCCGCCGGGCGCGGGAACCGGGCCGGCGGGCGGTCCGCGTACACCACCGGTTCGTCGTAGCCGGCGACGGGGGTGAGGTTCTCCAGCCAGACGTCGAGGTCGTCGCCGCGTCCGCCACCGGCGCCGTGCCGGGGCGTGACCAGCCAGGGTGGCCGCCGTTCGTCAGTCTGGGAGCGGCGGCCGCCGCCGTCGGCGGTACGGGCGGATTCGGCCCCGGAACCGGGCCGCTGTTGCCTGGTCATGTCGCCGTACGCCCGTGTCAATGCCATCACCCGTCCGGCAGTCGTGGTGCTGCACGAGCCGCCTCGGCGACCTGCGCGACGATCACCTCTGCGGAGACCGTCACGCCGGAGTACGGACCGGACCCCGCCTGAGCTCAATGAATCGCAGAATTTCCGCCGGGCGTCCCACATAGCGGACGGTGCACGGCTGGAAGCCGGTAGCCCATGCCCGGCTCGGTGAGCAGGGATTTCGGGGGAAACTGCCGGCGTCCGCCGGGGCGTCGGGAATCGTCTCCTCGCCGCAGGCGTGTGACAGGATCCAATCCATCGGCGTGTACGCGGCTGAGCGCCGTAGGGTTCAGCCGCGGACGGAAGACGACAGGGAAGGATGCCGATGACGCTGCGTGATCGCGCCTTTTGGCTGCGGTCTCCCGGCCACGGCGAGATCCGGCCGGTGGACGTACCCGTACCCGGCCCCGCTGAGGTGTCGGTCCGCACCCTCTTCTCGGGCGTCAGCCGGGGCACCGAGACCCTCGTCTTCAACGGCGGCGTCCCTGCGAGCCAGTACGCGGAGATGCGCGCCCCGTTCCAGGAGGGCGACTTCCCCGGCCCGGTGAAGTACGGCTACCTCAACGTCGGCGTCGTCGAGCAGGGCCCGCCCGAGCTCACCGGCCGGACGGTCTTCTGCCTGTACCCGCACCAGAGCCGGTACGTCGTCCCCGCCGACGCGGTCACGCCCGTGCCGGACGGCGTACCGGTCGAGCGGGCCGTCCTCGCCGGTACGGTGGAGACCGCGGTGAACGCCGTCTGGGACGCGGCTCCCCTGGTCGGCGACCGGATCGCGGTGGTCGGCGGCGGCATGGTGGGCTGTAGCGTGGCCGCCGTCCTCGCCCGGTTCCCCGGTGCCCAGGTGCAGCTCGTGGACGCGAACCCGGCCCGGGCCACGGTCGCGAAGGCGCTCGGCGTCGACTTCGCGTCGCCCGGCGACGCGGCGGAGGACCGGGACCTGGTCGTCCATGCGAGCGCCACCGGGGCCGGGCTGGCCCGGTCGCTGGAGCTTCTTCGCCCGGAGGGCACGGTCCTCGAGCTCAGCTGGTACGGCGACACCCCGGTCAGCGTCCCGCTCGGCGAGCGCTTCCACTCGCGGCGGCTGACCATCCGCAGCAGCCAGGTCGGCACGATCTCCGCTGCGCAGCGCGGCCGCCGCTCGTATGCGGACCGGTTGGCGCTCGCCTTGGACCTGCTGCGCGATCCGGCGTTCGACGCGTTGATCACCGGGTGCTGCGACTTCGACGAACTACCCGAGGTGTTGCCGCGGCTGGCAGACGGCGATCTGCCCGCGTTGTGCCAGCTCGTCCGCTACGACCACGCAGGAGAGTGAGAGTTGTTCAGCGTCACCGTCCGTGATCACTTCATGGTCGCGCACAGCTTCCGGGGCGATGTCTTCGGCCCGGCCCAGCGCCTGCACGGGGCCACGTTCGTCGTGGACGCGACGTTCCGGCGTGCCACACTCGACGCCGACAACATCGTCGTGGACATCGGCAAGGCGTCGCAGGAACTGGCCGCCGTCCTCGCCGCGCTGAACTACCGCAATCTCGACGACGAGCCGGACTTCGCCGGCCTCAACACGTCCACCGAGGCCCTGGCGCAGGTCATCGCGGACCGGCTCGCCGAGAAGGTGCACGCGGGCGGCCTGGGCCGGGGCGCGCGCGGCCTGGCCGGGATCGCGGTAACGCTGCACGAGTCGCACATCGCCTGGGCCAGCTACGAGCGGCCCCTTTGAAGGTCTTCGTCGTCCTGCCGGGTGACATCGACGACCCGGCCGCGCCGAGCGGCGGCAACACCTATGACCGGCGGGTCTGCGACGGCCTGGTCCGGCTGGGCTGGACCGTACGGGAGATCGCCGTACCCGGCGGCTGGCCCCGGCCGTCGCAGGCCGAGCGGGCGGCGTTGACGCGGGCACTCGCCGCGATACCCGACAGGGCGGCCGTGCTGATCGACGGGCTGGTCGCGTGCGGCGTCCCCGAGATCGTCGCGCCCGAGGCCCGGCGGTTGCGGGTCGCCGTACTCCTGCATCTGCCCCTGGCCGACGAGGCCGGCGCCGACCTCGACGGCCTTGAGCGCGCGACCGTGCGGGCCGCCGCGGCCGTCGTCGCGACCAGCGCGGGCACCGCCCGGCGCCTGACGCGACACCACGGCCTGGACCCGCTGACGGTGCACGTCGCCGCGCCGGGCGTCGACCCCGCACCGTCCTCCGAGGGTACGGCTGAGGGCTCCCGCCTGCTCTGCGTCGCCGCCCTGACCCCCCGTAAGGCGCAGGACGTCCTCGTCGACGCCCTGTCGACGCTGACCGACCTCGCCTGGACCTGCGACCTCGTCGGCGCCGTCGACCGCGACCCCGCATACGTCCAACGGGTACGTGACGCCGCGAACGACCGGATCCGCCTCACCGGACCCCGCACCGGCACGGCCCTCGCCGAGACGTACGCCGCCGCCGATCTGCTGGTCCTGCCGTCACACGCCGAGACGTACGGCATGGTCGTGACCGAGGCGCTCGCCCGTGGGATTCCCGTGCTGGCGACGGCCGTGGGCGGCGTACCCGAGGCTCTGGGGACCGCGCCCGACGCGAGCGTGCCGGGAATGCTGATTCCGGCGGGCGACCCGGCCGCCCTGACCGCCGCGCTGCGCCGCTGGCTCGACGAGCCCGGCCTGCGACGGCGGCTGCGGGCCTCGGCCCGCGACCGGCGCGCCACTCTGCCCGGCTGGGACACGACCGCGAAGACCATGGCCGACATCCTCCAGGAGCTGCAATGAGCCACGAATTCAGCCCGGACTGGCTGAGCCTGCGCGAACCCGCCGACGCCGCCGCCCGCGCAGCGGGCCTGCTGAACGATCTGGACCTCAACGGGCCGCTCGTGATCAGCGACCTCGGCTGCGGGACCGGTTCGATGGGCCGGTGGCTCGCCGGGCGACTGCCCGGCCCGCAGCACTGGATTCTCCACGACCAGGACCCGGAGCTGCTGAAACACGCGGCAGCCACGATGGCCGCCACCGCCGCCGACGGATCCGCGGTGACGGTCGAGACCCGGCAGTGCGACATCACCCGGCTCACCGCGGCCGATCTCGCTGGAACGTCGCTGGTCACCGCGTCCGCACTGCTCGACCTGCTCACCGCGCGGGAGATCACCGCGCTCGCCACGGCCTGTGCGGGCCGCCCGGCCCTGCTCACCCTCTCGGTGACCGGTTCGGTCACGCTCGACCCGGCCGACCCCCTCGACACCGCGTTCGAGGCCGCGTTCAACGCTCACCAGCGCCGTACGGTCACCGGCCGTACGTTGCTCGGCCCCGACGCCGCGGACGCCGCCGCGGCGGCCTTCCGTGAACTCGGCGCGACCGTCACGCTCCACCCCTCGCCGTGGCGGCTCGGCGTCGGCCGGGCCGCCCTCACCGCCGAATGGCTACGCGGCTGGGTCGGCGCGGCCGTTGAGGAACGGCCCGACCTGCCCGGCGACGATTACCTGCGGCGCCGGCACGCCACCCACGGCCTGACCGCCTCGGTCGGCCACGTCGACCTGCTCGCCCGATGATCTCGTCACCCGATGAACCCTGCGGCGCTGCGCAGCGTACACAGGTGCGGGGGAATCACCGAGGGGGGACACACATGCGCACGGCCGTGTGGGCGTGGGTACGGATAGTCGGGGGCGTCGCCATCCTGTCGCTGCTGATCTGGCGGCTGGGTACGGGCGCCTTCCTCGACGGCCTCCGGGTGATCGACGCGCCGACGCTGCTCGCCGCGTTCACGATCGGCGTGGCGACGACCGTCCTCAGCGCCTGGCGCTGGTGTCTGGTGGCGCGCCGCCTCGGCATCCACCTGCCGCTGCGTGACGCCGTCGGCGACTACTACCGGGCGCTGTTTCTCAACGCGGCCCTGCCCGGCGGCATCCTGGGCGACGTCCACCGCGCCGTCCGGCACGGCCGCGATGTCGGTGACGTCGGCCGCGGCGTCCGCGCCGTGGTCCTCGAACGGGCCGCCGGGCAGGTCGTGCTGGTCAGCGTGGGCGTGACGGTGCTGCTCACGTACCCGTCACCGCTGCGCGACCACCTCGACCCGGTGCTCATCGCGCAGGCCGGCACGCTGGTGGCCGTGCTCGCCGTCACGGTCGCAATCCTCGCCCGCCGCCGCCTGCACGCCGTCTACGGCGATCTGCGGATCCTCGCCGCACCGCGCACCCTGCTCACCTCGGCCCTGGTCCTCACCGGGCACCTTGCCACGTTCCTCCTGGCGGCCCGCACCGCGGGCTCCACCGCACCGGTCGTCCAGCTGCTGCCCCTGCTGGTCCTCGCGCTGCTCGCGATGATCCTCCCGGTCAACATCGGCGGTTGGGGGCCCCGCGAGGGCGTCACCGCCTGGGCCTTCGGCGCGGCCGGCCTCAGCGCCGGCCTGGGCCTCACCGTCGGGGTGGTGTAGGGCGGCTTCGCCTGCGGCGCGGCCGGGCGGGGAGCCGGGGTCCGCCGGGCCGGGGGGGCGGCCGCCCACCGCCCGGTCCGCTTCCCGGCCCTACCACTCGCGGCCACCGAGCCCGCCGGTCAGCTGCCCGCTGCTCCTCCGGTGGTCACCGCCCCGCCCGGCGCCCTCCGGCACACCGGCGTCCTGGGTACGATCTCCCGGCCGGTCAGCGCCGCAGGTGCGACCGCTCAGAACGCGGCGGCCCACCGGGCCGGCGTCGAGCCGGCAGTCACGCGGCACGTCGTCGGGCGGAACGCGCGGGTCCGGGCCTGGCGCGTGACCAGGCCACACGTCGAGCCACTCGCGATCGCGGAACAGGCCGCCGTGGCCCGATCCTGAGCGACCCCGGGATGCCAGGATCGTCCGGTGCGCGTCGCGTCGCGGTCAGGCCGTAACAAAGCGGTCGGAGAGGGCGTACCGGAGCAGGACCACGTCACCGACCTGGCGGACCTCGGCCAGGGTCGCCCGGTGAGCCGGGTTCCACGGAAACGTGCCGTCGCCGACGAAGCGGGGGGCGCGCGAGTCGCCGACGAAGAACGGGGCCACGACGAGCTGCAGTTCGTCGGCCAGGCCCTCGGTCAGGAACTGCGTATGGACGGTGCCGCCGCCCTCGACCATCAGGCGGCCGATCCCCCGCCGGTGCAGATCACCGAGCACCACCGGCAGGTCCACCGGGTCACCCCCGTCGACCACCTCGGCCACCGCACCGAGGCGGTCGCGAGCCTTGTCGAGCGCCGGGGTCGCGCAGTAGACGAGTTTGACGACGTCGCCGACGGTGAAGAACCGGGCGGCCGGGTCCAGTTCGCACTGGCCGGTCATGGTCACCTTGACGGGCGACTCCGGCACGCCGCGGGAGACCCGCCAGGCGCGGCGGGCCGCGGAGCGGACCAGCAGGCGGGGGTTGTCCAGCCGTACCGTGCCGGCCCCGACCAGGATGGCGTCGCTGGACGCGCGGACCTCGTCGACCCGGTCGAAATCGGCGTCGTTGGAGAGCAGCAGTCGCTGATCGCAGGCGCTGTCCACGTACCCGTCCAGGGACATGCCGCAGCTGAGCAAGACGTACGGTCGCTCGAGCACGGCTGGCGCCCCCTGTCCGGGTCGGAACGATGACCGTTCACATTGTCCTGCATTCCCGTGCCACGCTGATCGTCGGAACACCCCGCTGGAGGCCCACGTCGAGGCTAGGCACACGGACCGGCCGCGAGTCCGACCACTGTCGTGGTACGCCACCCTATGACGTTCATGACCCGCCGATGGCGGCGGCGTGACCGTTCACACCATGGCGATGGTCACGGCCACCTCGTCGACCAGTTCGCGGGCCAGGTAGCCGGTCCGGCCGAAGCGGGGCACGAGCCGCCGGCCCGCGACCGCGTGAACGTACGCGGCCCAGCAGGCGGCCTGCGCGGGTTCCGCCCCGCGACCGAGCAGCCCGGCGACGATACCGGCCCGGACGTCGCCGCTGCCGGACGTACCCAGCCCGACGTCGGCGGACTCCTCGCGCCAGGTGCGGCCGTCGGGGTCCGCGATGTGGCCGTACAGGGAGACGACGGCGCCGTACCGCTCGGCGATAGCCGCCGTGGCGGCGGCGAGGTCGTCGCCGGGGTCGGCACCGAGCAGATGCCGCGCCTCGGTGACGTTCGGGGTGAGGACGGCCGGACGGCTCAACAGGTCAGGCTGCCTGCTCAGGGCACCCAGCGCGTACGCGTCCAGCACAACCGGGGTGTCGGCCGGCGCGGCGCCCAGCACGGCCCGCAGCAGCGTGCCGGTTTCGTCGACGTTGTCGAGGCCAGGGCCGACGGCGATGACGTCGGCCCCCCGCGCCAGGCTGAGCAGCTGCTCCGGGACGTTCCCGGCGACAGAACCCCCGTCGGCCTCCGGTAGGGCCGCGACGAGCGCCTCGGGGACGGCGATGCTCAGCGCGGGCGCCGTGGTGGCTGTGACGGCGAGCTGCAACCGGCCCGCTCCGGCGCGCAGCGCGGCGACCCCGGCGAGCAGAACCGCGCCGGGCGTGTAGCGCGAGCCCCCGACGACGAGGACGGTGCCGCGGGACTCCTTGCCGTGGCCCGGCTCCGGCAACGGCCAGTCGCGCAGCAGGCGCGGGGTGACGACCTCAGATCGGTTCGGCATCGACGTCCTTCTCCTGCGTCGGCGGGGCGCCCTCGCGGTGGAGGTGGTCGACGGCGTTGAACAGGTCGGCTTTCAGGTGGCCGTCTGTCCGGCGCCAGGTGCTGATCGAGCCGTTGGCGACGCGGGTCCCGCGCGCGAAGTCCATCAGTTCCGGCTCGTCGAGCCCGTCGACGAGGTAGCGCAGCAACAGGACGGTGACCTCGTGGCCGACGAGCAGAACGCGGCCCCCGGGGTGTTCCTCCCGGACGTCGCGGAGCAGGCTGCGCAGCCGCAGGACGACGTCCGCCCAGCTCTCGCCGCCGGGCGGCCGGTAGTAGAACTTGCCGAGCCGCTGCCGCCGCTTCGCCTCGGCGGGCAACAGCATCCGTACGCCGTGGCCCGTCATCAGGTCGATGACGCCCAGTTCCCGGTCCCGTAGCCGCTCGTCGCGCACCGTGTGGACGTCGAGGCCGCGCAGCGCAAGCTCTGCTGTCTGCCGCGTCCGCAGGTACGGCGACACGACCGCCACCCCCGGCCGTTCCTCGGGCAGCTCGGTGAGCCAGCGGCCCACGGCGGCCGCCTGATTCTCTCCGGTCTCCGAGAGGGGGACGTCGGCGTCCCGCTCCGGGATGTCAATCATCTCCGTACCGGCCGTCTCCGCCGCGATGGCGGCGACGTTACCGGTGCTCTCGCCGTGCCGGACAACTCCGAGCCAGTCGAGTTCCGCCATGGCGTCCCGGTACCCGGGTGGCGGTGCCGATAACCTGCGATGCGTGAACGGACGGTCGCGGCACGTCGCCGTACCGGCCGGCCTCGTCCGGGGCACGGTCGTCCGGCCGGCAGCACCGTGGTCGGCTGTGTCGGACGGTGCTCGTACGATCGCCCGATGACGTCCGCACCCGGGCTCGGCACAGCCGATGCGCTCGAGACCCTGCGTCGGGTCTGGGGATACGACAGCTTCCGCGGCTCCCAGGCCGAGATCATCGCGCAGGTGATCGGCGGCGGTGACGCCCTGGTCCTCATGCCGACCGGCGGCGGCAAGTCGCTGTGCTACCAGATCCCCGCGCTCGTGCGTGACGGTGTGGGCGTCGTCATCTCGCCGCTCATCGCTCTCATGCAGGACCAGGTCGACGCGCTTCGCACGCTCGGCGTACGCGCCGGGTTCCTCAACTCGAGTCAGGACGGGCGGGCGCGGCGCGAGGTCGAGCAGGCGTTCCTCGCCAAGGAGCTCGACGTGCTCTACCTCGCCCCGGAAGGCCTCGCCCTCGGCTCGGTCCTGCGGCTGCTCGACAAGGGCACGATCGCCCTGTTCGCGATCGACGAGGCGCACTGCGTGTCGCAGTGGGGCCACGACTTCCGGCCGGACTACCTCGCCCTGTCGATGCTGCATGAGCGCTGGCCGGATGTGCCGCGGATCGCCCTCACCGCGACGGCGACGAGCGCCACACACGCCGAGATCGCGACCCGGCTCCAGCTGGACGACGCCCGGCACTTCACGGCCAGCTTCGACCGGCCCAACATCCAGTACCGGATCGTGGCGAAGAACGAGCCGCGCCGGCAACTGCTGCAGCTGCTGCGCAGTGAGCATGCGGGGCACGCGGGCATCGTCTACTGCTTGTCCCGGGCCTCGGTGGAGAAGACCGCCGAATTCCTGGTCCAGAACGGCATCCCGGCGCTGCCGTACCACGCGGGCCTGGACTCCGGGGTCCGCGCGACGAACCAGTCCCGGTTCCTGCGCGAGGACGGCCTGGTCATGGTCGCCACGATCGCGTTCGGGATGGGCATCGACAAGCCCGACGTACGCTTCGTCGCCCACCTCGACCTGCCGAAGTCGGTGGAGGGCTACTACCAGGAGACTGGCCGCGCCGGCCGGGACGGCATGCCCTCCACGGCATGGCTCGCGTACGGGCTCCAGGACGTCGTGCAGCAGCGCAAGATGATCGAAGGCTCAGAGGGCGACCTCGCCCACCGGCGTAACCTCTCCGCCCACCTGGACGCGATGCTGGCTCTCTGCGAGACCGTGTCGTGCCGCCGGTCACAGCTGCTCGCCTACTTCGGCCAGACGGCCGAGCAGACGTGCGGTAACTGCGACACGTGCCTGGAGCCGCCGGAGTCGTGGGACGGCACGGTCGCCGCCCAGAAGCTGCTCTCGACCGTGCTGCGCCTGCACCGCGAACGAGGTCAGAAGTTCGGCGCCGGGCAGTCCATCGACATCCTGCTCGGCAGGAAGACCGACAAGGTCGTTCAGTTCCGCCACGACGAACTCTCCGTCTTCGGCATCGGCGCGGACCTTCGCGAGTCCGAGTGGCGCGGCGTGGTCCGCCAGCTGCTCGCCCAGGGTCTCCTCGCCGTCGAGGGCGAGTACGGCACCCTCGTCCTCACCGAGCGCAGCGCCGAGGTGCTGCGCAAGGAACTGCGCGTCATGATGCGCCGGGAACCCGAGAGGGCGCCGCGGGCGCCGAAGGCCCGCTCCGGTGGCGGCACAGCCCTGATCGAGGACCTCGCGCCGGAGGCAGTACCGCTGTTCGAGCGGCTGCGCGCCTGGCGCGGCGCGACCGCCAAGGAGCAGGGCGTGCCGGCGTACGTCGTGTTCCACGACGCCACGCTGCGGCAGGTCGCCACGCTGCGACCGTCCACGCTGGCCGAGCTGGGCACGGTGAACGGTGTCGGCGAGAACAAGCTGGCGAAGTTCGGCCAGCAGGTCCTCGATGTCCTCGCCGAGCAGGCGTAGCCCGCCGAACCTCCTTGGCCTGCGACACTGTCAGTCCTGCAAGGGAAACAGCAGGTCGGCCATGGCCGTCTCGTCGAGCGGTTCGGCGAAGTAGTAGCCCTGGCCGTGTTCGCAGTCGCCGTCGGTGAGCTGGTCGAGCTGGGTGGCGTACTCGATGCCCTCGGCGATCGTGGTGAGCTTCAGCGCCCGACCGAGCTGGATGATGCTCATCGTCAGCGCCGATGCGGCGGGGACGTCGCCCACGTCGTCCACGAACGACTTGTCGATCTTGATGATGTCGACCGGGAACTGCCGCAGGTATGCCAGCGACGAGTAGCCGGTGCCGAAATCGTCGATCGCCAACCGTACTCCGAGGGCTTTCAGGTCCTTCAGGCGGCGCGCCGTCGCGCCGGTGTGGTCGACGAGCAGCGACTCGGTCAATTCCAGCACCAGGAAGCCGGCGGGCAGGCCGGACTGCGCGAGGGCGTCCCCGACGATGTCGGGCAGGTCCGGACGGTCGAGCTGGACCGCCGACAGATTGACGCTGATGCTCAGCGGCCGGGCGCCCGCGCCGGCGGTCGCCTGACGGCGGGCGTTCCACCAGGCCGCCTGGCGGCACGCCTCGCGCAGCACCCACTCGCCGATCGGCACGATCATCCCGGTCTCCTCGGCGAGTGGGATGAAGTCCAGCGGCCCGATGAGGCCCCGGGTCGGATGCTGCCATCGGACCAGCGCCTCCAGGCCGATGATGTCGCCGGTGAGCAGGTGCACGATCGGCTGGTACCGCACGGTGAACTCGTCCTGGATCACCGACCGGTGCAGGTCCAGTTCCAGGTCACGACCAGCGTGCAACGCGCTCAGCAGCTCCGGCCGGAAGGTCTCCGAGCGGTCCTTGCCGCGCCGCTTCGCCTCGGACATCGCCAGGTCGGCGTGGAGCATCAGCTCCTGCGCGTCCTGCTGGGCGTCGTCCTGGCCGACGCCGAACGCGATGCCGATGCTGGCGCTGACGTACGCCTGGTTGCCGTCCAGGGGGAAAGGATCCCGTAGCGCCTGCAGGATGCGCTGCGCCACCGGTTCCACCTCACGGATGTCCCGGGCGTTCGGCATGAGGACGGCGAACGTGTCGCCGCCCAGTCGCGCCGCCACGTCACCCGAGCGCAGGCAGCCGCGGATCCGGTCGGCCGCTCCGACCAGTACCCGGTTGCCCGCGCCGGGCCCGAACGAGTCGTTCACGGCCTTGAACCGGTCCAGGCCGACGACGAGCGCCGCGTGGCCGCCGCCCGCCGCGCAGGCGGTCTCCAGCCGCGTCATGAACGGTGCCCGGCTCACCAGCCCGGTCAGCGAGTCGTTGATCGCGTGATGCATCGCCGCAAGCGTCTTGGCGTCGGTCACGGCTTGGCCGGCGTGCTCGGCGAACGCCTTCAAGGTATCCTGGTCGTGTTTGTCCCATTCGCGATCCGGGTCGTGCGAGCCCACGACGAGCGCACCGATGACGGACCCGTTCTCGTGGACCGGCACGGCCATCGCCACCTGCAGGCCGGCGCGGGCCAGCTCCGGAACGGAGATCTCGGATTCGGCGTACCGCGTGACGTGAGCGAGTTCGTCGTACCGGATCGCCTGCCCGGTCACACCGGCGGTGGCGAGTGGTACCCGAACCATCGCCGCCCGCGCGTCCGGCGCGACGCCACAACTCGACCGCGTGGTCGCCACGCCGGGGTCGTCCGCCTCGATCAGGTTCAGCGCGACCATGCCGACGTCGAGCGCCTCCCGCGCCCCGGCGGTGATCGCGTCGAGGATCTGCGGCAGGGGCGCACGGTGGGCGATGGCGCGCTGGATCGAACCGAGCTGTTCGAGCAGGCGCTGCCGTTCCCGCAGGATGTCCACGAGGCGACCGTTCTCGTCCGCCTGCCGCCGTTCCGCCTCGAGTGTGTCCCGCGCGTGCAGGGTCACTTCGACGACCCCGGCCATGCCGCGGACCAGGCTCATCTCCTCGTCGGTGAACCCGCCGCCGAAACGGGCGATGATCAGGTGCCCCTTGACGGCGCCGCCGATCGCGGCGACCGCGACCCCGCACCGGCCCACCCCGGGCACGTCGACGACGGTCCGCCGGCCCGTGGCGGCGTCGACGAGCCGCCGTACGGGCACCCGGGCCGCGGGGAAACCGACCGACGCGGTGACCGCGCTGCCGCATACGATCGCGGCGGCCTCGGCCCGGAAGGCCGGGGCGGCGCACTCCACCGCGGCACGCTGCACCGCCGGCCCGTCGGGCTGGTGGGCGACGACGGCGAGGAACTCCGTCAGCTGCTGGGTGGTGAGCGCGCCCACGACGTCAGCCGGCGACGAGAGACCGGCGGCGGAGGTGGACGCAGACGCCTCCGGCGGCCGGCCGGCGAGAGTTCTCGGTCATGTACCGCCCCGTCGGCCGGTCGACCGCGTTCCTGAGCCTTCGCGCACGCCTGTTCGAGCGATTTCGCCGGCCGCACCGTCAGCTCGCGCTGCGCGCTGCGCGCTGGCCCTACGACTGCGGCTGACCGATGTTGACCATCCAGGAGACGCCGAACTCGTCGATGCAGGAGCCGAACTCGTCACCCCACATCTGCTTCTCCAGCGGAACCTGCACGGTACCGGCGGCGGACAGCTTGCTCCAGTACCCGTGCAGCTCGTCGGAGTCGTCGCCGCTCAGGCTGATGGAGATGTTCGTGCCGTAGTTGTGCTCCATGCCGGGCGGCGTGTCGGCGGCCATGAGCGTGAAGCCATTGGGGGCTTCGAGCATCGCGTGCATGATCTGATTCGCGACGGCGGCGTCGTCCATGCCGAACTCGCCGAACGTGTTCAACGTCAGAGTGCCGCCGAAGACGGTGCGGTAGAACTCCATCGCCCGCCGGGCATCGCCGGTGAAGCTGATGTAGGGGTTGAGGCGCGAGGCCATCGTTGACTCCTTCGACAGGGTGTGGACTGGTCTTTCCCGCAGGCTAGACCACCGCCAGCTCCCGGACCCGGATTCCGTCCGGCGAAACTCCGATGCGGGGAAACACGTCCTGCCGGCAGATGGCGCACATCGGCTCCCCTCAGGTCTCCAGCGATCCCGCCGGTATCGGTGGGGCGCGTGGAGCCCGGCGCTCCCGTCAGGACGCAGTGACGCCGTACGCGGCGCCCGGTACGACACGGCTACGGGCGCCAGCCGTAGATCCTTTCAACGTGCAGGCGGATCACCAGCCGACGGTCCGCGATCATGGCCCGGCGGTAGTCGTCCCAGTCCGGGTGCTCCCCCTGGATGGCGCGGTACACGTCGATGAGCTCCCGCACGACCTCGTCGTCGGGCTCGGCGGCGACCGCCGAGAGCGTCACGTCACCTTCGGCCACGGCGTACGCGGAGCCGTTGGGCGTGGTCACGAAGAGGCTGGCGCGGCGGTCGCGGCGCAGGTTGGCGACCTTGGCCCGGCCGTCGGTACTGGAGATGCGGATGATTCTCCCGGCCCGGTCGGCGATGTAGTCGACGTTGGACAGTTGCGGGCGGCCGTCCCGTTTGAGGGTGACGAGTGCTCCGCGTCCGGCGACCCCGACGACGTCCCACAGTGGCTCGGGTGGCATCCGGTCAGCCTAGGCTCCGCGTTCCTGACGTGCCACCGAGGTGGCATGCGTCGTCCTGCCGACGTCCGGCGCAGCCCTGGATCGGCACGACCGCCGCCGTGGTCGCGTTCCCGTCCCGATCTGCCACCGTCGGCAACTTGCTCAAGGAATCTTTCTAAAGCATTCTCTAGGGTATGCCGCTGAGCCAGGTCACCCTCTCCGACGCCCGGTCCCTGCGGGCGTACGCGCATCCCCTGCGGATGAGCCTCATCGGCCTGTTGCGCCGGGAGGGCCCGATGACCGCGACCCGGGCCGCCGCCGAACTCGGCGAGAATGTGCCCAACTGCTCGTTTCATCTGCGGCAGCTCGCCAAATACGGGCTGGCCGAGCGCGCCCCCGGCGCCGACCAGCGGGAACGACCCTGGCGGGCCACCGCGCAGGCGACGACCTGGACGGACGACTCGCCCGATCCGGAGATCCGGGCGGCGACCGATCAGATGAACGCCGTCATTCTCGGGCAGTACGTACGGGCCGCGGAGACCTATCTCGGCCGGCGTGGCGACGAACCCGTCGAGTGGCGGGTCGCGGCCGGCTTCGGGGACCGGATCCTGCGGGTCACCGCCACGGAACTGACCGAGCTGATGGAGCAGGTCGACGAGCTGCTCTCGCGGTACGACGAGCGGTTGACGCAACCGTCGGCCCGGCCCGCGGGAGCGCGGGCCGTGTCTGTCGTGCGCCTCGCGTTCCCGGTGGAGCCCGTACCGCCGCCGGAAGCGGAACGGGAGGGCGGCCGTGCCTGAGCCCCGGGCCGCGGCCGCGGAGGACGCCGTCACGCGCGGCGCGTACCACCCGCTGCGGCTGCTGCGCGGGACGACGTTCCGGCGGTACTGGTCGGCGCAGACCGTGTCGCTCTTCGGGGACCAGGTGACGCTGCTGGCGATCCCGTTGCTGGCCGTACTCACCGTGGGCGCCGGGCCGGCCGAGATGGGCTATCTGACCGCGGCGGCGCTCCTGCCGAATCTGCTGTTCTCGCTCTTCGCGGGGGCATGGGTGGACCGGCACGCGCACAAGCGGCGGGTGATGATCGCCGCCGATCTGGGGCGGGCCCTGCTCCTGGGCACGGTTCCGGTGCTGGCGTGGACCGGGGTTCTCGGCCTGACGCATCTCTACCTGCTGTCGTTCCTGGTGGGGACCCTCGCGGTGTTCTTCGAGGTGGCGCACAGCAGCTTCTTCGTGTCGCTGGTCGAGCGGCCGGACTACGTCGACGCGAACAGTCTCACCAACGGCAGCCGCGCGCTGTCCTACGTGGCCGGTCCGAGCGTCGGCGGTGTCCTCGTGCAGACGCTGACCGCGCCGGTCGCACTGCTCGTCGACGTGCTGTCGTACCTCGCTTCGGCGTTCTTCCTGGCCCGGATCCGGCCGGTGGAACGACCCGTCGAGCGGACGCGGAAGATGAGTGGTGGACTGCGGTTCGTGGCGCGATCGCCCGTCCTGCGCTCGCTGCTGCTCGGTACGACCACGCTCAACCTGTTCAACTACGTCTTCGCCGCCCTCTTCGTGCTGTACGTGACCACGGAGCTCGGGGTCACCCCCGGTACGCTCGGATTCGTCATCGGAGCGGGCGCGGTCGGCGGGCTGACCGGTGCGGTCGTGACCGGATGGCTGGCCCGCCGGTACGGGATCGGACCGACGCTACTCGCGGGCTTCGTCGTGTTCCCTGCGCCGCTGATCCTCGTCCCCCTGGCTCAGGGTGCGGCCGAGCCGGTCGTCCTGGCGCTGCTGTTCGTCGCGGAGTTCGGGTCGGCGCTCGGGGTGATGATGCTCGACATCACGGCCGGATCGTTGTCGACCGCCGCCACGCCCGATTCGATGCTCGCCCTCGTCATGGGGGCCACGCGCACCGTCAACTACGGGATCCGGCCGATCGGCGCGCTGCTCGGCGGCGTGCTGGGGACGGCGCTCGGCGTGCGGCCCGCGTTGTGGATCGCGACGATCGGAGCCCTGGGCGGGCTGTTGTGGGTGGCGTTCTCCCCGATCGCCCGGATGCACGAGCTGCCCGGCAACGCGGAGGGCGAATCATCGATCCCGCCGCCGACCTCCCGGACGTCGACGGTGACCGACTGACGTACCAAACGGGAGCTTTTACGGCGTACGACCGATTTGCCGTTACCGATGGTATGGATATGCATACCGCGTTACCGTTCCGACACATTTGCGATGATCACATACCGGCGGGCCCCGCGCATGATTACCTGACCTCACATCCCTATCGGGAACCGGTCATGGAGGTACGCAGTGCGCAAGGTAGTCATCGGGCTGCTCAGCGCGACACTCGCGACCAGCGTCGGGATCACCCTCCCCGCCGCCGCCAGTGCCGCACCACCCGTCCAATCCCCGTCGGCCACCGCGGACACCACCCGCCCGGACGACCTGCCCAACCCGCTCGAGGACAAGCGCAGAACCATGCGCGAGAAGGCGGTCGCCGACGTCGCCAGCGGACGCGCGAAGGCCGAGAAACGCGGCGCCAGCACCGTCGTCAAGGTGGGCACGACGCGGGGCACCGGCCAGTCCGGACGACGCCTCGCCAAGGGCGGCAAGGACCAGTACGTCGAACTGAGCCGAGAGAAGACCGACCGGATCTTCGTGATCCTGACCGAGTTCGGCAACGAGCGGGCACCCGGCTACCCCGACGTGGACTCCGACCCGCAGACACCGGGCCCGGCCCGGTTCGACGGACCGCTGCACAACCAGATCCCCGCCCCCGACCGGCGCGTGAACAACAAGACGATCTGGCAGGCGGACTACGCCGCGGACCACTACCGCAAGCTCTACTTCGGCACCGGCAGGAACACCGAGTCGGTCAAGACCTACTTCGAGACGCAATCCTCCGGCCGGTACAGCGTCGACGGCGAGGTCACCGACTGGGTCAAGGTCCGGTACAACGAGGCTCGGTACGGTCGCGACCTGTGCGGCAGCAACGTCTGCAACAACACCTGGGCGCTGGTACGGGACGCCGCCAACCAGTGGGTCGCCGACCAGAAGGCCGCCGGGCGCACCGACGCGCAGATCACCGCCGACCTGAAGTCGTTCGACCAGTACGACCGGTACGACTTCGACGGCGACGGCGACTTCAACGAGCCCGACGGCTACCTCGACCACTTCCAGATCGTGCACGCGGGCGGCGACCAGGCCGACGGCGACCCGTACCAGGGCGAGGACGCCATCTGGAGCCACCGCTGGTACGCGTACGGCACCGACCAGGGCAAGACCGGCCCGGAAGGCAACCTGCTCGGGGGCACCCAGGTCGGCACGAGTGGCGTGTGGATCGGTGACTACACGATCCAGCCGGAGAACGGCGGCCTGAGCGTCTTCGTGCACGAGTACACCCACGACCTCGGTCTGCCGGACGACTACGACACCTCCGGCCGGGGCGACAACAACAACGAGCACTGGACGCTGATGGCGCAGAGCCGCCTCGGGGCCAAGGGCGACCAGGCGATCGGTACCCACCCCGGTGACCTGGGTGCCTGGAACAAGCTCCAGCTCGGCTGGCTCGACTACGAGACACTCGTCGCCGGGCAGAAGCGCACCCTGACCCTCGGTCCACAGGAGTACAACTCCGCCAAACCGCAGGCCGCGGTCGTGGTGCTGCCCGACAAGGTGGTCACCACGCCGCTCGGGGCACCGTACGCGGGGACCAAGCAGTACTTCTCCGGTAACGCCGACAACCTCAACACCACCCTGAGCACCACCATCGACCTCACCGGCAGGACCACGGCGAGCGTCGGACTCAAGGGCCGCTACGAGATCGAAGCCGACTACGACTTCCTCTACGTCGAGGCGACCGCTGACAACGGCGCCACCTGGGCGCAGCTCGACGGCACCATCGACGGGGCGCCGTTCGGCCGGGACGCCAGCGGTACCCCGGCGATCAGCGGCAGCAGCGGTGGCGCGTGGAAGGACATCCAGGTCCCGCTGAACGCGTACGCCGGGAAGTCCATCCAGTTCCGGTTCCACTACCGCACCGACGGCGGCCTCTCCGCAGGCGGGTTCTTCGCCGACGACATCACCGTCACCGCGGACGGCACGATCGTGTCGACCGACGGCGCCGAGGGAACCCCGCTGTGGACCCTGGGCGGATTCTCCATCGTGGGTGCCACGACGACGGCGTCGTACGACAACTTCTACATCGCGGGCAACCGCACCTACGTCTCGTACGACAAGTATCTGCAGTACGGGCCGTACTTCTTCGGCTACCTGCCGGAGCGGCCGAACTACGTCGACCACTACGCGTACCAGCAGGGCCTGCTCATCTCCTACTGGGACCGTTCGCAGGCCGACAACAACACCAACGTCCACCCGGGCGTCGGCCGCAACCTGTACATCGACAGCCACCCGCGGCCGTTCCACACCATCGAGGGCGCGCCCTGGCGGGCCCGGATCCAGGTGTACGACGCCCCGTTCAGCAGGAAGAAGGCGGACTCGTTCACCCTGCACGTCAACGGCAAGGCGTCGTACATCCGCGGTCAGGACGCCGCCCCGCTGTTCGACGACACCCAGAAGTACTTCTACGACGAACTGCCCAACCACGGCGTGAAGCTGCCCGCGGTCGGCGTCAAGATCAGGGTGCTGGACCAGAGCGGCACCTCAGTCAAGATCGCCCTCTCCTGACCGTTGCGCCCAACCCGGTGCCCGGGGAGCCTCGGCTCCCCGGGCACCGTCATGCCGGGGGCACCACCAGGGTCAGGCCCCCCCCTGATCTCCGGAACCAGCTCAGCTCTCCGGAACCAGCTCAGCGCGACGGTAGTCCAACCAGCTATGAGAAGACTTGCCGCCGCCATGACACTCGTGCTGCTCACCGGCTGCGCCGGCACCCGCACCGACACCGCCGCAGCCACCCCGGGAGCATCGGCCACCGTGTCGGCGGCCCCGTCCTCCGAACCGACGGCGGCCCCGTCCTCGGCACCCGCGCCGGGCACCTCGAACCGCCCGCCCCAGCACCCGACCGACGCCATCAAGGACACCGACCGCGTGGTGGGCACGGTGATCCGCGGCGGTTCCGGACCCTGCTACGGCCTGGTCACCGACGACGGCGTCGAGTACGCCCTGCACAGCGACTCCGGCACGACACTCACCAAGGGTGTCCGCGTCGACGCGAGGATCAAACCGTCCCGGCTGCGCATCGACTGCGGCTCCGGCCAGCTCGTCGAGATGACCTCGGTCGTACCACTGCTGTGAGACCCGGCCCTGATCGGGTGGGTCCGGGTGCACCGGCTCCAGGGCGGCGGGGCGGTTCTGTGGGCGTTCAGGCGGGCGGTTCGGTGACCGTCTGCGGCGCGGTGCCCGGCTGAGCGTCGGCGGGAACGCGGCTGCCGCTGCGTTCCGCGCCGATCCCCGCGACCACCACGAACGCGATCCCGGCGACCGGCCCCCATCCGGGCACCTGGTGCAGCGCGACGAACCCGATGACCAGCGCGAACGCGGGTTCGAGGCTCATCAGAGTGCCGAACGCCGCCGTAGTCAGGCGACGCAGCGCCAGCAGCTCCAGGATGAACGGCACGATGGGCAGCAGGATCGCCAGCCCGAGCCCGGCGAGCACCAGCTCCCCGGTGAGCGAACCGAACACCGACGGCCCCGCGACGGCGGTCGCGACGAGCCCGGCGACCGGCATGGAGATCGCCAGGGCACGGATGCCGGAGACCTCGTCGCCGACCCGCTGGGTGAGCATGATGTACGCCGCCCAGCAGACCGCCGCCGCGAGCGCGTACGCGACGCCGATCGGGTCGGCGCCGCCGTGCCACGGCTCGGTGAGCAGGAGGACCCCGGCGGCCGCGAGTGCGGGCCAGAGCTTCTTGCGGCCGTGACCGCGGGCTACAGCGACACCCAACGGGCCGAGAAACTCAAGCGCGCTGGCGGTGCCGAGCGGGAGCCGGGCCACCGCCGCCATGAAGAGCATGGTGACGCCCGCGGTGGCGACGCCGAGTTCGACGCAGGCGAGCAGGCTGGACCGGCTGAAGTGCGACGGCCGGGGTCTGACCGCGACCAGGAGCAGGAGACCGGCCCAGGACAGCCGGAGCCAGGCCGCTCCCTCGGCTCCGACCCGGCCGATGAGCCCGACCGAGACCGCGAGGCCGACCTGGACGCAGAACATGGAGGTCACCGCCATGGCGGCTCCGGTTCGCGTGGACATGCATCCAGTAGACGGCAGCGCTCATCGAGCCCGCCGGGCACAGGGCTGTCGATGTACGGCGAATGTGTCCGCCCCGTGGATTCCTCACCGTCCCGGCAGCCGCCGCCCGCCACGGTCCTGCACCTCCTGACGGCCACGTGAGCGATGACACCGTAACCGGCCACGGCTGTGCCCGTTCCTACTGTCGCCACACACCTTGCTGACCATGCTCGCCGGACATCGAGGCCGTGCATTGCGGACTTCGCCCGCGAGGAGATGATGATGCGTAAGACCACAGTGGCCGTGCTGGCGTCGGCGGCTGTCCTCGTCCCTACCTCCATCTGGGCCGGTTCCGCACTTGCGAACGCCACGACCGGCCCCGCCCCGGCACCGACATCCGCATCGCCGCACCCGGCCGCTACCCTGTCCCCCACGGCGACCGCCACGCCGAACGCGCCGGCACCCTCGGAGACGACGCAGCCGTCCACAGCGGCCCCGTCGACGTCCGCCCCCAGGAACACCGCGGCGGCGAGCACGACGAGCTCCGCGCCGCCTGCCGGGAGCACGACCGGTCGCAAGACCGTCGCGCTGACGTTCGACGACGGGCCTTCCACGCACACGCCTCAGGTGCTCGACATCCTCAAACGCTCCGGCGTCAAGGCGACATTCTGCGTCGTCGGCGACAACGCCGCCCACTTCAAGGCCACGATGAAGCGGATCGTCGCCGAGGGTCACCAGCTCTGCAACCACAGCCGCGACCACGCCAACCTGCCGAAACTCTCCGACGGCGAGGCCGAGGACGAGATCACCGACGCCCAGGCGCAGATCACCGAGGCGGCCGGCGTGAAGCCGAAGACCCTCCGGTTCCCCTACGGCGCGGGCAACGACCACCTGCGTCGGATGGCGAAGAAGCGCCACCTGCGCATCCTCGGCTGGGACATCGACCCCGAGGACTGGCGCAAGCCCCCGGCCGCGACCATCACCGCGCGCATCGTCGCCCAGGTCCGCCCCGGCGACGTGGTACTCATGCACGACGGCGGCGGCGACCGCTCCCACACGATCGCGTCGCTGAGCGGCACGATCACCAAACTCAAGGCGAGGGATTACACCTTCGTCCTCGCCTGAGCAGTCCGGTGCCGTCGGTTCGGGATTGCGGATGCCATAGGCGACGACGACGGAGGTGGTCGACGCTATCGCCATCCACCCTGCCGACGCCTGAATAAGACCGCTACACCAATGGGGAATGCCGGGAAGGCTGACGTCCAGCTGGCCGCGCCGGCACTCCGAATGGAATTGTGCACGAGTCGCCTGATGAAACAATGCAGAAATGCCGGTTGGCAGGGAAGATGCTCCAGGCTCCAGGAGTGACGTCGCTCGGTGGGGTGGAAGAATACCGGCATGGACGCGATACAACGACTAGCGGACGCGGCGGAAACCGGCGACGCGGAGCAAGTGGCACGCCTGTTGCGGGAGGGCGTCCCAGCTGATGCCAGTAGCACCGAAGGTTGGTCCCGCACGGCTCTGGACCGGGCCATCGTGGCGGAGCAAACGGATGTGGTCCGGCTACTCTTGGCCGCCGGCGCCGACCCCGATCAGCGTACCGGCGCATACCACGAGGATATGCCACTGCGGTTCGCCGCTCCCCGGGGAATGATTGACATCATTCGTCTGTTACTCGACGCGGGCGCCGATCCGGATGGTCGGCTGGACGACCGGCAGACCACGCCGTTGATACTGGCGGCCGGTGAAGGTCACGCGGCGATCGTGGAGATGCTTCTGAAGCACGGAGCAAGTGTGAATTATATTGAAGGAAGGGCACGAGGTGGGCCATTAATTGCCGCGGCTGCAGGTGGCTGGCCCGTGATCGTTCGTCTGCTACTGGACCGGGGCGCTATTCCGACGGTAACGGCCCTCGAACGCGCCGAAAGCGGACCCGCCAAATGCCGGTCCGACCCCGACCGGATGGCGGACTTCGCTCAGGTCATCGCCATGCTCAAAGCCGCGGGAGCCTGATCATCGCCGTGTCCTGTCGTGACCGACGCGCCGCCGTGGATCCGCGGCGCCGACGTCATGATCGGCATCAGCGACGTGCCGGCGTACGCCACGGTCCATCACGAGCAGCGAACCGCACGGCAACAGGTCCCCGGTATGGGTACCGACCTGGTCGGCGCCGATCACGTCGAGCACCCGCCCGCCGTACCCGTCGGGAGTGGTCTGGCCCGCTGCGCGGTCGGAACGGCTTCCACGGCCCAGCGACGGCCCATGCGGGGAATTGATCCCAATATGCGCATGTCATCAGCGGTTGGTGGTGCTGAAGTGCATGTAGTCCTTCAAACTGTTCCACCGGCCGCCCCACCCGAAGCCGTACGCGGTGAAGATTGCGGCCGCGCCGTCGCCGTGCACCATGCCCCGTCGGTAGGAGCTCCGCTTCAGGTACGCCACGCCGCCGGGCGGGTCGATGCTGCCGTCGCGGACCTCCGGGTTCTGCAACGGATTGACGTCTATGGCCCGACCGTAGGCGTGCTGGGAGAGCGTGGTGCTGCCGGCGACGTTCCGGCAGCTGTAGCCGGACGTCATGACGCTGAAGTCCGTCGCGCCGGGCATGTTGACGGACATCGGGCTCATCGCCTGGATCCGGAACCGCCGGTAGTACAACCCCCGGAACACGGCCTGCGTCCGGGCCACCAGCAGCCGGTGCATGATGATGCTGCCGGCGTGGTAATCGCCGTTGGCGTCGATGTACGACACCCAGATCTTGCGCAGGTCGGCCGGCGGCACCGGGCAGCCCTTCGCCGGCTGCCAGTCGACCATCGCCGCGGTGGCGGCCTGGACCTTGGTCCGGAACACGGGCAGCGGTACGGCGGGCCGGTCCAGCCGCAGCACCTCGTCGGGGTAGACCGGGTACGGCGAAACGATGCCGTTCCAGACCGCGAGATCGATGGGCCTCAGCCGGTACAGCGCCGCGATCGCACGAAGGGTCTGACCGGGACGCACGACATGGTACGTCGCCGCGGCCGCCGATGCCGTTCCCGGCACGATCGGGGCGACCCCGATGACGAGGGCCAGAAGCGCGCGGAGATATCTCACGACTACCCACCGTAGGGACGGGTGGTACTCCTGTGGTGCGGTCGGCGGAGTCGCCCCGCGCGGCGGCCGCGTCTCCTACAATTCCGCGCGTGCCCAGGGACACCGGCCGCAAGGTCATCGCGACGAACCGCAAGGCTCGGCACGACTACACCGTCCAGCGGACGTACGAGGCGGGGATCGTGCTGGCCGGGACCGAGGTCAAGTCGCTGCGCGAGGGCCGGGTGTCGCTGGTGGACGCGTTCGCGCAGGAGCGCGACGGGGAGCTCGTGCTCTATGGACTGCACATCGCCGAGTACGGATTCGGCAGCTGGACGAACCACCAGCCCCGCCGTACCCGCAAGCTGCTACTGCGCCGGGTGGAGATCGACAAGATTCTCGCCACACTTCGCGACGGTGCCGGCCTGACGCTGGTGCCGCTGTCGATGTACTTTTCGAACGGCTGGGCGAAGATCGAACTGGGTCTCGCCCGGGGCAAGAAGTCGTATGACAAGCGGCAGGCTCTGGCCGAACGGGACGCCAACCGTGAGATCGCCTGGACGCTGGGCCGCCGCCTGAAGGGAAGCGGATAGTTTCGACACCTTATCCGATCGTTACCATGGCCTGGTGATCGGACTTCCCGTGGTCTTGTGCGACATCGGGCCGCGAAATACGTTTCCGGACGCGCCGGAAGCTGCAACGAAGGGACCCACGGGATGCGTAACGGCATGTGCCTGCTGGCCGCTGTAGGGTTGCTGGCCACCGGCAGCATGACCGCCTGCGGAAGCGACGACATGATCGGATCCCGTACGCCCAAGGTCGGTGTCATCCTGCCGGACAGCACCCCGTCCAAGCGCTGGGAACAGGTGGACCGCAAGTACCTGCAAGCCGCCTTCGATGCCGCCGGCATCGCCTCCGACATCCAGAGCGCCGGCGGTGACCGGGTCCGGTTCGCCACGATCGCGGACGGGATGATCGGGAACGGCGTGACCGCCCTCATGATCGTGAATCTGGACTCGATCAGCGGCAAGGCCGTCCTGGACAAGGCGAAGGCGAAAAGGGTCGTCACCATCGACTACGACCGGTTCACCTCCAACGGGGGTGCCCAGTACTACGTCGGCTTCGACAACCGCGCCGTCGGCACCCTGCAAGGCGAAGGCCTGGTCAAGTGCCTCGAAGAGCAGGTTCCCCGCAGGTCACTGCCGGTGATCGCCGAACTCAACGGGCCGCCGACCGACAACAACGCCGCCCTCTACAAGAAGGGGTACGACGGCGTCCTCGAGGACCGGTACTACGCCAGTACCAACCGGTACGCCAAGGGCCCTGACCAGCCCGTGGAGGATTGGGACACCAAGCTCGCCGGCGTGATATTCGAGCAGATGCTGACGCAGACACGCAACCGCATCCACGGCGTGCTGGCCGCGAACGACGGCCTCGCCGACTCGGTCATCGTCGAACTGAAGAAGCGGAACATGAACCGTGCCGTGCCCGTCACCGGCCAGGACGCCACCGTACAGGGGCTCCAGCACATCCTCGCCGGTGACCAGTGCATGACAGTCTTCAAGAACATCAAGAAGGAGGCGGTCGCGGCCGCCGGCGTGGCGATCTCCCTCGCGAAGGGTGAGCCGATTCCCGCACAGACCACGATGAAGGACTCCGAGTCGGGCGAGCACGTACCGGCGGTCCTCCTCCCGCCGGAGGCGATCTTCAAGAAGAACGTGAAAACCGTCATCGACGCCGGTCACGTCACCAAGCAGGAGCTCTGTGTCGACAAGTTCGTCGCGCTCTGCGCAGAGAACGGCGTCAAGTAACCGGCGGGAGATCCAATCACCGGACGCGTAACGGGGCAGGGCGCCTGCGCGCCCCACCCCGTCGCCGCCGCACCGGTCAGTGCGTGAGCACCGGCGCAGCCGGCTGCTCATTCTCGCCCAGCTTCGACACCTCACGCTTGCGCGGGAGGAACGCGACCGGGACGAAGGTCAGCAGCACGATCCCGAACGCCACCCAGAACGTGGCGGCGAACGAGTGGGAGACGAAGGTCAGGCCCCGCTCGAGCACGTCGCGCGAGACGGCGCCTGCCGGGATCAGGTGCTGCTGGGTGGCGATCGCCGCCTGAGCCTCGGTGACCGGCGCACCGGTCTTCGGGTCCGCGAACGCCACCGCCGAGCCGTTGAGCCGGCTCGTGAGGATCACGGACATGGTCGCCGCGCCGATCGAGCTGCCGATCTGCTGGAGGATGTTCACCAGCGTGGACCCGCGGGCCACGTCGTGGCGGGTCAGCGTCTTCAGCGCCGACGTCATGATCGGCATCATCGTGCCGCCCATGCCGAGGCCCATCACGAACAGCGAGCCGAGCAGCAGCACGTAGGACGTGTCCGCGTCGAGCTGGGTGAACGTGTAGAACCCGGCCGCGATCAGCACCAGGGCGAACGGAACCGTACGGCCGACCGGAATCTTGTCCGCCAGCATGCCGGCGATCGGCATGGTGAGCATGGCGCCGATGCCCTGCGGGGCCATCAGCAGTCCGGCGTGCAGCGTCGTCTCGCCGCGAACCTGCAGGAAGTAGCTCGGGAAGAGCAACCCGGCGCCCATGAACGCGACGATGAAGACGAACAGTGACACCGAGGCGATCGTGAGATTGCGGTTCTTGAACAGCCGCAGATCGAGCAGCGGATGCTGAGGCTTGAACGAGTAGACGACGAACCCGATCACCAGCAGGGCACCGATGAGCATCGTGACCCACGTCTTGGTGGCCGTGATGGTGCCCGTCTCCGGCAGTGACGAGACGCCGTACAGGAAGAGGGCCAGGCCAGGCGAGAGCATCAGCATGCCGACGAAGTCGAACGACTCGGACGGCTCCGGGTTGTCCTTGGGCAGCGCCCAGGCGGCGTACGCCAGGGCGGCGGCGCCGATCGGGACGTTGATCAGGAACACCCAGTGCCAGCTCGCGATGTCGATCAACCAGCCACCGAGGATCGGGCCTCCGATCGGGCCGAGCAGCATCGGGATGCCGAGGATCGCCATCAGCCGGCCGATCCGGTCCGGCCCGGCGGCCCGCGTCATGATCGTCATGCCGAGCGGCATCAGCATGCCGCCGCCGAGGCCCTGCAGGACCCGGAAGCCGATGAGCATCTCGATCGAGTCGGCGGTGGCGCACATTCCGGAGCCGAGCGTGAACAGCAGGAGCGCCATCATGTAGAGGCGCTTCGTGCCGAAGCGGTCGGCGGCCCACCCGCTCAGCGGGATGACCGTGGCGAGCGACAGCGTGTACGCCGTCATCGTCCAGGCGACCTGCGCGTACGTGGCCCCGAACTCGTTCTGGAAGGTGGGTAGCGCCACGCTGACGACGGTGATGTCGAGGATCGACATGATCGCACCCAGCACGACGACGCCCGCGATCTTGAGAACCGCGCCGTCTATCTTGTTCGACGGCGCGGCCGTATCTGCAGTCACGAGTGGTTCTCCCCGGGATTGATTCGCGTCTTATGCGGTGGAAGCGGCCTCGTGAACAGGCCGCGGACCTGCGAAGCCTAGGGCAACGCAGGAGTAGGGCGACAGCTGATTTCGCGGTTGAACGCGGCACCGGGTTGGCATCGGCGCCGGTCCGGCGAGCCTACCAACGCGGCGTCGCGCGGATCATCGACGCGTGGCGACAGTGAGCGACGTAACGAACGGTGTTCCGTGGACGGATCGATGAACGCGTTCGTCGCCGCGGCCCGACGTGTTCCGGCAGCACCGGTGTCAGGACCCAGCGGATCGCCCGGCCACCGCCAGGTACCGCGACAGGGTCTCGCGACCGTCCGGGACCAGCTGCCAGGCCGGGTCGGCGAGCCGTGTACGGACGTCCTCCCAGCTCATCCACCAGCCGTCGGCAACCTCGGACTGCTGGTGCACGATCGGGCCGCACACCCGCGGGTCGTACTTCGCCTCGAACACGCAGGCCAGATAGGTGGTGTCCGCGTCGGCGTACCAGTAGGTGAAGCAGGGCCGCAGCTCACAGTTCGTGACGCCGAGTTCCTCGGCGAGTTCCCGGGCCGCCGCCGACGCGGGGTCCTCCCCCGCGGTGACGACCCCGCCGGCCCAGACATCCTCCAGGCCCGGGTACACGTCCTTCGTCGTCGTCCGCCGGTGGACGTAGACGCGGCCGTCGCGGTCGCGTAGCAGGACCGCCGTGGCGGCGTGCGGAAGATTCTCCGAGCGGACCCGGCTGCGGGGTGCCGTACCGACGACGCGGCCCGAGGTGTCGCCCGGCTCGTACAGCGCCACCAGCTCGTCCACGGGTCAGCCCTCGACGGCGGACCGGCGCCTCACCGAGACGCCGCCCATGAAGGCGAGGCCGGAGATCACGATCGTGGGTCCGCCTGGGCGTCCCGAGCCACTGGCTCCGTGGTCGAAACCGCCCATCACACCGATGCCGGTGACCTGAACGTCGGCGTCGTCGGGGACGACGACATCGACGCCGCCCATGACCGCCCAAACGCGGATATTCGTCCCGCCGTCGACGAAGACGGCCTCCCGAAGGTCGAGTTTGCCGCCACCGAAGAACGCGACGCAGGTGAACAGGCGGGCGATCGACCAGCGGCCCGTCCGCTCGAACCCGCCCATCACCGCCACCGCGCCGGTACTCGCGGGCAGCCCCGGCGACGGCGCCGACGACCGGGCCGGAGCCGGAGCGGACACCGGCACGTACGGGTCCGGCAGGTCACGCGTCAACGGCGTCAGGTCGCCGTACGTCCTCGCCGCGTAGACCCCGGCCAGGCGCTCGTCCAGCTCGTTCAAATCGAGGCGGCCCTGGGCTGCGGCGTCATGCAGTAGTTTCGCGATGTTCTCGCGGTCGGCGTCACCGATCCGGACCTCTGCGGGCGGTACGCGTTCGGGTTGAGCCGTCATGCCACACACGATACGGACGCCGAGGGAATCACACCCTCCCCACCTCGATGAAGCGCGGCTTCAGATCGATACCGATGAGGACCATACGGGGATTTCCGCCCTGGTGGGCATGGCCTTCTGGGTTCCGGGACGGGTGACGGCGAGGGCACCGGCGGCGTTGGCGAACCGGAGCGCGTCGACCGCCGGGCGGTGCTCGGCGAGCGCGATACAGAGGGCGGCGACGAAGCAGTCGCCGGCCCCGGTGGTGTCGACCACCGGGGCGACCGGGGCGGGGACGCGGACCACCCCGTCGGCGCCACTGAGCAGCGAACCCTCGGCACCCAGCGTCACCACGACGGTCCCCGCGCCGCGGCGCCGCAGGGCCGTCGCCGCGACGGCCGGGTTCGCCCGGCCACCGAGTTCGGACGCCTCGGACTCGTTGACGATCAGCACGTCGACGAGCGCGAGGACGTCGTCGGGGACGGGAAGGGCGGGCGCCGCGTTCAGCACCCGCAGCGCGCCGGGCGCGCGGCGCAGCGCCGCCGCGACGGCGGCCAGTGGCGTCTCCAGCTGGGTCAGCACCACGTCCACCTGCGCGAGCACGGACGCCGCCGCGATGATGTCGGCCTCGCCCAGGCTGCTGTTCGCGCCGGGCACGACGACGATCGCGTTGTCGCCGCCCTCCTCCACCATCACCACGGCCATACCGGTCGGCACGCCAGCCACCGCACGGACGTGCCCGAGCCCGATGTTCGCGGCGGACAGCCCGGCGGTGAGGGTACGGCCGTCCGCGTCGTCGCCGACGCAGCCGACCATCGACACCGCCGCGCCGAGACGGGCCAGCGCGACCGCCTGGTTGGCGCCCTTGCCGCCCGCGCCGCGCCGCACCCCGCGCGCCGTCCGGGTCTCGCCGACCAGCGGAATCCGGTCAATCGTGGTGACGAGATCGGTGTTCAGGCTTCCCACGACGACGGCGGTGACGGTCACGAAACCTCCTCATAGCCGCTCACCTTGGCTGCGTTGACCTTCCTGGAAAGGTCCTGCCGGGCTTGTCGAGGAGCCACTGCAGGTGGTGAGGACGAGAACCACGATCGCGGGGACACCCGGTGCAGGTCCCGGCGCCCCTGCATGTCGATATGTGACGCTAATCACATATTGATCTCTTGCCGAGACTAGCATGACCGTCCGGCCCCCGCGGATCAGGCCACCGGGTCGCCTTTGTCCGTGGTCGCTGGATGCGGGTCGCCGAGTGTGGCTCGCCGAGTGTGCCGGGCGTCGCCTGTGCGACGTGGGCCACCGCCCGCCTCACCCCGACATCGGACCCGGTACCGTCGCAAACCGAGGTCGCCCACCGCCTTGAGGAGAACCATGAACGCCGAGTCGACCGCCTTCCGCGCCGCCCTCGAGGTGGTCCGCGCCGTCGAGCCGCGGATCGCCGACGCGATCGCCGCCGAGCTGACCGACCAGCGCGAGTCGCTCAAGCTGATCGCGAGCGAGAACTACGCGTCCCCTGCCGTCCTGCTCGCCATGGGCAACTGGCTCAGCGACAAGTACGCCGAGGGCACCATCGGCCGTCGCTTCTACGCCGGCTGCCAGAACGTCGACACCGTCGAGTCCGTCGCCGTCGAACACGCGAAAGCCCTGTTCGGGGCTCCGTACGCGTACGTGCAGCCGCACTCCGGCATCGACGCCAACCTGGTCGCGTACTGGGCGATCCTCGCCGACCGGGTCGAGGCGCCCGCGCTGGCCAAGGTCGGCAGGCGCAACGTCAACGACATGACCGACGCCGAGTGGGCCGAGCTGCGGCAGGCCTTCGGCAACCAGCGGATGCTCGGCATGAGCCTGGACGCAGGCGGCCACCTCACTCACGGCTTCCGGCCGAACATCTCCGGCAAGATGTTCGACCAGCGCAGCTACGGCGTGGACCCGGCGACCGGCCAGATCGACTACGAGGGCCTACGGGCATCGGCGCGGGAGTTCAAGCCGCTCGTCATCGTCGGTGGCTACTCGGCGTACCCCCGGAAGGTGAACTTCCGCATCATGCGGGAGATCGCCGACGAGGTCGGCGCGACCTTCATGGTGGACATGGCGCACTTCGCGGGCCTCGTCGCGGGCAAGGTCTTCACCGGCGACTTCGATCCGATCCCGCACGCCCACATCGTCACGTCGACCACCCACAAGTCGCTGCGCGGCCCGCGCGGCGGCATGGTCCTCGCGCAGCCGGAGCTGGCCGACCAGGTGGACCGGGGCTGCCCGATGGTCCTCGGCGGGCCGCTCTCCCACGTCATGGGCGCGAAGGCCGTGGCGCTGGCCGAGGCCCGCCGCCCCGAATTCCAGGACTACGCGCGGCGGATCGTCGACAACGCCAAGGCCCTCGCCGAAGGGCTGACCAGGCGCGGCGCGACGGTCGTCAGCGGCGGCACCGACAACCACCTCGTCCTCGTCGACGTCGACAAGTACGGCCTGACCGGTCGCCAAGCCGAGCAGGCGCTGCTCGACTCCGGCATCGTCACCAACCGCAACTCGATCCCCCAGGACCCGAACGGCGCCTGGTACACCTCCGGCGTACGGGTCGGGACGCCGGCGCTGACCACCCGCGGGCTGGGCACCGGCGACATGGACCAGATCGCCGAACTCATGCACACGGTCCTGTCGCAGACGACGCCGGCGGGGTCGAAGGCCAAGTACGACCTCGACCCCGCCCTCGCCGACCGTGTCTCCAAGCAGGCAACCGAGCTCCTGGCCGGCTTCCCGCTCTACGGCGGCGTCGACCTGGGCTGACCAGCGCTCAGACCGGTGGCCTGACCTCGCTGCGACGGTCCGGCCACCGGACGTTGGAGGCCCAGCGCAGCAGCGCCGCGCCCACGCTCATCCCGCCGCCGAAACCGGCGAGCAGGACGACATCGCCGTCGCGCAGGTCACCAGCACGGGATGCCTCGTCGAGGCCGATGGCCACGGACGCGCTGCCCGCGTTGCCATATCGCTCCAGGGTCCGCACGGTGTTGGCGCCGTGCAGACCGCACGCCTCGACGAGTTCCTGGAGCAGGACGCCGTTCGGCTGGTGCGGGACGAAGTGGTCGACGTCCTCGGGGGTCAGCCCCGCCCGCTTGATCAGCTTCTCCAGGATCGGTGGGACCCCCTCCATGACGAAGTCGCGGACGCCGCGGCCATCCATGCGGAACCAGTGCGAGCCGTCCGCGACGGTCTCGGCGGTCGCGGGCAGGCGGCTACCGCCGGCCTCGACCCGGATCAGCTTGTTCACGTCGCCGCGGCTCACCAGCTCGACGTCCATGATGCCGAACGGCGCGGGGACCGCGCCGACGACCGCCGCGCCGGCGCCGTCGCCGAACAGCACCGACGTACGCCGGTCGTCGAAGTCCAGGATTCGGGAATAGGTGTCCGCCCCGACGACGAGCACGACGGCGCCCGGGTTCGCGATCACGAGGCTGCGGGCCAGCGCCAGCCCGAACACGAAGCCCGAGCAGACCACGTTGATGTCGAAGCAGGCCGCACGGGTGGCGCCGATCATCTCCTGCACCAGGGCGGAGGTCGGCGGCTGCGGCGAGTCACCGGTCGACGTCGACACGATCAAGTAGTCGACCCAGTCCGGGGACAGGTTCGCCGAGTCGAGCGCGGCAAGGGCGGCCTTCGCGGCCAGATCCGACGTCGCCTCCTCGGGGGCCGCGAACCGGCGGCTCTCGATCAGCGTCTTCCGGGAGATCCACTCCGGGTCGGCGCCCGGTACGCGCTCGGCGATCTCGGCGTTGCTGACCGCCTGCTCAGGAAGGTACGACCCCGTGCCGAGGATCCCGACACTGTCCCCGAAGGTAGCGCCCTCCCCCGGCCACAACGACCCGAACGGCTGTTCAGATTGCATGCCCTGCCTCCACGACCCCGGTTGCCTGCTGTGCCGGATCCCATCGGCGCGGCGGTGTGGCAGTTGAGGAACTACCCGGGGCCGATCTGCGTGCGGACGGCGTACAGCTCGGGGAAGAACGTGAGGTCGAGGGCGGCGCGCAGGAACGTCACACCGCTGGAGCCGCCGGTACCGCGGCGTACGCCGATGGTGCGTTCGACGGTCTTGAGGTGCCGGAACCGCCAGAGCTGGAAGTTCTCCTCCAGGTCGACGAGTTCCTCGCACGCCTCGTACGCCGCCCAGTTGCCCTCGGCGTCGCGGTAGATCCGGGCGAAGACGGGCACCAGCGACGGCGTGTACGCGTGCGGCTGCGTCACGTCCCGTTCCAGCAGCTCCTCCGGTACGTCGTGCCCATGCCGGGCCAGGTAGCGCAGGAACTCGTCGTACACGCTGGGTCGTTCCAGGGCCTCGGCGAGCAGTGCCTGGGCGGCCGGGTCGTCGTCGAAGACGCCGAGCATGGCCCGGTCCTTGTTGCCGAGCAGGAACTCGACCGCCCGGTACTGGTACGACTGGAAACCGGACGACGTGCCGAGGAAGCTGCGGAATTCGGCGTACTCGCTCGGCGTGAGCGTGGCCAGCACCGACCACTGCTCGGTGAGGCAGCGCTGGATGTGCTTGACCCGGGCCAGCCCCTTGAGCGCGGGCCGCAGGTCGTCCGCGGCGAGGAGGTCCGCCACCGTGCGCAGCTCGTGCAGCACCAGCTTGAGCCACAGCTCGGAGGTCTGGTGTTGCAGGATGAAGAGCAGCTCGTCGTGGTGCTCGGGGCGGCTGACCGGGTGCTGGGCGGCCAGGATCTCGTCGAGGTGCAGGTAGCGCCCGTACGACAGGTTGACGGCGAAGTCCCGCACGATCCCCGCCTCGAGCGGGCGTCTGTCGGCCATCTCGCCAGTATCCGCGCCCACGACGCTTCAACGAGCTCCGTAGCCTTGGTCGGGTGAAGCAACAGATCAAGGCGGTTGTCGACGGCTCCGTCCGGTACGAGGACGGCCTGGACGCGTTGACGGTGGCTGCGCCCGCCGAGGTCGATCCCGTGCTGACCGCCGTGCTGCACGACGCGTGCGCCCGGCTGTGGCGGCAGGGCTGGCAGCCGGTCGAGCTGCACCGGCTCGTCGGACGGCGGGGTCGGCCCGCGTACACCCGGCTGGTGGTCGACGGGGTCGCGGCGCACCTGCGGGGGTTTCCGCGCGGCGGCGTCGACGCGCGGTGGCTGGCCCAGGCCGACGAGCTCGGCGCGACCGTGTGGTGGGACGGGGACTACCTTAAGGCGTTCGGGGCGCGGTGGCGCGAGGACCGGGTGAGGGTGCTCGACGACGTGCTGACGCTGGTGACGATGCTGACCGGGCTGCCCGCCATCGAGGTCCTCGTCGCCCCGCCGGGCACCGCGCCCCGGGTGGACCGCGCCGGGATCGACGTACGGCTGCTGGATCGGGTACGGGCGCTGCTGGCGAAGGCCGAGTCGACGCCGTTCCCGGCGGAGGCGGAGGCGTACACGGCGAAGGCGCAGGAGCTCGTCGCCCGGCACAGCCTCGACGAGGCGCTGCTGTCGGCGCGAGCGGGGGACGCGACGGTGGTGCCGTTCGCGAGGCGGATCGGGGTGGACCACCCGTACGAGAGTGAGAAGGCGTCGCTGCTGGACGCGGTGGCGCGGGCGAACCGGTGCCATCTGGTGTGGTCGCCGGAGCTGGGCTTCGCGACCGTGTTCGGGTTCGACGCCGACATCGACGCCGTCGACCTGCTGCACACGTCGCTGCTGGTGCAGGCGTACCGGGCGATGGCGCGCAGCGAGCCGCCGGGCGGCAAGGCGGGCAGGTCCAGGCTGAAGACGTTCCGGCAGTCGTTCCTGGTGGCGTTCTCGATCCGGATCGGTGAACGCCTGGCCGAGGCGGCGGAGTCCGTACTCGCCGATTCCCGGGCCGACGCGGATCTGCTACCGGTGCTGGCTTCGCGCGATGCGCAGATCCGGGAGACCGTGCGCACGATCTTCCCGCGCACGGTCCGAACCCGCGGCAGCCGGGTCGACAGCCGGGAGGGCTGGGAGTCCGGCCGAGCCGCAGCCGACAGCGCGGCGCTGCCTTAGCGCCGGATTGGGCCGGGCCGGATTGGGCCGGAAAGCCGACGGTCAGGTGCCGCCCGCGGGTACGCCGCTGAGCCGGCTGATGGCGCTGAGCAGCGTCGAGCGGTGGAACGGCTTCTCCACCATGAGGCTGTTGCCGTCCAGGTGGATCTGTGGGCCGAGCGCCGCCGCGGTGTAGCCGGACATGAACACGACCGGCAGGTCCGGGTGGTGTTCGCGCAGCGCCGCGGCCAGTTCGGGACCCGTCATCGACGGCATGACGACGTCAGTGATGAGCAGGTCGACCGGGGCTCCGGCGGCGACCTGCGCCACCGCCTGGACGGCGTCGGTCGCGACGGTCACGCCGTAGCCGGCGCGCTCGACGAACCGCTGGACCAGGGTGGCGACGTCTGGCTGGTCCTCCACGACGAGCACGTGGCCGACCGGGGCCGCCGGGCGCGTACCGGCCTCCGAGGGCGGGTCGGCGGCGGGAAGATGCAGGTGCACCGTGGTGCCCATCCTCGGCTCGCTCTCCAGGCTGATCCGTCCGCCGAGGCCGCGGATGATCGCGGCGGTGGTGGCCAGGCCGAGGCCCGCGCCGCTGGCCTTCGAGCTGTAGAACGGTTCGAACGCGCGCCGCCGCGTCTCGGCGTCCATGCCGTCGCCGGTGTCGGAGATCGTCAGGTGCACGAAGCCCTCGGCGTTGTTCGCCGCCACCCGCAGCACGCCGCCGCGCAGCATCGCGTCGCGGGCGTTCGCCGCCAGGTTCACCAGGGCCTGTTCGAGCGGCCCGCGCTCGGCCCGCAGCGGGCTTACGTCAGGGCCGAACGTGAGGTCAAGGCCGATGTGCTCGCCGAGGATCCGGCTGAATAGCGGCTGCACGTCGGCGAACAGGTCCGCGACGGGGATCGTCTCGGGCCGGTTACCGTCGCTGCGGCCGAACGCGAGGAGCTGGTGGATCAGGGTACGACCGGCGCCGGTGGCGTTGACGATGTCGTTCGCGAGGTGGTGCTCGGTGGAGTCCGGGTCGGTAGCCGCCGCCAGCATGTCGGCCGAGCCCGCGATCACGGTGAGCAGGTTGTTGAAGTCGTGCGAGATGCCGCCGATCAGCTGCCCCAGGCTGTCCAGCCGGCGCAGGTGGTCGAGCTGGCGCTTGAGGCCCTTGGCGTCGATGTGGTCCGTGGTGTCGGTGAGCAGGCAGAGGATCCCGCCCGGGTCGCCCTGCTCCTCGGTGAGCGGCATCATCGAGATCCGTACGGTACGGGCCGATCCGTCCGCACGAATGAGGCGGGTGGCGCCGACCGTTCCCCGGCCCGCGCGGCACTCGGCGACCCAGCGGGCCAGCTCCGCCTTGCCCCGGTCGTCGAGGAACCCATGCAGACCGAGTCCGCCGAGCTGATCGCGCGGCAGCCCGAGGAGCACCCCCATGGGTTCGTTGGCGTACGTCGCGTGGCCCGTCGGGTCCAGCTGCAGGACACCCTCCGGCATCGTCTCCAGCACCTGGCGGTACCGCTGCTCGGTGATCCGCAGCTTCTCCGCGTACCGGGCCGACGACAGGGCCAGCGCCAGTTCACCGGCGATGTCGCGGGCCAGCTCCACGTCCGCCCTGCTGTACGTCGAGCCGGGTGTGGTGCGGGCCAGGACGACGTACCCCAGGCACCCGTCCTCGACGACGACCGGGCAGAGGACTGCGGCTTCGATGCCCGCGGACCCGGCCGCGCCGAGGTGGTCGAGCCGTTCCGGCGTCATCGGAGTGAGGACGATGGGCCGGCGGGTCGCAAGCATCTCGACGAAATACTCATCGTCGGGGGTACGGCCGCCGCGGTCGAGCGCCGCGGCGAGCTGCCGGGATCTCTCCGGGTCGGGATGGTGGACCGTGATGGGGGCGTACCGGCCGTCGTCGCCCAGCAGCTGGACGCCGGCACCGTCGCCGATCATCGCGGCGCCGGCGCGGGCCACGGCGTCGCAGACCGAGGCGGCCTGCTCGCACGCGCGGTCGAGCGTCAGCGCCAGGTCGGCGAGGGCGAACCGCGAGTGGTGAGCGTCGACTGCCATGCCTGTACTTTCTCGCTGATCCGGCGGCCGCGGTGCCGGTTCCGCCGGTTTGCAACCGTCGCACCTGCCCGCGCCGCCGTCAGTCCGTTGATGCGGATGATGTCGCCGATCTTGTTCATCGCGTCCAGCGCCGCCACCTTTACGATTCCGCCAGCGTCGGGTAGTTGAACGCCGTGTCGACCAGGTCGTCGACGGTGCCGACGGCAGCGACCGGACGTCAACCACTCGTTGGGTGGAAAACGCCCAAAAATACCCATCCGCCCGATCCGAGGCGCCAACCGGATCTGCCACGGTGGTGTCGTGACGACCCAGCCCCTGCCGCCCTGGCAGTCGCCGACGGAGCTCTTGCCACGGGCGCGTCCGCGCATGTCGGTGAAGAAGATCGCTCTCCTGGCCGTGTCCGCCGCGTTGGTGCTGAGCTGCGGCGCCCCGTTGGCGATCGGTACGTTCATGCCGTCGAGGAAGGAGAGCGCCGGTTTGGGGGCGCCGGCGACTGTGACGTCGAGTGCGGCGGTCCAGCCGCTGTCGGTTGTGCCGTCACCGTCTCCGACGATCGAATCACCGGCCGCGACCACGGCACCGCCGTCCCCACTCCCGTCAGTGGTGGCCGCAGCAACGGTGCAGCAGATCGCGCCTGCCCCGCGGCGGGCTACCGTCGCGGGGCGGGCGCAACCCAAGCCGAAACCCGAGCCGAAGCCGAGGCCCGCGAAGACGACAGCGCCTGCGGGCAGAACGGTGACCCCAGGCGCGTTCTGTTCGCCGGCGGGCTCGACGGGTGTGACGAAGACCGGGAAGTCGATGCGGTGTACGAGTAAGGCGGGTGAGGAGCGGGCGCGCTGGCGGGCCAGCTGAGCAATTCAGGTGGCGTCCACCCGGATGGGGTGCGGATCAGCGAACCGGACGGTGCCGCTGGTTCCAGCGCTCCGTCATCAGGCGGAGCTCCTCCTGAAGGAAGTCGAAGAACTCGATCGCCTCGGCGAACCGGCCGCCTGCGGGCGTGTCCGGGCCGAGGATCTTGGCGCCGTCGGCGAGCGTGGCGGACCAGCGGCTCAGGAGTTGATCACGCTGGGTGATCGCGTGGTACCAGACGTCATTGAAGAGGCGGTAGTGGTCGCGGCGGGAGCCCGGCTCGCGTTCGCGGGTGACCATGCCGACCTGCTCGAGGTAGCGGACGCCGCCGGAGATGGCGCCGGCGCTGGCCTGGAGCCGGTCCGCCAGTTCAGCGGCGGTGAGGCGGCTGTCGTCGCAGGCGAGCAGGGTGACGAAGATGCGGGAGGCGATGCGGGGCATGCCCGCCTCGACGAGGACCTGGGCGAAGCGTTCGACGAAGGTGGAGACCACGGCGGGGTCGCGCTCGTCCGACATGCCTGACTCCCACTGTCATTTTCTTGCTTCAGTTACTTCTGAAAGCAGCGTACCTTCAAAAGTATGACTGATGCCATTGTGGTGTCCGACCTGCACAAGTCCTTCGGCCGGACGCACGCGCTCGACGGTCTCGAGTTGACCGTCCGCACCGGTGAGGTCCACGGCTTCCTCGGCCCGAACGGCGCCGGGAAGTCCACGACGATCCGGATCCTGCTCGGCATGCTGCGCGCCGATTCCGGCACCGCCCGACTGCTCGGCGGGGATCCGTGGCGCGACACCACGCAACTGCACCGCCGCCTCGCGTACGTGCCCGGCGACGTCACGCTCTGGCCCAACCTGTCCGGAGGCGAGGTGATCGACCTGCTCGGCCGGCTCCGCGGCGGCCTCGACCCGAAACGGCGGACGCGGCTGCTGGAACGGTTCGACCTCGACCCGACGAAGAAGGGACGCACGTACTCCAAGGGCAACCGGCAGAAGGTGGCGCTCGTCGCCGCGCTCGCGTCCGACGTCGAGCTGCTGATCCTCGACGAGCCCACATCCGGCCTCGATCCACTGATGGAGGAGACGTTCCGCAGCTGCATCGTCGAGGAGTGCGATCGCGGGCGTACCGTCCTGCTCTCCAGCCACATCCTGGCCGAGGTCGAGGCCCTCTGCGACCGGGTCAGCATCATCCGCGACGGCCGCACGGTGGACACCGGGACGCTCACCGACCTGCGGCACCTGACCCGTACGTCCATCGCCGCAGACCTGGCCGCGCCGCCGTCCGGGCTGGCCGATCTGGGCGGCGTCCACGACCTCGTCATCGAGGGCACGCGGGTCCGGTTCGACGTGGACAACGAGGCGCTCGACGCGGCGCTGCGGCACCTGACGGCGTACGGCGTACGGTCGCTGACCAGCCAGCCGCCCACGCTGGAGGAGCTGTTCCTGCGGCACTACGAAGCGGAGCTGGTGACGTCATGAACGCACTCGCGGGGACACCGGCGCTGATCCGGCTGGCGCTGCGGCTCGACCGGGTACGGCTGCCCATCTGGGTCGCCGTCCTCGCGGTCATGCCCGCCGCCACCGCCGCCCAGTACATGAAGCTCTACCCGGACGACCAGTCCATCCGGCAGGTCGCCGGGTTCCTCACCAACCCGTCGCTCGTCGCGATCAACGGCCCCCTGTTCAGTCCGACGCTGGGTGGTCTCACCACCTGGAAGATCCTCGCCACCGAGCTCGTCCTCGTCGCCCTGATGAGCCTGCTCACCGTCGTACGGCACACCCGTACGGAGGAGGAGACGGGGCGCCTGGAACTGGTGCGGGCCGGGACGATCGGCCGGCACGCGCCGCTGACCGCCGCGCTGCTGGTGGCCGGTGCCGCCGATCTCGCCGCCGGACTGCTGGTCGCCGTCCTGCTCACCGGAGCCGGGCTGGCCGCGATCGGGTCGATCGCGCTCGGCGTGGCGATCGCGGTGACCGGGCTGGCGTTCACCGGGATCGCGGCCGTGGCGGCGCAGCTCACCACGAGTGCCCGCACCGCCACCGCCATCGGCGCCGCCGTGCTGGGTGCGGCGTACCTGCTGCGCGCCCTCGGCGACGCCGGGCCGTCCTGGCTACCCTGGCTCTCCCCCATCGGCTGGGGTCTTCGGATCCGCCCGTTCGGCGACGAGCAGTGGGCTGTGGCGTCCCTCGGGGCGGTGGGGGCCGTCGTGCTGACCGGGGTGGCGTACGTCCTCGCCGGACGGCGCGATCTGGGTGCCGGGCTGCTGCCGCAGCGGCCGGGGCCCGCCGAAGGGCCGCCCGGGCTGCGCAGCCCGTTCGCGTTGGCCTGGCGGCTGCACCGCGGGATGCTGCTCGGCTGGTCCATCGGCATGCTGCTGTGGGGCGCCGCGCTCGGCGGTGCCGCACCGGGGCTCGGGGACACGGTCGGCGCGAATTCGCAGATCACCGAGCTGCTGACCCGGATGGGCGGCAGCAAGGGGCTCGTCGACGCGTACATCGCGACGGTCTTCGGGATCACCGGTCTCGTCGTGACCGCATACACCGTGCAGGCCACGTTGCGGTTGCGGGCCGAGGAGGCCACCGGGCGGGTCGAGCCGCTGCTCGCCACCGGCGTCACCCGGGTCCGCTGGCTCGTCAGCCACCTCGTGTTCGCCCTGTTGGGAACGGCCGTACCGTTGATTGCGGCGGGCGCCGGTGCGGGTGTCGCGTACGGCGGGCAGGTCGGCGACGTCAGCACCCAGCTGCCGCGGCTGCTCGGTGCCGCGCTGGTGCAGCTGCCGGCCGCCTGGGTGCTCGCCGGGCTCGGCGTCGCCCTGTTCGGGCTGGCACCCCGGCTGGCGCCGCTGACCTGGGCCGCGCTCATCGTCTGCGTGGTACTGCTCGAAGTGGGGGCGGTACTGGGGCTGAGCCGCGCATTCGTCGAAGCGTCACCGTTCGCGCACGTACCCCAGCTGCCCGGCTCCGCCTTCACGGCGACGCCGCTGCTGTGGCTGACGGCGATCGCGGTGGCCCTCGCCGCCGTCGGCGTCACCGCGTTCCGCCGCCGCGACATCGCGACGGCTTGAACCCCGCCCGGGACCCGGCTGACGCGCCCAGCGTGCTGTGCGCGGGCAGCGCGGGTCCCCAGCGCGCTCATGAGCTCCGGTACACAACGGCTTCGATGTGGACCGGGCCGTGCCGGCACCTGAGCACGGAACCCACCAGCCGCCGAATGCCGCCGGACCGCGAATTGACCGATATCCTGCGACGGTGAACGATGCGGACGACGGTGCGGAGCTGGCCGCGTCCCTGGCCGCGCGGCTGGACGGGCTCTCCTTCCGGGACCTGACGGCCGACGCGGTGACGGCGCTGGTCATCGATACGGTGGCGGCATGGGCCGGTGAGCGGGGCTGGCGGGTCTACCGCCGGGCGCCGAGCGTGATGCCGTTGCCGCCGCCGATGGAGCGACAGCACTCCGTACTCGACGTGGCGTGCGCGCGGCCCGACGGGCCGCCGGTGGTCGTCGAGGTCGACCACACCGACCGGCGCCGTACCGTGGACAAGCTGGTCGCGGAGGCGGGCGCCGGGCGGCTCCCGATCTGGGTCCGCTGGGGTACGGGCACCTTCGCCTCACCCGAGACACCGGTGCACATGGTGACGTGTAAGGTGACGCGGCATGCCGGCCCGGTGGGCAAGGGACGCCTGCACTCCCGGAGGCCGGCGGTCCCACCGCCGGACCATTCCGCCGGAGGCGCCGCGGGCGGCGAAACACTCGCCCTTCCCTGGTGACAGGTCAAGCGACAGGTGACAGGTCAGGAGAACAGCGCGCTGTACGGATTCGGTGCCGACGGCCGCCGCGGTGGGTGTAGTGGACGGTCGCGTCGCGGGCGGCTACGACGCCTGCCGCTGGACCGCTGCGTGGCGCCGACAGCGAGACCTCACCGGCTGGCCGGACCGCCTCACGCCCCGGCATGAGTACGCCGAACCCCCGGTGAGCCAGGCTGAGCAGCACGGGCCCGGGTGCGGCGAGGTCACGAACCCGTTCGGCGCACGGGCCTGTAGCACGGCGTCCACGTGCCGGTGATCGTCCTCCCGGCGGCGCAGCACGTTCCCGTCGGCGGAGTCGGCCGCCGCGATGACGTCGAGCAGCGCCTGTGGCAGGTCGTCATTGATGTGCGCGTTGAGCCCGAACAGCACGTGCCGCAGCGGGGGCAGATCGGGCCGATCCAAGGCCGCGTCGAACGCCACCCGCCACGGGCCACTCACCGGGTCACCCCGCCGGTCGGCGTCGAGCGCGTCCAGGTAGTACGCGGCGAAGGCGAGATCCCAGCGGCGTATCCAGTCGGGGTCGGCGAAACCACCCCGGGCGATCTCGTCGCCCACGGCCTGCGTCGTGCGCAGGTACGTGGCGTGGAAGAAGCGCCGCGCGTCGCCGCGGCCCGTCAGCCAGGTCAGGTCCTCATGCATCCGGGTGAGCAGGTCGTCAAGGCCGCCGTGGGTCATGCCTGCATCGTGCCGGGTTCCGGCGCGGCGCGCGGGACCAGTCCACGTACTCCCATGAACCACGCCGGGCGACCTGGCGTGCCCGATCCCGGGCGGCCGTGTGCCGCTGTGCCGCCTCGCCCGGCGCCCGCAGAAGAACAGGTGGAACAGGTCACCTCGGCGGCGATCCGGCTGTCCCGGATCCACTGGTCCCGGCGGGCTCGGCATCACCGTCCAGTGTGTCGTCTCGTCGCGCGCGGCGCGCCGGTCGCGAGTACGGTCGGGTGAGCTGCACGCTCGTCTCCTCCCCGGCCGAAGGGGGTCAACGGGACATGGAATTCGACGTCACCATCGAGATTCCGAAAGGCACCCGCAACAAGTACGTGGTGGACCGGAACACCGGCCGGATCTGGCTGGACCGGACCCTGTTCACCGCGACGCTCTACCCCGCCGACTACGGATTCATCGAAGACACGCTGATCGGAGGGGACGACGCCCTGGACGCCCTCGTCCTGGTGCAGGAACCCACGTACCCCGGCTGTCTCATCCGCAGCCGGCCCGTCGGCATGTTCTGCATGCGCGACGAGCAGGGCCCCACTCCTAAGGTGTTGTGCGTCCCGACGGCCGAGCACCGCCTGGCCCACCTGCAGGACATCGATGACCTGGAACCGTTCTACCGGCTCGAGATCAAACACTTCTTCGAGGTTTACAAGGCCGTCGAGCCCGGCAAAATGGTGATCATCGAGTCGGACCCTTGGGCCGGCCGGGACGAGGCCGAGAAGCAGATCAGGCACGCGCTCGACCGCGCGGCCGGTGCCCCGGCAGTCTGAGCCCTTCGCCACGCACCGCCCGCTCGGCGCTCGGGCTTCGCCCGGCCCCCGGGGGCCCGCTCGGCCCTCATCGGCGCTCGGGCCCGTGCATCGGACGAATCGGAATCAGCGCTCCTGAGGCGTTCTGATCGACCTGCCACGCGACCGGATCCGGCGCATCGGCGGTCCTGAAACGGCATGTCAGATGTCGGCGGCAGACCGACGTATGCGAGGCTGCGCGCGACATCTTCACTCCCTTCCCCCGGAGGTATGCCGTGGCATGGTTTCTCGGTAACTCATACCTCTTCATCATCGCCGCGTTCCTGATCGGCCTTTGCGTCGGTTGGCTGCTGTGGGGCCGCCACCTCGTGGGCCGCCGTGCCGCCACGCAGGAGACCGCGGCCACCCCGGCACTGCCGTCGGCGAATCCGGCCACCAAGCCGGGCACGAACGCAGAACTCGGGCATGATGCGGAGTCCGCACCCACTGCCGAAGCCCAGCCCACCACCGAGCCGGTCGCTGCTCCCCCCATCGAGCCGGTCGTTGCTGCCGTCACCGAGCCCGTCGCAGAGGCAGCGCACATCGCCAAGGTCGAACCGGTCACGGAAGCCGAACCGGTGTCAGAAGCCAAACCGGTCACAGAAGCCAGACCGGTCACGGAAGCCAGACCGGTCACGGAAGCCGAACCGGCCGCCGAATCCGCGCAGACCCCCGAGCCGGTGATCGCGGCAGGTCCGACGACCGCGCAGGAGGCGGATGCCGACCTGGGGCCGACTGCCGCCAAGGCCGACGCCGAGCCTGCCCTCAACGCCGACGAGTCCGTGCACGAGACCGTGCCGACGACCGAGCGGACGTCGGAGCCGACGGCCGATGTGACGTCCGGGACGACGTCCGCGTCGCAGATGCAGACCGCGCCCGAGGCAGGGTTCGAGGCCGAAGCGGAATCCGAGGCTGAAGCGGAATCCGAGCCACAGTCGCAGCCCGCGACCGGGGCCGCCGGAGCCGGTACGGCGGCCGATCCTTCCGATGATCTCGTCCGGATCGAGGGCATCGGCCCCAAGGTCTCGTCGGCGCTGATCGATGCGGGAATCCGGACCTACCGCGACCTGGCGGATACCGACGTCGACACACTGCGGGCGATGTTGAAGGCGGCGGGCGTGCGGTTCGTGCCGAGCCTGCGGACGTGGCCCGCGCAGGCACGGCGGCTGGCCGGCAACGACGAGAGCGGCCTCACCGCTTCGTCGGACGGGCTCGCCGCCCGCCGCGAACCGGGCACGCAGGCGTCAACCACGGCGAACGGCTCCGACCCGTTCACAAGCACCAATGGATCCGACCCGGCCGAGACCCGGCCGGAGCCGGCGGACCCGGCTGCCACCACGGCGGAACCGGCGTCCGCGGTCGACGGCACTGAGTTGGCGCGGGCGGAGGCCACCACGAACGCCCTGTTGGAGACGACCACGAAAGGGGCTCCCGCCCCCGTACCGGCGCAGCCGGGAGTGGGGTCCCGCAGCGCCGAGGCGGCGGTGGACGCGCAGCTGGTGGCCACGGCGGAGAACGACCCGACGGACAGCGGAACCGAGGGCAGGCGGGTGCCCGAGCAGCGGGTCGCCAACGGTTCGGGGACGCCGGATGATCTCAGGCGGATCGAGGGTATCGGGCCGAAGATGGCGAAGGCGTTGAACGCCGCCGGCATCAACAGCTACGAGGACCTCGCCGTGGCGGACGACCTCACGATCCGAGCGGCGATCTCGGCGGCGGGGATGCGGTCCGCGCCGAGCCTGGTGACGTGGGCCCGCCAGGCCCGGTTGCTGGCGGACCGGGATGACGCCGGATTCGCGGAGCTCACCGGTCGGCTGCCGGACGGACGCGACCCGGGCCGGGGCTGATGGTGGGGCCGGGGCGGGTGCGCCGCAGTCCGGTACCGGCGATCGTCGTCGGTGTCGTGGGGCTGCTCGCCATCGGGTTCGGCCAGTCCGTCCCGAATCGGCATGCGATGGAGCGGGACCTGACGGAGCGGTCTGAGTGGGCGCTGCGGGCGGCCGGGATCTCCGGGGCTCAGGTGAGCTTCGTGGGCCGCGACGGCGTCGTACGAGTCACCCGTGCCGCGGACGCGGACCGGGCGGCAACGGTCGTGCGGCGGCAGGAGGGGGTACGGGTCGCTGACGTCGTCGTACCCCCTGATGTGCCGGGGAACACGACACGGGATGCGGCCGCGCAGGCCGGCGGTCCGGTCATGAACGAGCCGACCGTGGCCGCGCCCGCACCTGAGGTGCAGCGGCGACTGGCCGACCTGCCGCGGATCACGTTCCTGACCGGCAACGCGACTCTCACACCGGAGGGTCAGGTCGCGGTCGCGGAGGCCGCGACGGTCCTGAAGGAGACACCAGATCTCCGGGTACGGGTGGAGGGTCACACCGACGGCATCGGCTCGGACGAGAGCAACCTCGTCCTGAGCCGGGCCCGCGTGCGGACTGTGGTAGCGACGCTGCAGATGATGGGCGTGGACGGCGGGCGGCTCACGCCCGACGGGTTCGGCGAGAGCCGGCCCAAGGTGCCCGATGACAGCCCCGAGCATCAGGCGGTCAACCGGCGGGTGGAGTTCGTCGTCCAGCCGTGACGGCGCGTTCCAGGCGTACGCCGAGGGCTGCCACGCACAAGCGACGCATACGCCGTCCGAAGCCCGCGCCCACCTGCCACCGCGCGCACCCGCTGGTGGACTGCCGCCGGCCACGATCCGCCCCGACGTGTCGCCCGGGCGGCCGGGTGGAGAGTGCGCGGGGGACGAGCCGGAGGGGCGACGCCCGCGGCGGGACGGAAGGGTCACCCTAGTGTTCGGCTACCGCGTACCCCGGCCCACCGAAGCCCTCCTGGTCAGTGGCCGGTCCCCGCCACCGACCGGCGATCTCGAGGTACTCGGCTACGGTGCCGATGCGGACGAAGCAGCGAAGGCGTCACAGGTGGGCCGGTGCCCGGTCCTTGGGTTCGACCGACTGGTCGGTCACGGTCTCGGCCGCGCGGGCGAGCCCGACGACGCCGACTGCGGCGACGCAGCCCGACGCCGCGGCCAGCACGGCACCGGCGAGGCCGAAGCGGAAGCCCTCGCCGAGCATGGTGATCCCGATGATCGCGGCCACGACCGGATTGGTCACGTTGACCGTGGCCAGCGGCGCCGCGAGGCCGGCGCCCTGGTAGGAGAGCTGGCCGATCAGCATGCCGCCCACGGCGAGGACGGTGGTCGCGCCGAAGGCGGGCACCGACACGGCGGTGATCCCACCCCCGGCGTACGCGACCAGCAACACCTTCACGAAGACCGACGACACCGCGAACGCCGCCCCCGAACCGGCGGCGAGCAGCAGGCTGCGCGCCAGGGGCGCATGGCGCAGGAACGTCGAGCAGGTCAGCAGGCCCACGATGAGGATCGAGCCCACGCCGAGCGCCGTGCCCGCGGTGGCGCTCAGCGTGGGGGGGACGTCGGACACCTCGGTCAGCGCCAGGAGGCCCGCGAGTCCGGCCACGGTCAGCGTGGCGTCGCGCCAGGCGGCCGAGCCGACCCGGTTCCCGTTGCGCAGCGCCGTGAACGCCAGCGCGAAGAGCAGCGTCGACGCCCCCATGGCCTGAACCACGCCCACCGTGCCGGAGTGCAGGGCGGCCACGTGCAGCCCTGCGCCGAGCACAGTCAGCATGATGATCGCCGCCCAGCCCGGCAGACTGCGATGCCCCGCGGCGGCGACCCGCTCCTGGACCACAGCGGCCACGGCATAGCTCACCGCCGACAACGCCGACAGGAGAATCGCCCACTGCAAACCGCTGATCATGGCCCCGTCCTGCTGGAATGTTCGCCGCCGGGTCGCCCCCGGCGTCGACTGCGCGGGCTGCCACGTCCGTTTCAGTCGCGGCGAGACCGGTATGACGGTAGCGGGTCGCCGCGACCCACCGGGCCCTACGCCCCCAAGTCCCTCCGGACCGGAACGGGCGGGGGTGACGCGCGATGGCGGTGCCGAGGCCGTCCTGGCTGAGGAGGGCATCTCGGTCGAGGTGATCGATCGATCTGGGCACGCTGGTGCCGCTGGACATCGACACGATCGTCGCGTCGGTCGAGAAGACGGACCGGGTGGTCGTCCTGCGCGAGGACGTCGTCTGGGCGGTTCAGGACGCCATCGGACGGCGCCTGGAACGCTTTGGTGCCCGCGAGGGGCTGAAGGTGTTCTGGTCCTGGACCTCAGCCGCCGGTCCGCTGCCGGGGAATCGCCGCCACGGCACCGTTCATCAGCATGTCGAACTGCCGGTCACTGTTGATCGTGAGCGACGGCCGGACCGAGCCGCTCTGCAGCTCCCGGGTGAGCGCGCGACCCGCCACCACCAGCGGCGGCTGGACCATCCGCAGGTCCTGTCCACCGTGCACGGCGAGCTCCAGAGCGGCGACCACCACGCCGCCCGCGCCGAAGACCGGAACGGCGGCGGCGGAACCCTCCGGCTCGTACTCGCGCCGGCAGACCGCCAGCCGGGTCAGCCGAATCACGGACAGCGCGCGCCGCAGCCGGTCCGCCGTCGTCACCGTGTACGGCGTATACCGGGTCAGGCCGTGCTCGACCACCATGTCCACCAGGTGCGCGGGCTCGAAAGCCAGCATCGCCCGGCCCATCGCCGTCGCATGCACCGGCATCGTGGCCGCGTCGAAGGCCGCGGGCACCGGCCGGTTCCCCGGACCCTTCTCCAGGTACGCCACCTCGAGCCCCTGCAGCACGCCGAGCCGCACCACGCCGTGAGCCGACACCGCGGCGAGGTCCTCCATCACCCTGCGGGCACGCTCGTGCAGATTCGGCATGACGGTCATGGCCTGGTTGGCGATCGCCCGCAGCTGCATCCCGACCCGGAACTGCCCCTCCCCCGAGCGCTGCAGGATTCCCCAGTCCAGCAGCTCACCGGCCAGGCGATGTGCGGTGGAGATCGGCAGACCGGTCAACCGGGCGATCTCCGTGAGCGAATAGGAGCCGCCGGTGGTGAAGGTCATCAGAATGGCGATGACTTTGCTGGTGACCGATCGTCCGGCGTCCGTGGAGTTACCCGCCATTGCGCCTCCCCAAGCATGCCTCCATCGCACCGTCGCATGGTGCGGCACCGGGAAGAAACCGGACGTTGCCACTGAGTGAGAAATCAATCACCCAGCAGGAATCTTCCCGTTCGAGCTGGCGGACCCGGCTCCGCGGACGTCGGTCGGTGCGCTCGGTATGAGCACCGACGTCACCCGGCTCATCGAGTGGGACACCGCCGCGAAACTGGTCCCCGCACTGGTCTACCTGTACGTGCTGTTCCAGCGGGCCCGAGACGTGCCGCCGCCCGCCGCTTCCGGTGAGCGGGAGAATTCCGCGACCGCCGACCACATGTGACGGAAACTGCGGGGCGTGGGAGCCTCCCGGGACGACCAGGAAAGCCGCCACCGGGTGTGGTCGGTGGTGGATTCGGCGGACTGAGCGTCGCGCGCAAGCCGGCCCGCTCCCCCCGCTGAGGTGGACCAGATGGCCACGCTACCGACCACGACGGAGACCGTCCCGTGACGGAACGCAGAACGCGGGGACCCGCGGGACGGCTGACCACCTGGAACACACGGTGGTTCACCACCAGCCCTGGCGTTTCGCCCACGTCAGCAGGGCGATCGACATCGCCGTCATCGCGACCAGCACCACGATGAGCTGGGCCACGTGGGTCTGATCGTTGACGATGATGTTCATGCCGTAGATCGACGACAGCGCAGTGATGGGCAAGGTCACGACGGCGATGACGGCGAGGCGCTCGGCGGCGATCGTCATCTTCGTCTCCGCGCGGGCCCGGTAGAAGTCGATCACCCCCTGCAGGTACTCACGCTGCCCGTCGGCGAGGTGCTGGATCCGGTCCAACTGGTCGGCCAGGTCGACCAGCGACGCCCGGTCCTCGGCGGGCACGAGCCGGCCCAGCGCCAGAATGCGGGAGTACACCACGTGCCCCATCGCCGCCATCGTCCGCACCGCTATCAACCCGTGCCGGGCGCTGAACAGCTCCTCGAGGAACTCCTGCGGGTCGCCCATGTGCCCGCCGGTGACCCGCTGCTCCAGCGCCCACACGTCCCGGGTGAGCTCCTCGACGAACGCCTCCAGATGCCGGGTCAGCGCCGACACGATCGCGTACGACAACGCGTACGGGGACGCGGGGTGGATCCGGCCGGATTCCAGGCGGGCCAGAACCGCGCTGGTCTCACGTTGCGCCACGGCATCGGGGACCGCCGGGTTGACCGGCCCGTGCACCGTCACCAGGTACCGGGCGCCGATGAACTGGTCGAGTTCGATGTAGTGCACGTGCCCCGCATCGCCGCGTTCGGCGCCGTGCAGGATGAGAAAGGCATGCTCGGGGTAGAGGCGTACCCGGGGCACCCGGTTGCGTTCGACGCAGTCGCGCACGGCGAGGGGATGGCAGCCGAAGACGCCGATGAGGACCTCGGCGTCCGCCTCGTCGCAGACGGGGATGTCGACCCAGACGAAGCCCTCGTCGCGGGCCAGCAGTTCCGGCAGGTCGTCGACGCTGTGGCGCCGTACGCCGGCCCGGCCGATGAAGCGGACGTCCATCACGACTCCTCCTCGTTGCGCGGGTTACGCTGCCGCGGTGGGAGCTCTTGACGCGGTGGCGCGGTGGCCGGTGGGTGCGGCGGCGGTGGCGGTCGTCGACGCCACGGGCACGGTGGCCGCGACCGGTCCGGCGCAGCCGTTCCGCTGGGCGTCTGTGACCAAGCTGCTCACCGCACTCACGGTGCTGTGCGCCGTGGACCGCGGTGAACTCGGCCTCGGCGAACCCGCGGGACCGCCCGGCTCGACCGTGCGGCACCTGCTGTCGCACGCCTCCGGCGTGGCCCTGGACGAGGACACCGTCCTGAGTGCGCCGGGACGGCGCCGGATCTACTCCAACCGTGGCTTCGAGATGCTGGCGGCGCGGCTGGGCCCCGGCTTCAGCGACCAGCTGCGCGACCGGGTGCTCGTACCGCTGGGCATGCGGGACACCGCCCTCGACGGCTCCCCCGCACGCGGCGCGCACGGCCCGATCGCCGACCTGGCGCGGCTGGCCCGGGAGCTGCTCGCGCCGACCCTCGTCCCCCGGCTGATGCCGGAGGCCACCAGGCCCACCTTCCCCGGCCTGGCCGGCATCCTTCCGGGCTTCGGGCGCCAGGACCCCAACGACTGGGGGTACGGCTTCGAACTGCGCGACGGCAAACGGCCGCACTGGACGGGGTCGCTGAACTCGGCGGCCACGTTCGGCCACTTCGGCCAGTCGGGCAGCTTCCTGTGGGTTGACCCGGAGCACGGGCTGGCCTGCGCCGGACTCGCCGACCGCGCGTTCGGTGAGTGGGCCGCACAGGCCTGGCCGGCGCTGTCCGACGCCGTCATCGAACAGTACGCGCGCTGACTCGGGCGGTCTCGTACATCGCCACGCCCATGCCGTTGATCCATTCGTGGATGGGTTCGTAGGCGAGCCTCTTCGCCGCACGTCCACGGGTTGCCCCCGGCGACCGCGACCCATGCGCGGACCTCCCCGGTGCCGTTACCGGCCTCGGCCAGTTCGTCGTCGGGCGTATCGAGCAGAGACGTGTGGCCGCCGCTGGTCAGCTGGTCGAGGAACCAGCGGCCGAACTGCAGGAGCGCAGCGGCCAGGCCGAGCCGCTGCCGCATACCCAGCGAGTACGCGCGAACGGGTCGGCGGTCGATCCCGGCGAGGCCGGCGCGTTCCAGGGCGTCGTCGATCCGGCGGCCGCGATCGCGGCCACCACCGCTCGGCCCGGCCGCGTCGAAGAGGATGTCCGGCGCGACCGTGGTGGTGAAGCCGATCCCCGGGCGCGGGTCCGGGGGCGTCAGCACGCCGGCGTCCGGCACGCGGACTCCGTTCAGCGGGCGGATTCGTTCAACGGGCGGCGCCGGCGCGCCGCTTGGTCCAGATGTCGAACGCGACCGCTGCGAGCAGCACGAGTCCCTTGACCAGCATGACTCTCTCGCTCGGGGAACCGATCAGCGACATGCCGTTGTTGATGACGCCCATGATGAGGCCCCCGGTGATCGCCCCGACGACCTTGCCGACGCCGCCCTGGACGGCCGCTCCGCCGATGAACGCGGCGGCGATGGCGTCCAGCTCGAACTGGTTGCCGGCGGTGGGCCCGGCCTGGTTGAGCCGACCGGCGAAGATCACGCCGGCGAGCGCGGCCAGAACGCCCATGTTCACGAAGATCCCGAAGATGATCGACTTGACCTTCACACCGGAGAGCGTGGCGGCCTGCAGGTTGCCGCCGACGGCGTAGATCTGCCGGCCGAACACCGCCTTGTTGGTGAACAGGCTGTACCCGAGCACGAGGGCGGCGAGCAGCACGAGCACCCAGGGCAGGTTCTTGAACCGGGCCAGCTGCACCACGATGAACAGCACGAGGACGGCCGCGACGGCGATCTTCAGCAGGAACAACGGCATCGGGTCGACGGTCTGCCGGTACCCGAGCCGCGCCCGCCGCGTACGCCACTGCGACAGCGCGATGCCGCCCACCGCAACGACGCCCACGAGGAGGCTGAACAGGTCGGCGCCGCCGAGCGGCCCCAATCCGACGTTGCCCAGGTAGGCCTCGGTGAAGCCGTTGGAGAGGGTACGCAGCTCGTCCGGGAACGGGCCGATGCCCTGGTTGCCCAGGACGATCAGGGTCAACGCCCGGAACAGCAGCATGCCGGCCAGCGTCACGATGAACGCCGGGATGCCGAAGTACGCGATCCAGAAGCCCTGCCAGGCGCCGATCAGACCACCCACGACGAGGGTGATCGCGAGCGCGATCGGCCACGGCACTCCCGCCTGGACGGTGAGGACCGCGCAGATCGCCCCGCAGACGGCGACGACCGACCCCACCGACAGGTCGATGTGTCCGGCGATGATGATGAGGATCATCCCGATCGCCAGGATGAGGATGTACGAGTTCTGCACGACGATGTTGCTGATGTTCTGCGGCTGCAGCAGCTGGCCGTCGGTGAGTGCCGAGAACAGCACGACGATGAGGGCGAACGCGATGTAGATGCCGGACTGCCGCAGGTTGACGGTGAACCGGCGCGTCTCGCGTCCCGAGGGATCGCCGGGCTGGTGCAGGGTCTCGTCCGACACGGCGAGATCGGCGTTGGTGGGTGCGACGCTGGTCATCGCGGTCTCCTACTCGTGGACCTTGGTCATGAACTGCATGAGTCGTTCCTGGGTGGCCTCGGCGCCGGGCACCTCACCGGTGATCCGTCCTGCGGAGAGGATGTAGATGCGGTCGCAGAGGCCGAGCAGCTCCGGCAGCTCGGAGGAGATCACCAGGATGGCCTTCCCCTCGTCGGCGAGCCGGTTGATGATCGTGTAGATCTCGTACTTGGCGCCGACGTCGATGCCGCGGGTGGGCTCGTCGAGGATCAGCACGTCGGGGTTCGTGAAGATCCACTTAGAGAGGACGACCTTCTGCTGGTTGCCGCCACTGAGCTTGCCGGTCACGCTCAGCACACTGGGCGCCTTGATGTTCATGCCGTCGCGGAAACCGTTCGCGACCTCGTACTCCCGGCCATCGTCCACCCAGCCCCGCCGGGCCAGCTTGCTCAGTGCCGCCGCGGACACGTTGCGCTTGATGTCCTCGATGAGGTTGAGGCCGTACCGCTTGCGGTCCTCGGTGACGTACGCGATGCCGTTCTTGATGGCGTCGCGGACCGAACGCAGGTCGATCTGCCGACCCTCCTTGACGATGCGGCCGGAGATGTTCGTGCCGTACGAGCGCCCGAAGACACTCATCGCCAGCTCGGTACGGCCGGCACCCATCAGTCCGGCCAGCCCGACGATCTCGCCGCGGCGCAACGTCAGGCTGGCGTCCCGCACCACCACACGGCCGCGCTGGGTGGGGCTGTGCACCGTCCAGTCCTCGATGCGCAGCACCTCCTCGCCGACGTGCGACTCGTGCGGCGGGAACCGGTGGTCCAGGTCGCGGCCCACCATGCCGGAGATGATCCGGTCCTCGGTGACGTCGTCGGTCGCCAGGTCGAGGGTCTCGATGGTGCGGCCGTCGCGCAGGATGGTGACCTCGTCAGCGATCGCCATGACCTCGTTGAGCTTGTGCGAGATGATCACGCAGGTGATCCCCTCATCGCGCAGTCCACGCAGCAGGCCGAGCAGGTGCGCCGAGTCCTCGTCGTTGAGGGCGGCCGTCGGCTCGTCCAGGATCAGCAGCCGGACCCGCTTGGACAGCGCCTTGGCGATCTCGACGAGTTGCTGCTTGCCGACGCCCAGGTCATTGATGACGGTGACCGGGTTCTCCCGCAGGCCCACCCGGCCCAGCAGCTCGGCCGCCTCGTGGTTGGTGCGGTTCCAGTCGATGAGGCCGTGGCTGGCCCGCTCGTTGCCGAGGAAGATGTTCTCGGCGACAGACAACTGTGGGGCCAGCGCCAGCTCCTGGTGGATGATGACGATGCCACGGGCCTCACTGTCGCGGATGCCCGTGAAGTGGCACGGCTCGCCGTCGAAGGCGATGTCACCGGTGTAGGACCCGTGCGGGTAGACCCCGGAGAGCACTTTCATCAGCGTCGACTTGCCGGCACCGTTCTCACCGCAGATCGCGTGGATCTGGCCGCGGCGTACGGTCAGGTTGACGTCCTGAAGGGCCTTGACCCCGGGGAACGTCTTCGTGATGCCCTGCATACGCAGGATGTCGTCGGTCATGCGGAGCGCTCCCCTCGTCGGTGACGGTCCTGCGCGTCCCGCCGCCGGGGCTGCCGGCGGCGGGACGCGGATCAGGCTCAGCCCAGCTGCGACTTCTTGTAGTAGCCGGTGTCGATGAGGGTCTTCTCGTAGTTGTCCTTGTAGACGATCACCGGGTCGAGCAGGTACGACGGCACGACCTTCACGCCGTTGTCGTAGTCCTTCTCGTTGTTCACCTGCGGCTTGTTGCCCTTCAGGACTGCGTCCGACATGGCAACGGTGACCTTGGCGAGCTCACGGGTGTCCTTGTAGATGGTGGCGTACTGCTCACCGGCGATGATCGACTTGACCGAGGCGAGCTCGGCGTCCTGGCCGGTCACCACGGGGTACGGCTGCCCGCCAGTTCCGTAGCCGTTGCTCTTGAGCGCCGAGAGGATGCCGATGGAGAGCCCGTCGTACGGCGACAGCACTCCGTCGACCTTGGTGCCGCCCTGGTAGGTCGAGGTGAGCAGGTCCTCCATGCGCTTCTGGGCGGTGGCCGGGTCCCAGCGCAGGATGGCGACCGTCTTGAAGTCGGTCTGGCCGCTCTTGACGATCAGCGTCCCCTTGTCGATGAGGGGCTTGAGGATGCTCATGGCGCCGTTGAAGAAGAACGTCGCGTTGTTGTCGTCCGGGGAACCGGCGAAGAGCTCGATGTTGAACGGGCCCTTGGCGTCACCGGGCGAACCGTCCTGCTTGAGCAGCTTCAGCCCGACCAACAGGGACGTCGCCTGCTGCACCCCGACCTTGAAGTTGTCGAAGGTGGCGTAGTAGTCGACGTTGGGGCTGTTACGGATCAGCCGGTCGTACGCGATGACCGGGATCTTGTTGTCCTTGGCGGTCTGCAGCTGCGTGGTGATCGCCGTGCCGTCGATGGAGGCGATGATGAGCAGCTTGGCGCCCTTGGTGATCTGATTTTCCAGCTGGTTGACCTGGGTGGGGATATCGTTCTCGGCGTACTGCAGGTCGACCTTGTAGCCCATGCCCTCCAGCTGCTGCTTGAGGTTGTTGCCGTCGGCGATCCAGCGCTCCGAGGACTTGGTCGGCATGGTCACGCCGATCAGGGCGCCGGCGTTGTCGCCGGCGGCGGTGCCCGTCTGGTCGGCCGTCTTGGTGCTGCTTCCGCAGGCCGCCAGCGAGCCGGCGAGCATGAACGCGCTCGCCGTCGTCGCAAACCATCGGAACTTCATGGTGTCTCCTTCGTGAGCAGGGGTGATGACGTCGGAGGTGCCGGCATCAGAGGTGCTGGGCGAGCCGGCATGCGGCGTTGTTCCAGCGGATCCGGTCGCCGAAGCCGGCGATGGCAAGCAGTTCGGGAGGCAGCATGTGTGCCAGGTCGCGCAGCGCCTGAGTGAGTACGGTGTGTGCGGTAACCCGGACGACCACAGCACGTCCGGAGAGCGTGCCGAATCGGCGCCGATCACGAAACCGGCGGGCAATGGGGAACATCGGAAACCTCCGGCAGGGGCCCGCCGAAAAGCTGTGGCGGTACGCCCAAACCCGAGTGTTAACGCTCACATAGACCAAGTCAAGGGCCTAGAGTAACAACCCGGCAACGCTGAAGAAATGAGCAGTCGACGGGTGACAGGTTACATCGGGGTATGCCTACGTACAGATGGACTGGAGAGGGCGAACCGGTCAGCCGGCGGCGCGACGCTGTCCCGGCTGATCAACCTCGGCGCGACGGTGATCCGCTCGTCACTCGGCATGCGCGTCTCGATCTGCCGTAGTAGCAGCTTCAAGCTCGCCTTCGCGACCGCGTCGAAGTCGGGCCGCACCGTCGTCAACGGCGGGATGAAGTACGCGGCCTCCGGCACGTCGTCGAAGCCGACGAGGCTCACGTCGTCAGGCACCCGCCGACCCCGCTCGTGCAATGCCCGCAGCACGCCAAGCGCAAAGTGGTCGTTCGCCGCGAAGATCGCGGTCACCTCGGGCATCTGGGCCAGCATCAACCCGGCCCGGTAGCCCGCAGCGGCGGTCCAGTCCGCGGGGATCAGCGGGGGGACCTCGGCCCCCGCGGCTTGGAGCGTCTCGCGCCACCCACGGACCCGGCCCACGCTGTCGAACCAGTCCGGCGGCCCGGAGACGTGCCAGACCGTGCGGTGGCCTGTGTCCAGCAGGTGCTGGGTGGCGGCGCGTGCCCCCGCGACCTGATCCACCGTGACCAGGGCGGTGTTGCGCTGCGGATCGCCGTCGATGGTCACCAGCGGAACGTCCGCGGGCATGGCGTCCAGCGCCGCCCCGGCCGACGACACAGGGGCGATCACCACGAGCCCCGCCACGCGCTGATCGAGATGACGTTCGACCACAGCGGCCACGGACCGCTGGTCGAGGCCGCCGACGCTGCCGACGCTGACCGCGAACCCCGCCTCGGCCGCGGCCTGTTCGAACGCATTGAGCAGCGACGTCGGCCCGTACAGGGTGGTGTTCTGCGCGACGACGCCGATGATCTGGGAACGGCCGGTGGCCAGGGCGCGCGCCGCCTTGTTCGGCCGGTAGCCCAGCTGGGTGATCGCCGCGCGGACCCTCAGGCGGGTCTGCTCGCGCACGTTGGGATGGTCGTTCAGAACCCGGCTGACCGTCTGGTGTGAGACGCCCGCGAGGCGGGCGACGTCCGTCATGGCGGGACCACGGCCGTGTCTCAGATCCATGTCCGCCCGTCCGCCGCTCGACACTCCTTTGTTAACGATAACATTTCGAAGCCACAACGGAATGTTGAGGCTGCCGGCGGCCGGCGGAGGGACTGATCAACGACGCGTCCGAACCGGACTGGCGGATCAGCGTCACAGGGCCCGGGTGCTCGCGGAGATGACGGGCCCGGCCGCGGCGGACGGCAAGCAGCCCGCGGTGCCGCGGTGGTCGTGGTGAAGGACGGCGTGGATGCGGTCGAGCAACTGACGCCGAGTGAAGGGCTTCTCGACGATGGTGACGCCGGGTTGCAGGGTCCCGTGTTCGGTGAGGACGGGTTGGGCGTAGCCGGACATGTACAGCACCGGAAGCTCCGGGCGGATGGCGGTGATCCGGTCGGCGACCTCGTTACCCATCATCTTGGGCATGATCACGTCGGTGAGCAGAAGGTGGATGGGCTCGGGATGGGACCGGGCGATGTCAATGGCGGCAGGACCGCCGTCCGCGACCAAAACGCGGTAGCCGGCGCGGATGAGGATGCGGGTGGTGACGTCCCGCAGCGGCTCCTCGTCCTCGACCAGCAGGATGGTCTCGTGGCGGGGCGTCCCCTCGGCGGGACCGGCGTCGACGCTGATCGTGGTGTCGTCGGGTGCGGCCGTGACCTCGGTCGCCGGTAGCAGGATCGTGAGGGTGGTACCGATCCCCGGTTCGGAATAGAGCCGGATGTCGCCGCCGGCGGATGCGGCGATGCCGTACACCGTGGCCAGGCCCAGGCCCGTTCCGGCGCCCTGGGGTTTGGTCGTGAAGAACGGCTCGAAGGCGCGATCCAGCACCTCGGGGGGCATGCCACTGCCGGTGTCGCTCACCCGGACACGCACGTACCGGCCCGGACCGAGGGCGGGGTTCGCGGCGTCGTTCTCCTCGAGGTCCGCGTTCGTCGTGTCGATGGACAGGGTGCCACCGGTGGGCATCGCGTCGCGGGCGTTGACGGCGAGGTTGACGAGGATCTGCTCGATCTGAGCGGGGTCGGCATGGACGTTCCACAGCTGCGGGTCCAGGTCGGTGATCAGGGTGATGTGCTCGCCGAGGGCCCGGCGCAGCATCTGCTCGACGTCGCGGATGAGGTGGTTGAGGCTGAGAACCTCGGCCTGGGTGATCTCCCGCCGGCCGAACGCGAGCAATTGTTTGGTGAGCTGGCCTGCACGTTCGGTCGCCCGACTGACCTGGGTCAGGTCGGCGCGAACCCCGGTCAGCTCGTCCGCGGTCGGCACCGGGGCGTCCAGGGTCTCGATGGACATCTCGGTGTAGCTGCCGATCACGGCGAGGATGTTGTTGAAGTCGTGCGCGACCCCACCTGCGAGTTGACCCAGGCTCTCCAACCGGCGGGTGTGCTGCATTCGCCGTTCGGCGGCGTCGCGCTCGGCCTGCGCGGCGAGGCGTTCCCGTTCGGCCTGGACCTCCAGCCGCTCGGTGACGTCGCGGACGGCGGCCGACACGATCACGCCCTGGTCCGTCTCCAGGGACGACAGGCTGATCTCCGCAGGGAATTCCGAGCCGTCCTTGCGTACCGCCGCCAAGGCCATGCCGGCGCCCATCGCCCGCCGTTGCGCGTGAGCGAAGTAATGCTCCCGGTGCTGCGGATGCTGCAAGCGAGCCCGTTCGGGGACGAGGACCTCGACAGGCCGGCCGAGGAGTTCGTCGCGCTGGTAGCCGAACAGCCGCTCCGCCTGGGCGTTGATCAGTGCTATGTGGCCGTCCTGGGTGACGCCGACGATGGCGTCCGGCGCGGCTTCCAGCAGGCCTCGGAACATGGCCTCGGCGCGCTGCCGTTCACTGACGTCGCGGGAGATGGATGCCACCCCGGCGATTCCGCCACCGGGATCGGTGATCGGCGACAGGGTCAGCGACACGGTGAAGGTGCCACCGTCCTTGCGCCTGCGCAGCACCTGGTACTGCTCGATGCGTTCCCCGCCCACGATCCGGCCCATGAGCTGCGCCTCGATCTCCTGGGCGCCCGGCGGAAACAACAGGGAGGCGTGCCGGCCGATCACCTCGGCGGCGACGTATCCGTAAAGCCGCTGGGCGCCGGCGTTCCAGCTCGTGATGAACCCGTCCAGGGACTTGCCGATGATCGCCTCGTGGGACGACTCGACGATCACCGCGAGATGCTGCCGTTCCGCCAGCACCGCGGCGCGCCCGGCCATGGTCGCAGCCTGTGCGGCCAGCTCCGTGAACAGGGCGATGTCGTCGTCGGCGAACAGGGTCCGATACCGGTTGAGCAGCACCAGCGCGCCCGGCCGGCCGGCCACCATCAACGGCGCCGCGGTGATGAACCGAGCGCCACTCGCCCCGGCGACGTCGGCGGCCGCCTTGGCCGCACGGTTGCGCTTCGCGCGCAGGTCGACGGTGCCGGACGTCGCCAGCAGCTCCGCGATGTCCTCGTCGCCGTACCGCTGCCCGTGTGATGCTCCAAGGCCTGCCTGGGCCACCGTTTCCACCGTGCCCGGTGCTGTGCTCAGCAGCACCGTCACCCCGTCGGCGCCGAGGACCTGCCGGGCGCCCTCGCCGTAGCGTCGCCAGGTCTGCTCCGGCGGCTCGTCCACCGGGGCGGCGAGAAGACCACCCATCAGCCCGTACGCCGCGCCCCGCGACCAGGAGCGGCGCAGCCACCGGGGTGGGGCGAACGCGAGCAGGTACATCAACGCCGACACCAGGGCCATGCCCCGGGACACCGCGGTCAGGGCCGACCCGCCACCGGCCACCACCAGCGCCAGCCCGAACAGGGCGGTGCCCGCCGAAGCGCACCATAGCCGGGTTCGCGCGGCCCCGGCGCGGCGGCGCGCCTCGGCCGCCAGCAACCATGCCGCCGCGGTTTCCACCAGGAAGAACGCGGCGATCATCGGCCACGTGACCAGCGGCGGCAGCGGCGGCCGCAGCGCGACGACAACGATCGAGCTGGCCAGCCAGGCGGCGGCCGCAATCCGCAACGCCCACTTGGGTACCCCGCGGAGCTGGCTCACCAGGCGCAAGGTGAGGAACGGCTGTCCCAGCAGCAACGCGGTGAACAGACCCACCACCGCGGCAGGCGGCCGGCCCACCAGCAGCTGGACCAGGGCCAGCACGAACAGCAGGCCGACGCTCGCGAAGACCAGCATCACGCCGCGCAGCAACGGGTCGCGGCGACGGAAACAGCCCCACGACACCCAAACCGAGATCATCAGGAACAACGCCGAGATCAGCAGCAGCGCCATGGGGTTCCCCCCGTCCGGCCGGAACGCCGCGGGCGGCGTACCGGCGATAAGAGCATTTCACCCAAGCGTAGATCGATTCGGCGCGGGACCGGGGTGGTTGCAGCTGATCAGCCGTGCGCGGTCCGTCCCGCGGCGAGCGCAGGGACGACACCGTCACGTCGAGGACAACACGGATGTCGCCGTGGGCGCCGGTCAGCGCGTTGATCGCGGCGGAGTCGATGAGGCCGACAGCCCGCAGGTCCGCTCGCACGACGGTGATTCCGGCCGGTTCACCGCGGGCGAGGGCCCTCTGTCGCTCTAGAGGCACCCGCCGACCATGACTCCCGCCTACTTGCGCGACCTCTAGTTCCAACGCCGCTCGGTTAAGGCGTCATGGTGGCCGTCAAGGGCGTGTCGCTCGGGGATAGCAAAGCGGAGTTCCGGTATTGAGGTGAGTCACTCCAAGACAGCCTCGAGACCAGGAACTCCGCTTTGGTCGATCAGATTGCCATAACCCGGACGGTGCGGGTAGCCGCGGGTGTGTTCGCGCCGGCCATCTGGGTGAGTTGACCCAGTTCATACCCTTCGAGATGGTCGACGAGGTCCTCGCCGCGACCCGCCGTACCCAGCAACGGATCCGGCTGCTCCCTGCCCGGGTGGTGGTCTACCTGATCCTGGCGGGTTGCTTGTTCGCCGAACTCGGCTATCCACTGGTGTGGCAGAAACTGACCGCGGGGCTGGCCGGGCTGGGCCTGACCGAGCCGTCCTCGGGCACGTTACGCGAAGCCCGGCAGCGGCTCGGGTCCGCGCCGCTACGCGCGTTGTTCGATCTGCTTCGCGGCCCGGGCGTCACCACGGCGAACCACGTCGTGCGCTGGCAGGGCCTGCTGGTGACCGCGATCGACGGGACCACGATGGCGGTAGCCGACGCCGAGAAGGTGCGGACCAGGTACCGCAAACAACGCGGTAACCACGGCGGCGCCGGCTACCCGGCGCTACGGCTGAGTGTCCTTTTGACCTGCGGCACCCGCTCGATCATCGACGCCGTGTTCAGTCCGATCAGCACCGGTGAACTCGACCAGGCCCGCACCCTCGCCCGCAGCCTCACCACGGGGATGCTGCTGCTGGCCGACCGCAACTACGCCGCCGCCGAACTGGTCAAGACCCTCGCCGCTACCGGGGCGGACCTGCTGATCCGCTGCAAGAACGGCCGCCGCCTGCCGGTGATCACCCGCTACCGCGACGGATCCTGGCTCTCGACCATCGGCACGGTCCGGGTGCGGGTCATCGACGCCCAGATCAGCGTCGCGACCACCGACGGCATCCGCACCGGCGGCTACCGGCTAATCACCACCCTGCTCGATGCGCACCGCTACCCCGCCGGGGACCTGATCCGGCTATATCACCGCAGGTGGGAGATCGAAACCGCCTACTTGGCCCGTCCGTAGTTTCCAGCCCAAAACAACGGCAAGAACTGAGGGTTGATCAACCTCTGTCCCGAGCCCTAGCGTGCCGTCCGTTTGGTGACGGTCGATGCTCAGGCGGTGGGTTCGTGGCGACTCAGGATGTGTTCTCGGCGGAGGAACTGGCGCGGCTTCGGGTTCGTCCCTGATGAGGTGGCGTTGGCGCCGGATGTGCGGTGGGCCGGTTGTCGCAGCGGCTCGGGATCGCGATGGGTGAGCTGCGTGGGTACGGCGAGCGGGAGCAGACCCGGACCGGTCATCTGCGGGAGGTGGCCGGGTACGCCGGTTGGCGGTCGATGGACACCGCGGAGTGGAAGGATCTCGACGAGTTCCTGTTCGCCCGGGCGATGGAGCACGACTCGCCGAAGCTGCTGTTCCGGCTGGCCTGCGAGTACCTGCTCTCGTCGCGGGTGCTCCGGCCCGGGGTGATCCTGCTGCTGCGACGGGTGGCCGCGGCCCGGGCCCACGCCCGAACGGAGACCTGGACGAGGGTGAAGCACCTGCTCACCGACCGGCGCTGCGCCGAGCTGGACCTGTTGCTGGTCCCGGACGCCTACCTCGGCCGGACGCCGCTGGCCTGGTTGGGCGTGGGGCCGACGTCGTCGAGCCCAGCCGCGGTGAAGGCGGAGCTGGAGAAGCTGGCCTACCTGCGGCGCCTCGACGCGCACACCGTGGCCCTGTCGATGCTGCCGGCGGAGCGACGCCGGTTCCTGGCCGGCGTGGGCCGCCGGTTGACCGGGCAGGCGTTGCAGCGGCGCGAGCCGGAACGCCGGTACCCGATCCTGCTCACGCTGCTGTCGCAGTCGGCCGTCGACGTGCTCGACGAGACGCTGCTGCTGTTCGACCAGGCGATCAGCGGCCGCGAGGCGGCGGCGAAGCAGAAGGTCGCCGACGCCCTGGCCGAGCGGGCCAAGGGCGGGGAGAACCGGCAGGCGCTGCTGGACGAGATCCTGACCATCGTGCTCGACACCGCGATCGGCGACGAACAGCTCGGCGGCGTGCTACGCACCAGTATCGGCCTGGACCGGATGCGTGCGGCATGGGCGGAACGCCGTGAGCGGCTGCCGCGCGATCACGGCCACCTCAGCATGATGGACGCGTCGATGTCGTACCTGCGCCAGTTCGCCCCGGCCGTGCTGGCCACGGTTCAGTTCGACGGTGGGCCCGGCACCGAGCAGTTGATGCAGGCCGTCGGGATCCTGACCGGGTTGTACGCGACCGGTACCCGGAAGGTCCCCGCAGACGCGCCGGTCGAGTTCGTACCGACGAAGTGGGCCGGCTACCTCGTCGCCGCGGAGCAGGCCGGCGACGTCACCGCGTACCGCCGGTACTGGGAGCTGGCCGTGCTGGTCGGACTGCGCGACGGCCTGCGCTCCGGCGACATCTTCGTGCCCGGCTCGCGCCGGTATGCCGATCCGGCGTCGTGCCTGCTCACCCCCGAGGCGTGGGCGCCGCAGAAGGTGGAGTTCTGCCACCTGGTCGGCAAACCGGTCCAGGCCGCCGACGCGCTCGCCCAGGCCGACGACGAGCTGCACACCGCCCTGGCCGATTTGGAGACCCAGCTTGCGAAGGGCAACCCGGGAGAGGTCCGGCTCACCGACGACGGTGAACTGATCATCCCGCCGCTGACCGCCGAGGACGTGCCCGCTGAGGCCGATGCCCTGCGTGCCGAGCTGGCCGCGATGCTGCCGCGGGTGCCGATCGCGTCGGTGCTGGTGGAGGTCGACGCCCGGACCGGGTTCACCGACCACCTCGTGCACGCCGGCGGGAAGGTGGCCCGGCCGGCGGAGCTCAAGCGCAACCTGATGTACGTGATCATCGCCGAGGCCACGAACATGGGCCTGTCCGCGATGGCCGAGTCCTGCGGCGTGCCGTACGACGTGCTCGCCTGGACCGCCGAGTGGTACTTCCGGCCCGAGACCCTGGAAGCGGCCAACGCCGCGGTGGTCAACGACCACCACCGGCTGCCGCTCACCAGAGCGTTCGGCTCCGGCACCCTCTCGTCCTCGGACGGGCAATCCGGATGTACCGGCTGCCGTGCCGCGGGTCGGGGGCGCGCAGTTGGACCGGGTAGACCAAACCTGCGAGTGTTCGAGCTACCTTGCGAGTGTTCTTGCGAGCTGTCCTGCCCCGGCGGCGGCCGCGCCGCTGCACGCGGCGGCCGGGTGCAACCGATCGGTACGGTCCCCGCATGGAACGGCCGGGTCGAGCCGACGGGCAGACGTTCTACCGCGGCCAGCAGCTCGGCGACGCTGCGTTCGGCGAGGAACGCCGCGGTGTCGATGTAGTCGCGGATTTCGCGCCGGTTGACGATCGCCGACACCTTCCCGGCGATCAGGTCGTCGAGGGCGATGACGGGGCCGATGGCCATGACGATCGGTGCGTGGGCGCGCGGCTGGGTGGCCAGGCTCAGCCGGGCGGTGCGCTCGCCGCGGGTGATGTCGAGGTCGATCATCAGGTTGTCGAGGCCGTAGACGGCGGCGTCGAGGTCGCTGTCGTCGGTGGCTTCGACCGCGTCGAGGCCGGCGTCGGTCAGCGCCTGTAGGCCCCGCGCTTGGGTGGCTGTCCCGATCCTGTTGGCGAATTCGATACTCCCTGATGTTGATCGTCGTTGATGTAGCGAGGCGGCCGTTTTACGCGGTTGCTGTCGTGGTCCGGCGAGCATGTGGACGCTGGGGTGTCGATGAGGCCGCGCAGGTTGCCCGAGAGCCCTATTCAAAATGTCGGTCAGGCCCGTGCCCGATAGATCTCAAGATTCGTGACGGTGCGTAGCAC